>NZ_FOQE01000001.1:170325-192369 GCF_900113675.1 Pisciglobus halotolerans
AATTTTGGTACCCTCGCATCTTTTGGTATAAGGAAACTTTTATTACACCTTTCTTTCTCGCTAAGGGATTTTGGTACTCTCGCATTTTTTAGAAAATAAAAAAGGCAGATTTCTTTCTACATTTTCATCAACTGACTTTGTAAAAATGCTATAATCAACAAGTAGAAAAGTTTATGGCGGTGGCTATCTTTTTGAAAGGTGGTAGTGCTTATGTATGTAGGTGCCAAAATCTATGAAAAGAGAAGCCCTTTGTCTGTTGCTGAAGCAATGCAGCTCATGATTGATTTTGGAAGTCTTGTGATTTCTTTAATCGGTCTTGTGGTTGTACTGATCAAGCTGAATGATGACAATAAAAAATAACCGTCTAACTTTAGCCAGTTACGGTTATTTTTTATAACTTATTTAACTGCTGCCGTCTTTAACGGTTTCTACAAGGGAAGCTTTGTTAGCGCAAGGCTCCCTCTTTACGTTAAGATTATATCATGCTGACAACTGGAAAACAATCTTTTGCTTTTAAAAAAGCTCTCGCTTCAAGATAGAAGCGGGAGCTTTTTCGTTAGTTTAAATGATTCGCAATATCGATTTTAAACGTTTCTTTTTGTTTGTCGTTTTCTTCTTTTATGTTCTCCATTACAAGATGGCATTCAGCAAATGGTGCATAGTTTTGATTTAACAAGACAAATTTTTCTCGTATGATTCTCTCTTGACTAGAGGAATTCTCATTATCAGCAATCAACAATACTTCATTTGAGATTTTATTTCCTTGATCATCTTCGAAATAAATACTCAAACGTTTCTCTTTTAGACTTTCTGAAACAGGGTTCAGCTGCAAGAACTCAAGCCAAATAATACTATTGGTAAGTGTTCTTGTCTGTGTCAGCAAACTAACGGAGACTTGCGGCAGTTCATTGCGTCCACGTTGCGTTTGAATAGCCAAAAGCGGCACCATTGTTTCCTGGGGCAAGTGCCCGCCATGTACGTATTGATAACCGCCGCCAGCTAATGCAAAACGATTGGTGCTTCTTGGCACGGTCACATAACCAGAAGAATTAATTTGTTCTGCCAATGAAAAGCTTAACGTACTCGGTATATGCGTTTCTTGATTAGTTAAAATAAAGCGTTTATTGTAGACTGCTTCTTCTATCCCTTGTTCCAATGTGATTTTTTCTGCAGGTTGTATCGGGCTTCTACTGTATAAAAAGCCATGGTCTGCGGTAACAAATAATTGTTTCGCACTGACTTCTGTTGCTAAACGTGTCAATAAGCGTTTCAGCTGGTACAGAGTTTCTCCAACTGCTGAAAACACCTCATTTTCAGTTGTTCGTTGATCACCGATGGCATCGATATGGTTATGATAAATATAAACGAGTTTCTTACCGCTAAAGGCTTTTCTCAATTCATCTCTATTCATTTGAGTGATTTCACCATATCGAATCGCCATAGCTTTTTCAGCATTGGTTTGTTGAAGAATACTGTTTCGTTTTTCAACACTGTTCGTTGCCAATCCATCAACAGTTACTTCACCATTCGCTTCAACAGCAAGTTGCTGATACGGCAGTAACGCTGCCATACCAAGTGCTGTATAAGAAGGTATCGCTGTCTGCATACTAGTGATTGTTCCCCTGAACCGTTTCTCCTCTACCAATCTTTGAAATAGTTCTTGTCCTGCTTCATACCGTAAAGCATCAGATATGATGACGAAAGTTTTTCTATCTTGCTCTAGCAATGGTTGAATTTCTTTAAGGTAAAAATCCTGCTGTTTTGGACCAATATTTAGGCTGGAAGCTTTTAATAATAAATGATCCCACTTTTCTGTAAACTGATTTAAGAAAAACCAATGATACTGTCTTTCGATCTGTTCTTTTAACGGTTCGAATGCGTCGTTAAAAGCTTCTAATTGATCAAAGCAGCTGTACCATTTTCGATAAGCTTGATCGACAGCATAAAATTTTTCTTCATATTGTTTCCATAAACCCTCTGCTGTCGCTACTTCTTCCAATGCAGTCCTTATCTCGTCCAGTGAATGGTAAAACTTGGTGCTCCAACGTAACGTATGGTAAGGCAAACGATAATGTTTATACCAAAATGTTCCTCTCCTATTGGTAATGAGCTGTTCACTCGTTTGATAATCAGCATTTCCTTTTTGTATCTGATCCGCTAACTGCTCAATCAAATAAACATCAAATGCTTTAAATGTCTCCATTTGAGCTGCAGAAGCTAAAGGTAAATCTTTGAGTAAAGCAGAAATACCTAAGTCTTGTTCCATACAATCAGCTACTTCGATATAGCTTTCCTGCTGATTTTTTAAATTCATCCATTGATTGATAAAAATAATGACTTGATTCCTTTTTGGCAACTGATACCTCTTTAATAAGCTAGGCAATTCTTCTTGCCATTCACTAGCTAAGTGGGTAGCAAATAACTGCTTAACCAGAGAGTCTATCGATAATATCCCACTGATACTTGTTTCAGCATTAAAGCCAAACAAGCGGTCTACTAATCGCCAAAATCTTTTGATATTGCCGAATTTTTGAATGGATTCCCAACGCTTGCTTTGTCCCTTCACCCATTCATGAAAGATTTCAATCAAAATGGATATCCAATGTGGTTGATCGGCTTTCGTTAAAACGGCTAAAATACACAGCTCCATCGTATCTTCATCTTGGGTGATCGACTGCTGGTAAAGTCGCTTAAACTTTGATGTCCGTTCTTTCGCATTAAAAAAGTTCTGATATTTACTTGCTAACTGAGTTAATGCAGCGTTAGCTGAATCAATCCCTATAGCTGTATAAAGCAAACTTTCTTTATCTATTTTTAACTCTTTACTATAAAGCAGGACATCTAACAAAGGGTTCTCTCGATCAGGAGGCCGATCCATTACCAAATACAGCAGTAAATTCTCATCCACACGCTCTTTTTCAATTTGATAATTCATATAAATATAATGATGATCATCTATGATCAATAAATTGAATAGAGAACTCTTTTCGCTCAAATCTGTTAAACGTTCTAGATAGTACTGGTCTTTATCATAAAGATAAAGGATTTTTCTTTGCTCGCCCCTTTGAAGAGGTGAGCGGAAGAAACGCTGAATGTTATTTTCCAATTCGCTTGCCACTGCTGTCCCTCTTCCTGTTTGTTAAATTTTTTCAAGCAAATTTTGTTTCGTCAGCTTTCCTGCTTGGTCTTTGATCACTTCAATCTGCTGGAATTTTTCATAATTAACTTTGACACCGTCATCTAAGTCCAATTCAATCTGTTGCTGGGCAATATGGTCCAACACTTCTGCATATTGCACGATTTCTTCTTTGTCTTTCAAATAGTTTTCAATCGTCTTTTGGGCAGCTGCTTTTGCTTGGCGAGAGGCATCGGCATCATCAATCACATGTTGTTCTAATGCAATCAAGTTATCTAATGTTTTGCTTTGCTGCAGCACGTAATCTGTCCGAATACGGGCAACTGTATCTTTATCGTAACGATGCAAATACATCAAGCATTTAAAAGCCCCGCGTTTCCCGCTGCTGAACATCCAGTAGATCGGTCTTTTTTGATAAATTTTCCAGTGGTCTTTATAAAAGTCTTTGGCGAAATACCGACGAATACAATAACGAGAACTTTCATTATTCTTTTTCCCAAGCGTTTCCGCAATAAACGATAAATTTTCTTCCACTGTTTCTTCCCCGTAAATCAAACCGATCAATTCTTCAACTTTTTTGACAATATCATCCTCAAAAAAAGCTTCCTGCGTTACAGGAATCACATTGTCCTGATCCGGCTGATACTGCTTGTACTGCTCTGGACGCCAATCTCCACCCGCATAAGCTAAGCCTTCTTCGTCCAAAGAATACCGTCCAAAAGCAAGACCAACTAAATAAGAAAGAAAACTTTTTACATCTCTCACCTGATCTGCTTTACGCACCGTGACATCTTTTTCTTCAACCTCAGGCGTCAATTCATCTTGCAAGCCATAAATATCAATAAAAATCCTGTTCAATTCTTCTTCATTAGCCTTCAGCTGATAAAATTGTTTCTCGGCAAAAGATGCCCAAGAAGCAAAAGATTCCTCTATCAAATTACTCGGATACGTTAAAAATGGATGCTGTTTAAAATCCCAAGACGTTTCAAAAGAATCCCAATCTTTTTTGGAAATGTTAATATTCGCTTTTACGATATCGTTTATTTTCTCAGAAAAACTATAATTAATTATAACTGGCAAATTAGATATATTACCTTTTTGAAAATTTAAAGTAGGATTCATGACACTTAAAAAGTAAAAGACTACTTCCGAGCATAATAATGCAAGAAAATAATATGGGTCTTCCTCCCTTGTATTTGCAAATGAACCACTAGCATCAAATAAAAAGCCTTTTTCAATATATCTTGCAGAAAACTTATATGAAGATAATGAATTCCACGTAAGATTTTCTTTAAAAATATAATCCAAATTAAAAGCATGAGCAGGTATCTTGCCTGTTTCATCTTGATAATTTCTCATATATATACCGTCGTTTTCCCAATTAACTACATATTCATTGTTTCCATACCATTTTCTATAATTACCACCCTTACTGTAAGGAAACCATTTTTTATGCCCTTTTACAGCTGCTTCCCTATCTGAAATTTCAGCACCAAATTTATTAGCAGATATTTCATGCCAAAGTCTTATAAATATTTCATTATTCCCTGTAATCATCCCAGCTCTAGTTGTTAAGAGATCACCAAAACTTTTTTCATAATTAAAAATATCAAAGCTTTTTTGTGTTGCCCAATATGCAATCGGACTTCCAGGAATGCTTTTGAAACTTGTTTGTTTGGCTTTAAAGTATAAGGTCTTATCTTCAAATGCTTCTTGTTTTTTTATAGCGTTTAGAATATCTACCATTCGAATATAAATAGCTTGATAATTCGGAATAGCACTCTTTTTTACTATAAAAGTAGTGTTTTGAACGACCTCACCGCCGATATCTTCAAATGCTCTCGTTCCTAAATGGATCATATTGATAATGGTTTCGGTATTTACAAGTTTCTGGCGTAATTTTTCATAAGAAGATAAAAACATCCAAGAATGTTGATTAATAGTAGCTGTATAGAAGTTTTCTTTTGTAAATTTTTTGGTTACTTTCATAAATACAGCAAACAAATCACTTTTTTCATCTGGATAATTCTTCTTTACATACTTAGACAGTTTGGGATCCATTCCTTTTGCTCCCATATAGGGTGGGTTTGTCACTACAATCTCATACTGCCGGCTAAGCAGCTGGTATTGCTGCAGCAAGTCTTCTAAGATAGGAAAAGCATATTCGACTAAACTGCTGGTAAAAATATCCAATTCGCTGTCATGTTTAAAGTAGTTCATCTGCTCCTTGATCCGCTGTGTATCAATTTCTGGAACTTGAATGATTGATCCATATAATTTGGCGTCTTTGAACGTTTCAGTCAGTTTTTCTACTTCATTCAGTAGAGATTCATCTTCTTTAGCAAATAAATAAAGATCTTCTTCTGTGAGCTCGTTGCTTTCTTCGATACTATGAACATGCACTGTATACTTACGGCTAAATAGACGACTGTCATAAGACCGTGCTTTCATGATCAGCGCAAAGGTTGCCAATTGCGCCGCACGCCGGTCGATATCCAAACCAAATAGATTCTTTTCCAAAATCAATTGCGGAATCTCGCGTTTAGCGTAACCTCTGGAAAGATAAATGTGATAAAAAACTTCAAAAGCATAGACTAGAATATGTCCTGATCCGCAGCAAGGATCTAAAAACTGAATTTCTTCTACATTTAAGGTTGGATTTTTTATATCTTCCAGTTGTTGCAAAACTTCTTCTGTCTGCGTAGCATCAGCCAAATAATAGTTCAACTTCTCTTGCAAGTCTTGATTTGGATGCGACTCTAACCATAACCTTCCAAGCGAGTTATCGACCATGTATTCAACGATCCAGCGTGGTGTGAAGAGCTGAGTTGCGGCTGGGATATCTTGCTTGCCGATTTTTTTATTTTTCTTTAGATTAGCAAAAACTGTATCTTTTCGCTCTGCAATATAAAACTGATACAGCCAACCGACGATTTCCACGTCTTTCCAGTCTTCTTCATTGATTAACTTGATGATATCTTTGATGATACTATTTTCTTGTAACAGATTTTTAGGCAAGAGTAATGCCAGATCATCGGATATATATTCAAACACATTGGGAATGATTTCACCCAATTTATTGCATTGCTTTATGAGCAAATATTGATACAACTCTTCGTTTTTATTTTCATCTTGTAATTGGAAAACCAGTTCTCTATCTAGTCCCAATTCCTCTGTTAATTCAAGAATATGCGTTAATGCATCCGGTTCTGTTTTGCCCGGAGTTTCTGAAGATAAAATGCGCATCCGAATCGGCAGATAGTTATTTACTTCCATGAAGCGTAAAGCAATGATGCGGTTAAACCAAGTGTAAGCTGCTTCATCCATCACTTGTTCATATCCGTCGTATGCCAGCCGATTTTTCAAATGATTGTATTGTTTTAATTCTTTTGGGCCAAAGACTTTCCCGTTGATGATTAAACCGTCTTTTAACTCATCAATCGAGCTAATGCCTTTTTCTGTAATACCAAAATCAAAGGCTCTTTGTTTAACACCCTTCTTTATTTTGTCTCTCGCTAAGGAGGCGAACTGACGCAAAGCTGTTTTATTCAACGTCATTCCCCCCCCTTAAGATAACTTAATGAGATCAATATTTTCGTTTTGCAACGATCTCATTAAGTTATCTTTTAAAATATCGAGGTAGCGATCTACGTCATCTTCTGAGCGGATTTCGATCAAATGATGCGGCAAGATTTCGTTTTGCTTCATAATCAAAGCTTTTTCCGATTTAACTGCTGGTACAGGCTTTGGTTCTATCTTCTTCGTTACTGAAGATATCGACCCATCTCTATCTGTTCCTTCGCCAACATGGAATCCGTCCAGATGATCAGCAGACTCTTTTTCTTTATTTGCTTTTCTTTCTTGTTCTTTTCTTTGTCGTTCTTGTTCTTCGTATATGGCACGACGAGCTTCTTCAATCGCTCTCAAGGTAACGACTTTGATTTCGCCGCTTTCGCCTTTATAAGATTGTAATTTCCCAACTGTATCCGCATGGTTGACCTTTTGTTCTAAGTCATTCATCTTAAAGTAAAAATTTGATTCAATTCGTTGGATGCTCGCAAAACCTTTAAGTTCTTCCATTTCTCGTGCAATATCTTTGCGGTCTTGTTCAATCGTGTCTCGAATCGGTTGAGAGGTGCTTTCTAACTGTTGAATCAGCTCATTATTAAAGCGATCGATCAACTCCGGCAGTTCTTTGATTCTAGAATAGGGACGCGACATTTTTAAAATGTCAGAAACGTTTGCCATAATATGATCGATTTCTGGATTGTTTAAGTAGTTTTTATCTTGGTCATATAATGTCCATTTTTCTTTAGCTTTCAAATAGATCTCTTTTTGGTTAGATTTGAAGAATTCACGGACATCGCGTAATGCTTCATGCAATTCGACCAATAGATCTTCGTTTTTCGTCAGTTCTTTAAAGAAGGTATTTGAATCATCAATTGAGACCAGTTTGTCTATCATTTTGGCAGCCTCTTCTACAACTTCTTTTTCAGGAAATGGCGCATAACGATATTCAGCTAACAATAAATCCAATTGTTTTTGCTCTTTACTAAAGCGATCAGCAATAAAGCCGAACATGTCTTCTTCTCTTTCGCCAATATGACTGATACCAAACATCTCGCTCATCATCCGTTTTGCACTTTGAATCATTTTTGAAGAGAGAACTTCGCGTATCGACAGTACGATTTTTTCTTGGCTGTCTTTCTTCAAAACCATTTTTAGAAAATCAGTTTCCATAGTGGCTAAGCGACGGCTGTTTAACGTAAACTGAATGCGTTCTTCTTTCAACAAACGAATTAAACTGCCCAAAATGTCTAAGTCATTCCACCCGTATGGAGCAGCGGCGTAACGTTGCATCACTTCTCGTAATGTGATCGTCAGTTGACGCTCATACTGTTGGTTTAAATAGTGATAGATTTCTTCAGTTGCCAAGTGATTTTCATCATCGAATCTACCTTCAAGCAAATGCATTTCTTTATCAGCAATCAACTTTTCCACATCATCTTTTGTATAGGAAACAGCCACATAGCGAATCTTAGCATAAATAGATTCCACCAGTGAGTGTAGCCCTTCTTCTATTCTTTTTGCTGGAGAACCTGCAGTTTCAATTAAATAGCCGTTTACATAAATACGCGCCTGTTCAATGGCATTTTGTAATTTAATGTCAATCGTTTTTTGCAACTGAACTCGTTCATTTGCTTTGCGCAAGTGAATTTCTTCAACAATAGGCGTTTTAGTTTTTGCCGATTGGCCTCTTAAATAGTCATTGATTTTTAGGTAATAGCGCAATTCACTAAAGTCTGCTGCTTCCGGAAACTGAACAATGACTTTTGGTTCTCTTTGAGATAGGGCAATAACTTCTGTTTCTTCTGTGTATTCACTAAAGACAGACAACAAGCGAACACCAAAATCTAAATGTCCATTCCGCACAGCACGTTCATCTATCCACTGAGAAAAGTCAAATAAATACTGAACTGCTTTCCGATCAGCAAATGGTTGATAGGTATATCTCTTTAAACGAATCACTTCATCAAAAAGCAGCTTTCCTGCTTCTAGCACTAATTGTGAAGTTGGAATTTGAACACGGCTGATTTCTCGGTTAACATCTTGTTCTTCGTTGGTTAAGAATAAGTATTTGTCTCCCGTTTTTTGAATTAAAAATTCTTTTTGCAATCGCAATAACGAATCGTTGACACTTTTACCTAACTCAATCATATCTTCATTAATTTCACTCAGCATCAATGTGGTTAAGTTTTTAACCGTTCCTGGCATTTCATCAACATAACGAATCAAAAACAAACACTTCAATACTTCTACATCAAAGTCTTTTATTTTTTCATTTTGATTAGCTTTAATGATTGTTGAACGTACAGAATGTTCCAAGGCTTGATCGATACTATTATAAAAAGTTTGAAAAGGCACCAACTTACCGATGTTAGCTTCCTTTATACCAATCGTTGCTTGCTGGATCGATTCCAGCAAATTCCGTTCTCCATCTGATAAATGCTTGCCAGCTGAGCCATGCTCACGAATACTCGTAAAAACTTTTTGCAAAAGATTAAACTGATAGGGAACAAATGGGTAGACAGCAGCAAAATCATCACGATCTTTATAAAAACGCATCGTAGAAGATTGCTCAAATTCCAATTTATTTTTTAAAGCGGCTTCCTGCTCGTCATAAGTCAAAACAAGGGTATCTTGAGCAGCAGGCGTTTTATCTAATAAACGAATTTTGATGACTTCATCTGCATTTGCACTGCTTAAGCTGATGCGGGTGTTAAAACGTCCTTGGATTTTAGAAAAGTCACGGACGGACATACTTTCTGTTAAACTATCGATGTCTTGTTGAGAAGTAACAATGACCCAGACTTTGCCTTTTAGCAGTTTGCCTAGATCCTCCACAACGGTTTGGAGGTTGAGCATCAGAGCTGTATTGTCAGAAATAAACTGACCAACTTCATCGACGGCGAAGATGAGATGATAGTTATCCTCCTGCTGATCAATAAATGCTTTTAGTCGTTGAGCAAAACTATCTACTGAAATACTGTAATTATTTTCGCCGTTTTCAATCCAACTTCGGGCACTAGCTTCTGACATGCCTGTCGCTATAGTTAAAGCGGTCACTGCTTCATCCATATTAAAAAAGATCTCGTCGCGTCCTTCAGTCCAACTTAAATCTGTTTCCTCTTCAAAGGCTTTTTTGAATGCCTCATACTGACCATTCTTATCTAATACTTCTTCTAGCTGAGCCAACCATGGAATACTTGCTGAATAACCGCGCATCTCATTGAATACTTTATTAAAGACTTCTACGATCGCCCGCTTATTCTGCTTGCTGTCAGCTTCTGATTTAGAATCAATATTGAAAAGAATCACATCACCAGATATCGCTGAAGCTTTTTGCATCATTTGCAGCAATTTTTCATCTTTCATCTTATCTTCAAAGTAACTTACTGCTTTTTTCCCTTTTACTTCTAAATGAGGGTTCAACAAGTAAGAAAGAATCTTTAGAAAATGTGACTTCCCTGAACCAAAGAAACCGGATACCCAAGTTCCTATTTTATCTGTTTCTTGAGACAAAGAACGATCATAAGCTTTAAAAAAAGTCTCAAAATGTTTTTGTAATTCTTCTGTCACAACATACTCTTCTAACTCAGTATGCATCATTTCTTCTTCTTTTTGGCCGATTTTAATTACGCCCTGAATTTCACGATTGATGTCTTTTTTAAATAATTGCTCAATATTCATCTTTTTTATCTCCTCTTATTTTATTTTTTCTTGAAAATTGGAGGAGATATTACGTAACGCAAATAGAGCCATAAGTTCTACCTATGCCTCTTTTTATACTACTATTTAAGTGTTCAAAATTTAAATAACAAAAGTAATTTTTGAGTTCAACAACACTATAAGAGTCTACAATAAAGTGCGTGCGTGCGTGCGTGCGTGCGTGCGTGCGTGCGTGCGTGCGTGCGTGCGTGCTAACATACCATTACCTCCTTGTCAAGTTTAATCTTCTACGATTTTAAAAGCTCTGTAATAATGATCATCAGTCATTTCATTAAACAAACTTAATGTCCCATTTTCATAGGTGCCTGGATAAAATAGAATTAAAGGGTTGTTTTCCAAAACAGTTTGCAGGTTATTCAGCACAACATGTGAACGAACGATTGGATAAGCTTTGCCGACACCTGTAATAAAAATAATAGCTTCTTTTTCTAAATGTTCATTGATATATTGAATGATCCAGTCATTGTCTGTAGCAATTTTTAAAGCTTTTTTCATTTTGTCATACCATTCAATGCTGCCTTTTTTTGCTTCCATTTGAAAGTTTTTTTCCATATAGCCGCGTTGTTCAAAAAAAGCTAAAATAATATCATACAAATCAAATAATTGAATCGTTCTGTTTCTTTTTTCTAAGTACCTCTTTAACTTAGGAACAGCTTCGCGGACGATCAATTCATCAGTCGGGTCGTAGTCAAAGATATAAAAACCGATTTCATTCCCTAATCCTTTTTGCGCAAGCAATCTAGGATCTTCCAGTTTTTCTTTTAACTCATCTATTCTCTTTGTTACTTCTCTCATACGTATGCTCCTATCAATACTTCAACAATTGCTTTTTCCTTTTGCTCAATCAGGTAGTTTTTTACACTTGAGTCTAGTAGGATTCGATAAAGAATCAGTTCTTCTTTGTTTTCTCTTGCCATACCTGCTTCACAAAGAACATGATGATAGGCACTGATCAACTTTTTTTTGGTTTCAGGATGCCAGTTTCTAACCGTTTCTGATTGCTCGCTTTTTGATTCAATAAAATAAAGCGTTTCTTTCTTCAAAACTTTTCCTGCTAAAATAAGATATTTGTCAAAAACAACTTCTCTCATCCATTCATAAAAAAGCTGATCTCTTTTTAATAAAGCATATAAAAGAATCCCTTTTGCTGTAGATGAATCAGTCGAAACCAGCTTTTCCAACAAGAAATCATCTAGTTGCGTAAGACGTTTATTGATTTCACTGTAAAATCGGCGTGCCCTGTCGGTATTCGAAAGCTGAAAAATATTTTCTTCTATCACTTTTTTCTTTATTTCTTCTTTTGATAACCCTTTAGCCATTAAATCAGCAATGATTTTTGTTTCGCGAAAAAGAAACGGACGTGTATTTAACACTGTTACATATTTCTTTGTCATGTTTTTCACTTCCAAACAATTCAATTACTTAGATGTAGTATACCATGTGTTTAAAGGTTAGAATACCTCTTGCCAGCTGTTATTTTTCTTACTCTGCTTACTCCCTTTGAAAATCTTTTATCAAAAATCTCTTCAATTTCTTGATCATTTTTGAAAAAATACAGTTTTTACAATTATACTGATCCTGTTTAACCTGTTTATCAGCTGACATGCATACAGCAAACATAACGCAACTTGACTTCCCCTTTTTCTCCTGTTCGCCTCTTTACTTTCTAAATCGTTTAAGTTTCAGTCAAAACTGACTGTTTCAACGACTTAGTTGAATACAGTTTATAAAAAGCAAACCTGCAGTCAACTGCTGATTCATTGGATATCACACGACAGATTAACAGCTGTTGCAAGGCTAGTAAAAGCAGTCATTCTTTATTGAAAATCCGCTATATCCTTAATTTTTTACAAAAAACCTGCAGAGCATGAATAGCTGCTGCAGGTTTTTATATAAATCGTTAACGCAAAATGCTTTGCGTATTGATATTTTTGATGTATTTTTTATAAATATACCGTAAGAAGATCACACATAAAACGGCTGATATGAGCTCTGCAATCGGATAAGACCACCAAACTAATTTGATGTTTCCGCTCAATGAGAATAAATAGGCAGCGGGAACGAGAACAACCAGCTGACGGCATACAGAGATAGCTAAACTTAAAAATCCACGGCCGAATGCTTGGTAAACGGTACTGCAGATGACACTGAATCCAGCTAAAATAAAGCTTAAACTGATCGTTCGTAAGGCCGGCATACCGATTGTCATCATTTCAGGAGAAGCATTGAACAGGTTCAGCAGTTGTTCTGGAAATACTTGGAAGATCACTAAGCCGAACAGCATAATACCCATTGCATAGGCAATAGAGTAGGCAATGATTTTGACCATTCGTTCTTTTTTGCGTGCGCCATAGTTGTAGGCCAGAATCGGGATCATGCCATTATTCAGTCCGAAAACCGGCATAAAAACAAAGCTTTGAAGTTTGTAATACACTCCGTAAACAGCTGTTGCGGTAGAGCTGAACGTCATTAAAATCACATTCAAGGAATAAGTCGTTACCGAGGTAATCGACACCATAACCATCGAAGGGATCCCGACGTTGTAGATACCTTTGATCGTTTTCTTGTCCGGTTTAAAGGACTTGTAGTCGATTGATAATTCTGTATTTTTCCGGTGATGAAAGTAAATCGCAGCAGAAGCCGCAATCACTTGCCCAATGACAGTTGCCCAAGCTGCTCCCGCCATTCCCATTTTTGGGAAACCTAACAGTCCAAAAATAAAGATCGGGTCTAAAATAATATTGATAATAGCGCCTAAACCTTGGGTGTACATCGTATAAATCGTTTGTCCTGTTGACTGCAGCAGACGTTCATATGTCACTTGAATAAACTGACCGATAGAAAAACACATCACGATCATTAAATATGTTTTTCCATAATTTAAAATAACAGGATCTGTCGTTTGTGTTCGAAAGAATAAAGTAACTGCAGTTAATCCTAATACTAGGAAGACCGCATAGTGGGCTAACGCTAAGAAAACGCCGTTAGCTGCTGTACGGTCTGCTGCAGCTTTGTTTTTTTCGCCCAATTGACGAGAAAGCAATGCGTTCATTCCTACACCTGTACCGACTTGGACTGCAATCAGCAGATTTTGAACGGGAAAAGCTAATGAAACAGCTGTCAAAGCTTCTTCATTGATCTGCGCGACAAAAATACTGTCAACAATGTTATAGAGCGACTGAATCAGCATCGATACCATCATCGGAACCGACATCGATAAGATTAAGCGGTTGACCGGCAGTATCCCCATTTTATTTTCTTTTATATTCTCCAATATTTGTCTCCTTTTTATTTTTTTATACAAGAAGAATGGCACTGCTTATATGAAACGTGTAAGCAATGCCATCTCTTTTTTGCTCTTTTATTAGTTTACCTGTTGAAACTAAAAATTGCATGTCCTTTTTAAAAAAATTGCTTTCTTTTATGCCTCTTCAAACTGACTGTTATAAAGGTTAGCATAGAAACCGCCTTTTGCCAATAGTTCTTCGTGGTTTCCTTTTTCAATGATGTCGCCATTGTCCATAACCAATATCAGATCAGAATTTCTAATGGTAGACAACCGGTGGGCGATCACAAAAGAAGTTCTTCCGACCATCAACTTGTCCATTGCTTCTTGGATCAACGCTTCTGTTCGTGTATCTACTGAACTGGTTGCTTCATCTAAGATCAATAATGGTGCATCTTTGATCATGGCACGAGCAATCGTGATCAACTGTTTTTGTCCGGCAGACAAGCTGGTTTGATCATCCAACACTGTATCATAGCCTTGTGGAAGTGTATGGACAAAGTGATCGAGACCGACTGCTTTACAAGCTTCTTCTACTTGGGCATCTGTGACGCCTTTTACGTTGTAAACAACGTTGTCTCGAACCGTTCCGCCAAAAATCCAAGTGTCTTGCAAGACCATACAAAACTGATCATGGACGTTTTCACGCGTCAGGTCTGTCGTGGGGATGCCATCAATTTTAATCGAACCGCTGTTGACTTCATAGAAGCGCATCAACAAGTTGACGATCGTCGTTTTACCAGCACCTGTTGGGCCAACAATGGCAACTTTTTGGCCTGGTTTGATATAAACGGAAAAGTCATTGATAATCGTTCTATCCGGTGTATAACCAAAATGAACATGGTCAAATTCTACTTCACCGCGTACATTTTCTAATTGAGCAGTCTTATCTGTTTCGTTTCCTAATTCGTCTTCATCTAAGAAGTCAAATACCCGCTCACTAGCTGCTGCTGTTGATTGAAGACTGGTAGCAGCTTGCGCAAATTGAGACAAGGGCTGTGTAAACAAACGAATATACATCATAAAGGCTACGATGACCCCAAAAGTAATTTTGCCATTCAAAGCTAGGCTAGCACCTAAGATGCTGACCAATACGTAGCCGAAGTTTCCGATAAAGTTCATCAACGGCATCATGATTCCTGAAAAGAATTGAGATTTCCATGCACTTTGATACAATTCGTCATTGATTGTATCAAACGTTTCTTTTGCTTCTCTTTCAGCATTGTAAGCTTTGACGACATTGTGCCCAGAATAGATTTCTTCTACATGTCCATTCACGGCTCCTAACGCTCTTTGTTGGGCACTGAAGTATTGTTGAGAGTTTTTAACGATCAATGTCATCAAGCCGAAGCCAACCAAGGTCGACGCAATAGCGGCCAAAGTCATTGGGATATTAGTGATCGCCATCATAAACAAGGACCCAATAAACATCGTCGCTGCTGTAACCAATGACGAAATACTTTGGTTCATCGTTTGGCTGATCATATCTACGTCGTTGGTCACTCGGCTCAAGACGTCTCCGGTACTGTTGGAGTCAAAGTAACGCAATGGCAAGCGATTGATTTTTTCTGAAATATCTCTTCTAAGCTTTTTAGCCACCCGTTGTGTGATCGTAGCCATGATAAAGCCTTGGACATAGTTTGCAACAAAACTGATCACGTACAAGATCACTAATAGAAACGCGATCTTTTCAATAGCGGCGATATCCATCTCACCCTTCAGTCCAGCTGTGATCAAATCTGTGATCTCACTCAATTTACGTGGACCAACTAAAGAAATGATTGCTGCCCCCATAGCTAAAACCAGTGCAAAAATGACAGCCGGCAAATACACACGGATATAGGCAAGCAGGTTCTTATACGTTTGCTTAAAATTTCTAGGTTTTGTTCCTGACATTTTGCCAGCATGTTTACTCATTAGCAAGTTCCTCCTCTGATAATTGAGATTGAGCAATCTCGCGGTATACTTCACAAGTCTCTAATAGGTCGTCATGTTTCCCTTTTCCGACGATTCTACCTTCATCTAAAACGATGATCGTGTCTGCATCTTTGATCGTTCCGATTCGTTGACCGACGATCAAGTTCGTCACGTCTCCAGCTTCTTCTTTTAGTTGAGAACGCAAATCGCGGTCCGTCTTATAGTCAAGCGCTGAGAACGAGTCGTCAAAAATGAAGATTTCTGGATCACGGGCAATTGCTCTGGCAATCGCTAAACGTTGTTTTTGTCCGCCTGAGAAGTTATTTCCGCCTTGAGCCACGTGCCCTTCATATTGACCTGTCGTTTTTTCAACAAAATCTGTTGCTTTAGCTACACTGACCGCATGTTTAACAGCATCTTCTGTGATGTCACCTTTGCCATTATCACCAAATGCAATATTGGATGCGATCGTTCCGCTGAACAATACTGATTTTTGTGGTACATAACCAATCTTATTGCGCAAAGCTTCTTGCGTATAGTCTTTGATATTGACACCATCGATGAGGATCTCTCCTTCAGTCGGGTCATAAAAACGTGGTACTAAATTGATGATCGTACTTTTCCCGCTCCCAGTAGCACCGATGAAAGCAACTGTTTCTCCTTTGTGGGCAGTAAAATCAATATCTTTGATCACATAATCTCCAGCATCTGGATATTTAAAGCTGACATGTCTGAATTCAATTTCGCCTTCTAAGTGATCTTTTCCTTCATTTACTGTACCGTCTTCGATCGTTGATTCTGTATTCAACACTTCTTTGATCCGATTTGCAGAAACTTGTGCTCTTGGCAAAATCACAAAGATAAACGTCAACATCACAAATGACATGACCACTTGAATCGCATAAGAAGAGAAAACGACCATGTTACTGAAAATAGTGATTCGCTGCATGACGTCCAATACATCATGAATCAAGTAAGCACCGATCCAATAGATCGCTAAACTCAATCCATTCATTGCTGCAGTCATACTTGGAGACATCAATGCCATTGCCCGTGTAGCAAATAAGTAATTGTCATTTAAGTCAGTATTGGCTTTTTCAAACTTATTTTCTTCATGCTCTTCCGCATTGTAAGCTCGTACGACTCGGATACCCGTTAAGTTTTCTCTTGTTACAGCTGTCAAGTTATCCGTTAATTTTTGGATACGTTTGAATCGCGGCATCGCCAAGCTGATCACGACAATGATCACGGCCAGCAAAGCGACAACCGTCACACCTGTTGCTGCTGTCCATTGCCAGTTCTTGTTTGAAATTTTGGTAATGGCCCAAATCGCCATGATTGGTGCTTTGATCAAGATTTGCATCCCCATCGCGATAAACATTTGAACTTGGGTAATGTCATTCGTTGAACGCGTGATCAAGCTGGAAGTTGAAAAACCATTGATTTCTTCCATTGAGAATCCTTCTACTTGGTTAAATAATTTTTCTCTTAAGTTTTTTGCAAAAGAAGCAGCCAACCGTGTAGAGAAAAAGCTGACGATAACAGCAGAAGCCAAACTTCCTAGTGCACATAACACCATATAGCCCCCGGTTAAAATAATATCTTGCGTTTCGCTGCCGGGTGTTTGAACTTTAACTGTGATTTCAGACATATAGTCCGGTATCTTTAAATCTAAGAAGACTTGAGTGACAATAAATAGGAAAATCAAAAAAATGAGACCCCAGTCTTTAGCTTTTAAGTATTTTAATAACTGTATCATAGATAAACTCCTTTACTTTTTAATCATTTTCATTTATGTTGCTTCTAATTTTGCTTAACACCCTAAAAAAGATTGCTAGTTCTTCATCTGTCAAACCAGCTCGCACCTGACTCTCGACAGCACGCATGCACCCTACTGCTTTCTTTTCAAACTCAACGCCTTTAGAGGTAATCGCTAATTTTTTTAATCGAGCATCATAACTGACCGGCTCACGATGGATCAGCCCTCTTTTTTCGAGGGTGTTTAAAATACCCGTCGCAGTTGACCGACGAATGGTCAGCAATTCTTCGATATCTTTTTGAAAGATATCTTCCTGTTGGTGGCTTTGGATATAGCCGATGATCTGATGCTGCATCAGATTACTGCGGTTCCCAAAAACTTCTGCCATCTTTTTGGCAATCGTTCGTTTTACTTGATTACTGGTTGCCTGGAGTGAGAAACTAACAGACTGTGTATGTTCTCTCACTTTTTTCCCTCCTCATTTGGACTTGTTTTAATTCCTTTTTATTGACAGTTTGCTGAATAAAGGAAAAGTACGTGACTCATAAGCTTGTTCTTCTTTTTAACTTTCCTTATTTAAAATCAACTGCTACACAACATGTTCAGCATACATTTTTTACTTCTTTTTTTGTTCAGAGCCTAACTGTTAGTCCACTAACTGTTAGGCAACTAGCAAGTAGTATAAATACTTTTATTCCTATATACAAGGCTTTTTTTGCAAAAAATAGTTAAAGTTTTTTTAAAAGAATATTGGTACCCTTTACATCCTTGATAGCTTAAGAAATTAACTTTTGTGCTTTTACCAGTCTTCTTTTAAAAAAATATTTTTTTATTAACATTCCGAGTCATTTTGTTTGATTACTTCGAAACTATAGTTTATTCTGAGTCTAGAAGTCATAAAGTCATAATGGAAGAGTGCCGGGAGAAGCAGTAGCAGTTCTTTCTGTTAGCGCTTTATGTCTGACTATTACATACTTATATGGAGGAAAGGCGGTTGTTGGGATGGTAAAAAGAAATAAAAAATGGCTTTCTTTAGGGATAACAGCAAGCATGGCCTTACTGTTAGCAGCTTGTGGCAACGGCGGCTCAACAAATAAAGATAATGCAGATGGAGGCAGCGGCGATAAAGTAGAGCTGGAATTCTGGTCTTTCTGGGGATCAGGCATGCGTCGCGATGCAGTTGAAGACATTATTAAAGACTTCAACAAATCACAAGATCATATTGAAGTAAAATATGTTTATCAGCCTTGGGGCGATATTTGGACAAAATCTTTGGCGTCTATTGCTGCGGGGGATCCGCCTGATGTCATTGTTCAAGACATCAACTCTGTTCAACAGCGTGCAGATGCAAAACAAGCAACGAATCTTCAAGAATACTTAGATAAAGAAGATGAAGACATCAGTTCACGCTTCTACCCTCAATTGTGGGATACTGTCATGTATGAAGATGATGCTTATGCTCTGCCATTCAACACAGATACACAAGTGTTGTTCTATAATAAGGATATGTTTGAAGAAGTGGGATTAGATCCTGAAAATCCACCAGCAACATGGGATGAATTGGAAGAAGCAGCTCACAAGTTGGATGTCAAAAAAGGCAACAACTTTGAACGCATCGGTTTCTACCCATTATGGAACTTAGGTGCAGACGTTTGGGCTTTGAATGCTGATCATGGTACCAGCTGGTTTGACAAAGACGGCAACGTAAAAATCAATACACCTGAAAAAGTTGAAGCTTTAGATTGGGTATTAAAACAACAAGACTATTACGGCCGCGATACCATTAATAATCATGAAGCAGAATTTGGTTCTGGCGTAGCCGATCCATTTATCTCCGGCTTAGTCGGTATTCGTGCTCAAAATATCAACTACTACACCAACTTGCTTGAAAATGCTCCGGACGGCTTCAACTACGGTGTAGCACCTCTTCCTGAAAAAGAAGAAGGATCAGGACACTGGTCATGGGGCGGCGGATTTGTCTTGGAAGCTCCATATGGTGCTGAGCATCCGGAAGAGTCTTACGAATTCATGAAATACATGACTTCGCCTGAAGTCCAAGAAAAATTCGGTTTGAACAGCTTTGATATCATGGCGAATGAAGAAGCCAACGAAAACTTGAAAGAACATCCTGATTTAGATGATAAAGGTCATATGATCTATGATATGGCGCATAAGAATCTAGAACAAACTGTTATCACACCGATTCCATTAGAAGCTCCTGATTACACAGAACTGGTCAACGGACAATTGGACGAAGCCATGTTAGGTAATAAATCAGCAAAAGAAGCTTTGGATGCAGCCCAAAAATCAGTTGAAGATCTTGTTGAACAGCATAAATAACAAAAAAGGGCATTTAGGAGATAGGGTGACAAAGCAAATTTTCTTTGTCGCTCTATTTTCACTATAAAGGATGGTGAGAAAATGGCTACAACATCAACAAGCAAGCAAAACAAGAAAAAACGTTGGACAAAAAAGCAGAAAAAAGACGCTTGGTGGGGATTGCTTTTCGTATCACCTTTTATCATCGGCTTTCTCATTTTCATGCTCGGTCCCATGCTATTTTCCTTCATTGGTAGTTTTACCAACTATAACTTAACATCTCGCATGGAATTTATCGGATTAGCCAACTTTAAACGTATGTTCACCCAAGATGAACTATTTTGGAAGTCGCTCTATAATACGGCTTATTACGTGATTTTGAATGTGCCATTGACGGCTGTCGGCAGTGTACTACTTGCCGTTTTGTTGAATCAGAGGATGCGTGGGATTTCTATATTCCGGACGATTTTCTATTTACCTGCTATTCTTTCTGGGGTAGCTGTATATGTTTTGTGGATGCA
Source organism: Pisciglobus halotolerans (assembly GCF_900113675.1). Classification (GTDB taxonomy): domain Bacteria; phylum Bacillota; class Bacilli; order Lactobacillales; family Carnobacteriaceae; genus Pisciglobus; species Pisciglobus halotolerans. The sequence goes on from NZ_FOQE01000001.1 coordinate 190,554, forward strand.
GCTGCTTTCGCCAACATCCGGTTTGATCAATACCGTTTTAAGTTGGTTCAATATTCAAGGTCCAGCTTGGCTGTTTGATCCGGTCTGGACAAAACCTGCCTTAATCTTAATGAAACTGTGGAGTGTCGGCGGAGCAATGCTGCTCTATCTAGCCACTTTACAAAATGTTCCTAAGCAGTTATACGAGTCGGCTGAGATCGACGGTGCAAGTTCATTCAAACGATTCTATCACATCACTTTACCAATGATTACACCAATCATTTTCTATGATGTGATCACCTCAACGATCGGTGCCTTTCAAATTTTCCAGGAAGCTTATGTCATGACAGATAGCGGAAAAGGCGGACCTGCCAATTCCCTGCTCTTCTATAACCTGCATATGTGGAACAAAGCTTTCGTGGCCTTTGACATGGGATATGCCATGGCGATGTCGATGATCTTGTTTATCATTGTTTTGGTTTTGACCTTTGTTAACTTGAAGTTAGCGCCTAGATGGGTTCATTATTCATGAAAGGAGGAAATGAGATGGTTGAGACAACTTCTTCTGTTACAAAAGCAGAAAGCACACCAAAGACAAAACACTTTAAAAGTCGTAAACGACAAAAAAAGATCGGCAAAATCATTACTTACATCTTGCTGATCGCCATTAGTATTATTTTGATCTCACCGTTACTGTGGATGGTTTTTACTTCATTGAAACCAATGAACGAAATTGTAAAGTATCCACCGACTTTCTTCCCGGAATCCATTGAATGGTCTAACTATACGACGACTGTGAATGCTTTTCCTTTCTTTCACTATATGAAGAATACGTTGTTTATTACATTCTTCGTTGTTCTTGGAAATGTGGTCTCTAACTCATTTATTGCTTATGGGTTCGCAAAGATCTCTTTTCCAGGGAAAAATGTTCTCTTTTCTTTAGTATTGGCGACAATGATGGTTCCAGGATTTGTAACGATGATCCCGCAATATATTCTATTTACTAAACTCGGTTGGGTAGGTACATACCTTCCATTGATCGTTCCTTCCTTCTTCGGAAGTGCTTTTAACATCTTTTTGATGCGGCAATTTTATATGTCGATCAATAATGAGCTGATTGAAGCTGCGCAGATCGATGGTGCTAACCACATCTATATTTGGAGTCATTTGATGATTCCGCTGACAAAACCTGCTTTGATCACGATTGGGATCCAATCTTTTAATGGTGCTTGGAATGACTTCCTCGGGCCCTTGCTTTATATCCATGATGAAGACATGTACACCTTACAAATCGGTTTACAAACGTTCCAAAATCAATCTACTACTCAGTGGAACTACTTGATGGCCGGCGCTACGTTAGTCATGATTCCGACAGTACTGCTCTTCTTCTTCGCTCAGAAATACTTTATCGAAGGTATGGATTTGACAGGCGGATCAAAAGGCTAAACAAATACACAAATATACAAAAAACAGTCTTCTTCCGAATCAACAGAGTATACTGACCCCCAAATGTTAGACCAAAAATCTAACATTTGGAGGTCATTTTTTATGGCTAAATATAGCTTTGAATTTAAAAGAATGGTCGTGAAGGAGTACATCAAAGGTTTTGGCGGATATGCCTCTCTAGCTGAAAAACATGGCATTAAAAGCTACGGCCAAGTACGTGATTGGGTGAAAGTTTATCAAGAGTTTGGTGAAGAAGGGTTACAGAGACGGACAACGAACAGGGATTATACTGTTCAATTTAAATTAGATGCGGTAGAGTTGTATTCAAGAACAGAGTTGACCTATCGAGAAACAGCCAACCGACTGGGACTGACTACCCCTGCATTGATTA
>NZ_FOQE01000013.1 GCF_900113675.1 Pisciglobus halotolerans
TAGTGCTCGTTCTCTATCGGGGTCGCTCCGCATCCTAGTAGTTGAGTTGCGAAAGCCAGAGTCTTTGCAAAAAAGATAAGTTGTTTTGATGCGCGCTTCGCTGCTCTCTTCAACAACTTCCTGTTTTTGCTTTGACTCTTTCGGGCTTTCTCCACATCCTAGTTTTTTAGTTGAGCTACGAAAGGTAGAGTCTCGGGTAAAATTCAAAAGTCGCTCGCATGTGCGGGATGCTCTGCGTCGCGCTTTTTCATTTTCCTGTCGTCTCTATCGACCTCGCTCCGCATCCTTACTTCGTGTCCTCATCGGTGAGTTCGTCGATTTCTCTGATGAATTGTTCTTCGACGTCATCGACGTAAACATCTTTCGTGTCTACGGCATTCGGGATTTCTTCAACGTTGGCAATCATTTCGATGTGCTGACGGAGGTTGGTAAATTCAACGGGTGCATCGCCGCCGTATTCGCCGTCTAGGTTGATCATCAATTTGCTGCCGTCTGCAGAACGCGCTAAGATTTTACTCGTCTTTTTATAAAGAATGTAGGGACTTTCGATATGTTTTCCGCCGCTTAGCATTAGTCGGATCAAATGCAAGATTTCGATCATATTGGCTGTTTTGATAATGATCAATGTAAATTTGCCGTCATCTAGCTTTGAATCAGGAACGATTTGCTCGAAACCGCCGACAGAATTGGTCAATGCAACGAAAAACATGGAAGCTTGTCCATCAAAAACGCCATCGTCATACTCAATGTGCATCGGGATTTCTTTAACACGCGGCAACATTTCAGCACCTTTTGCAAAATAAGCAAGATAGCCAAAGACAGACTTCAGTTGAGAAGGAACATCATACGTCAATTCAGTCAAATAGCCAGCTGCTCCGATATTGATAAAGTAAGTATCTTGCTTTTTATTTTTAGCTCTTCCGATATCCATTAGAACAGTTTGTTTTTTTTCAATGATCTCAGCTGCAGCAACCAAGTCATTTCGTGGAATGTGCAGGGCTCTTGCATAGTCGTTCGTCGTCCCTGCTGGAATGATCGCCATTTTCGGTCTGCGTTCCAACCCTGCTATACCGTTCACTACTTCATTGATCGTTCCATCCCCTCCTGCTGCAACAATGAGGTCAAAACCAGCTTCAGCCGCTCTTTTGGCCTCATTTCGAGCAGAATTGGGTTCAGGAGTCGTTGCAAATGCACTGGTTTCGTAGCCTGCATTTTCATAGATCTGCAAAATATCTACTAGGTTCCTTCGCAGCAGTTCCTTGCCGGATGTAGGATTGTAAATGACTCTTGCCCGCATCTTTTTTCCTTCTTTCCTTCAAAAAAACTTTCGTCAAACATGGTCTCTTCTCGTTGTTTTTCAACTTTAGACCAAGTATTCAGCTTTGCCTATCTTTTTGAAAGTTCTTCTTTTAATAGTTTATTCACAACGCCTGGATTGGCTTGTCCTTTGGTGGCTTTCATAATTTGTCCGACTAAAAAGCCGATCGCACGGTCTTTTCCATTCTTGAAGTCTTCGATCGATTGCGCATTGTTATCCAAGATATCATTGATGATCGGACTTAATTTAGCTGGATCACTCAATTGTACCCAGCCATTTTTTTCGACAACTTCTTTCGCATGGCCGCCTTTTGTGATCAATTCACGGAAGACTTTTTTCGCGATTTTTGAGCTGATCGTGCCGTCAGCGATCAAGTTGATCATGTCTGCCAAGTTTTCAGGGGTTAATTGCGTTTCGTGCAGCTCTAATTTTTCGCTGTTCAAATACGCTGAAACTTCTCCCATTAACCAGTTAGAGGCTTGTTTAGCATCTGCTCCATTTGCCAATGTGCCTTCGAAGAAATCAGACATTTCTTTTGTTGCTGTCAAGACCATTGCATCATAGTCTGGCAATCCAAGTTCGCTGATATAACGTAAGCGGCGTTCTTTTGGCATTTCTGGAATCGATGTTTTAACACGTTCGATCCACTCGTCTTCAATGTAAAAGTTTGGTAAATCAGGTTCTGGGAAATAGCGATAATCACTAGACCCTTCTTTGACACGCATCAAGATCGTTTCTCCGGTCGTTTCGTCATAACGACGAGTTTCCTGTTGGATCACACCGCCTGATAGCAAGACTTTTTCTTGGCGTACTTCTTCAAAAGCCAACCCTTTGCGTACATAGTTGAATGAGTTCAAGTTTTTCAGTTCTGTTTTTGTTCCAAAAGCTTCCTGACCGCGTGGACGAATAGAAATATTCGCATCGCATCTCATGGATCCTTCTTCCATTTTAACATCACTCACACCCGTGTATTGAATGATTTGTTTCAAAGCTTCTAAGTAAGCATAAGCTTCTTCAGGTGAACGCATATCTGCTTCGGAAACGATCTCGATCAAAGGTGTTCCTTGACGGTTCAAGTCGACATAGGAATAACCATCGACGCCGTGCGTATTCTTGCCCGCATCTTCTTCCAAATGGACCCGTTCGATGCCAATTTTTTTCTTTTTGCCCTCTACTTCGATCTCGATCCAGCCATCATGTCCCAGCGGTTTGTCCAACTGTGAAATTTGGTAAGCTTTTGGATTATCTGGATAGAAATAGTTTTTACGGTCAAATTTAGTAGATTGTGTGATCTCACAGTTCAATGCAAGTGCTGCCCGCATGCCATAATCAACAGCACCTTTATTGACAACAGGTAAAACACCTGGGTATCCCCAGTCGATCACGTTTGTATTTGTATTCGGTTCTGCACCAAAATGAGCTGGAGATGGTGAGAACATTTTTGAGTCGGTTTTTAATTCTACGTGGACTTCAAGCCCAATCACTGTTTCAAAATTCATTCTACGATCTCCTCCTATAAGTTTGGTCTTTCTTTATGAAAATCTGTTGCTTGTTCAAATGCATAGGCTGCACGATAGATGGTTTGTTCATCGAAATGTTTACCAATCAGTTGCAGACCGACCGGCATTCCTTCTGAAAAGCCGCATGGAATGGAAATAGCTGGGACACCAGCCAAATTGACCGGCACCGTCAAAATATCTGCTAAATACATCGCTACTGGATCTTTTACTTTTCCACCGATATCAAAAGCTGTAGTTGTCGCAGTTGGTCCCAAGATCAAGTCATAAGAATCAAATACTTTTTCAAAGTCTTGGCGAATCAATGTCCGAACTTTTGCAGCTTTTTTAAAGTGTGCATCATAATAACCAGAACTCAAGGAGAACGTACCCAACATGATTCGGCGTTTCACTTCATCGCCAAATCCTTCTGAACGTGTTTTGATGTATAGTTCGTCTAGAGATTCTGCACCTTCTGCCCGATAGCCATAACGAATGCCGTCGAAGCGTTGCAAATTAGAAGAAGCCTCTGAAGAAGCGATAATATAGTAAGCTGCAATCCCATATTGTGAATGCGGCAAGCTGACTTCTTCAACAATTGCGCCTAATGAACGGTAAGTTTCTACAGCTTTTAAGACAGCTTCTTTGACACCTGGCTGCAGGCCTTCACTCATATACTCTTTTGGCACACCGATTTTCATGCCTTTTACGCCTTTTTCGATACCTGCTGTAAAATCAGGTACTTCTTGTTGGGCAGACATGGAATCAGCTGGATCGGCGCCACTGATGGCATTCAAAACAAGCGCATTGTCTTTGACTGTGCGAGAGAAAGGTCCGATTTGGTCTAAACTTGAACCAAAAGCAATCAAACCGAAACGGGAAACACGTCCGTATGTTGGCTTCATCCCTACGATTCCGTTAAAGGCAGCAGGTTGGCGAATCGAGCCGCCTGTATCTGTTCCTAATGCCACAGGAACTTGTCCGGAAGCAACAGCAGCAGCTGAACCGCCAGATGAACCGCCCGGCACTTTTTCTAAATTCCATGGATTGCGCGTTAATTTGAAGTAAGATGTTTCAGTACTTCCGCCCATTGCAAATTCATCCATGTTTAATTTACCGACTGAAATCATGCCGGCTTCTTTGATTTTTTTCGATACTGTTGCGTCATAAATCGGAACAAAGTCTTCCAAAATACGACTAGCAGCTGTTGTCAATGTGCCTTCTGTGATAATGTTGTCTTTGATCCCGATCGGTAAACCAGATAGCAAGTCATCAGGGTCGATTCCTGCTTCATCCATTTCACGGGCTTTCAGCAAAGCTTCTTCTTCTGTTATCGTGATGAATGCACCGATTTTGTCTTCTGTTTCAGAGATTCGTGCAAAAACAGCCGTCATGATTTCTTCTGCTGTTGTTTCCTTATTGACTAACATCGTGTGCAGTTCTTCTAATGTATGTTCCAATAAACTCATGTTATGCGTCGCCCTCCCCGTTATCGATAATGGCTGGTACTCGGATCAAGCCATCTTTGCTTTCTTTCACATTTTCGAACAATGCCTCGCGATCTGTTCCTGGAACAGCTTTGTCTTCGCGCATGACGTTTTCAATAAACGCACCATGATACATTTCCGGTACATCTTTTGTGTCTAAGGTATCTAATTGTTCGACCATATCAATGATATTATCCATTTGGACGGTAAATTTTTTAATTTCATCATCTGAAATTTCTAGTTTAGCTAGTTTTGCGACATGTCTAATGTCTTGTTCATTCACATTTACTGTCATGTATGTTTCACTCACTTTCTACGTGTTCAAATCAAAACTTCTTTCCCATTTTACCACAAAGTAGCAGTCAGCTCTATGTCAATTCTACGATGCTCCAAAATAAAACTTCGTAAGAGCCATCTTGATGTGCCTCTTTATGGACCTGTTCAAACAAATCGATGCTTGCAAGGTGTTGTGATCTCCTGCTTGCTGCAGATTAGATCAAATATCTACTGACACTTTTGGTTCTTCATCTTTTAACATTGATAAAGAAATGTGTTTCTAACCGGTTTAACATTTAACAGAAATGATTTTTTACTTAACACTACACCGAGCACACGTTAGAAAGCAGTCTTCTCTTTCTAGGTGGATGAGTTTTTGATCTGTATGGAAATATTATTTATGATGTAAGCTGCTTTCAATGGATGTTATTTCTTTTTAAAATTTTTTTATTCAAAGACTGCAATGAGTTTGAGTTGGTCAATAAGAAGCGTTATTGACAAACTCGATGGGCGCAACTAGCTTGAGTTAGTTAATAAATGACGTTAATGACAAACTCGAATGCCACAACTAGTTTGAGTTGGTCAATAAGAGGCGTTAATGACATACTCGAATGCTACAACTCGTTTGAGTTGGTCAATAAATGACGTTAATGACAAACTCAAAAGCTGCAACTAGTTTGAGTTGGTCAATAAGAGGCGTTAATGACATACTCGAATGCCACAACTCGTTTGAGTTGGTCAATAAATGACGTTAATGACAAACTCAAGAGCTGCAACTAGTTTGAGTTGGTCAATAAGAGGCGTTAATGACATACTCGAATGCCACAACTCGTTTGAGTTGGTCAATAAGAGGCGCATTCGAAACCAGTTCGAATGGCTGCGCAAATCGAGTACTTCACCGAATTAGAGATTGTAAATGGGAGAGATTGGTATACACTTGTCAGTGCTAAAGTTTAATGATCAAAATGCTCTTTATGCAAAGGGACTGAAAAAGAGGAAATTATTGCATAATCTATTATTCAGTAGGCATTACTGATTATCGTTAAATGTTGTAAAACCGCACTTTTCCAGTTTTATGCAGAAAAGAAAAAATGATGTCCTTTTCCGATCAACATTGGAAAAGGACATCATTTTTTGGTCTCATTTAAGTTTTTAATGAATGCCTACTGAACAAAGGAAGAATGTACTGCTGACAAATGTTTCGACATGCTTTTTTCAAATAATTGCATGTTCTATTATTAAGCAGCCATTAAACATCTTTGAATTGGTTCCATCGGGTTCATCTTTGCTTAAAGCGCATGATGATCCTTTAGTCAAAGATATGCGTATAGAAATCCTCTTTGCCTGTTTCTCTGGCTAAGAAAGCTTCCATCCCTTTGATTGAGGAGATATTGATCTCAATTGGAATATTGGGCGGCAAGAATTTAGTAGCTTTGTCATTGACATGCTGTGTAAAAGCAATGACTTCGCTTTCGCCGTAAAACTGGGTGACGATATTGATTTTCATGTTGACCAATTGATCATCGGTATAAGCAGCTTCCGCTGTGATCCCGCTTAAGTTTGGAAAGAACGTTTCTACTTCAGATTTAAAGTTAGCAAAACTATTTTTTTCATTACTATCTGAGCCTTCAGAAGGAAAAACGACTTTACTATTGTTCAGTGCTTCCCACTTGTCGATAGAAGATTGGCCATTTTTGCTTGTACCGGACGCAATGTACGTACCACCAGCTATGCTATCTTGAGAAGATTGCTCAAAAATGCCTACTGTGATCGGAACGTTTTTCAAGCCTTCCATTTTCCGCAAACGTTCAACAATTTTATCTGCCATTTCTTTTCCTTGTTTCAACAATTCATCATGGTCGATACGGGTTTCAAAATAAGCACCATATTTTTCCTTTTGATAATAATCGATCGCATTCATGGCCAAACCAATGCTGATGCCGCCAAGTTGGTACCCATCATCTTTTTGCACCATGTAGTCTTGTTCTAAAATTGAATTCAAATAAATAGGCGCACGTTCATTTTCGTCTAGTTTTCCATTGTCTTTCGGGTTCAATCCTTCCAGATTTTGGTTTTCACCTTTTTCTGGATTGTAGCGTCTAAGCCATTGATTGATCGTTTTTTCATCCAAATATTGACCTTCTTGGTAGAAATAAGTATCTGTTGAAAATTCCTTTTGCGAAACTTCTGATAGTCCTGTTTCAAATGCCTTTAAATTAAAGGTTGAATTTAAGCTTTGTGTGATGCCGCGTGACTTGCTTGTTTTGTATTCGCCATCTGTAATGATCGCCCGATAGTATTCCTTCGATGGTCGATTTGAAGTCGTCGTCACTTTTTCTTCTGTAGATTGATCTGTAGTTTCCTCATCGGTACCAGGCTCGTTTCCGCTCTGTCCCTTTCCAGGACTGCTGCAGGCACTTAAAAAAAGCACCGCAGCTAAAAATAAGGTTAAAAATCTACTTTTCACCTTGTTGTTCCTCTCCTTCTAATGTTTCCACTAACTGGTTCTCATTCCAAACTTCAATGCCCAGTTCATTCGCTTTTGTTAATTTGCTGCCAGCTTCTTCTCCAGCAACAACGAGATCCGTCTTTTTAGAAACACTTCCTGTTACATTCCCACCGAGATTTTCGATCCGTTCTTTGGCTTCTTGGCGTGTAAATTGAGTTAATTTGCCCGTCAATACCACTGTCTTGCCATTGAAATAAGAAGACGTTTCTGCCACAGCTTCTTTTTTCTTTCCTAAATAAGACAAGTTGATCCCTGCTTCTCGCAGTTCATTGATCAAATCCATTACTTCAGGCAAAGCAAAATAAGCCACAATGCTGTCGGCAATGATTTCGCCGATTCCTTCGATCCTAATGATCTGTTCTTTTTCAGCTTGTTGCAGTTGTTCCATCGTCTCAAACTCTTCTGCTAGCAACTTAGCTGCCTTCGCTCCGACATGGCGGATCCCTAGTCCAAACAGCAAATGTTCCAATGAGTTAGATTGGCTGCGTTCGATCGATCGCAATAAGTTGTTCGCAGATTTGTCTTTGACTTTATCAAGCGTCAGCAGCTGATCATATGTTAATTTGTATAAGTCAGCCACATCTTTGACCAACTCTTTTTGATACAATTGAATGATCACTTTACTGCCAATGCCCTCAATGTTCATCGCATTTCTAGAAACAAAGTGAGTCAGCCCTTCAATGATCTGAGCTGGACATTTTGGATTGATGCAGCGCAAAGCCACTTCTTCTTCCAAATGAACCAATTGACTCTCACAAGCTGGACAATGCGTCGGTACTTCATACGGTTGGCTGTCAGCCGGTCGTTTATCTAACAAAACACGGGTTACTTCAGGAATGATATCGCCTGCTTTGTGTACCACCACTGTATCATGCAAACGAATATCACGCGCTTTGATCAGATCCTCATTATGCAAACTGGCCCGTTGTACGGTCGTTCCAGCCAAACGTACTGGATCCATGATAGCAGTAGGGGTTACCACGCCAGTTCGGCCGACTGTCCATTCAATATCATGAAGAACCGTATAAGCTTCTTCTGCAGGGAATTTATAGGCAATAGCCCAACGCGGTGCTTTTACTGTAAAGCCCAATTCTTCTTGAGCAGAAAAATCATTGACTTTGATCACAATACCATCGATATCATAAGGCAAGTCTGCTCTTTTTTCTTGAAAGTCTTGCACATACTGCCAAACTTCCTCGATGGAATCAAAAACACGTCGTTCATGATTGGTCCGCAAGCCTAATGTGTCCAATTGATTGAGCGCTTCTGATTGGCTTTCCGCTTGAATCTCCCCAAAATCAGCCACAGTATACAAGAAGGTATTCAAGTTCCGTTTGGCTGTTTCTTTTGGATCTAAGTTCCGCAAGCCTCCTGCTGCCGCATTCCTTGGATTTGCAAAAACATCTTTGCCCGCTTCGTCTCTTTCTTGGTTCAGTTTTACGAAAGAGTTTTTTGGCATGTAACATTCTCCGCGCACTTCGATCGAATAAGGTTCTTTCAAACGCAATGGAACGGATTTGATCGTCCGTACGTTTTGCGTGACATTTTCGCCAACCGTTCCATCACCGCGTGTCGCCGCTTGAACCAGACGTCCTTTTTCATATTTCAAAGAAATGGCTAAACCATCGATCTTCAACTCACAAATATATTGAATGTTCTTGTCCGTCAGTTTACGGTTGCGTCGATCGAATTCTTTTAAATCTGTTTCATTGAATGCATTGCCTAAGCTCAGCATTGGGATCTCATGGATCACTTTTTCAAAACCTGGCAAAATTGTCCCGCCGACGCGCTGTGTAGGAGAATCATTGCTGATCAGCTCAGGATATTGTTCTTCTAACCCCAGCAACTCATGGTAAAGACGGTCGTACTCAGCATCTGTCACCGTTGGTTTATCCAATACATAATACTCATGACTATATCGATCCAATTGCAAACGCAACTCATCGACACGATTTTTAGCTGCTTCAAAAGAAACTTTTTCTGTCATCTTTATTCACCTGCTTTCTCAATTGGAGCAAAGGCAGCCAATAGACGTTTTACGCCTGTCGGACTTGGAAAAGCGATATCCAACTGCAAATCATTTGCTGATCCGGTAACCTTGACGACTGTTCCTATTCCCCATTTTTTGTGTGCTGCTTTGTCGCCGACTTTCCAACTCACTTGTTCAGCACCGCTAGCTGTTTTGCCGGTAACGGGTGCTTTTGTTTGATAAGCCGTGCTTGCTGCACGTGCCGCTTGATTGGCGCGTACAGGACTTCTAAATGGCATGTGGCCAGCTTTTTGATTGGCCAATTCTAAGATCTCTTGATTGATTTCAGAAATGAAACGCGACGCTGGATTAGCATTTGTTCGACCATATAGAGTCCGAGCAAAGGCGTTTGTCAAATACAATTTCTTTTCTGCGCGCGTGATCCCAACATAGGCCAGACGTCTTTCCTCTTCTAATTCTTCCTCTTCCATCATTGCCCGTGACAGTGGAAAAACGCCTTCCTCCATTCCAACGAGGAAAACGACTGGAAACTCCAGTCCTTTAGCCGCATGCAAGGTCATCAAGGTTACTTCGCTGCTCGGCTCTTCTTCTAAGTTATCCAAGTCGGATACCAACGAAAGATCCGTCAAGAAAGTCAAAAGACTGGTATCATCACCGGCATTATCTTTTTCAAATTGTTGGGTGACCGTTAAGAACTCTTGAATGTTTTCAAGACGTGTTTCAGCTTCTAAACTGCGCTCCTGTTTCAATGCATCTTGGTAGCCGCTGCGTTCCAGCAATTCTTCCACGAGCTCAGTAACAGGCAGGTACTCTTGCATTTTTTTCAAATCTCTGATCATAAAAGCAAAGGCTTCTAGCGAACCAGCTGCTTTTCCGCTGACAGAGGTAATAGCGACATTCATCGCCGCCTCTAATAAGGACCATTCAAACTGGTTAGCGGTATCTCTTAGCTTTTCAATCGTTCCAGGGCCGATCCCTCTCTTCGGTACGTTCACGATACGTTCAAAGCTCATGTTATCAGCAGGATTGGCGATCAAACGCAAATAGGCTAAGACGTCTTTGATTTCTTTACGGTCATAGAACTTATGCCCGCCTACCATTTTGTAAGGGATATTTGATTTCAATAAACTTTCTTCGATCATCCGTGACTGAGCATTTGTCCGATACAGCACTGCAAAGTCGCCATATTTAAACTGGCGCTCTTTCATTTCTTCTTGGATTTTGCTGATCACATAACGAGATTCGTCGCCTTCATTTTGTGCCCGGTAATAAGTGATCTTGTCGCCATCATGATTGTCTGTCCAAAGTTTTTTAACTTTTCTTTTGTCATTGTTTTCAATGACGTTATTGGCTGCTTCTAAGATCATTTTAGTTGAACGGTAATTTTGTTCCAACAAAACCACTTTCGTATCAGGATAATCTTTTTCAAAATTCAAGATGTTTTCCATGTTTGCTCCGCGCCAACCATAGATACTTTGATCGGCATCACCCACTACACACAAGTTTCTAAAGCGACTGGCCAACATGTTTACCAATGTATATTGGGCCGTATTCGTATCTTGATACTCATCTACATGAATGTACTGAAATTTCGCTTGATAATGAGCCAATGTTTCTGGACTTTCCTTAAATAAACGGATCGTCAACATGATCAAATCGTCAAAGTCCAACGCTTGGTTGCGACGCAATTCTTTTTGATAATCGTCATAACAATCGGCAACGAGCTTCTCAAAAAAAGAAGCTGCTTTATCGCGATAGGTTTCAGCTGTCAACAAGTCATTTTTAGCATTGCTGATCTCTGCTAAAATCGCTCTTGGATTGTATTTTTTAGGGTCAATGTTGCGCTCTTTCAAAATCCGTTTCATCAAGGTTTGTTGTTCGCCTGGGTCACTGATCGTAAAAGCACGATTGTAGCCGATATGGTCGATATCGCGGCGTAAAATGCGGACACACATCGAGTGAAAGGTTGAAACCCAAACATCACTGCCGCCTTCTTGGATCAGACGAGTGACCCGTTCTTTCATTTCTTTTGCTGCTTTATTCGTAAAAGTAATCGCTAAAATATTCCATGGACTGACACTTTTTTCTTCAATCAAATAAGCAATGCGATGGGTCAGGACTCTGGTTTTGCCGCTTCCCGCTCCTGCCATAATCAATAGAGGACCTTCTGTATGCACTACTGCTTCTTTTTGCCTTGGGTTCATCCCACTTACTAAATCATTACGTAACATTTATTTAACATCCTCTCGTTTCATTCCTTGTCTCTTATCAAATCCGGCAAAAGAGACTTACATTTTTCCATTTTACCAATTAATCGATAGTTTGTTAACTCTTTTCCGAACACATTTTCTCACTTATTTTATCATAGATCGATCGACTGCCGGCAGACTTAACCAAACTTTAACGAAACCAGCTAGAGAAAAATGTTGGCTTGGTGTTTACTGGTCTCATTTCTCACATCAGTCCAGTAGCTTCAGGTTGGGCAGCTGACATCCGAAAAGTATTCCAGCTATTTTTCTGTCGACTTTCAATTGGCTTTTAAGCAAAAAAAGACCTCCAAAAGTCAGATTTGGTTCTAACTTTTGGAGGTCAGTCAACGAACAAGTCTTTTTCTGCTTCTTTGTTCATCATTTTTCTAGATAGCTAACAGGATAGTGATTTGCTTTTGAATCAGCAAGAAAAATGTTAAAAAAATAAGGACTAAAAACCTTGAATGGCAGCCAAGCTCAACTGATTGATCAAAATACGAACTTCTTTACGTGCTAGAGCGTATTCTTGGTTGGTCACATAGTGTGTTAAGTTCTTCATATGCTTGAGCTTCAAGGGGCTCGCCTGTTCAATGATCTCATTGATTTCCTTACCGTTTTGATGATTCATCGAGCGAAATGTGTCCAGCAAAATCGATACACTATAGCTGTTTTTAGAGTATTTCATTAATTCGCTCCAATAAAGGATCTCAATCTCAAAAAATCTTTCCTTTTTGCCTTTTTGCGTAAACTGTTCCAACTCTTCTTGCAGCTCGATCAGTTTAGCCGTGTCAAAATGAAGTTCTTTGACCTGCAGTTGATGTAAATATTGGATCAAAATCAGCTCTGCAAACTCTGCTCTTTCTTGGTAGCCATCACTATCAATACCGGGCTCTTGGATGCGAGCACCTTTATATGGCTCTATCGTGATATAACCTTCTTTTTGCAAACGCACAAAAGCTTGACGAATCGGAGTTCGACTCATTTTTAAAGTTTGGGAAAGTTTTTGTTCTGTGATGTGCGTTTGAGGAAGCCATTGTCTTGATTGAATATGCTGAACGATATACTGATAGGCAATGCCTTCCAAGTTCCTTGGTTTTGGCATGGTCATCTTTCACCTACTTCATTTTTCTTATTCTTTTAGTTTCAGCTTTTGAGGGTATGCATCTCCATACTATACAAATTACTAGATGATTATATAGGCTTTGTTCTCTTTCTTCAAGGGCTTTTCGCTTTCTTTTCATGCCCTTTTCATTTTGCTTGCGATTTTTTCACAAATTTTCTATCTTCCTCTCACTTTCCATCGTCCTTTATTTTTTCTTTTTGCTAATTTCAAAGGTTCGCTATAAAATATAGAAAGTAGGTTCTATTATTTATTTAATGTTATTTATGAGGATCATGATGTCCAATTGTCCAAGCAATAATGATCAAGAATAACAAACAAGGAGTATACAAAATGGAAAAAATGGCACTCAATACGTATTTATTAAACGAAGAAGAAAAAGCAACTACAGATGGATCAACGTTTAAACCCATCAGTCCTAAAAATGTCTATGAAGTAATTCGGATCCAAGAAGGTATCCCTCTCTTTTTAAAAGATCACTTAGAACGTTTCCGCAAGTCAGCTGAGATGCTGCACATTTCTTTATCTTTATCTGATTCAGAAATCAAACACCGCATCCTATTTTTGATTCAGCAAAACAAAGCTGAATTTATCAATCTAAAATTAATTTGGGATGATCAGCAAAATCTGCTCATCTTCTTCCAAAACACAGTTTATCCGCCACAACGTTACTATCAAACTGGTATGCATACGACTTTGCTCAAACTGGAACGCGAAGATCCGAATATCAAAGTCCAACGTGCTGCTTACCAAGAACGCGTGCTAGCTGAAAGAGAAAAGCAGCAAGCTTATGAGGTATTACTGGTCGATCAACATGACTTTATTACAGAAGGCAGTCGTTCTAATTTATTTATTGTAAAAAATCAGGAGCTGTATACTTCCCCTTCTGCAAATGTTTTACTCGGCATCGTTCGTAAAAAAGTATTTGCTATCTGCCAAGAAGAAGGCATCGTGATCCATGAGCAAAACATTCCAGTTGCTGATATTGCAACGATTGAAGCGGCTTTTATTACCGGTACCGGCAATAACGTACTACCGATCCGTACAATCAACGATCAGCTGCTAAATTCGGCTGAAAATCCATTGGTCAAACGTATCATGGAAAAATTTAACGCCTGTATCCAAGAAGACATTCGTCAATTCAAAACAGCATAAACAAAAAAAGCTGAATTTTTTCAGCTTTTTTTGTTTTTTTCTGCATGATTTTTAATGTTCATCTTGTTCAGTCAGGATAGTCACTTCTTTATTCCCATATGTCGGTATCATAAATCGCATCGATTGTTTTTTCCCTTTGGTCAGTCAAGATCGTGATATGTCCTACTGCTTCATTTTTCTTCGCTTCTTTTTTTCCATAAAAATGAAAATGCCAATCTGGCTTGATGCGGATCTGCGTTTTGACAGCTTCCATGTGTTCACTTAACACGTTTACCATGACGCTTTTTGCAGACTCTTTCAATGTTGGCAGCGGCCAACCGCATATGGCACGAATATGAACATCGAACTCTGAGAATGAGCAAGCTTCTATTGTGTCATAACCAGACTCATGCGGAAACGAATGGATTTCGTTGACATATAATGTTCCAGAAGAAGTCATGAAGATTTCCACACCAATCACACCTGCTCCCTCTGTCTGTTCAGCGATGATGTGCCCGATCCGTTCTACTTCAGCTCTTACTTCTTCATCAATCCGTGCTGGCGTGATACTCATGTGAAGCTGATGACCTCGATAAATGTTTTCTGAAACAGGAAAAATACCGGTTTCTCCATTTTCATTTCTAACCGTCATCACTGATAATTCTCGTTCAATAGGTATCCAAGACTCTAGCACACAGGTACCGGTTCTCAATAAACCTGCACATTTTTGAATGTCTCGTTCATCCTGCAGCACGATTTTTTCTTTTTGATTTGCTCTGCCATAGAGTGCTTTTAATACACAAGGATAGCCGATCGATGAGACAGACTCTTTCAAATCCTCTAAACTGATAATGGAAACATATGGTGCAACATTGAGGTTATGCAATTCAAGATGGGCCTTTTCAAGAATACGGTCTTGAGTGATCGCTAGCAGTTCACTGCCTTGAGGAACCGGCACTGTTTGTTTTAAGCGGTCGATCCATTCTGCATCGATTTTTTCAGTCGCATAAGTGACGACATCGCTCTTCATCGCAAATGCCATTAACGCTTCCTCATCATCAAAAGCTGCTTTCATTTGCCAGTCAGCTACTTGTGCAGCAGAACAATGTTCCTCTGGATCAAAAACCCCAACGATATACCCCATCTTTTTAGCTGAAAAAGCCAGCATACGACCTAACTGTCCACCCCCAATGATTCCGATTGTTTTTCCTGGTTCAATAAAGTTAGACAAGCTCATCTCTACTTCCTTTCATCCATGTTGCTTATTTTTAACATGTTACTTTTCCTCTTTAGTATAGCATATGTTGGTCTAGTTGTATTATGAACGTTTAGGGAAGATTGAGGCTTTTGCGTGATTTTTTTACCGCTAAACAAAGACCTACAATGACATTCATCTTTAATCGATTGTCAAAAAAAGTTCCATCACTCCTAATGTGAAACTTCAAAAACGGCTAAAAATACTCTTAACTCATTTGTTCAAAACGACATAAAATAAGATCATAGCGGCAAAAGAGCCTAGACAATAATCTAGGCTCTTTTTGTCGCTTTTTTGTTTTGATCATGAAACCCTCGATCATTGCAACCTTGCTGCTGAAAGGTGATAGCTTTCACTACAACACTTGTCTAGATGGAATCAAATCAAAATCAAG
The DNA here is from genome assembly GCF_900113675.1 of Pisciglobus halotolerans. GTDB lineage: Bacteria > Bacillota > Bacilli > Lactobacillales > Carnobacteriaceae > Pisciglobus > Pisciglobus halotolerans. The sequence continues at coordinate 15,229 of NZ_FOQE01000013.1, forward strand.
CATTTTGTTCTTGCTCGATTTTGATTTGACGTCTTCTTTTTTTGACACGCTTAGTCCAGAAACCTCCGCTAATATACTTCGGTTCGTAAGAAATCACAAAAGCTTTCGGTTCCAATTCTTTGATCTCTTGGTAAAGCTTTCTTTCGGTCTTGCGGGGAGTAAGGATCTCTAATACCATTCTATCCCCTTCTTTTCCTAATGCCAAACTAGAGGTAACTCCGTGTCCCTTTTCTCTCAGTTGGTTAGGGATATCGGTATCAACACGAGGAATGATAGCCGTTACCATGATATATCCAAGGGCTAAGTACTCCTCGATCTTGATGCCAGCTGCAATGCCGACGCCATATCCAAGAGCATATGCAGCAATATTCCAAACATTATCCAAACGATCTAAAACAAGTCCTAAACCAACGATATAGATGGTGATCTCAACCATTGAAGTCAAAGATGCAGCTAAGCGGTATCCTTTCATTGTCAGCATCATGCGGATCGTCATCAGTGTCACATAACACAGATTGATCACAAAAATCACCAGTAATAAAAACCAATCTATTTCCACTTTTATTTTCTCTCCCTGTTTCACTTCAAAAGGACCAGCTATAGCTGACAGCGGCTCACACGTTCTACTTGTCGGTTACATGAACGTCACAGTATTATTTTCCAATGACTTGATTCTAGCCATCGAATAAATATCGATTCCTTTATCCGTCAATTTTTCTCTACCATCTTGGAATGATTTTTCGATCACGATTCCTACACCTGAAACCGAGCAATCCATTTCTTCACAAATGTCCAGCAATCCTAATGCTGCTTGTCCATTTGCTAAAAAGTCATCAATGATCAGCACATGATCATCTGAAGACAAGAATTTTTTAGAGATGGTGATCGTATAATGCTGCTGTTTTGTAAAAGAATAGACATTTGCAGATACTAAAGAATCTGTCATGGTAATACTCGTATTTTTTTTGGCTACAATAACCGGCACACCAAGAATCAAGCCAGTAAAAACAGCAGGTGCGATCCCTGAAGATTCAATGGTGATGATTTTCGTGATTTTTTTGTCCGTAAAGCGAGCTGCAAATTCTTCACCGATCTTTTGCATCAGCACTGGGTCGATTTGGTGATTTAAAAAGGCATCCACTTTTAACACCTCTCCATTTAAGACAACCCCATCTTGTAAAATTCTTTCTTCTAACACATTCATGATTGTTTTTCCTCCTCAAGCAGTACAGTTGAATGTATAGACTATAACGTTAATCGCAAATGTGTGTCAATCCCTTTACTCAAAAAAACCAGAAAAAAGGAAAGAACATCTTTCCTTTTTTCTGGTTTAGTTGATTCGGTCATTATCCTGATTTTTATACTTATTTTTACACAACTTATTTTTTTTGATGCATCTTTCAACTGTCTTCTTTCCTTTGACTCAAGTCGCTTTAGAAAAGAACTATTTATTCATCTGCAGTTGTGGTTGCATTTGCTGCATCGAGTTCTTCAGTTATGCCAGTATTTCGTTCAACGATCAAGTTTATGATCCGTGAAACTTCGATCTCATTGGCTTTTAACGTATAATTCTGATACTTGACGATCGCTTCTTCGTCCTGGCGCGGAATGTTTCCATACTCTAGAATAAAGAAACCAGCAATCGTATCTACATCATTGGATTCAATATCGGTGTTGAAAAATTCATTGAATTTAGACAAGGGTGTCGATCCGTCGACTAAGTAACGATTCTCTGAAAGTTGCTCAACTAAGTCATATACTTCATCATATTCATCATCGATATCACCAACGATTTCTTCCACTAAGTCTTCTAAGGTTACGATCCCTACGACTCCACCATATTCGTCATTCAAAATAGCCATTTGGTTGCGGCTTTTCTTCAATTCATACAACAAGTCGTCAATATAGATCGTCTCAGGAACAAATAGAGGTTCATTCATGATATCTTTTAAATCGATGTTGTCTAAAGGCTGTTTTTGGCTTTCGCGCAACAGACTCTTCACATGGATGATCCCGATAATATTATCCTTGTCTTCATCATATACAGGGATACGAGAATAAGAACTTTCAAGGATCTCTGGAATGTTTTCTTCACTGCCGTCATCATAGTCGATCATAAAGGTATCTGTACGAGGCACCATAACTTCTTTCGCCATTTTGGTGTCTAAGGACAGTACGCCTTTTAACATAGAGAACTCTGCGATATCGATCGCTTCATCTTTTTGACTTTGTTCAAGGTAAACTCTGAACTCATCACGCGTCATTTTTTCTTCTTCTTCAGAGAACTCGATCGGTGTGAGTTTCTTTAAAAGACTCACAGAGAAAGACAGCAACTTCACAAAAGGCAGCATTATCTTTTGAACTGTAATGATCGTTCCTGCTAAGCCTAATGCCACACCTTCAGAACGTTGCAAAGCAATTGATTTCGGAAAAAGTTCTCCGAAAACTAACGTCACATAAGAAATCATCAATGTGACGATCACAACAGCAAGCGTGTGCGCTCCTGGAATGCCGCCTAAAAGCGGAGACAAACGTGAAGCCAATGACGTTGCGGCTGATGCACTGTTTAAGAACCCTGAAAAGGTGATAGCTACTTGGATAGTGGATAAGAAATTATCCGAATTGCCAAGCAGTTTCAAAACATTTTGGGCTTTTTTATCTCCTGCTAAAGCTTTTTCACTGATTTTTCCTTTGTCTAAAGATACGAAAGCTATTTCAGCTGCTGCAAATATAGCATTGATCGCAGTCAGTACAATAATTAAGATTATCTGGACACTGAGTGACGAGTCACTGGGGTCTGGATTCATTTAACATCTTCTCCTTTAAATAGATAGACCAATTTTCTTTTTGTGTTTTAAAATTAATTAGAAGATACCATAAAAAATCTCAAATCACAACTTTATTCTCTCTTCGTTTATTCATAGATTAGCGAGCTTACGCTGTTTATTGGTAACGCTCGATTTCATCTTGTCTGTATTTTTTCATTTTTTCTTTAAAAATTTCTCCGTTGCTGGGTGGTGTATAGGTGATAGCATTCGCACCAGCTTCAATCGTCTCAATAATGCTTTCTTCTGTTGGTCCACCTGTCGCTATGATCGGCAAATCTGGATATTTTTCGTGTATATCGCGAACGATCTCTACTGTTTTTCCCGCACCGCTTACATTGATAATATCGACGCCGGACGCCAACATTTGCTCAATGTCGGCATAAGGAGTCACAACCGTTTGAATGACCGGGATATCAACCGTTTCATCGACTTGTTTCACTGTATCCAATGGTGTGGCGGAATTAACGACTACCCCTAGACAGCCATGAGCTTCTGCAAACAAAGCCATCTGTGCAGAACGAGGCCCATGTGTCATGCCGCCGCCTACTCCTGCCAAAACCGGTATATTGCTGACATTTGAAATGGCTTGAATGATTGCCGGATGCGGCGTAAAAGGATAAACCGCAATGACTGCATCTGCATCGTTATTCATAATAATAGCAATATCGGTCGTGAAAATAACAGACCGGAATTTTTTCCCGTTAATAATGATCCCGCTTGCTTTTCTGGTTGCTTTCGGCACTTGAACATAACCTCTGCGCAAATCAGTCTGAACTTTAGGGCTCTTTTTTTTCTCCATATTACCCTCCTGAATTTTTCCGTGATTCGATCGTCTCCCGCTTTTATTTGAGATAGAAGCTAAGGGATGATCATCGAAAGACTTTTTAAAAGACAGTTATTGCCTGTTTAAAGCATAGAAAAATATTCTTGATATTTGCTATCAATCGTACTGGTATAAACGATATTGTTCGATCAAGTGGATCAGTTTGTCTGGATAAGTTGGATCAGTTGCATAGCCGCTTTTGCTCAAAGCGACGGCAGCCTCTTTGTAATCTTCTGCTTCTAGTACAGTCTGATATTGGTCCGGGTTCCAATTCGTACCATTGACGAAAAGAAGCGCATGGTCTTTCATGGATTCACGCCAGTCATCATATTTTCTAAAAGGGGCCTCTATTTCGATCCACTCTCCATCGACATATTCCTTTGTTCTCATGTTTACAGTATTTTTAGGATCGCTCCCTTTGATGCCGTAGTAATTGTTGTTTTCAACGGATAAATCACTAGTGCCCCAATTTGATTCTAAAATAGCTTGGGCAATGCTGATACTAGGCAGCACATCATATTCTTCCTGTAATGTTTGCGCATATCCTGATAAACGGATAATAAACGCTTCTTTTTTTTCATTCGTAGAGATCGGCGACGAAACAGATTCGCTCAAGTAAATCAATGTTCCAAAAAAGATGACCATCACAACAATAAATGACCCAATGATAAAGTGGAGGCAGCCTCTTCTTTTCCTTTGATAAGGTTTATACTGATAAACCGGCTTTTTACGCTTTTTTTGTGCCACAATACTATTCCTCTCTCATGACCCTTTTGTATATATTGAAACAAGATAATAAAGAAGCGAAATTTCGTGCAACGTTAGGCTTAGTTGGACTTCGAAACACAGAAAGCCAATCGGTAACAACTCTCGCTATCGCTCGTCTTATACTGTTCGACTAATCAGCTGAAGCAGGAAGTCTCACAGCAACTTGTGACATCCGCACAACCGCTTCGCTGGGTTGCTTGCGTTGTTCCTTCGTTAGTGCTTGCTACCGAGCTTGATTTGTAAAACAAATCTTAGCGAGATAGTACAAAGCGAGCATAGCGAGACTTTGCGCCATTACAATTCTTTTAGGTCGCTTCACATTGTCATGGCTCTTGCGATTTTAATCGCTTAGAGACCTGATACACTTTGCTGGAACGACAACAGTGCCTCCGAAAACGGTTTTGCTTTTCATTTTCCTGACGACTCTATCAGCCTCGCTCCGCATCCTTTATTTTCCGGCTTCTTTTAGTAGGTCGATGTATTCTTCCAGGGATAGTTGGTGCTTTTCTATATATTTGGCGTTTTCTTTGCCGACGTAGCGGAAGTGCCATGATTCGTATTTGATCCCTGTTTCTTTTTCTTTGTCTTTTGGAAAGCGCAGGATAAAGCCATGGTCTGCCATGGTTGAGACTAGCCATTGTTGTGATTCTTGTGTGTCATACTCTGGGTCTAATCCGTGTCCAGCGTTGATCCAGTCGATGTCGACCATGTCAAGGGCTAAGCCTGTATGGTGTTCACTGCCGCCTGGGATTGCAATGTAATCTTCTGTTCGTTGTACGGCTTCTTCTTTTGAGTAGCCTTCATTCATATAGTGTTTGATTTTATTGTTATAATTTGTTTCTTGGTGTGAAATCGAGCGATATGCAGAAGCTAAATAAACGCTGTATCCTGCTTTTGCTGCATCTTTCATCCATGTTTGATAGGCGTCTACGATTCGTTCATCCATTTGTTTGCCTTCTTCGACTTCTTTTAATGGAATCCCTTTTTCTGTATCTTTATCGATTGGTGTCCAGTTATTGACTAAGATAAGATTCCAATCGCTCGTCGAAACATCTGGAAGTTCAGCTAACATCTCTTGGTGTTCTTTTTCTTCTTTTGTCATCTCAGATGATGAAGAAGCCGCTTCGCTTTGTACACTTTCTTTTGTTGAACTGTCTGAGATTTGTTGCGTGCCCTCTAATTGACTGCATCCTGCCAGTACGCTCGTTGCTATTAAAGGGATCATCCATTTTAATTTCATGCTTCTTGCTCCATTCTCTTTCTCAATTTACATTTTATCTTGCACGTTTACACTTTTTTCCACTCTTTATTGTAAAACAAATTGGAAAGATTTCAACAGTCCAAAGTCGTAATTTAATAAAAATTTGGTTTTCTTTTATACATTGTGCATTGGATAACGATTCTCTACATGTTGGCCAAACCATTCCAATAAATCTTGTTTTTCAGTTTGGATCTGCTGCTGAACGATGCCAGGCAAACGCAATTCAATGCGATCGGTATAACTCCAGAAGTCATAGTGCGTTTCAATTCGTAAAATGGTTTGATTCGTTTTACGTCCATTTGCTTCCTCTTCTTCTGTAAAATCTTTTTGAAAACCAATTGTGGCAATCCCAGCAGATAGCCATTTTTTTGCTACAAAGTATTTCATATTCATATATTCTGATACAGGATTCATACGAACTTCTGTAATCAGCAAGGCGTTGCGGCAAACTTTTTGAACCATCATCCATTCATAATCGGTAAACAGTGCTGCTACTTTTTTCATATTCTCGGCCTTTAAACCTTGCTGCCCTTTTTTCCAACGGTCCCAACTTTGAGGAGAAATGCCGAGTTGAGAAGTATAAAAAGCTTTTTCTGAAGTGTATTGCTCTTTGAGCGCTTGTAAAACGATTTGAACTAACGATTCATGCATATCTGTTCACTCCTATCCTCTTTTGGCTTAAGTCTACACTTTTTACGTTAATTTTAAAATTTATTACCCTTTTGCTGTTTCTATATTTCTGTTTTGTTATTTGTTATAATGAAAACGAAGACATTTTTATCTTGAAGGGAGAACGATCACGTGACAAAAACAGTGAATTGGGGAATTATCGGTTTGGGAGGAATTGCAAACGAGTTCGCGCGTGCTTTTGATGCCGAGAATGCGGCTCTATAAGCAGCTGGATCAAGAAATTTGCAAAAAGCTAAAGCATTTGCGGATCAATACAATATTCCAAAGGCTTATGGCAATTATGATTCTTTATTATTCGATCCAGAAATCGATGTGGTTTACATTGCTACACCTCACAGCCATCATGCTGATTTGATATTGAAAAGCTTGCGAAATGGCAAACACGTTTTGTGTGAAAAAGCCATCACAATGAATGGGAAACAACTGGAAGAAGCCGTATATTTGGCAAAAGAAAAGAATGTGATCCTTGCTGAAGCGATGACGATTTACCACATGCCGTTGTATCACAAATTAAAAGACATCATCTCAAGCGGTCAGTTAGGAAAACTTAAAATGCTCCAAGTTTCATTCGGCAGTTTGAAAGAAGCCGATCCATCCAATCGTTTCTTTAATAAAGAGATCGCAGGCGGAGCTCTATTAGATATCGGCGTTTATGCTCTTTCATTTGCCAGATTCTTTTTGAATCAACAGCCAAGTGAAATTTTAACTACCATGAATCTTTATGAAACGGGTGTAGACGAACAGTCTGGTATTTTATTGAAAAACGAAAAAAATGAAATCGCCACTGTTTCGCTCAGCTTCCGTGCAAAAATGCCAAAAGTCGGTATGGCTGCATTTGAAAAGGGCTATATCACAGTGACAGATTATCCACGTGCTGACAAAGCGTTGATCACTTACCCGGATGGGGCTACGGAAACAGTTGAAGCAGGCGATTCAGCTAAAGCACTTCATTATGAAATTGCTCATATGACCGATAAGATCCTTAATGGTACAAAAGATGACTATCTAGCCCTTACACAAGATGTGATGGCGATCATGGATGACTTAAGACAGCAATGGGGGCTTCAGTACGATTTTGAATAGATGATGAAATAGAGAATCACGAGAGTACAGATTACTTGCTGCTCTTGTGTTTCTTTTTGTATGTTCATCAAGCTTTTCAATCCGTTCAATAAGTTGTATCATGGTAACTGCTTCTTTTTTAAGGACAGTTCAAAACTGTTTATGAAGCAAAATCTTTTTTAAAAAAAGTGGGGAAATGAGTAGTGAAGAACCATCTTATTGGTATGCGGACATTTAAAACAGCTCTTTCTGTTTGGATCACCCTTGTACTATTTTATTTTATGAATGAACGTACGCCTATGATCGCAGCTTTGGCAGCAGTAGTCGTACTGAAGGAATCGCCGAAAAGTAGTCTGACATCAGGTAAGCATCGGGTAATGGGAAATTTTTTAGGTGCACTTACGGCGTTAATGTTGATCGTTGTCAAGCAACTGGTTCAACATGATGTCTTAGTTGAATTATTTGGCGCTCCGTTTGCAGTTATCTTCATGATCGTTGCCTGTAACAAACTGAACTATAAGACTGGGACCATCGGAGGAATCGCAGCTTTTTTCATGACTTATTTTAGTGCTCCTGATGTTCAGCCAATCTTGTATGCTGCAAACCGTTTGATCGATACATTGATCGGCTCGCTGATCGCCATTTGTATCAATTATCTTGTAGATAAAGAAGTGATGTTGCAATGGAAAAATCGCTTGTTGAAGAAATAGTCATGTTGAAATCGTCAAAAAAGCTTCTAATTAGAGGGTTTGCTTAAAACTACTCTATTAGAAGCCTTTTTTGTGACTGCTCAAATTTCGTTTCTCTTTTGAGTCGGAACGATACTCCTTTTGCGTACCAACTCAAACTTGTTGCTGCTTCTGAGTTTGTCATTAACGCCTCTTATTGACTAACTCAAACCTGTTGCTACTCTCGAGTTGGTCATTAACCCCTCTTATTGACAAACTCAAACTTATTGCAGCTCTCGAGTTGGTCATTAACCCCTCTTATTGACTAACTCAAACTTATTGCAGCTCTTGAGTTGGTCATTAATGTCTCTTATTGACTAACTCAAACTTGTTGCAGCTCTTGAGTTGGTCATTAATGCTCTTAAATAAAAAACTCAGCTGCCAGCCTAAAGAGGTCTTTGCGCTTTTTAGGGCGTTAACCTGTTTTTAGTCTGACAGCTGAATGTCATGCTCTTTTCATCGACCTCGCTTCGCATTGTCATGGCTCTTGCGATTTTTAATCGCTTAGAGACATGACACACTTTGCCGGAATGGCATCAGTACTTCCAATAACGATTTTGCTTTTTCAGGACTTCTCCGTATCCTTGTAGTTGAGTTGCGCGAGGTAGAGTCTCGGCAAAATTCAAAAGACGCTCACATGCGCTGGATGGTCTGTGTTGTCATGGCTCTTGCGATTTTTATCGCTTAGAGACATGATACACTTTGCCGGAACGGCAACAGTGCTTCCGATAATGGTTTTGCTTTTTCATTTTTCTGTCGTCTCTATCGACCTCGCTTCACATCCTATTAGTTGAGTTGCGAAAGCCAGAGTCTTTGCAAAAAAGATAAGTTGTTTTGATGCGCGCTCCGCTGCTCTCTTCAACAACTTCCTATTTTTGCTGTGACTCTTGCAGGCTTTCTCCGTATCCTTGTTTTTAGTCTATGGTTTTGAGTGCTTCGAGCATGTTGATGTGTTTTAGTTTGATATGCATGGCGATCATGACGATGGTTGAGAATATGGTCGTTAGGATCGCTGCGTATATATAACTAGAGATGGAGATGATTGGGCTGAACATCATTTGGTCGATTTCGACTGTTTGTAGGACGAAGCCATGTAGGATGAAACCTAGTAATAGACCAACGATAATCCCCATAAAGGTCAACAACAGGTTCTCACGGTAAATATACATGGTCACTTCGTTATCATAAAAGCCTAGTACTTTTATTGTCGACAGCTCTCGCACACGTTCGGAAACGTTGATGTTGGTCAAATTGTATAAGACAACAAACGCTAGCAAAGCAGCTGAGACCACTAAGATAATCGTGACAATGTCTAAACTATCTAAGGTACTTTGGAAACTGTCGCTGAAAGTACTGACAAAACTGACGCCTGCTACACTTTTTTGATCCGTTAAAGCTGTACCAAATGTTTTCTCCCATTCTTCTGATTCGCTGTATTTCAACAATTGCATCGTATAGTCTGGTTTTTCATTCGTTACTTTTTCATAATAAGTCGGTGACAAGTAAACATCATGACCTAGATAGTTTTCAGCAATATTGTTTACTTTAACCGTAAAGTTCTCCTGATCATTATTTGTGATTTCCAAAGTGTCGCCTTCTTTAAGATCATACAACTTAGCTAATTTTTCAGTAATGATCGCTCCAGTATCATCCAGTTTGAATTGTTTTCCTGTTTCTCTATCATTCAACAAAATAAACTGGTTGATGCGTTCAGGATCTTGTGGAATGAACAAGTTTACTTCTTGCTGATTCACACCTTTTTGATTGACCGTGTCATTTTCTTGATCGACCATTAACGCATCGGATACTTCTGTGGTTTCTTCAATCAGCTGCTGATACTTTTCTTCACTGTTTTCTGAAGCTGAGTCATCCAATGCAACGATGGCTTGGTATTGATGCAATTTGCCATATTGCAGTGACGCAACATCTTCAATTGAATCCGATAACCCCAAACCAGTCAGGATCAAAGCAGTACAGCCGGCTACGCCTGAAATGGTCATCAGCATCCGCTGTTTATAACGGAATAGATTACGCGCTGTTACTTTTTGTGTAAAACTCATTCTTTCCCAAATTGGTGTTAAGCGTTCCAAGAAAATGCGTTTTCCGATCTTAGGCGCTTTCGGCCGCATCAATGTGGCAGCATTGCTTTTTAGCGAAACACGAACAGCTGCAAAAGCAGCGACACCGGTACATAAGAATGCGACGAGGTAAGAAATCAAAATGGCAGGGATAGGATAGGAAATCCGCACCTCAGGCAAATGATACATGGCTCCGTATGCATTAAAAATCACTGTCGGGAATAAATAGAACCCGATTGCTAATCCGATAGAGGCTCCAAGTAAGCTAGCCAGCATCGAATAGACGACAAACTTTTTCGCAATGTCCCAGTTAGAATAACCTAATGCCTTCAAAGTCCCCATTTGTGTCCGCTGTTCATCTACCATCCTTGTCATCGTTGTCAAGGAAACCAGAGCGGCAATGAGGAAAAAGAAGATCGGGAAGATTTTTGAAATAGCAGCGATTCGTTCAGCATTGTCATTGTATTCAGCATAACCTGGATTGTCCGTTCGATCCAAAACAAAGTATTCTGGTAACGGAACATCTTTGAGCTGTTTCTCTGCTTCTGCAATATCCGCTTCACCGTCTGCGATTTTTTCTTCGCCTTCTGCTTGTTTTTCTTTAAACTCTTCTAAACCTGCTTCATAATCTGCTTGTCCATCTTCAAGTTTTGCTTTGGCTTTTGCCAATTCAGCTTCACCAGAAGCTTTTTGTTCATCCAATTCTTGTTGGCCTGTTGCAATTTGTTCTTTTCCAGCAGCCAATTGATTTTCAGCTTTTTTGATTTGAGCTCGTCCATCATCGATTTGTTGCTGTCCGGCTTTCAACTGAGCTTCCGCTTCACTTAATTGGCCTTCACCTGATGAAAGACCAGCTGCTGTTTGATCTAATGCGGCTGCCATGTTAACGGGCGGTACTTCTCCAGCAAAATAACCAGCAAAAGCATCTCCTAAACTTTTATCGATTTGTTTGCCTTGTTGGATCAAGGTTTGCTGTTGATCAGCAGCAATCTGCTCACCAGGAGATTGTACTGCTTCACGGGCAGACTGCAAGAACACTTGAGCTGACTCTTTTTGTTCTTCTGGCAATTCAGCAAGGGAAGCTTCAAATCCGTCTAGAGCTTGTTTTGCTGCGGATGCCGGTACTTTTCCGGCAAAGTAGCCTGTCAACACACCTGCTAATTCCGGATCAATTTGCTCTGCAGTACTGCTCAGTGATTGCTGGGTCTCTTGCGCTACTTGATCTTTAGGATAAATGATAGCCGCTTGTGCCTGTTCAAGATAATTTTTGCTGTTGTTCAGTTGTGCTTTTCCCTCTTCTTTTTTCTGTTCAAATTGGGCTTTCTTTTCGTCCAATTCCGCTTGAGCTTGCTTCAAGTCCGCTTTTTTATTAGCCAGTGTTGTTTCGGCTTCTTTTAATTCCTGCCGTTTTTGATCGAGGGTCGCTTGAGCATCAGCAATTTTTTGATCCATCTGTGCTTTATTTTCTTGATAAGCTGCCCAGCCATTATCTAGTTCTTCTTTAGCATCAGCCAGTTCTTGTTCGCCATCTTCTAATGCCTTTTTAGCTGAGGCGATCTCTTCTTTCCCTTTATCGATTTCTTTTTGGATCTCATCTTGAATATCTTTTTTTCTTTCTTCCGGACGTTTTTCCAAAGCTTTTTCGATCTTATCTGTTTTTGCTTCGATTGCTTTTTCATACTCCGGCGAATAAGCAGTCTGCTGTGTGACATTTGAAAAACGCAGATCAGCTTCTGTATATACATCCATATCAAAATCTGTTTCAGGAATAAAGGCGAAGCCGTCTAATGTCCCGTTACCGACAGTTGTGTTTCCTCTTGAGATCGTTTCGATATATTCAGGAGAAGCGGTGAATCCGACCACTTTAAAAGAGGTCTTTTTCAAGTTACTTGTTCCCTCTTCTTCCTCCGATGTTTCGATCTCGATCGTATCTCCGATTTTGTAAGCTTCCTGATAATCATTTTTTGAATCTAAAGTGATTTCTCCAGAATGTTCAGGCAGCCGTCCTGAAACGAGGTACGGTTGATTGAGCGGATTTTTTTCGTTTAAAGGAATACTCATCAACTTTGTTACCAAGCTAGATTGCGCTAGCACAACGTCTTGGGTATAACGCGTTTCAACCGCTGCATCTTCTAAATCGGCTAGAATATCCAGATCATCTTCAGTCAATCCCATTGTTGATTGGACTTTGATATCCATCAGCTGCTGATCTTTATAATAATGATCAGCCGTATCGACCATGTCAGGACTGGTTGCAGTGATTCCCGCATAAAAAGCTACACCAAGTAATATGATGGAAAAAATAGATAAAAAGCGTGCTTTTGACTGTCCAATCTCTTTAACGATGTCTTTCCATAAGGCTTTTTTCTTCACAGACATCCCCTACCATTCTATTTCTGTTACTGACTTAGGATTTTCATTGACAGTGATTTGGCGAACTTTAGCATTATTGATCTCAATCGTTCGATCTGCCATTGGTGTGATGGCTTGGTTATGCGTGATGACAATGACTGTAGTCCCATATTGATCACATGTTTTTTTCAGCAGTTTCAATACTTGCTTTCCTGTTTCATAATCTAAAGCACCTGTTGGCTCATCACAGAGCAACAATTTGGGCTGTTTGGCCAATGCTCTTGCGATAGCTACACGCTGTTGCTCTCCTCCAGATAGTTGTGCAGGAAAGTTGTCCATTCGTTCACCTAAACCTACATCTCTTAAAACAGTTGCTGCATCTAATGCATTTGGTGAAATTTCAGCTGCCAGTTCTACATTTTCTTTCGCCGTTAAGTTAGGGACAAGATTATAGGACTGAAAAACAAAGCCAATCGCTTCACGACGATACCCGGTCAGCTTCTTTTCAGAAAAGTTAGCAATATCTGTACCATCGATCTCCACTATCCCTTCATCAGGTGAATCCATGCCGCCTAAAATATTCAAGACCGTCGTTTTCCCAGCACCACTGGGGCCAACGATCACCGCAAACTCACCTTCCTCTATTTCGAAGGTGATGCCATCATTAGCGGCCACGATCGTTTCGCCCATGCGGTAACGTTTGTACTCATCTTTTACTTTTACAAAAGCCACTTTCTGTTCCTCCTTCTTTTCATTTCCTGCATATAAGATCTATTCAGCTTGATTCAACCGACTATGATGATAGCCAAATAATAGATAGATCAATATCCCGAGTACTAGCCATATACCAAATGCGATCCATACAGATAAAGACAGCTGGACCATCAAGTACAAACAAACCAAGATAGAAATGATCGGCAGCAACGGAACAAGCGGCACACGAAACTCACCAGCTTTTGGTTCTCCAAATGTTTTTCTCAACTTGATGATTCCTGCTGCAATGATCACAAAGACCATCAATGTCACGATATTCGTCAATTCGGCCAGACGATCTAAAGGTACCACGCCTGCTAAGACTGTAGTGACGATACCGGCTAAAATAGTCGCTTTTTTAGGAGTATGGTTTTTCTCATCTATTTCACTCAATGATTGCGGCAACAATCCATCGCGACTGATCGCAAAGAGCAGACGTCCTAGTCCATACAGCATTGAGATCAAAACCGTCAGCAAAGTTAAGATAGCTCCCACCGAAATCAAACCTGCAATAAAATCCTGCCCAATAAAACGCATAGCAAATGAAACTGCGTCTCTTACATCAAGTTGATCAAAAGGAACCAATCCGGTCAGTACCAATGTCACAAGGATATAAAGCGCTGTGGCGATCCCAAGAGAGCCGATGATTCCTCTGGGTACACTTTTTTGAGCGTCTTTCGTTTCTTCTGCTGCTGTACTGACGGCATCAAAACCGAGAAAGGCAAAGAAAACGATTGCTGCACCTTCCATGATGCCATTCATTCCAAATGGCATAAACGGCGACCAATTTTCAGGTTTGACATAAAAGAAGCCGACGATGATAAACAAGAGGATCAAAGAAAACTTGATCAAAACCATTAGATTATTCAACCGTAGTGCACGTTTGGCTCCTTGAATAATCAATATCGTCACGATCAACGTGATCAAAACGGCGATCAAATCTATATACGTTCCTTTTTCCGGCTGAAAAGAAGCGGTTAAAGCTGTAGGCAAGCCGATTCCTAAGCCTTTTAAAAATCCATTTAAATAGCCGGACCACCCAGAAGCAACCGAAGCACAGGCTAATAAATACTGACAGATCATTAACCAGCCGATGAGCCAGCCGATCACTTCACCGAAAATGGTATAACCATAAGAGTAAGCTCCTCCCGAGACTGGTACCCTTGAAGCGAACTCAGCAAAGCAAAGAGCTGATAGTGCACAAGAGAAGGCTGCAATCACGAACGATATGATCAATGAAGGACCGGCAGTCGCTGCTGCTGCTGTTCCCGTGATCACAAAGATCCCTGTCCCAACGATAGCCCCTAACCCAAGCAGAACCAAATCCATCGTTTTCAATTCTTTTGATAAAGTTGTTTCTCTTGTTTCTTGTGAGGCTAAAGGCATTTTCCTAAAAACATTCATGTGTCATTCACTCAACTCTCTTTTATTTTCTCTTCCTATTTTCTCTTCTCATTCTACAAAACACGAACGCTTTGAACAACCTTAAACTTCATTTCCTTAGAAATACTTAGAAAAGCCTGCTTTCTTATGGTACACTACAAAAAAAGACCGAGCGGATAAGTATGACCAAAGAAGTTCTTGTTCATCTATAAAATACGTAAAAAAGAAACAAGCTCAGGTTATCGGTTAACAGCATACTAACGATAGAATCGGATAAAGAATGGAGTCAAAAAATGAATGTGGATGTATTGATCGTTGGCGGCGGCACCAGCGGCATGATGGCAGCCATTTCGGCAGCTGAAAATGGAGCAGTCGTTGGACTGGTCGAAAAAAATAAAACCTTGGGCAGAAAACTGCTCGTTACGGGTAACGGACGCTGTAATGTGACAAATAATCGAGACAAAGAAGAAATCATCGCGCATATTCCTGGTAACGGACGCTTTTTATACAGTGCTTTTGCCCAATATGACAATTACGATATCATGAACTTCTTTCGTTCGAATGGTGTCAAATTGAAAGAAGAAGATCATGGCCGTATGTTTCCAACCACTGATCGTTCTCGAACGATCTTAGAGACTCTGCAGCGTCGGATGGAAGAGTTGAATATTATGGTCTACACCGATGCAGCAGTGGACACGCTGCTGATCCATGATCAAGTGATCCAAGGGGTTCGTTTGAAAGATGGGCGTGAACTGACCGCTGCCAGCGTCATTGTATCTGTTGGCGGAAAAGCGATGCCGCGCACCGGTTCAACAGGAGATGGCTACCAATGGGCCAAAAAAGCCGGGCATACCATCAAAGAGCTTTACCCGACAGAAGTGCCGATCACCTCTCAAGAAAGCTTTATCCAAAACCGCGTATTGCAAGGTTTGTCATTACGAGATATTGCATTAAAAGTATATAACAAAAAAGGAAAAACAGTCATCACTCATCAAATGGATATGATCTTTACCCATTTTGGTATTTCAGGTCCTGCTGTTTTGCGCTGCAGTATGTTTGTCTTGCAAACGATGAAAAGAGACAAAACAAATGCTGTTACGATGGGCATCGATGCACTGCCAGACCAGTCACAACATGAGCTTCAGCAACAGATTCAACAGCTGATCAAAACGGAAGGCGAAAAGGCTGTTAAGAATGCTTTAAAAGGCTTGATACCAGAACGTTACTTGCTCTTTGGTCTAGAACGCTTGTCCATTGACGAAAGTCTGCCACTCAAACAATTGAATGAGCAGCAGATCAAGGATATCATTTCTTTCCTAAAAGATTTCCGTTTTCAAGTTCATGGTTCTTTGCCGATCGAAAAAGCTTTTGTTACAGGCGGCGGGATCAATACAAAAGAAGTCGATCCCAAAACAATGGAAAGCCGATTGACAAAAGGGCTCTTTTTCAGTGGAGAAGTCTTAGACTATAATGGTTATACGGGCGGTTATAATATCACCGGTGCTTTTATCACAGGACGCATCGCAGGCATGCATGCTGCTTATTATGCTCAAACAGCCACACAAAAATAGCTGCCTGCTATAGAAATATAAAAATCAAAAAAACGAACAGCCTTTATTCTCTATGGCCGTTCGTTTTTTTAATTATTTCACATCTATTTCGGCAAAGGTCCCATTGGTGACACGCACCAAATCTTGCGGATCCACTTCTACTTGCAGACCTCTTTTGCCGGCTGACACGATGATCGTCTCTTTCTTTTCTGCCTGAGCAGAAAAATAAGTTGGAAAGTCCTTTTTCATTCCAATGGGCGAACAACCGCCCCTGATGTAGCCCGTTGTCGCCAACAAATCCTTCATATGAAGCATTTCGACTTTTTTATTTTGGCTTGCTTTTGCTAACGCCTTTAAGTCAAGCTCACTGTTTCCAGGAATAACCGCTACGATGACACCTGTTTTATCTCCTACTGTAACCAAAGTTTTATAAATACGATCAGGCGGTACATCCAAAGCTTCAGTGACTTGCTCTGCACCTAAGTGGTCTTCACTCCAAGGATACGTTCGAACGTTAAAAGGCACTTTGCGACTTTCTAAAAAACGAATCGCATTGGTTTTTGGCGTTTTCCCCTTTTTTGACATCTCAAAACTTCTTTCTTATGATTCTTTTTGAATGACACAGACTTTCAAATAATTACCTTCTTTAAAGTTTGGATGAACTTTAAAATCTTCAGGCAATCGATAGGTTTCTATGATCCGATACTGTTGACGTTTCGCTGCAAACGCTGCTTCGATCATTTGGTGAAACTTTTTAACAGAAACATTTGCTGCATTTGTCGAAGCAATGATCACTCCGTCGTCTTTGGTCACTTCTATAACATCTTCTAGTAAAGCAGCATAATCTTTGGCTACGCTGAATGTACGTTTTTTGGAACGAGCAAAGCTTGGCGGATCAACGACAACTGTATCAAAAGCTAAGCCCTTTTTGATCGCATATCGAAAATAATCAAAGACATCCATCACACGAATCACTTGTTGGTCTAACGGCAATCCGTTTACTTGAAACTGTTCTTGCGTTTTAGGCAGGCTTCGATTCGCTAAGTCAACGCTGACTGTTTTTACCGCTCCGCCCATAGCCGCTACTACTGAAAAAGCGCCTGTATAACTGAAAGTGTTCAAAACGGTTCGTCCAGCAGCATAATCCTCCATTAAACTTCTTCTAACATTATGTTGGTCAAGAAAGATCCCTGTCATCAATCCTTCATTCAAGTAAACGGCGAAATGAACGCCATTTTCTATGATGATCAATGGCTCAGGCGCTGTTTTCCCCCAAGTGTGTTCTGAAACCAGCTGGTCTTTACGAGGATAACGAAACTTTTGATAAATTCCTTTTATCTCCATATTGGTTGCTTTAAGAAAAGCGGCTAAAATCATGGACTGATGCTGAAAAATCCCTTCACTGTACCAAGAAAAAACAGCGTATTGGTCATAGATATCAATCGTTAAGCCACCTAATCCGTCACCTTCTCCATTAAACAATCTGAAGGCCGATGTATCCTCTGCTGATACAAAAGACTGTCTAGCTGCTTCAGCTTTTCGAAACAATTGTTCAAAAAAAGCTGTGCCTATTTTTTCTTTTGGATCCAACGTTAAGATCCAACCGTCTCCTTTATGCTGCTTAGCCAAGTAAGCCAATGCGATCGGCTGCTTTTCTTGATCTAAACAAGTGACGATCGTACCTTCTGGCTCATTGATGTGATGAGCAAAATCTTCTTTTACTAATAAAGGATATCCTTTTTTCACGCGCTGAGCCGCTTTTGTTTTTAACTGCACTTTTTTCACTGTTTCAACTCCTTTGAATCGATTTCTATCCTAGTATACCACAGTCCCATGAATACAAATGAAAACAAAACAGCTAGATACTGCTACTCATGAGAAAGGGTTTTGCGTTTTCTTCTTTTTATTATTCGATCAAGCACGCTGAATAATAGAATCCCGATGATCGTACCTGCTGTATTGAACAACACATCATCAATATCTGAAATGCCAGTGTCGAATAAAAACTGCATCGTCTCGATCAAAATAGAAACAGAAAAACCAATGCCTAGTGCTTTTAAAAATGAATAACGTTCTTTCAACAAATAGGCTGCGCCGAAGCCCATGGGGATAAACCAAAGGATGTTGCCATAAAAATTATAATAGTAGGAAAACAAACTGGTTCCGTGTGTCAGCTTGATCGTATGCACCAGTGGATGCCAGTTGATTTCACTCAATGAACGCCGATGGATCGACACATTCAGAATAGAAGTCTGTTCCCTAAACACCGTTAAATGAACCAGGAGCAAGACATAAAAAACAAAAATATTCAAAACCCATTCATGTTTAGAAAATAAGTTCTCTTTAATGTCAGCCTTTTTAACGAAAAACAAATACATCATTCTTAAAGAGATCCAAATGATAAAATAAAGGATCGTCCGATCTAAACTATAAAAAATCAGTTCAATCAAATAAAAATGATTGATCACTTCACCAAATCTAGCTTCGATCTGGTCAAAAAGAGGTTGTAAAAAAAACATACTGGAACAGAAGCCTCCCTTATTCATTCAATATTTCGATTTTATACAATAGAGTCAATGTGTTTTATTATACGATAGAAATTTACTAAACATAAGTCTTATTTTTCATTTTTCTATTTTGCCATAAATCAACCAAAAAGAAAAAGTTTAAACATTCTTAATTTATTTTTAAAAGTGCTCATATAGCTCATTCTAAAAGGGTTTCCAAGCTGTTTTGGGGAACAATCAAATTGACTATGCTGTTAATAAGCTGTAAAATGTGGGTTGATATATGTTCAGATAAACCTTTCTTTTCCGTTTTTTCTAGAGGAAGAGAAATATCGGATAGAGGATAAACAAAGGCTCTTTGGATGCTACCTGTTTGATTCCTTTCGTAACAGCTTTTATATTTTAGGAGGAAATAAAATGTCTACCATTAAACGTATGCTCAATTCGAGATTCGGCTTTTTTACTTTTGCCGTAATCCTCTTTTGGCTGAAAACTTACACCAGCTATTTGATTGATTTTGATTTGGGCGTTTCCGGAGCGATGCAGCAATTCATATTGTTTATCAATCCTTTAGCGACGACAGTTATCCTGTTTTCGATCGCATTCTACTTTAGTAAACCAAAGTCAGCTTACATTGCACTTTTTGTTGTTTACTTTGCCTTGAGCGTTCTGCTCTTTGCAAATATTCTTTACTATCGTGAGTTTACTGATTTCATTACCATCAATACTATCCTGGGTGCTAAGAATATCGCAAACGGTATTGGCGCAAGTACCTTTGCCATGATCAGGCTTCAAGACTTGCTGTACTGGTTAGATTTCGTCATACTGCTTGTTGTTCTGCTCAGTAAGAAAATTCCAGTTTCTATGGATCCGCGTCTAACGAAAAAAAGATCAGCTGTCGCTACTACTATTCTTGGTGTGACACTCTTTGCCGGAAACTTGACTTTAGCTGAAAGTGATCGTCCTCAGCTTTTGTTGCGGACATTTGACCGAAACTATATTGTGAAATATTTAGGACTTAATTTCTTTACAGCTTATGATGGTTATCAAACAGCTCAAGCTAACCAAATCAAGGCTAGTGCAGATGAATCCGACATGGAAAATGTTTTTAATTTTGTTCATGATCATTATGCGGCACCTGATAAAGATAAATTTGGGATCGCTAAAGGTCGTAACGTTATTTATATCCACTTAGAAAGTTTCCAACAATTTCTTCTAGATTATGAATTAGAAGATGAAAATGGCGAAAAGCATGAAGTGACGCCATTCTTAAATAGTATCTATCATGGTAATGACAGCTATAGTTTCAAAAATGCTTTCCATCAAGTTGGACAAGGAAAAACTTCAGATTCTGAGATGCTGCTTGAAAATTCCTTGTTTGGATTACCTCAGGGTGGCGCATTCTCTTCTGTAGGTTCAACAAATACCTTTGAATCAGCGACTAAAATCCTGCATTCGCAACAAGATTATACGTCAGCAGTCTTCCATGGAAATGTCGGCTCTTTCTGGAACCGCGATGATACCTACAAATCTTTAGGTATCGATTATTTCTTTGACAGTGGCTATTATGAGTTTACAGATGAAAATACCCTTGAATATGGAATGAAAGACAAGATTTTCTTCCAACAATCCATTCAATATTTAGAACAGCTGCCACAACCTTTCTATACGAAATTTATTACTGTTTCTAATCACTTCCCTTATCCACTAGATGAGGAAAATATTGATATTCCTGCTGCAACAACAGGAGATGCAACAATCGATAATTATTTCGTCACTGCTCATTATTTAGACCAAGCCGTCAAAGAATTCTTTGATTACTTGAAGGAAACTGGTCTTTATGACAACTCTGTTATCGTATTATATGGTGACCATTATGGTATCTCTAATGCCCGTAACAAGACACTTGCTCCGCTATTAGGAAAAGATCCGGCTGAGTGGACAGATTATGACAATGCTATGTTGCAACGCGTACCTGTCATCTATCATGTTCCTGGAGTAACAGATGGCGGAATTCAAGATACGTTTGGTGGTCAAGTAGACATGCTGCCTACTCTGCTCCACTTGCTTGGTGTAAATACTCAAGACTATGCCTTTATGGGTACAGACTTATTATCAAAAGACCATGATCAAAACGTGACATTCCGAAATGGAAATGTAGTCACTCCAGAATATACGATCATCGGTTCTACCGTTTATGATACTGATTCAGGAGAAGTTATTGGTAACATCAGTGATCTTCCAGAGGATCAAAAAGAAGAAATACAAGCCATTAAAGACAAAGCAAACACACAATTAAGTACGTCTGATAGCATCTTGCAGAGTGATTTGTTACGTTTCTACACTCCTGAAGGCATGAAAGATTTTAATCGGGCTGATTATAATTATCAAAACCAAATGGAACGTCTCCAAGAAGTGAACGCTGAACTGGGAGAAAATTCAACCAGTCTTATCCAACAAAACAACGGAGAATCTACCGTTCCGATGTATCAAACAGATGCACCTGAGTTACAAGATCAAGATGAAACTACTTCTTCCGATGAAGGCAATAGCAGTCAAGATGAAGGCGCGACAGACAATCCAGACACAGAACCTTCTGACGAAGCAGAATAAACTTTCCTATTATAGAGAAAGCAAAAAGAAAGAACCGGATGTTCTATTCGGTTCTTTCTTTTTTTATTGGTTCTACAGTATTTAACGTTGGTCTGTAAAAAATCAATTTTTTTACTGCTAAACTCGTTAGAATCCTATTTCTAGAAATTTCAGGAGGCGCATAGGGCTACTGATAGCCATGAAAAAAGATGCAATGTGAATCACTTAGTATTAGGCTTTAGCCGTTACACTAAGTTTAAAGCTTGCAAACATTGAGACGCGATCTTCGGCTCAATGTGTTTTCATGGCTTTCCATCAGTAGCCCATCGACCGTAGGAAATTTCTTTACCAACGTTAAAAGAGGAAGAACCTTTTTATTCCATTAAAGCTGGTAAGCCAACCTCGTTTTCAACGTTTCGAAAATGTCTTTCCTTGTTCTTCTCGAATCAAGCAGCAAAACGACTATATTAAAGACCTTTAAGAGATGAGACAAGAGAAAGACATCAGTTGTGCTCCGTTTCTTGTTTTTTTGCTGGAAAAGTCAACGTAAAGGTGCTGCCTTTGCCTAATTCACTTTCAACTTCGATTTTGCCTTGATGAAGTTGAACAAGTTGATGAACGATGGCTAATCCTAGACCTGATTCTCCATACTTCGTGCTTTTTCGTGAAACATCTGCCTTATAGTAACGTTCCCAAATATTTCGCACCTGTTCTTCACTCATCCCAATACCATTATCTGAGAGTTCAAATACGCTTGCATCTGTTTCTTGCCTTCCACGGATATGGATCTGTCCATCAGTTGTAAACTGGATCGCATTTTGAAGGATATTGACCATGATTTGCATAAATCGATCATAATCAGCGTATACCACCACATCATCTGGACAATCTAACGTCAACTGGTCACGGGAAGACTCTGCTTTTTCATGTAGTTGTTCGGTAATCATTTCTAATGCTTTTTTCGCGTTAAAAGTCTGTTTATTCAAATAAATTTGATTGGAACGGATTTTTTCATAATCAAGATTTTCATTGACTAAGCGGATCAATCGTTTTGTCTCATTCTGCATCAATTGGATGCTGCGTTTTTTCTGGTTTTCAGGAATCATATCATGTTCCAAACCTTCCAATAAACCATT
Organism: Pisciglobus halotolerans; assembly: GCF_900113675.1. Taxonomy (GTDB): domain Bacteria; phylum Bacillota; class Bacilli; order Lactobacillales; family Carnobacteriaceae; genus Pisciglobus; species Pisciglobus halotolerans. The sequence continues at coordinate 37,740 of NZ_FOQE01000013.1, forward strand.
GACCGTTGTCAGCGGCGTACGCATTTCATGGGCCGCGTCTGCCATAAATTGTCTGCGTCTCTCTTCTTGCCGTTCGATCTCTTTTTGAGAAGCTTCGAGCGATTGAGCCATACTATTGAAATCTTCAGCTAGTTCATCAAATTCATCCCGCTCTCGATTTTCTAAATTGATATCGAAATTACCTTTTGCAACTTTATGCGTTGCATTTCGTAAACGATTGATACGCCCTACTTGGTATTTTGCAAAGATGAAGCCAATCACTATTGCGCCGATCATAGAGCAAATAAAAGCAATAAATAAATTTTTGCGCAATGCAGCCAAGTTGGCATTCAAGTAACTGATCGGTGCACTTACTCCAATGAAACCTTCAAAAGAACTGTCAGCTTGCGAAAAGAAAGGCAGGTAAACCAATGCAATTTCAACAGGATTGCCCATAAAGTCAGTATCGCGAAAGCTTAAGGAAAGTCTCTCACCATTTGCAAGTTTTTTATAATATTCTGAAGAAAGGTCGCTCTTATAAGGCGTATTGGTTTTTGGGAAAGTCATCCGATTTTGTTCATTAAAGACAGTGATGCCTACATTTTGATTTTTTAAAATAAATGTAGCTTCTTTCAGCTGATTTTCTTGAAGGTTGCTTGCAATCAAGGCTTCGGCATAACCATATAGTTGATCTTCCGTTTCTTGATAAACAGATTTCTTGGCAAATTGCAAAAACACAATGGCCAATATGATCAAAAGCGTTGCTATAACGGTAAAAAAAGCAATCATCTGCTGATAAAAGTACCTAAGTTTCATTCCATTCCCTTTCTTGCTGCTTATTTTGGCTGGTTGGTTTTATGGCTAGTTTTCAATGTTGGTGTCATCAAATTTGTAGCCTACTCCCCATACCGTCTGAATCACTTGCGGACCGTTTTGGTCGATTTTTTGCCGCAACTTTTTGATGTGCGCATCTACAGTTCGTTCATCCCCAAAATAATCATAATTCCAAACGATCGACAACAATTGCTCTCTTGAAAAAACTTGTTTAGGACTTTGTGCCATCGCATATAACAAGTCAAATTCTTTAGGTGTCAACCCTTCAATCTGCTTACCATATAAAAAAGCTTCTCGTGTTTTTGAATGGATGCTTAAATGTTTGGTTTCAATTTTCCCTTCTTCATTTTCTTTTTCTTCTTCAGGAAATGAAGTTAATCCTGCTCTACGATGAAGTGCTTTGATTCGAGCAATCAAAGTCAATGGACTAAATGGTTTCGTAACGTAATCATCTGCACCGATCTCAAGGCCAATGACCTGGTCACTTTCTGTATCCTTTGCTGTCAGCATAATGACAGGAACAGTTTGGGAAACTTTACGGATCTCTCGACAAATTTGCATACCATCCATACTTGGCAGGTTTAAATCAAGAATGATGAGGTCCCAATAAGAATCTCTTTCCAAAAAGGTCTCTAATCCTTCTTTACCATCTTGTATAAAGGCAGCTTCCCATTCCTCTTTTTGAAAGAACATTTCCATCATTTCACCAACGGCTGCATTGTCTTCAATCATTAAGATATGCATTTTCTCTTTCTCCCCTTTTTCTCGTTTCTTCTCAGCGTCAGTACCATTATACGCTAATTTTCTCAACATCTAAAGATAGGAAACTGAATGGATAGTGTCAATTAATTGTTGGAAAAAAGTTTTTGCGCTGATGCTGGAAATGGTACAAAGCGAGCAGAGCGAGACTTTGCGACGGATATCTTTCCTTATTTTGTACCAAACTGCATTCCCTTAATGATCTTTAGCAGTCTCACTGGATCTGAGTCTGCCTGATGTGCACCTGCCTATCTCGTCAACATGAAAATTGATTCTCTTACAATTCTTGATTACTCATCAACAAAACTTCTTCATTTTGCGTTTTCCATCACTAACTTTACACGATCAACTGGTTAGAGAAATCTATTGCATGCTCGTCTAGTTTTGAGGTTAAGGAGAACAAAAAACACCATTTCAGGCATCTATTCTCTAGACTCCTTAAAATGGTGTAATCCCTAAGTTGTGCTATTCAAACTTAATGTTGTCTATTGTCACTTTTGACATTTGCTGCGATCACTGGTTCCTCTTTTGGTTTATTTTGTAAGAAATCAAGTGTTTCTACATTTAACTCTAAAACGTATACCGTTTCATCTTCTTTATTCAAATAAGATCGTGATTGCATTCTACCTGACAAACCTACTTGATCTCCTTTTTTACAGTAATGATCAAGCAACTCAGCTAATTTTCCCCATGCAACAATTGGAATAAAATCAGCTTCCTGTCCATTTTCTTTACGATAGCTGCGAGGAACTGCAAGCGTATTATTCAATACCTTTCTTCCTTCTCCTAAATCTTTTAAACTTGTCTCTCTAGTTAAACGCCCAATTAAACTCACATGATTCATTTCATGACCTCCTTCATTTTTTGTTTCACTATATAGTAAGCAAAAAATGAGTCGATCTGTTTTATTTGTTCAAAAAATCTTTGGTGGTTAGATGATTTTTTGAACGTGCCCTTTCCTTGTTTTCAAAAAATTGCTCATGCTCTTCCTTTTGATGATCAAAAAAAAAAGAAAAAAGGGTTCTTCCTCTTCTAGCATTGGTAAAGAAGTTTCCTCCAGTCGATGGGCTACTGATGGAAAGCCATGCGAACATATTGAGCCGAAAGTCACGTCTCAATGCTTGCAAGCTTCAAACTTAGTGTAGCGGCTAAAGCCTAACACTAAGTGATTCACATCGCATCTTTTTTTCATGGCTATCAGTAGCCCTATACGCCTCCTAAAATTTCTAGAAATAGGATTCTAACGAATTTAGCATTAAAAAATGATGTTTTACTGACCAACATTAAATATTGTAGAATCGAAAAAAGAAGCCAAGTTCGCTGACCTAGCTTCTTTCTTTTATAAGTACCAAAACGTTATTTCATGATCGTTGGTTTGACCAGATAGCTTAGAATATGTTGCCATACTTCAGGCTTAAAGACATCAGTGGGATGACCATCACCTAGCACACCGTAACCGACCATTGCGCCTACGATAAAAGCCAAAATGATCAGGACAATGACTAGTAAAACCTTCAGCAGAAAAGAGACCATCGGCAAGAGTATTTGTTTAGTCATTGTTCCACCTCATTTGTATTTTTATAGTGCAGTCTTTTGCTTGTTTTTAGTCATATTTTCTAAAAGGACGCCTGTTCCAAGGGCAACTGAATCTAATGGACGTTCAGCAGAAAAAACAGGAACTTTTAATTCTTCGGTAAACAGTTGTTCAATGCCATTCAACAAAGCACCGCCGCCTGTTAAGAACACACCGCGATCGATAATATCAGCAGACAATTCAGGTGGCGTTTGTTCTAAAACATCTTTTGCTTGTTGAATGATTTGAGACATTTGTTCTTCTGTTGCTTCACATACTTCTTCAGATGTGATGGCGACCGTTTTTGGCAAACCGGATACCAAGTCGCGTCCTCTAACATCCATTGAATCTTCACGGCTGTTTTTGAAGACCGTTCCAATTTCCTTTTTAATGATTTCAGCTGTTCGATCCCCGATCAGCAACTTATGTTTTTTCTTAATGAATTGAATGATCTCATGGTCTAATTTGTTACCAGCAACTTTGATCGATCGGCTAGTAACGATCCTCCCCATAGAGAACACTGCAATATCACTCGTTCCGCCCCCGATATCAACGACCATATTTCCACTTGGTTGGAAAATATCAATACCTGCACCAATCGCCGCTACTTTTGGTTCTTCTTCCAAGAAGACGTTTTTACCGCCGCTCTTTTCAGCAGCTTCAATAATTGCTTTTTGTTCGATCGCTGTAATGTTTGTTGGACAGCAAATCAGAATATTTGGTTTAGATAGAAAACCGCGGACATTCAGCCTATCAATAAAGTGTGTCAACATTACTTCGGTAATATCAAAATCAGCAATGACCCCACCTTCAAGCGGACGGATTGCACGAATATTGCCAGGCGTACGTCCGACCATCATGTAAGCTTCTTCTCCAACTGCTAGAACTTTATTTGTTTTTGTGTCGATTGCTACAACAGAAGGTTCATTTAAAACGATCCCTTTTCCTTTAACATGTATCAATACATTGGCAGTACCTAAGTCTATACCGATGTCTTTAGCCATTTTTTTGTTCTCCTCTCGGTATCTTGTTCAAGTGGCTCTAAAGCAGCCTCTAATTCAACATTATATCATACTTACTTTCAATCGGAAACGCTCATTTTGCAAAGAATGATGAGAAATTTATCTTTGTTTCTTCAAGCTTTTCTTGATCAGAAACGATATGAGAGCGTTCATGAGCTCTTGTGCCTGATTTGTCTCATTCTTGTTAAGAACCTCACTCTATAGAACGTTCTTAATGGGTGACAAGTAAATAAAGGTTCTTCCTCTTTTAACGTTGGTAAAGAAATTTCCTACAGTCGATGGGCTACTGAAATTTCTAGAAATAGGATTCTAATGAGTTTAGCATTAAAAAAATTGATTTTTTACAGACCAACGTTAAATATTGTAGAACCTAAATAAACACAGCTAGCGGCTGTTCAAAAAGCCACTAGCTGTGCGTTGTTACCTTTGCTTATCTATTAAGCAAACAATTGTTTCAATTCTTCTTCTTGCATTTCTTTTTCTGCGCTCTCATCGACACGCTCGATAGCAGCACCGATTTGTTGCAATTTTTTGTGGAATTGGTAGTATCCGCGGTCTAAGTGTTTTAAGTTCGTCACGCGTGTATACCCTTCAGCAACCAAACCAGCTAAGATCAAAGCTGCTGCAGCTCTTAAATCAGAAGATGTTACTTCTGCACCTTGCAAATGAGGAGAATTCTTGATCACAACTGTCTCTCCATCTAGTTCAAATGAAGCGCCCATCCGACGCAATTCTTCCATATGCATAAAGCGATTTTCAAAAACAGTTTCCTTCATAACGCTAGTGCCATTGGCTTGCGTTTGAGCAATCGTCATTTGCGCTTGCATGTCTGTTGGAAAACCTGGATGCGGCATTGTTTTAACATCCGTTGCTTTAAGTATTTTTGGACCGATCACACGCATACCATTTGCTTTTACTTTAAATTGTACACCCATTTCTTTCAACTTTGAAATCAATGGTTTATTATGATCCGGTACGGCATCTTCAATAAAAACATCCCCTTGTGTAATAGCTGAGGCTACCATGAAGGTACCAGCTTCGATACGGTCTGGGATGATGCTATGTTCAACCGCTTTTAATGCTTTTACGCCTTCAATACGAATACTTTCTGTTCCTGCGCCTACTACTTTTGCCCCCATTTGGTTAAGGAATATAGCCAAATCAACAATTTCTGGTTCACGTGCTACGTTTTCGATCAACGTTGTTCCTTCTGCCAATGTAGCGGCCATCATAATGTTTTGCGTTGCGCCCACACTAGGAAAGTCTAAGTAGATATGTGCACCTTTTAATCCATCTGTAGTAGCTTCAATATAGCCATTTTCCATTTGGATTTTTGCACCCATGGCTTCAAAGCCTTTCAAATGCAAATCAATTGGACGTGAGCCGATCGCGCAACCTCCAGGCATCGCAACTTTTGCGCGTCCGAGTCTTGCCAAAAGCGGACCCATCACAACGATTGATGCACGCATTTTATTCATGTATTCAAGCGGTGCTTCAAAATTTAATTCTCCTGATGCATCCGCCATAATTTCTTTTTTGTCTTGATCAAACTCAATTGCTACATTTAAAGCTTTCAACACTTCGTTCAAAGTAAAAATATCTGACAGTACTGGTATATTCGTTAATTTATTTTTGCCTTCTTCTGCTAAAATAGTTGCAGCTAAAATGGGCAACACAGCATTCTTCGCACCTTCAACCCTAACTGATCCTTCGAGACGATTCCCGCCACGAACAATTATCTTTTCCATTTTAGTATCCCTCCGAAAATTCAAGTTGCCCATCCTGTTATCAGTTTTAATGACCAGCAACCTATGGAATTATATCACACAAAACAAATGTTTAACAGGTTTAAGGTCGTTTTGTATGAAAAGAATCACATCATGCTTAAATCAGAAAAGGAAGACTAAGTTTTGTGAAGTTAAGATAAATTCAATAAAAAATGAGCTTACAGTATAACCAATCGCAATAGATATCAGCAAATACAAGACGCGTGCTTGCCGTACATGTTGTTTACGGATCAAGTTTTCTATCCTGACAGCCTGTAATGACCAAAAAGTCAATAAAATAAAAAAGATATGCGAGGCAATACTGACAAGAGATTGAATACCAATAAAGTTCATGGTTAACTTCCTTTCCTTACAATAGAATAGTAACACATTTGAAATGTATTTTATATCAATTAAAACCATGATAACGCTATACTTTGTTTTTTTTACCTTTTCCACATGGATTTCTCATGATAGACCTCTTTAAAAATAAAAGAACAACATTTGATATAGAAACGTTGATTTTTTTATTACTCATTTTTCGCCTCGTCCTAATTTGCGATACGATATTGTTCGTGAAGAAAAACGTTTTAAAATACAAAAGGTTCTACAATATTTAATGTTGCTCAGTAAAAAATATTTCTATAAATTTCAGGAGGCGTATAAGGCTGCTGATAGCCATGAAAAAAGATGCGATGTGAATGATCTTAGTGTGAGACTTTAGCCGTTACACTAAGTTTGAAGATCGCAAGCCTTGCGACGCGGTTTTGGCTCAAGATGTTTCCATGACTTTCCATCAGTAACCCCTTCAGCTGAAAGAAATTTCTTTACCAACGTTAAGAGATGAAAAAACATACAAAAAAAGAAAGTAGAGGATACAATCCTGATACTTTCATTCTTTGTAACGTTCATTTTATTTTTTATGCTTCGAAACAGAAATCCGGTTGATGGCTTTGTGGAGAGAGATTTCAGCAAGCCGCGCATCTTTGTTTTGCTTCTGTGCATCCAAACGTTTGATCTCTTCTTCTGCGCGGTGTTTTTCTTCAAACGCGCGTTCCAGATCAATGTCGCGTGCTCTTTCAGCACTATCTGCAACGATACTGCAAACATTATTGCGGACTTCTAGTATCCCACCATTTACCGCTATCCAATCTTCTGCATCAATCGATACACGTGTCACGCGAACAGCATTGATTGTGAGCGGCACAATGATTGGGCTATGATTAGGCAAAATCCCTATATCTCCATCTACAGCCCGGGCAACCACTCTTGAAGCCCGATGATCATAAACGATCCCGGCCGGCGTGACAATATTAACTTTAAATTCTGCCATTTCTCTTACCTCCCGCAAGAATATCCAATTGAAGTTGTTGTCTTTGCTTCATACGTTCTTCAGAATAGTAGAGTAAACCTCGTAAACGCTTTGTAAAAGCTTCTGCTGGTTGATGCTTTTTCTCGCAACATTCAGCTTACAGTAAGTACAAATACGCGTTCATCGAAGCTTCTCTTCTATTAACTATTTCATTCCTTCAGCTTTTTTAACGACTTCATCAATGGTTCCCACATTACGGAAAGCATCTTCAGGCAGGTCATCATGACGTCCTTCAAGGATTTCTTTGAATCCTCGTACCGTTTCTTCAACCGGTACGTATGATCCTGGTATTCCTGTAAAGGCTTCTGCTACACTGAAGTTTTGTGATAAGAATAGTTGGATTCTTCTTGCACGAGCAACAACGATTTTTTCTTGATCGGATAGTTCATCCATCCCAAGAATAGCAATGATATCTTGCAATTCTTGGTAGCGTTGTAAGATATGCTGAACTTCCATTGCAACATCATAATGTTCTTGCCCTACAATATCAGGTGCTAACGCGCTAGATGATGAAGCCAATGGATCCACAGCAGGGTAGATCCCTTGTTCTGTCAGACGACGCTCCAAGTTAGTCGTTGCATCTAAGTGAGCAAAAGTCGTCGCTGGAGCTGGGTCTGTATAGTCATCGGCCGGCACATAAATGGCTTGAATAGATGTGATCGAGCCTTTATTGGTCGATGTGATCCGTTCTTGCAATTGCCCCATTTCTGTTGCCAATGTTGGTTGATATCCAACAGCTGAAGGCATCCGTCCAAGTAAAGCTGAAACTTCAGAACCTGCTTGCGTGAACCGATAAATGTTATCGATAAACAACAGCACGTCTTGCCCAGCTTCATCACGGAAGTATTCTGCCATCGTCAAACCAGTCAATGCTACACGCATCCGAGCACCAGGCGGCTCGTTCATTTGCCCGAACACCATTGCTGTACGCTTGATAACGCCTGAATCTTGCATTTCAAAATACAAGTCGTTCCCTTCACGCGTCCGCTCTCCAACACCTGTAAAGACGGAAATCCCGCCGTGTTCTTCAGCGATATTATGAATCAATTCTTGGATCAGAACTGTTTTCCCTACACCGGCACCGCCAAATAGTCCGATTTTTCCGCCGCGCAAGTATGGTGCAAGCAAGTCGATGACTTTAATTCCTGTTTCAAGGATCGAACGACTGCTGCTCAACTCTTCATAACTAGGAGCTGCGCGATGGATAGGATTGCGTTCTGCATCTCTACTAAATGATTCTTTCATATCGATCGTATCTCCCAGAACGTTAAACATTCTGCCGAGCGTTGCTTCGCCGACCGGTACTGTGATCGGTTCGCCTTTTTGTCGCACGGTCATTCCTCTTTGCAATCCATCTGTTGATTCCATTGCAATGGTCCGTAGGACTCCATTACCTAATTCCAGTGCAACTTCTAAAACAACTCTTTGAGAAGGGTCAAGTTGCTCATTTGTTTCATTTTGTTCTTGGTTATCTTCTTTGTGTTCTACTTTTTCTACGATCAGTGCGTCGTTAATTTCAGGAAGTTTTCCATCTAATGGGAATTCCACGTCAACAACAGGTCCAATAACTTGAACGATATGACCAGTATTCATACAATTTCCTCCCATTTGCTAACCTATTTTAATCCTTGTGATCCACCAATGATCTCTGTGATCTCTTCTGTAATGGCAGCTTGACGGGCACGGTTATACGCAACGGACAGATCATCGACTAGGTTTTGTGCGTTGTCTGTCGCTCCCTTCATGGCTGTCATTCGAGCTGCGTGTTCTGCAGCTTTTGCATCCAGAATAGCTCCATAAATCAGACTTTCCGCATATTGCGGCAGTAAAATATCCAATATTTCCTCTTTTGACGGTTCATAGATATAGTCCTGTTCATATTCGATCGACTCAGAAGGATCTAAATCAGTTATCGGCAGCATTTTGTCTGCTCGATATTCAAATGTGATCGTGTTGATATGATGATTGTAGCAAACGTACAATTCATCAAACACACCATTTTTAAACATTTCGACTAGCGTTTTTGCAATTGCACGGATCTCATCAAAAGAGGGCTGATCACTAAGATGTTCCAGCTCATAAACGACATTCATTCCACGATTCTTAAAAAAATCAGCTGCCGTACTCCCAATTGCCATGAAAACATATTCATCTGGTGATTGATGGTCTCTGGAGATCATATCAATCGTTTGTTTGATAACTGAACTATTGTATGATCCGGCTAATCCTGTATCTGAGCTAATGATCAGATACCCAGTTTTATTGACCGGGCGTTCAACTAACATATCATGAAAATCAATCATGGAAGGTGAATTCGTCCCGATCATGTTCCCTTCTTCGATCATCGTTAATTGGGTTTGGGCTAAGTGAGTAACGATTTCTCTGATCTTATTGGCGTAGATCTGAAAGCTTCTTGAAGCTTCTTCAGATTTTCCTAGCTTAGCAGCAGAAACCATTTGCATCGCTTTTGTAATATGACTGGTTTTTTTAGTGGATTGAATCCTCTTATTGATTTCTTGTAAGGATTCCGCCATATGTTATCCCCACTTTCATCATTTTCTTTTTACTGGTTTTCTTGACTGTTTTTTGTTCCGACTGTTGTAAAGGAATCGCTAAATTCTTTGAATAGATCTTGCAATTTATCTTCAGCCGGTAAATCTTTCGTTTCAGCAATCTCTTGTAAAATTTCAGGATGCTGATTATCCAAGAACATGTACAAATCTTTTTCATATTGTTTTAAGTCTTGGACAGGAATGCTGTCAAGATAACCATGAACCAGTGCATAAAAGATCATGACTTGTTTTTCAACATCGATTGGATCATGCACATCTTGTTTCAATACTTCTACTGTTCGTTGTCCTCGATTCAATTTTGCTTGAGTAGCCGCATCTAAGTCAGAACCGAACTGCGTAAAGGCTTCTAGTTCACGATAACTTGCCAAATCGATCCGCAATGTACCGGAAACTTTCTTCATTGCCTTGATTTGAGCAGATCCACCAACACGAGATACAGATAATCCAGCTGCAATAGCAGGACGCACGCCTGAATAGAATAAGTCGCTTTCTAGGAAGATCTGTCCATCAGTAATGGAAATAACGTTGGTTGGGATATATGCGGAGATATCTCCAGCCTGTGTTTCAACGTACGGGATAGCCGTCATTGATCCTGCGCCTAGCTTATCACTGAGTTTTGCTGCACGTTCTAAAAGACGGGAGTGCAAATAAAAGACATCCCCTGGATAAGCTTCACGACCAGGTGGACGATGCAACAGTAAGGAGAGTTCACGATAAGCTGCTGCTTGTTTTGTTAAATCATCATATACGATCAAAACATCTTTACCAGCATACATAAATTCTTCACCCATCGCTGCTCCTGAATAAGGCGCGATATAGAGTAAAGGAGCTGGTTGAGAAGCACTTGCAGTTACCACGATCGTGTATTTGTCAGCCCCGTATTTCTTTAAGGCTTCTACTTGGCTTTTGACTGTCGATTCTTTTTGTCCGATCGCCACATAAATACAAATCGTACCTTTTCCTTTTTGGTTCAAGATAGCGTCGATCGCCAAACTTGTTTTACCTGTTTTACGGTCCCCAATGATCAATTCCCGTTGTCCTTTTCCGATCGGTACCAAAGCATCGATAGCTTTGATCCCTGTTTGTAAAGGTTCCTTAACTGATTGACGGTCCATGACACCAGGTGCTTCTGTTTCGATAGGCCGTTTTTTAGCCGTAGAAATCTCGCCTAATCCATCTACAGGCTGTCCCAACGGATTCACAACGCGCCCGATCAGTTCTTCTCCTACCGGCACTTCCATAATACGTCCTGTTCTTTTGACACGATCTCCTTCACGAATGCCGGTAAATGGCCCTAAAATAATGATTCCTACATCATCTGCTTCTAAGTTTTGTACCATTCCAAACACGCCGTTCGAGAATTCAACCAGTTCGCCAGACAAAGCGTTCTGCAAACCAAATGCACGAGCAATTCCATCACCGATATAAGTAACAGTTCCGACTTCATCTACGGTCAATTCACTCTCATAGGACGCGATTTCTTTTCTGATGCGTTCACTGATTTCTTCAGCTTTTAAGCCCATTTGTCTATCACCTCATTAACTCATTTCTTTTGCTACAAGAAAACAATCTTTTTCTTGATATTTTCCAGATTTGAACGGATGCTTCCATCGTAAACTTGATCTCCTGTCTCGATGATGACGCCTCCTATAATATCTGGATCGATTGTTTCTTGAAAAATAACTCTTTTTGCATGGATCTTTTCAGCAAACACTTCTTCAAGTTGTTCTTTTTGCTTATCGCTCAAAGGAACAACAGTCGTAACCTTTGCCACGATCGTTTGATTGTGTTGATCATATAATTTTTCAAATTCATCGATGATACTGTCTAAGTCACCCATCAGACGTAACTGGTAGACCTCTTGGATCAACTCTTTGGTTAAGTTTGAAAAGCCGTCTGTTACATCTTGAAGTACCTTTCCTTTGTCTTCTTTTTCGATTGCTCTATTATTGAAAAAAGCCGGCAAATCAGGCGTGTTTTGTAAAATCTGACGAACATCCATCAGTTCATCGAAGGAAACAGCCAGCTGGTCCTTTTCAAGTGAACTTTGAAAGAAAACTTTTGCGATTTGTGCATCGTTCATCGTTCTATTTAAGTTCATTTGAATCCCCCAACCTTTCGATAAAATCATCGATCAACTGAGCATGTCCTTTATCTGTAAGTTCTTTTTTGATCAATTGTTCTGCCAATTGAACAGAAAGCAAACTAATTTCGTTTTTTGCGTTTGCCAATGTTTTTTGTCTTTCGACTTCTATTTCATCTTTTGCCTGTTCTTTCATTCTTGCTACTTCGGCTCTAGATTCCGTCATCATCTCTTTTTCGATTTTCAAACTGGCTTGTCTCGCCTGATCAATGATTTGAGATGATTCATTTTTTGCTTCTTTTAACCTGCTTTGTTGTTCAGCCACCAACGCATTGGCATTCTTTTTTGCTTCTTCAGCATTGTCGATATCCGAAGCGACACGATTTGCGCGTTCCTGCATGACTGCCGTCAGAGGCTGCCAAGCAAATTTCTTTAACAAGAGTAATAAAATCAAAAAAGAAATTAAAACAAATAACGTATCACCTGCCGAGGATACAGCCCCTAACAACATTAGATTCATCATACAGCATCCCCCTTCCATTCCAATCTATCTAATTACTGTGATTTGAATCCTCTATCTTGCTAAAATGAAACAGTCTTCACAGTATTTTACTGGAATACAAGGATAAATGCGATAACGACTGCCATGATAGGAATAGCTTCAATCAATCCGACACCGATGTACATCATTGTTTGCAAATCGCCTTTCATTTCTGGTTGGCGTGCGACAGATTCGATTGTTTTAGAAATAACTCGACTTGATCCCAATGCTGCTCCGATTGCTGCGCCAGCTACTGCAATTGCTGCTCCGATTAATCCCATTATAAATTCCTCCTAAATAAATATCACTTGATTTAATTTTTTTCGTCTGATCTTTTGCTAAAGACCATCCGCTGAATAAACTGCTATCTGATGGGCAAAAGTTTGCTTTATTCGGCCACACCAACATTTTTTGCTATTTCTTCTTTCTTTTCATTTTCTTCGCCTTCGACTTTATGCGAAATGTAAACCATCGTCAGCGTTGTGAAAACAAAAGCTTGGATACTTCCAATGAAGACTGAGAAAGCTTGCCATACAATTTCCAAAGGCACGCCGACTATCCATGTGAACAGTCCATGACTATTTGCGAGCTGTGCAATCAAACCTAATAGAATTTCACCCGCATATATATTCCCGAATAACCGTAGCGCCAGTGTTAAAGTATTTGTAAATTCTTCCAATACTTTTACTGGAAATAAGAACGGTACTGGCCGGATATAACTATTCAAGAAATAATCTTTGAAGCCTTGTTCCTGAACACCAAAGTAATGGGTCAGTAAAATCACCATAAAGGCTAGCGATAATGTCACAATTGGATCAGCTGTCGGACTCTTCCAGAACTGATAATCATCAATGCTTAGTACAAATACCAAACCCATTTGGTTGGAAACAAAAATAAACATGATGAGGGTAAAAGCTAGTAGCTTAAAACGATTCCCAACCCTTTCTGGCATGGCGCTAGAAACGATATTGCCTGAAAAATCTGCGATCCATTCAATGAAGTTTTGCTTTCCTGTTGGTTTTAATTTCATATTTCTTGTACAAATAAAAGCAACTAGAAAAACGATCACGCATGCCGATGCAGTAACGATCATATTGGTGACACTAAAGTGCAGCCCCAGAAACTCAACGATCTTTGATTCGCTTTCCAAAACTATTCACCTTCTTTCTCTTCAACATTAAATGTAGCGTTTTTACTACGGCGGGTCAAATAAAAGCACTGCAAAGGAAGGACACAAAATTTTTCCTTTTCTCTTATATAACCTAGCAGATGATATTCTACCACCACTAAATCAAAAATACAAAGAAAAGTGAAAGAATTCATTAATATATTTCCCAGTATAACAGCAATTTCAAGCAACTATGTACTTGCTTTTTTCATGAATTAACGAATAAATGCACGAACAGCTGTACAGATAAACGCTTATTTTTTTATGTGTCCTTATGTGCCCTAATGTATGCTCTTTGATAAGTTGTGCACGCCATTATTTTTTGATAGGCGTATGGCGTATTGTAGGAGTTAAATCTGTTTTTGCTGTGACTCTTGCAGGCTTTCTCCGTATCCTTTCTTTTTAGTTAAGTTGCGCGAGGCAGAGTCTCGGGTAAAATTCAAAAGATGCTCCCATGCGCGGGATGCTCTGTGTCGCACTTTTTCATTTTCCCATCGTCTCTATCGGCCTCGCTCCACATCCTATTTTTAGTTGAACTGCAAAAGCCAGAGTCTTTGCAAAAAAGATAAGTTGTTTTGATGCGCGCTCCGCTGCTCTCTTCACCAACTTCCTGTTTTTGCTGTGACTCTTGCAGGCTTTCTCCGTATCCTCAAAAAAAGGAGTTGAGATTTTGTCTCAGCTCCTTTTATAGTCGTCTATCATTTATGTTGTATGATCATTTTTTTGAATAAATGATTATAGTGTTCCGAATAGGCGATCGCCTGCATCGCCTAGTCCTGGTAAGATGTATCCATTACTATCAAGTCTTTCGTCTAAAGAAGCGGTAAAGATATCAACATCTGGGTGTGCTTCCTCTAAGGCTTTAACGCCTTCTGGGGCTGCAACTAGGCAGACAAATTTAATGGACGTTGCGCCGCGTTTTTTCAGTGCATCGATTGCAGCGATGGCTGAGCCGCCTGTAGCCAACATCGGATCAACAACGAGCAGCAAACGCTCATTGATATCAGAAGGTAATTTTACGAAATATTCTACTGGTTCTAATGTATCATGGTCTCGGTACATACCGACATGTCCTACTTTAGCAGCTGGAATCAAATCTAACATACCATCAACCATGCCCAATCCTGCTCTTAAAATTGGAATGATGGCTACTTTCTTCCCAGCAAGTTCTTTTTGAACAGATTGAACTAGAGGTGTTTCGATCTCAACGTCTTGAAGCGGCATGTCGCGAGACACTTCATATGCCATTAAGCGAGCTATTTCGTTAACAACTTCTCTAAAGACTTTCGTTCCTGTATTTTTATCTCTGATGATGGTTAACTTGTGTTGGATTAAAGGATGCTCCATCACTTGCAATTTTCCCATATTCTTTCCAGCTCCCTTATCAAATTTTGTTCAAACAATTAGATTATACTGGATTATGCACTTGTTTTCTATCCTTTTTCATGAATCTTTTCGATCTTTTTTGATATGGTTAGTTGTAAAATGAAATGCATAAAGAAAAAAATATAAAAAAGCCATGTAGATACGGTATACTTTAAAGCGACGAAACCAAAGTAAGGAGTATCTACATGACTAATAACCATTCTAACATAAAACGCAAACAGGCTAAACACTTATCTGATATCCAACGCGGGAGACTCGAAGAAATGGCTAAAGAAGGAAAACTGAGCCAGACAAAAATGGCGTTGGAACTGGGAGTAGATCAGTCAACCGTCTCCCGCGAATTAAGACGTGGAAAAGTCCGCCAAATGGCTTATGACCGCTCTTATTACGAATGCTATTCGGCAGAAGCTGGCTCACGTGTTTA
>NZ_FOQE01000002.1 GCF_900113675.1 Pisciglobus halotolerans
AAAAGTGTTGAGTCTCACTCAACGTTTTTAATGAAGCTTGTAGCTCATTAATTGAATTGCTAGCGAATAAATATTCACTAATGTTGTTTGTTTTGACACTTGTCAAAACGCCCTACACATTGGTTCGTCTTACTTTGTTTAGTTTTCAAAGGTCTAATTTCTTGCATTTATTGTTGCCTCAGCGACAACTTCTAAATAGTATCACAAGAGTGAAAAACTTGTCAACGTTTTTTTTTACGTTCATTATAAAGGTTTCAAAATCGATAATTTATTCTTTATCTGTCCGCCTTTATTTGCGACTTCGTTAGTTTATCAAGATGTCAAAACTTTGTCAACAGCTTTTTATTCATTTTTTTAGAAAAATGAATGTTTATCCATAAAGCAGTAAAAACAGCATCTCTGACTTTTGAAATATCATACAAAACAATTCATAGGGTCAAAGTATACCGTACGTTTTCGAGTAGCTTTATAGAAATTGTAAACAGTTACAATACCTATCTGCTAACACATTAAACTATATCAAGTTTCTTTTGTTTGGTCAACTGTTTAATTGAATTTTTTAACATGATTTTTTAAAAACGTATATATATACAATCTCAATAATTTTGACTTTTATCTTTTAAGTGTTGCATCTCCATCTAGCCTAAGACAATGATCAATCGTTCTGCATAACTTTCCTAAGATATTTCTATTGTATGCATATTTATCTTTGTTCTTTAACCATTGCTTCTAATAAATGGAAAGACATTTTAATGTTCTCATTGTGTAAACCTCTAAAGCTTCTTGAACAAACTAAACTTAAGAAACTGGTTGTAACTGCGACTTCCCTTTTTTGCAAAATATAAAATACTTTATTGAACATTTTTATTATTCTTTCTACAAAAATATCGTCTCTTATTCTTCATGAAAAAAGCTGTCGGCATCATTTGCTGACAGCTTTCTAGTAATATCCACTCTTGTTTGAAATTTAAGGCAAGTGTGTTTTATAGTGCGGTGTTCTTCTCTTGCTTTTGGATTGGACGAGAGATAGTATCTGTTAATTGGATTTTTTCGTCGTAAAGGAGTAAAGAAAGTGATTCGCCTTCTTGAAGGGTAATAGATACAGCTTCTTTTGTCACATTGATGTCCAGCAGTCTTTCTCGGTATTTGACTTTAAAAGTATACTGCTGCCAGTTTTGAGGACAAAACGGTCTGAAGCTTAACGTATCAAAAGCTGTTCGCATACCAGCAAAACCTTGTACGATTGCCAACCAACCGCCACTCATCGAAGTGATGTGCAGTCCATCTTCTGTATCATTATTATAATTATCTAAATCCAATCGAGCTGTACGTGCATACATCTCAAAAGCTTTTTCTTGTTTTCCTAATTCAGCTGCTAAAACGGAATGGATCGAAGCGGATAAAGAAGACTCATGCACAGTCATAGGTTCGTAAAATGCAAAGTTACGCTCCTTTTCTTCTAAACTGAATTCATGATTTAAATAATAAAAGCCTTGCAATACGTCTGCTTGTTTGATAAACGGTGAACGCAAGATCTTGTCCCAAGACCAATGTTGGTTGATCGGTCTTTCTTCAGGATCTAAAGTAGATGTATCTCTTAAATCTTTATCAAGAAAGCCATCATGTTGAACAAAAACACCCAACTCTTCGTCATATGGATAATACATTTGATTGACGATATCTTGCCATACCTTCTTCTCATCTTCTGTTACTTTCAATTCTTCCTGTTTAGCAGGAGATAGTTTTTCTAACGTCTCAAGCGTATAGCGAAGGGTCCATGTTGCCATTGTATTAGTGTACCAATTATTATTGATATTATTTTCATATTCATTTGGACCAGTGACACCGTGAATCATATATGCTTCATTTCGTTTTGAATAGTGAACACGATCTGCCCAAAAACGAGAAATGGCCATCAATACATCAATTCCTTGGTTCAGCAAATATTCATCATTACCAGTGTAGTTGGTATAATTATAGATGGCATACGCAATCGTGCCATTACGGTGGATCTCTTCAAACGTGATCTCCCATTCATTATGGCATTCGATACCATTAAACGTTACCATGGGATACAAGGCGCCTTTCAGTCCTTGTTGCTTTGCATTATGATAAGCACCCGGCAATTGCTGATAACGGTATTCGATCAATTGACGTGCAACTTCTTCGTCAGCTACAGACAAATACATCGGTAAAATGTATGCTTCTGTATCCCAATAAGTAGCACCACCATATTTTTCGCCTGTAAAGCCTTTTGGCCCGATATTAAGGCGTGAATCTTCACCATAATACGTTGAGAACAGCTGAAAAATATTAAATCGGATTCCTTGTTGGCTTTCATCGTCGCCTTCAATCTTGACATCTGCTTTGTGCCAACGATCTGCCCAAGCTTCAATATGTTCTTTCTCAACTTTTTCAACGCCTGCTTCTATTGCACTGTTTAAGACAGCTGCTGCTGTTTCTTTTTGCTTAGCCGGTTCGATATCTCGACTTGTGATCACACTGACAAGTTTAGATAACTTTGCTGTTTCGCCAGCTTTCATATTGTATGAAAATGATTCAGAAACAAGCAAATGATGGCCTTCCTGTTTATATTCTTGGTACCCTTCACTTTTTAACGTTTGCATCATTGTAGTGACCGTAAACTGTTCAATACCAAATGGGTTATCAACCGTCTTTGTTGTGAGATAGCTTTTCTCACCTACACCTTGATCGATCCCTAGCCAAAACTTTTCTTCATAATTGCTATCTTCGTTTTCTACGTCTCCATCTAGTTTTGGCTCAAAGCGAATTTCAGCTTCACCTGTTAGAACTTCAGCTGAAATTTCAATGACCGCCAATTCTTTACGGACGATACTGACATATCTTTTAAAATGAAAAAGAATTTCAGTTTCTCCTTGGTACCAGACAAATTGACGATAAAGGATGCCTTGCTTCATGTCTAAATTGATAGAAAAGTCTTTTACTGTATCTACTGCAAGATCGACTTTATGTTCATCTACATAAATATCAACTGGAATCAATTGCGTAGCGTTGATGACCTTACCGAAGTATTCCGGATAACCGATTTTCCACCAGCCGACACGCGTCTTATCTGGATACCAAACGCCAGCTAAGTAGGTTCCAATATGCGTATCTCCAGAATAACTTTCTTCAAAATTACCACGCATTCCCATATAGCCATTTCCTAAAGAAGTAAGACTTTCTTGCAGTCGTTTGTTTTCATTATCTAGCTGCTTTGTTTTTATTTTCCATGGATCAATGTCAAATAATCGTTTCATGATTGCTTCACTCCTAAATCCTTCAGCATTTGTCTATTTCATTTTCTAATGATATTCGGCTTTTATCTACTCATCAAACGTGCCTTCTTGATGCTGATTAAATAGTTTCTGTATAAATGCTTTCCTTCTTAAAAGCAGCATCTCTAAATTGTGTTTTAAAATAAACCAACAGCAGCAACAGAACCATTCCAATGGTTTGAATGCTGATCATTGTGATGATATCAAAACGGAAGATACCGATGATAGCAGCTGCGAAAGTCGGCAATGACAAACAGCTGACCATCACACTCACACTTTCTTTATAGCTGGTGATAGAAGTTTGACGGCTACGTTTGGTCAAGTAGAGAAATAAGGCCGAACCTGCAACGAGCAACACATTGATCGTCAATATCACCGCAAACAGCAGCAACGAAAAGACACCTGTTAAATAAGCTTGATTTTGAATCAGCCATTGGCGCGATAACTCTGCTTTAAAAGCTTGAACGGTTGCTGCTTGATGAAACGATACGTCTTTTGTATAGGGCACAGTGGCGATTGACTTTGATCCTTCTTTCAGTAGAAAAGCATCTTGTTGAAAAATCAATGCATTATCGGCTTTTAATGCTGTCTCTACTTCATCGCTTGATAAACCAGCGCCGACGATCCCTTCCGCTTTTTCAATCTCAAAAGCCGGTCCTTCTAATTGACCATCTGTGATCTGCATTTGTTCCATTTTTTGGACAACTGAATCATCAACCAGCTGATAGCTTTCTTTAAATGTTCCTTCCATCGGAAATGAATCAAGTGTTGCATAATGGATACTGACTGGGACGATCATCAAGCTCGTTAAAAAGACAATGATCAAAAACAATTGAAAAACATTCAATTCACGTCGTTCTGCAAACAATTTGGATGGTGTCCATATCTGTTTAAAATAATTTAAGGGAAACGCATTTAATTTCATCTTATCACACTTTCTTTCAAATCTTGAACTCGCAGCTCTTTATTAACCTTTTGTACCGCCAGCTGTCAATCCGGTTACAAAACTCTTTTGCAGATAGAAGAATAAGATACAAATCGGAACAGCAATCAAAATAGCGCCTGCTGCAAACAATGTCACTTGCTGATTTTTTGGATTGCTGATAAAAGTTTGTAATCCGATAGCTACCGTGTAATTTTTTTGAGAACGTAGCAAGAATCGAGCTAACATATACTCTCCAAATGGATTCATAAAGGCCCATAAGGCTTGAACTGCGATCATTGGACGAACGAGCGGCAAAATAATTTGCCAGAAAATACGAAAATGTCCTGCTCCGTCTAATCGAGCTGATTCATCTAAGTCTAGCGGTACAGTATCAAAGTAGCCTTTCATCAGCCATGTATTCATTGGAATCCCGCCGCCGATATATACCAAAATCAAGAACCAGTGTTGGTCTAATCCACCGATCAATAAGGCCATGACATAAAAGGCAGTCAATGCAGCAGTTGTCGGAACCATTTGAACGAGCAAGAAAAATTTCAGCGTTTGCTTGCGTCCTGCAAACCGGTATCGGCTGTAAGCATATCCCGCTAAAGTGATCGCAGCAACTTGCACAAGCATTGATGTGATCGCGACAACTAAAGTATTCAAGTACCATTGGCCATACATTGTATCGGTAAAGAGTCGCTTGAAGCTGTCCAGCGTCCAGTTTGCATTTAATTCCAGTCGGAAAGCCATTAAGTTTCCTGCTTTAAAAGCAGAAGTTACGGTGATCAATAAGGGATAAAGAATAACCGCACTAATAAACAAGAGAAATAGATAGGTCCAAAATTTTGTCCAGAAGCGTTGATTTTTTTGTGTTTTATATTTCTTTGCTGTTTTCATAAGATTAATCCTCCATTTCAAATGCTTTTGTCTGTTTAAAGACGAGCAGAGACACAAAGATCACGATCGCGGATATAATCAAAGTGATTGCTGAAGCAATATTGTACTGCGGAGAAGTTCCAGTCGTCAGTTTGTAGATCCATGAGATCAAAATATCAGTCGCTCCTGCACCGGACCCTACACTTCCCGGTCCTCCACCATTAAAGAGGTAAATCATTGAAAAGTTATTGAAGTTGAATGTATATTGTGTCACAAAAACTGGTGCAGCTACTGCAAAGATTTGAGGTAAAGTAATGTAACGGAATTTTTGCAAGGCATTTGCTCCATCAATTACTGAAGCTTCATACCAGTCATCTGGGATTGATTGCAGAATACCTGAAGTTAAGACATAAATATATGGGAATCCTAGCCAACCTTGAATACTGATGATCGCAATTTTAGTCCAAAATGGATCGGTCTTCCATGAAATCATCGGAATATCAACCAAAGGTAAATGGTTTAAGAGCGGAATCACTTGTGTATTGATTGCACCGGCACTATCATTGAAAATATTTGAAAAAGATAAAATCGTGATAAAAGCTGGTACAGCCCATGGAAGCAGTAAAATGACGCCAAAGATTCTCTTAAATTTGACAAACGGTTGATGCATCATGATGGCACAAAAAATCCCTACGACGATTTGTAAAGTTGTAGCAGACAGCGTCCAAATTATCGTCCAACCAAAAACAGCGCCAAATGTATCACGATAAGTACTCAATGTGAAAATACTTTTGAATGTTTCAAAACCTGTCCAGTCGATCAATGTCGCAGGCGGTATATGATAAAAGTCATAGTTGGTAAAAGCTATAAAAATAGTAACCAATACAGGAAAAACAATCGTGAAAATCATCAAGATATAAGCAGGTACTGTCAGTAAGTAGGCAAATCCATTATTCCATACGTTCTTCAACAGTTGTGTTGGAGTATGACTGACTGTGTCAGGACTTAAAATAGATTGTTTCGCTACTTTTCTAGCATCGACCATATTGACAAGATGAAAAATGGCATAAATCAAGATGAGTAAGAGCTGCATAGCTCCTTGGATCATAATGAAAAGAGAATGATCTTCTCGAGGGGTAGAACCGAGTGTAATGAGTCCATTTAAAGCATGAACACCTGAGAATAACATTTGAAAAACAAAGAGAGCAAAGATAATTAAGAAAATAACACCTTTAAAGATTTGTTTGTTATAGAACTGACCTAATCCAGGAATAAGGGAGAGCCATGTTGCTTTTTGCATATGCGCCTGCTGTTCTTTTGAAAATGTTACTTTTTTTTGTTTATTTGTCGTAGTCGCCATAGCGATTCAACTCCTTTTTTTAATGAGCAAGTCGGCGCAAGATAGATGACCAACTTTCTTTACTTCTATTTAAAAAAATCCGGCAGAGACCACTTTCTCATCTCCGCCGATTCCTTTGAATGTTCGTCTATGATTAATATTTTTGATCGATGTTGTCTTTGATGACTTTTACTGAATCATCAGCAGAATCTTTTGGAGATTTATTGCCTGAACCAGCATCGAACATCATTGTTTCAGCACCTACCCATACTTCGGCCATTTCAGGAATATTAGGCATTGGGCTTGAAACGTTGTATTGATTGATAACAGCCATCGCTAAATCATCTTCATCAGCATCGATAATTGATTTTCTGACCATTTGGTTTGCTGGGACTTCGTTAGTGAAATCATTGTATAAAACTTGCATGTTATCTTCATTCGTAACAAAATCTAAGAAGGCTTTTCCGAGGTCAACGTTTTGGGCGTATTCGCTGACGACCCAACCTTTACCACCTGCAAACGGTTGGTATTCTTCGCCATTTGGCAATGTTGGTACTGTTGAAACAGCAACATTGATATCAGATTTAGCATAGTTAGAAGCTGCCCATGGGCCATTGATGACTGCGCCAGCTTTACCAGTAGTAAACTGATCATCGATAAAGTTGCCAGCACTTGTAGCATCTAACATTCCTTTTGGCCAAATGTCTTTGAACCAGTGGGTAGCATATTCAATACCTTTAACTGCATCCGGTGTGTTTAAACCAACATCAGATGGATCTGTGCCCTTTTCACCAAATACATATCCGCCAAATCCATTCAACAATCCATAAGAGTTGTAGAAATCGACCCAGTTCGCTAAGAAGGCAACACTCTTATCTTTTTCACTTCCAAAAGCAAATTGTTCATCTTTTGTTAAGGCTTCCAATTCATCAAAAGTAGCAGGAGCTTTATCGATCAAATCTTCATTGTAATACAAGACCATTGATTCAATAACGAAAGGAGCACCATAAATTTTATCATTGATCATCACTTGCTGCTGATCGATTTCATCGTATCGCCCATCATCTGGCAACGTATATTCAGCAAGATGGCCCTGCATACCTAGACCGCCGATTCGATCATATGGGGACAACATTACGTCTGGTGAAAGTCCAGCAGGTCCATCAAGAGGCAGTGCCTCTAATGTCTCGAACATATCTCGTTCTTCCAGTTCGATCGTTGCACCTGTTTCTTTTTCAAATTTAGGTGCTAAGTCATTGATATAGTCAGCATACATTGGATCAATTGAAACTTTTAGCGTTTCTCCATCAAAGTTGTTTGCTGTTTCTCCTGAACCGTTTGTGTCCTTGTCAGCATTTTGATCACCGGTATTTCCGCCTCCGCATGCAGCCAAAAATAATGCGCTGGTAGAAACGAGTCCTAAAGCTGTTTTTTTCCACTTTTTCATCATTTTATTTCCCCCTTAAAGTATGTATGTTATTTGTTTACAACCATATTATTACTTACGGTCATTCTTTTTGCAATCGTTTTCTTCCTGTTACCGGTAACAAGAATCCAACTTTTTGAAACCCTTTTCTTTCTGAGTAACATTTAACCCGACAAGCAGCTGCCATTTTTGGTTAAGAGGCATCTGTTTGTCGGGTTTCTGTTTAGCTATTCATTTTAAAAAGCAGCTAAGATTTCATCTTCTTCCTCTTCATCTCCTAGCGTGAACAACAAAAAGCCATTGGGTTTCAGCTTAGCCGCATACCCGCTTACAGAAGTCAAATGGCTGAATACAGGTTCGATTTCTCGATGATAATGCAACTTCAAATTTTCATCTCCTTGATTGAAGTAACAATACAAGGTTTGTTCACTATCTTTCCGTCTGAAGCCGATCACTCTTTCCTCTTCATGAATATCATCCCAAAGCAGTTCACCATAGCTCAGCAGCTTCTGATGCTTTTTACGGAAATGGATCAGTTCTCTCGTAAATGTCATCATATCATGATCTTGTTTTTCTTCATCCCAGATCATGCATTTACGGCAATCTGGATCATCATATCCTTCTAATCCCACTTCGGTGCCGTAAAAAATACACGGCGCACCCATTTGTGTAAACATAAAAGTCAATTCAGCTTTGGCTACATATTTGTTTCCGTTTGCTTTTGTCAATAGTCGCGGAGTGTCATGAGAGTCTAGTGTATTGAACATGACTTCATTGGTTTGTTGACGATAAAGCATCAATTGTTTATTTAAACCAGAAACCATTCCACTTGCGGAACTAAATTTATTAATAAAGAAGCCTTCGATTTGTTCCGTAAAGGCATAGTTCATGACCGCATTAAACTCGCCGCCTTGCAGCCAGCTTTGTGAAGAATGCCAAATCTCGCCTAACATATAAAAATCATCTTTTAGTTTACTCATTTCTGCATTCATCAATCTCCAGAAATGATGGTCAACTTCATTCGCAACATCCAAGCGCCAAGCATCAATATCGAATTCACGTACCCAATAGGAAGCGATTTGCAGCAAGTATTGTTGAACGTCAGGATTTGCAGTGTTCAACTTAGGCATATGCCCAGTAAAAGCAAAGGTGTCATAATTCAACGGTCCGACATTTTCCAGCTCATCAGCAGACAAACCTTCTAATGATCGAACAGGGAACTCTTTGATGTGGAACCAGTCTTTATATTGAGAGGCTTCCTGTTTGTCTAACACATCTTTCCATTGATAAGAAGTCATCCCCATATGGTTGAACACTGCGTCCAGCATGACACGGATCCCTCTTTGATGTGCTTCTTCAACTAAAGTCTTGAATAATTGTTTATCCCCAAAGTGCGGATCGATCTCGAAGTAATCGACTGTATCATACTTGTGGTTTGAAGGTGCTTTAAAGATTGGGCAAAAATAAATACCGTTAATCCCAAGATCCATCAAGTAGTCCAAATGGTCGATCACACCTTGCAGATCTCCCCCATAAAAATCATCTCTTTCCGGGTTTTGTTTGCTGCCCCATTCTAATGTATGTTCAGGATCATTTGAACGATCGCCGTTTGCGAATCGTTCTGGAAAGATCTGATACCAAACGGTTTCTTTGACCCATTCAGGCGTTTTGATCTGATCGATACTGTGGAAGTAAGGCATACGAAAGAAACTGTTGATATTGTTCATATAGCGGTCTTCAAACGGATAAACGCCTCTGTCTGTATACAAGATCTCGATCCCTGAATGATCCGTTACATGAAAAGCATAAGCCAAACGACTATGCGGAGCGTACGTATCGATCATCCAATAGTCGTGCACATTCGTCCGGTATAACAACTTCATATTTTTTTCTTCTTCGATCCATTCTTCCCGATTATAAGCGTAATTGTCTCCGCTGATTAATTTTACACTTTTGATCTCGCCTGCTTTTGTGCGCAAACGAATGTGAAAGTGTCCTGTTTCGTATAGATAAGCATATTCGCTATCAGGTCGATGGTATAGTGCTGATGAATCCATTCTTAATCCTCATTTCTTTCTATCTTTTTTACATGTTTACTTGTCCATTCTACTGTTAAGACCGTTGCATTATCAAAAACAGCAACTCTTCTTATTTTTCAGATATGTCTTCTGCTTCTTCTGTATGGAACACTAAAACAACGGCCCCATAAGGAGATAAGCGGATCATGTCTCCTTCGATCATGTTGTTATTATTATTCAGCAACAACTGATAATCCCATTTGTTGAGTTTTGTTTCCCAGAAAGTTTCTTCCTCACTGCTGAAACTGCAACAGACTAACGCCGTCAAGTTTCCTAGTGTTCGTTCATAACAGTATAAGTTGTCATTGGTTTCAAGAAGCTTAAAGTCGCCTTTGGTAAACAAGGGTGTTTTTTTATACCTTAAAAGGAGTTTATAATACGAAAAAATGCTATCTTCATCTGATTCTTGTGTGGCGACGGTATAATTTGCTTCTTCATTGACACCGCTCCATGGTTCGACTGTTGAAAAGCCTGCAAATGGGGAATCGTCCCATTGCATCACGCCTCGGCTCGCACTTTTTGTATTAGAACTCAGCTCTTGCAGCAAAAAGGAATCGGCATAGCCAAAGTTTAATGCACGTTCAATGTACTGACGCTCATTTGTTAACGTAAAAGCATCCAGACTGTCTGACTGAAGATTTTTCATCCCGATCTCTTCCCCATTTAAAAGAATCGGCATCCCTTTTTGCAAATACATCAACGTAGCCAACATCTTACTGCTATTGCTGCGATATTTTTTCTCATCTCCAAAGCGAGAAACCATTCTTGGCATATCATGGTTATTCCAATACAATGTTGGTCCGCCAATATCTGCTAAGTTTTCTTGCCATTCTTTCATCGTTTCTTTGAACGCTTTGATATCTAACTTAGAAGATTGAAACTCCAGCGGCAATCGCGGATCTTTCAGTGTTTCATCCATTGTAAAGAAACGGAACGTGATCACGGCATCACAGCCGCCATTTTCTGGATCCGTATATTTTTTAGCCAGCTCGATATCTGCTGAAGCTGCTTCACCGACAATGAAGATATCCGGATAATCTTCCCGTAGTTTTTGCCCAAGACCATTGATGTAGTCAGTCACATTCTCTAAGTTAGAATAAAATTCCTCTGCCAAAGCGACTTCACCCTCCGCTGCTTCAACATCAGGGAACCCTTCTTCTTTTGCCAAATGAATAAAGGCATCCAGACGGAAACCGTCTATTCCTTTTTCAAGCCAGAAGTGACTGATCTTTGTCATTTCTTCCATAACTTGAGGATTCTTCCAATTTAAGTCCGGCATTTCTTTGGCAAATAAGTGAAAATAGTATTGATCACCATAAGGCTCCTTCTCCCATACACTGCCGCCAAAAAAGGATGCCCAGTTATTCGGCAGATGCCCTTCCGGACTCTGATCTTCCCAAATGTAATAGTCTCGGTAAGGATTGTCTTTACCTTTGATCGCTTCCTGGAACCATGGATGCTGATCAGAAGTGTGGTTTAAAACAAGATCAAAAATAACTTTCAACCCTCTTTTATGCGTTTCTTCGATCAACTCTTCAACATCAGCCATCGTACCAAAAACTGGATCGATTTGATAGTAATCTGATATATCATATCCGTTGTCTACTTTAGGGGACGCGAAGATTGGGTTTAGCCAAATGATCGTTGCTCCGAGTGCTTGAATATGATCCAGGCGTTTGGTCACTCCTCGCAAATCTCCAACACCATCTCCATTTGTATCTTGAAAACTACTTGGGTACACTTGGTAGATTACGCCCTGATTCCACCATTTATCTGTCATATGTTCTTTCCTCCTAGTGATGTTTCAATGTTTCCTCTCCTAATAGGTTACCCAAACAAAAAAGCACTTACAACTTGTAATTTGATGTTAGCGGTAACAGAAGATTCGATTCTGTCCAAAGTTTGTCTTTTACCGCTCTAACACTCGATTTTTTCCTCTTTTCTTGTTTTCTTTTTTCTCACATGATTCTTTCATTATTCCCCCTTTTTTATCGTATTTCACGGAAGAATATGTTATCCTTATCTAGAAATTTTAGTATCAATTTAATTAACGTTGAAACTGTTTTTTCCTTTGCTTGCTTACTGACTAAGTGAACATATCGAATAAACAGTAACAAGTGGTTATTGATAAGAAAATGAATGATTTAAATGATGAAAGCTTAATAACGATATAAAAGGAGAAATAGATATGTTTGAGCGAGTGATTGCTGGAAAGTCTTTAAGTGAATGGGTCGATCAATATCCTGAATTGGATCAGATCATTCATACAGAGGAGATTTTCTGGAACAATCCGAAAAAAGGACCCTTTGTTGAAGCATCAAAACAAACAACGTTGTCCAAAGCTGACGTAGATGATGCTGAACAACGTTTAGAACGTTTTGCTTCTTATATTCAAATCGCATTTCCAGAAACAGCAGAAGCTGACGGAATCATTGAGTCTGGCATTTCGCCAATTTCTGAAATGAAAAAGGTTGTGACATCTGCTTATCACACTTCGGTTCAAGGCGATTTTTACTTAAAACGAGATGATACTTTGCCAATCGCCGGTACGATCAAAGCGCGCGGTGCCATTTATGAAGTCCTGAAACATGCAGAAACGTTAGCTCTCGAGCATGGACTGCTAAAAAGCATCGATGAAGATTATGCTATTTTTGCTAGCGAAACTTTTAAAAACTTTTTCTCTCATTATAAAATCGCTGTCGGAACGACTGGAAACCTAGGCATCAGCGTCGGAACGATGGGTGCAAAACTTGGCTTTGATGTGACTGTCCATATGTCAGTTGAAGCTAAAAAATGGAAAAAAGACTTTTTGCGGACCAGAGGAGTTACTGTGATCGAGCACGAATCTGATTTTACAAAAGCAGTCGAAGAAGGTCGCAAGGAATCAGACAGAGACCCGATGTCCTATTTCGTCGATGATGAACATTCCGTTGACCTTTTCTTAGGCTACACTGTAGCAGGCAATCGGTTGAAAAAACAATTGGCTGACAAACAAATTTTAGTCGATGCAGACCATCCGCTTTTCGTCTATCTGCCATGTGGAATCGGTGGAAGTCCTGGCGGTGTTTCTTTTGGCTTAAAACAGGTTTACGGGGATCATGTCCATTGCTTCTTCGCTGAACCTACTCATATGCCAAGCATGTTGATTGGCTTGCTGACAGATCAACACGATGCCGTCTCTATTAAAGATTTTATGATCGACGGTGTGACTTGTGCAGATGGATTGGCAGTACCTCGAACTTCAGGTTTTGTTTCCAAAGTTATGGAGAACTTTTTCAGCGGAGGCTATACGGTCCAAGATGAAGAAACTTATCGTTTATTGACAACGATAGCAGACACAGAACACATCTTTCTCGAACCTGCAGCATTGGCTGGATTACCAGGACCGGCTCGTCTTTTCTCAACGAAAGAAGGACGCCGATATATCACAGAAAATCATTTAGAAGATAAAATGGATCGGGCTACTCATATTGCTTGGGCAACAGGCGGCAGCATGGTACCTGAAGAAGACCGCCGTGTTTTCTATGCCCAAGGTCAACAGCCTTTAAACGCTTAATGATCTCTATTAAAAAAAGAGACTCTACAATATTTAACATTGGTCAGAAAAAAATCATTTTTTTAATGCTAAATCGGGAAGAAATTTCTTTACCAATGTTAGAAGAAGAACCAAAAAAAGACAGACGCTGAGCAACAATTCAACGTCTGTCTTTTTTTGTATGGATAAAACCATGGTATAGTGAACACTTCAATCTTTAAAATCTAATGTTAGGGATAAAATGATCGAACAGTTTTTTATTATCGCTTTCAAAAATCTCTATTTTTATCCTGTTACGATTTTTTATACAGCTTTTATTCAGCATCTTCTGCAGCTAGTGCAAGGCTTGATGTTTTTTCCTTAGACGGTTTTCGAGTTGTTTCTCTTGGGATCAGCTTTGAATCAAAAAATTGTTTTCCTTGTGATTTCCCTTTTTCTTTGATTTTTTTCAAAATCATTTTAGCACAAGCTTCTCCCATTTCAACGACCGGCTGTCTGATCGTAGTTAATCTTGGAAAAGCGATTTGATCCAAAAATATCCCATCATGGCCGATAATACCAAAATCTTTCGGGATGGATCCATTCATTTTTTGGATGGCTCTTTCCACGCCAATCGCTAATCGATCTGAACTGCAGATAAAAACGGTATTGTGTTCAATCTGTTCCCAATTCTCTTCAACATAAGCAGCGCTATAACGTGACCGATTCTCAAATCGAATGATGCGTGCGTCTTTTTGATGATGCTGAACAATTTCAAGAAAACCTGCTTCTCTAGAACGTTCGAATGTTTCATTGACATCAATTCCAACGAATACGAAATGTTCATAACCTAGCTCAACGGCATATGCTGTTGCAATCGAAACACCTTTTTTATTATTCGTATCAATAAAGTCATAGCCGCGATCATTTTCGCCAAATAATACCACTGGCTTATTTGCTCCATTGATCCAAGCGTAATCTTCTTGACGAACACCGGTCATAATATAGCCATCGCAAAGCCCGAGATCAAAATTGTTTTTCGTGACCAGCTGAAGAGAATACTGTTCTTTATCCAAACCTTGCGCGATGCCTGTCAGCAAATTCATATAGTAAGGTTCCGTAACATCCATTTCTTCCAGAATAAACAATTTGATCACAAGTGTTCGATTGTTGACTAAAGCTTTAGCAGCTGTGTTAGGCCGATAGTTTAATTCCTTCATGGCCGCAAAGACCAATTCTTTTAATTCGTCGGTTACTTGTTCAGGATGATTGATTGCTCTTGAAACAGTCATTTTCGAAACATTAGCCCGCTTCGCAACATCATTTAAAGTCGTCATCCGCTTTCCTCTCTTTCAAAGCTATTTTATGTAGCTCTTGCCTCCATTATGGCGGCTTTTATCGAAAAAAACAAGCTGTTTTAAGAATAGCTTAATGATAGAAAGGCTTTTTAAGCGACTGTTACATTGACCTATACCACTTGATTTTCTGTTGAAATGAAGCTTTTCAATCATTTTGTGACTATTTCATTTGTAGCATCAAAAAAGCACAGCAAAGAAAATACTCTCCTTTGCTGTACATTTTTGTTTAAATCTTTTGTTTAATTCGTTTGCTCTTGAGATTGACATTCCATGCAGATACCATAAATCTCTAAACGATGCGTGTGAACTTTAAACCCGGTCAGATCTTCAGTGACGGATTCTACATCTTCTAATCCTGGATAATACACGTCTTCGATTTTTCCGCAACGTTCACAAATGGCGTGATAATGTTCTGTCGTAGCGAAATCAAATCGACTAGAAGCATCTCCATACTTCATTTCTTTTACAAATCCTATTTTTGTGAACAAACGCAGATTATTATAAACAGTAGCCACGCTCATATTAGGAAATCGTTCAGACAAAGCTTGATAAATCGTATCCGCTGTTGGATGTGTATCATTTTCAATTAAATACTGTAGTATCGCATATCGTTGAGGAGTGATTCGGATGCCATTATTTTTCAACTTTCCGATCGATTGGATTAAGAGTCTATTTTGAGCCAATTTTAACGTCTCCTTAAAGTCTTCTCAATGAGAATCTTTTATCAAATGATCAATGATTATCAAATGATTTTATATATTCAATAAGCATATTTTAACTTCTTTTGATAAGTAAAGCAATATGTAATGGTTATTAAATAAGAATTCCATTTCATTTAAGAAAAAAGCTAAATAAAAAGCTGCCGGTTTTGACTGACATACTGATTTGAGACACTAATAAAACACCTTCTTAGACTGCTATTCCTCTAAATTCCAAAGGGGAGTAGTAGTCTAATTTTTCTTGAATTCGTTCGTTATTATAATGATACATATAATCATTTACACGAGCGACAACCTCTTGTGAAGACAATGAATGGTACTTCGTGTACTGGAACTCCTCTGATTTAATATTGGAATGAAACGACTCAATAACTGCATTGTCCCAACAATTTCCTCTTCTGGACATACTGGCTACTAAATCTCTCTCCTTCACTAAACCTTGAAAAGCATAGGAAGTATAAACCGATCCTTGATCTGAATGAACCATGACTCCTTTGGGGTACCCTCTTGCTTCCAAGGCTGCTTTCAAAGTGTCTATCACCAATGGTGTCTGTTGGTGACTATACAGCCTATATGCGACGATTTCATTGTTATATAGATCTATAATGGTCGAAAGATACAGCGTTTCCGGACCGTATTGAGTATACGTAATGTCAGTCACCCATTTTTCGTTTGGTCTAGAAGCAGTAAAGTTTCTCTCCAATAAATTGGGCGCAATAATCACGGATTTTCCTTGAGATTTCCATTTACGTTTTGGTTTCACCCGGCATTGCAGGTTCAGTCTTTGCATCATTCGTTGGACGGTATTCCGGTGCAGTTTAATTTATGTTTCCGTTTCAAGAGCTTCGGAATCTTACGATGGCCGTAACGGTATTTGTTTTTCTGACAAAGTTCCGTAATAGCTAACTCCGCTTCCGATAAGACCTTTTTTGGCTCTTTCGTCCATCGGTAGTACGTAGACCGAGCGATTTCCAAGGCAGCCAAAATTGCCGTGACGGTATACTTTCTTCGGAACTTTTCCACTAATCGAAGAACTACTTCTTTTTCAACTCCTCTCTCATTTCTAAATACTTTTTTAGAATCTCGTTCTCCATCTGTAGATGTTCCAACTGCCTATTTTCTTTTCTTCTTCATTTTTCGAATCCGGTCCAAGCCCATAGGAATACTGTTTCCCGATTGGTTGGTCAAAGCGATGGATTTGATTCGTTCGATACCACTTCATCCATGTTTTAATCTGTGACACATTTTTTATACCGTATTTTTCCATGATCTCCTAATTCGTTAATTCGCCACTGAGTTTGTCTTTGACAACCGCCCATTTTACTTCACTTGAATATACGTCTTTGCCCACGCAAAAACACCTCCGAGATAGTAGTTGATTCATTATACCATTTCGAAGGTGTTTTATATTGTCTCATCTTTTTGTGTTAGTTTAGTTTTGATAAACGCTCCGGCAGCTTTTCCAAATGATTAATCATTTTTTTATACTAACTACTGATTTTTTTGATGTTCAACGTTCTTTTATGATTTATTACGTGAATATACTTTCTTATAAATGCTGATAATCAAAGTTTATTTTTAGATTCTCCTAAAGATTCCCTCCAAATAAATTCTGTTTCGATCAACGTGTTTCTTGTTTCTTCGTTATGGATGAGTTGAAACAGTTTTTCTGCACTGATTGACCCCCATTCTGTCTTTGAATAAGAAACCGTGGCTAGCGCGGGTGTAATATATTTGCTGATCAAAATATCATCAAAACCAGCAACAAACACATCTTTTCCTATGACTAAAGCAGACTGCTGAAAATAATCATACAAGCCAATGGCCATCTCATCGTTTAAAGAAAAAATACCGATTGGCT
The DNA here is from genome assembly GCF_900113675.1 of Pisciglobus halotolerans. Lineage (GTDB taxonomy): Bacteria > Bacillota > Bacilli > Lactobacillales > Carnobacteriaceae > Pisciglobus > Pisciglobus halotolerans. The sequence continues at coordinate 17,399 of NZ_FOQE01000002.1, forward strand.
CTTTCCAATCCAGTTCGATTCTTCTAGCTGCTCTTTTCCCAGAATCTTTTGTAAAATCACCTTGGATAATCCGAACATTTAATGCCAATTTTTTTAAGGTCTGTAAAGCCGCAGATAACCTTTCATTACTGTCAAATGTTTCCTTTGGTCCTGAAAGAATATACACTTTTTTAACCTTTGTTTCTTTTAAAGCTTGTATCGCTTGTTCAGATCCTTTTTTATTATCCAAGAGAACATGGCAGATATTTTTATGTTCTATTTTACGATCCAATACAACGATTTTATTTCCCCGCTTTGCGTATTGCAAGATCTCTTTATCAGGAAAAGCTGGATCAAGAACGATTGCACCGTCGATCATGCGTTGAGGCAGAAATAGATGGGAGCGATCTCCAGAACAAGCTACCATTTCATACCCATTTTGTTTGGCTTTTTGCATGATACCATCCAATAGATCACCGTAAAAAGTCCCGCTATAACTGGAAATATATACACCGATGATATTCGTCTTATTTCTTCTTAAGTTTCTACCCGCCATGTTCGGAATGTAATTCAATTCATTCGCAATAGCAACAATACGATCTCTTGTTTCTGTTGTGACTTTTGAACTTCCGTTTAATGCATAGGAAACAGTAGAAATAGAAACACCTGCTTTTTTAGCAATATCTTTTATTCCAACCATATCTTCACCTACATATTTTTTTATACTGCCATTCTATCATGAATCGTTTTATCATGAGCATTTCACTCATTCGATTTCATTTTTTATTTGTTTTCTTTGAAAAAAATATGCATAATATTTTGTTTTTCATTTAGAACCTGTAAGACATCTTCTTTTTTTAGTAAGAGACCTCCTTGACGATAAGGATGATTTTGGCGTTTACCTTTTACTAATTGTCCATTTATCTGAACTTCATTTCGGACCTCATTCGAAACATGATAAACATATTGAATAGGATAGTCACCGTACGAAAAATCAAAACATATGCCATCTGCTTCTTTGCTTAATACAGGATCAATGAACAGCTCTTCTTTATCTATTTTTATTCCCAATACATTCATAATCAACTGGCTTAAATAAATCCCTGGACCACTTGAATAGATCCGCCAGCCGCCTTTAACTGGAACTTCCTGTGTTTTGAGCCGATCAAAGTTTTCCTGAGCAGCATAACGTGTCTTAAATGCACCGTCCGAGCTGCTGAAGTAGGCATTACTTTGTCGTCGCATGGCTGTCGGAACAGCTGTCTGGATATTGATTGGATTAATCACTTCGAGACCTTTCCAAATTTCATCCGCTTTGCCGATTTTAGCCATTGCTTCTAAAAAGCGGATATGTGCATGAACGTATTGAAGTCCGATTTCACGGCCAAAATTTGCAGACTGCTCTGCTCGCTTGAAGTTTCTGCTTACTCCTCCATGATAAGCCGCCGGTCTATTCATCAGGCGTACTCCATCAGGGAATTGCAGTTCCTTCTTGATCAGCTGATAATGCTGCTCAGTTTGCTGTTCTGTAAATAACTCGCTAATCATTCCTCTGATCATTGGCAAAAGTCGATATTGAATACCTGTTACTTGATCTTCAGGATGGATGACCTTCTCAACTTTGTCTTTTCCTTCCATACGGATAAAACCGGGAACAACCTCATCAGTAAGAATATACTTTTGATAATCTTTTTTGATTGCTTCTGCTAACTGCTGCGCCTCATGCGCTACCTTGGGATAACTTACGGCAATTCCTTTTTCAAATTGTTTGAGAGTCTGATATGTCAGTTCAATCGTCCAACTGCTAGCCATCCTTTTCTTAAGCGCAGCATCATTTGGCTGCAAGGTATCGTCCCAATCCCCGTCTCCATAACTCGAAAGAAAAGTCCCAGGTAAAAAGTGTGCTTGAATATAAGCAATTTCTTTTTCAACGTGATCAAACAGTGTATATTTTTCTTTCGTAAACTCACCTGTCATGCCTTTCATATAGGGTACTTTCTCTTCTAATAGACTGTTGTCATTTGTCGCAGTCAAATAATCGCCCAAAAGTTTCAAAGGCCAGACAATAATGTCGCCATGACTTTCATCAGCCTGCATGGCACTGTATTTATCAAACATAAACCATTGCGGCCAATTTCCATTTTCAATATGCTGGTGGCTATATAAGGTTTTAAGGATAGCACGGACACTTGAAAATTCCTGCATCGCCATGAAATATTCCGCCGGTCCCTGAGATACATCTCTTGTTCCCCAAGCCGCACCTCCATATTGTTCAAGACCATGCGGGACGAGATAATGCACGAACATATTTTGAGTATACCACCAAGTGATGATATTCAGCTTTTCAAGAAATGCGTCTGATCTGTTAGGCAGGGATAGGTTAAAATGATTCATGGTCTCTTCAAAAAACTGTTTAAAAGCTGCTTTTTCTGTTTTTAGTGTTTCTTCTTTTTCCTGAAAAGATTCCCCATTCAAGCTTCCTTGGATAATCAACTCAAAACGATCTGTCTCATCTAGTGCTAAAACAGCCATTGAAGCACTTCCAGGATCGATTCCCTTAATAAAAGCAGTTTCATCGGTCAATGCCATTGAAGTTCCCTTTATTTTCAAGTGATACACCAATGCTGGATAATGAAAAGCGACAGAAGCAGTTTTATCTGCTGAAAAAGCTAACATATTTCCATCTTGTTTGACCTGTATGGCAGTCTGATATTCTTCGTTATTCAGCACGACCTGATTTGTAACAAAGAAGCGATATTTTTTCTTACTCAGTGCTTCAACAATTAAGTGTACCGCTGCTTGGTCAGAGGAAGTATAGTTGATGACAGTAAAGGTGTCCTCGTCTGTTTCATAAACCCATTTGGCAAAATTAAAGCCTATTTCAAAAAGCGAAGGCATTGTCAGCAAGCGATAATGACCGTTCAACGCTACATAAATCCGCTGCCCCGAGACTTTTTGAATGTTTAATGGGTTACGTGCATTTGTGAGCCATTTATTCATGTTTGTATTGCCTAGCACCAATTGTGCATTGAAGATCCCGTACATCCAAGAAGTTGTACTCATCACATTTTCATTTACTGTTAAGTGATGTCCAGTAAATAGTATTTGCCCATGAGGCCGTTCCAGCTGTTCTTCTTTTTCCTTTAATACAACATGTTCATATGCTGGCGTAAAGAACGATAGCAGCTTATCTTCACTATACTCTTCCTGCAAGCGTTTTGGGTAAAGCTGGTTGATTTTTTCTTCTGTTAAGCTTTTTCCGGCAAGCGGTTCGCCGATCGTTTCTTTTATTTGATAGGCTTGGACCGGACGCATCTTCTCTTCTTCTTTTATTTCTTTCCAAGATTGAAGAATCGTCTTCTGAAATTCTAATGATATAATTTCTTCAGGATGCGACTCTTTATAAAAGCTGTAAAAGAGGACTTCCTTTGTGCCCTCCAATACCGTCTTTTCGGATTGTAAGGCGGTATAGTCGAATTCATATTGGTAGATCTCATTCGCCAACTGAGCTTTTGTCAACACTTCGGGTTCATTTTTAGTTTTATAAGAGGGTTTGAAAAATTGAAAGCCATCTGTTGAAAAACCAACTGCTTTTGTTAAAGAACCTTGTTGGAGATAAGGGAATTTTTCTCCTTGCGGTTGATTTTGTCTTGAACAGACCACAAAACCTCTCCTATCATCTTCAAAGACATTATGATCAACATACTGTGCAACATAGGCTTCATTTGATTGTATAGTACCTTTTTCTGCTAAGCCGATATCTTGACCATAAATAACATCCACTTCTCGTCCTTGACCTGAAAGTTCAACTTTCCAAAACCAGCTGTTTTGCTCTGACAAAGCAAAAAAGACGGTATAATCTACTCCTTCAAAAGTTCCTGCCCACTTTGCCTGCTTTTCCCCAACAAAAAAAGCACTGCCTGAATGGATTCCTACCATTGGATGATAAATGATCTTGCCGTTTTTTGTATATAAACGCAAGTATACGTTATTCATTGAACCATCGATTGGATTTCCGTTTACTTGATTCAGCATCATGCCTTCTTTAGAAATTTCAAATAAGTCACCTGTTTGCATAAAAGTAAAGGTCAATCCGTTTGCTGATAAAGGAATCAATGATTCTCTATTGTTTTTTATTTTTTGCATCCTGCCACTCCTTAAAAGATACATGTACTAAATTTTACGAATAAAGATTTATCTAATCTTTGTATCCAGTTCTATTTTTCCAATGAAAACGAAGCAGCTTGCAGTTCGCTGCTGTTTGGTCCGATCATGACTTCAAATTCCCCTGCATCACTGGAAACTGAATAATCGGTATGTGTGTAGGCTAGTTGATGTTCATTGATGGTAAAAGTTACGGCTTGTGTTTCTTGCGGTTCTAGTGTCACTTGTTTAAAACCAATCAATTCTTTTACCGGCCGAACGACTCGTGCAACTTTATCTCGTATATAAAGCTGAACAGTTTCTACACCTTTTCTCTCTCCACTATTCGTTACTTCTACCGTCACTGTTAAGGTGTCCTCTTTTGTCAGTCTATTATCTGAAAGAAAGAGCTTTGAAAAATTAAAAGTTGTATAGCTTAGTCCATGCCCGAAAGGATAAAGCGGTGTATTTTCAACATCTAAATATCTTGAAAAATATTTTTCACTCATCGCATCCTCTTTTAAAGGTCTGCCGGTGCTATCTTGATTATAAAAAATCGGAACTTGTCCAACATTTCGAGGGAAAGACATACTCAGTTTTCCAGAAGGATTAGCTTCGCCGTATAAAGTATTGACTAAAGCCGCTGCACCTTCTGTTCCAGGGAACCAAGCTTCTATCATCGCATTTGCTGAATTGCTGACTTCAGTTAAATCTAATGGCCGTCCATTAAACACCGTCACAACGATTTTTTTATTCAGCTTCTTCAGTTCTCTTAGCAAAGCCAATTGGTTTTCTGGGAGACGAATATTTGAACGGCTTGCTGCTTCACCGCTCATTTCAGAGCTTTCTCCTAAGACAACTAAGATTACATCTGCTTCATGAATTTGAGCAATATGAAAGCTGTTTAGCCCATTGTAAAGATCGGTTTCATCTTCTATCGAAAGGATATTTTCATTCCGTATCTTTTCCGACATAGCTTCCATAAGCGTTGTGGTTTCTTCCTGCTGTCCTTGCCAGGACCACGCTCCTAGCAGATCGCGGCTGTCTTTTTTTGGTCCTACTATCAAGATTTTTTGTTCCTTTTTCAATGGTAATGTTCCATCATTTTCAAGTAATACCATCGCTTTTTCAGCAATTTCTCTAGCTTTTTCTCGATTTTTTCCATTAAAAATCTCTGCTTGTTCAGCTGCTTCATCCGCTCCTCGATAGGGGTCTTCAAAAAGTCCTAAGTCGTTTTTCAATACTAAAATGCGCCATACTGCTTCGTCAAGCAATTGCGCATACTGCTGATCCTCTTCCATCACCTGCTGCAGTTCTTTTCCATAGGCTGGCGACATCATTTCAATATCCACTCCTGCTTTCATCGCAAGTTTAGCCGCTTCTCGCAAGTCTTCTGCTACACCATGTGGAACCAATTCGCCGATCGCGCCCCAATCAGAAATCAAGATACCGTCAAATCCCATTTCTTCGCGGAGAAGATTACGCATCAATTTCTGGTTCCCTGTTGCTGGTATACCATCAATCGTGTTGAAAGACGTCATAACTAATTTTGCTCCAGCATCAATGCCCTCTTTATAGGCAGGCAAGTACTGCTCACGTAAAGTCCGCTCAGTCATTTCAACTGTATTGTAATCTCTGCCAGCGATAGGTGCGCCATAACCGGCAAAGTGCTTAATGCAAGCTGCTACTTTTGAGAAATCTTCTTTTAGATCTTTTCCCTGATAGCCCTCTACAAAAGCCCGGGCATATTGCTGATTCAAATACTTGTCTTCTCCCGTTGACTCTAACACCCTTCCCCATCGCGCATCGCGAACCAGATCGACCATCGGTGAAAAAGTCACATGCAATCCAGAAACGGCTGCTTCTTTAGCCGCTATTGCTGCACTTTCTTTAATCAGTTCTGGATTCCAAGTAGCGCCTAATCCTAAAGGAATCGGAAAGATCGTTCGAAAGCCATGGATGACATCGGCCATCAATAACATCGGGATTCCTAGCCGACTGTGCTGCAAGTAATCTTGCTGCACTTTTCTTGTTTTTTCTGCTCCAGATATTCCTAATGCCGATCCTGCTTGCCATAAGCTTTCTTTTGTTATGCCCATATCGTTCAGTGGACCGGTTATCTCTTGTTCATTTTCTTCAAAAAAAGGCGCGGCTAATTGAACCGTTTGCCCTATTTTTTCTTCGATGGTCATTTGATCAAATAATGCTTTTAATGCTTCTTTTTTCAATTGAAGAACCTCCTATTGCTTACTAAGCTTAATTCTTACTTTCCGCCTGAAATATTAAAGCCGCTTAAAATGTATTTTTGGAAAATCAAAAAGATAATGAGAATCGGAACGACCATAAAGGCAGCCCCTGCCATTTGCAAGGCATAATTGGCTCCATGTTGCCCTTGCAATAACTGCAGTCCTACAGAGAGTGTGTAGAATTTTTGATCGTTGGCAATAATCAAAGGCCATAAAAATGAGTTCCATCCCCCGATAAAAGCCAAAATTCCCTGAACGGCCAAAATAGGTCTCGACAGTGGAAGTGCAACACGGAAAAAGATGTAGAATTCCCCAGCTCCATCAAGACGAGCAGCTTCAAAAAATTCTTCACTGATATTCGAAAAAAATTGTCGAAAGAGGAAGATACCGAAAGCACCTGTTAAACCAGGCAATACGATGCCAAGGTATGTATTTGTCAGCCCTACAGCATTCAACATTAAGTAAACTGGAATCATGGTCACTTGACCTGGAATCATCATGGTCGCTAATACTAAAATAAACAGCACATTTTTCCCTTTAAAATCATAGTGAGCAAAACCAAAACCTGCTGCAGCGTTTATGAGTAGTCCAACGAAACTCATTAAGGTAATGATAATAGTATTTTTCAAATAGACGCCGAAGTTCAATCGTTGGAATAGTTCTCTAAAATTATCCAATGTCCATTCATTTGGCAGAATTTTAGGCTGGATGGCCACAATCTCAGGATTAGTTTTAAAAGCAGATAGAATCATCCAGATAAACGGAATAATCGTAAATGCGCCCCAGATCCCTAAGATGATGCCAATAATAATTTTTGTTTTACGATTAATAGATACCATTTTTCTTTCTCCTTTCTTTCATTAAATTGTATTTTCTTCTTCTTTTCGTTGGATCTTCATTTGAAATAGTGTAGCAATGATGATGACAACAAAGAGAATGAGTGAACCAGCAGCAGCATAGCCAAAATTATTCAACTGAAATCCATTTCGGTAAATAAATAGAGATACACTCAACGTGCTGTTCAATGGTCCGCCTTCTGTCATAACAAAAGGTTCTTCGAAAAATTGTAGCCATCCGATCAGCGTCGTAACGATCACAAAGAATGTAGAAAATTTCAATTGCGGTATGGTAATATAACGAATTTGCTGCAGTTGAGTCGCACCGTCTAATTCTGCGGCTTCATACATTGTTTTTGGTATATTCGTTAAAGCAGCTGAAAAAATCAGCATATTGATTCCTATGCCACGCCAGACAGCCAAAATGATCAAAGATAGCTTAGCTATTCTTGGGTCTTGCAGCCAAGCAATCGGCCCTAAGCCGATAGTATGAAGCAATCGGTTAAATAATCCGATACTGTCACTTGGATTAAAGAGAAAAGACCAGACAATTGCAATGGCTACGATGTTAGTGATTGAAGGAGAATAGAAAATCAAACGCATGAAAGAAAAGAATTTCCCTTTCCCCATATTGATCAAAATAGCAATTCCCATTGAAAGTGCAACAACTAATGGCACACCGATGATCACATAATAAATGGTATTCAAAATGGACTGCCGAAATGATGGGTCGCTTAATATATTCGTGTAGTTTTCGACCCCCATAAAGTTAATCCGTGAGTAATCTGCTAGGCCCGCTAAGCTCATGTCTGTAAAACTAATGATAAGAGCAATAAAAATGGGTAATATAGAAAAAAAGAACAGTAGAATCAAAGCCGGCGCAATAAAAAAATAAGGAGCTTTTTTACTTTTCATGTTATTCATCCTTCCTAATATCTTCCAAAACTAAAAAGACAGAAAAATGAACCCAAAACCTTTGTTCACTTTTCTGTCTTTCACTAACATCTAAGAAGCGTTATTTTTTCAAAATAGATGCGGCATCTTTGTTGAAAGCATCTAGCGTATCTTGAATGTCTGCTCCTCCTACAGTGATTTGTTCCCAATAATCTAGATATTTCTGTGCTACTTCTTCCCATTTTGGCATAAGCGGCATATGTTCAGAGCTTTCTAATTGTTCACCAAATGGTGCAATTTTATCACCTTGCAACTTTTCGTCTTCCCATGCACTTTTAACTGCTGGGAGCGAACTGGAAGTATCAAGGAAAGTCAGCTGGTTTTCAGGTTTTGACATAAATTTAATGAGTTCAATTGCATTTTTCGTATTATCTGTACCATTCCATACGGATAAGTTAGCACCTCCTGTATTAGAAAGATTATTTTCAGGACCAGCAGGTAAAACAGCTGTTGCCCATTTTCCATCAATATCAGAAGCATTTTCATTAATTGCCGTTATCATCCATGGACCACTAATAAACATTGGGACGATCCCTTCTCCGCCAAATGATTGAGAGATATCGATTCCTAGATCTTGAGCAGGTGCAGACCCATTTTGGATCATACTATTTAAGTATTCAGCTGATTCTACAAAAGGTTTTTGATTGAAAAGCGGATTTCCTTCTTTATCAAGCAGTTTGGAACCATTTTGGCGTGCAAACATAAACCCAAACGTTTGATCCGAGCCGTCTACATTAAACCCGTACATATTGTCTCCGCGTTTAGACAGTTTCAAGGCTGCATCTTTCAACTCATCCCAAGTTTTAGGTGCTTCTGAATAACCAATATCTTCTAATAGATCGGAACGATAATAAAGAGCACGCGTTTCTGTATACCAAGGAACACCGTAGTATTTTCCATCAAATTCATTGGTGCCGACATTTCCTTCAAAGAAGTTGTCCCGATTCAATTCATCTTCTGAATTGATATAATCGGTAATGTCCATTAAAGCGCCTGCGTCAGAAAACTCAGACATCCAAGTTGTTCCCATTTGGACTACATCAGGTCCTTCACCGGACGCAACAGCTGTTAACAGGCGGTCATGTGCAGCCGACCAAGGAATACTTTGGACATTCACTTTAATCCCTGTTTCTTCTGTAAATGAATCTAAAATAGGTTGAACTTGCTCATTTCCATCTCCCATGAACCAGAAAGAAACTTCCTTGCTAGAGTTGGAACCTGTATCAGAATTGGCTTCTTCACTTGAATTTCCGCTACCGCATGCAGCTAAAAACCCAGCTGTCAACAATCCCACTGTTCCTACTAAAGCTTTCTTATTCCACTTTCTCATCGAAAACCCTCCTAATAGTGTAATCGAAACGTTTCTATAAAAGGCAAAAAAATAATGTTTTTCATGTAACCGTTTTATAGAAACGTTTCTATAAAGTAGGATAATAAAAAAAGAGAGTAAAAGCAAGCGTTTTCTTTAATAAAAATCAAAAAAAATTATTTTAAAGAAGGTATGGATACCAACGCAAATAGTTGCCTTTTTTCTCTCTTTTTTAATAAAGCTTTTTTTTAAAGTGTTTAAGCTTTTATTTTTACATCTTACTTTGAATCACTTGATCGACCACAAAATCAGGATAGCCAATGTCCATCACTTTGACTTTTCCTGTATATTGTTTGGCGTCTCCTTTTTCTAGCCCCATTTTCATCAATCCAAAGGTAACGGTATAATCAGCTTTCACTGCTTTTCCGAGAACTTCTCCGGATGTTGCGGACAATCCAGAAGGGACATCAACAGCGATAATTTCATGTTTTTCGGAATCGATAGCTGAGATCCATTGTAAATAAGGATCTTTTACTTCTTTTGACAAACCTACGCCTATTAAAGCATCTACCACAATTGGATAAGCTGTAAGATCTGGCTTGGCATTAAATTGGATATTCAAACCGATTTTTTTCCCAATACGCAGCTGTTGTTTCATCTCATCAGTTGCCTTAGATAAACTTCCAACATAATAGATGGTTACATCAAGGTGATGCAAGTGTAAAATTCTCCCTGCTGCGACGCCATCTGCTCCGTTGTTGCCTGTTCCGCAAATGATGGCGACTTTCCCTTGATCTTTTCCCAAACATTCTTCTACCACTTGAGCCACACTCAATGCTGCACGTTCCATCAGCACTAAAGAAGGAATCCCAATTTTCTGAATCGTATAGCGATCGATTGCTTTCATCTGTTCACCCGATACCCGATAATCCATCCTATTTCCTCCCTTTTTATAAGCAAAGCAAAGTAAAGTTTTCTGCTTGCTTCATCATTTTAAAATGATGCTCTAGAATGTGTGGAGCAGGTAGACTTTTTTCTTTATTGATTCATCACTATTTTTTGCGGATTCAAATGATGCTTTTAGTCATGTCATTGCTTGGTACGTCTTGATAAAGTCCATCCAGTCTTGTAGTTTCTGCTCCTAAAGCCATTCTAATCATAATTTTCGCTAATTGCTATTTTGAACACTCGTGAAGTGGTTGCATCATAGAATACACTCAGCTAAATCAAATACCAAACGAGCATTTTTCCGAAAAAAGCAAACAATATGTGGTGCTGGAGGATTTCTTAGACGGCTTATTTGCAGATATCTTTTGCTATAATCCTCTTGCCGTTTTATAATAAATGTACATGAACAGAAGATAAAACTTGAAGGGACATATTTAGATGAAAATTGGTGCTCGAACGATAAAATCAGGAATCGCAATCGCGCTAGCTTTGATCATACCACCATTGCTACACATACCAGATGGCAGTGTCCTTGCTGGTATTTCAGCCATCATGGCTTTACAGCCTTCTACTAAACGCAGTTATATCCAAATGAAGAATAGAATCATCGGGAATACGATCGGTGGTATCGTGGCGACTGTTTTTACTTTATTGCTCGGCAATCATTTTTTTGTTGTAGGATTTGCTTGTACCATTTTAATCGCGATTTTGCATCAGCTGAAATTAGATTCTGTTATCGGTAATGCCGTAGTTACTACTATCGTCATTATGTTTGCTGACGCAGATGCTTTTATACCTGCTGCCATTCTTCGCGTAACAGCTACTTTTATTGGGGTCATTATCGCTTTTCTGGTGAATCAACTCGTGTTCCCGCCTAAGTATGAAGAGAAATTGTATCATTTGCTTGACTTTGTTACTTCAGAGATCATGAAATGGCTGCGTGCAAGTGTACGGAAAAATACTCAGTTCGATCTCTTGAAAAAAGACTTGAACTGGATTCACTCTGAAATCGTACGGGTTGAAAATTATTTTACTTTTATGAAAGAAGAAGGCACTCCTTTTTTAAAGCAAAAAGATAAAGTGATTCGATCACGGCGTCTGGTGATTTACCGCCAACTGATCCAAACCACCAAGATGGCTTATCGTTTAGCTTCTACCTTGCAAGCTTCAGAAAATGTCTTCAATCATTTTTCTGACGACTTGCGTATATTGATCCGTGAACGCGTAGAAGTATTGCTGACAGCTCATGAGCAGATCATTTTAAAATTTAATGGACGTGTGAATCCTGAAGATGTAAATTTTATAGCTTATAAAGCAGATTTGCGCAAAGAATTCATGACAACTTTTTTTAATGAAGCAAGACTCGATGCTTATCTGCAAGATGATTATGGAGACAGCAACTCTGTTATTCATATCATGTCTGACATTTTAGTTTATGAAGAAAATCTGATTCTTTTAAACCGAGTTGTTTCTAGTTACCGCAAATACGACTGGTCTAAAGATCAAGAAATAGACAATATTAAAAACATGGAACAATAAAAGAAAGATGGTTTACAACATCTTTCTGGACAAGATAAAGCAGGAGCTGGAACTTCCAACTCCTGCTTTATCTTGTTTAAATGCCGCTTGTGGTATCAATGGGTTCTGATAAAAATGCTTGAAACAGCTGTACTTGTAATGCTGTTCCTTTGCTATTCAAAATATCGCCATCACTCGTTAAGTAATTTCCAAGTTCTGTTTTGTCATCGTCTAGCTGTTCTTGAAAATCTTTATGCAAGTCAAATATTGGCAGTTCCATCTCTTCAGCTGCTTTTATTCCGCGTTCCATATATGCAGTGTAGTCTAATGTTCTGGAGTTTCGGTTACCCAGTTCACTGCTGTCTGGATGAGGCGTTACTGCAACAATAAGCGATTCCGGCAAGGCTTTTTGGATTTTTTTGATACTGCGTTCGATATAAGAAGATGAATCATCTAAACTGATATCTCTTTTCTTATCACCGATTGATGGTAATAGGTAAAAGACAACATCGGTCTTTGTTTCTGTTAGGTCTTTATCATCCTCTGACACTGCTAATTGGTAAGTATCAGTTTTTTCTTTTGTCAATCGATTAGCGTTTACTTCTTTTCCAGTTTGCTCTTCTAGAAAATCTTTGACCTCTTCTGGCCATTTCTCTTCGTCTGCTAACTGTCCATAAAAACTGATCGTTGTTTCATCTTTCTGTTGTTGCAGGTAAGTTATGTAATCGACGATCGATAATTGATCGCGTTTTTCTTCAAAAGCATCCGTATTGAGGTTCTTTTCTTTGGCTGTTTCTTCTTTTTTATCTTGTTGCGCACCATTTGCTTGCGCCATCATTTCTTCTTTTTGGTTAGCTGCATGACGATAGCCTAAAAAAATAACGCCTAGAGACAACAGCAGAAGAAAAATAACGCCAATTCCACTTTTTTTTGACAATATGATCACTCCTTTTTTAATTCTCCTTGTTATTATAGCATAGAAAAACAGCTCTTAAATCACTTTTTTGATTTAGAGCTGTTTTTGCGAAACTGATGCTATCTAATGATCAGTTTTATTTTTTGATGTCGATTTTAGCGGCAAGGCTTTTGCACTTGCTGTTCTTGATCGACACTATTTGCTGAAGAACCGATTTCTTCGAGCGGTTACCATCACATCCAGCAAAAGGCCATTACTTATGAGACAACTGACGATATCTCTTATACCAAATGTCGACATAGGCTTGTGAAAAAGGACCTTTCTCATGATTGATCCAGTCCACTAATATTTTGACATTTTCTTTCAAGATATGATCGATATCATCCGGATAATCCCATTTTTTACTATGGTCTTCGTACTCATCAACATCTAACAGCCGTTTTTCACCATCTGGAAATACTTTGATGTCTAAATCATAATCAATGTACTTTAACCCTTCTTCATCAATCAATGCTGGTGAACCAAGGTTACAGTAGTACGATACCCCATTATCGCGAATCATGGCAATCACATTGAACCAGTACTTCTTATGAAAGTAAACTAAGGCTGGCTCTCTTGTTACCCATCTTCTGCCGTCCGATTCCGTTACTAGAGTATGATCATTACAACCAATCAACGATTGATTGCTTGTCTTTAGAACCATTGTATCCCGCCATGTACGATGCAGGCTACCATCATGCTTATAACTTTGGATTGTGATGTATTCTCCTTCTTTTGGATGCGACATCGTTAACCCAACTTTCTTTTCTATATTCTAACTAGAATATGGCAAAACAATCAGAGCATTAAAAACACTCATATCATTCATTATTATAGCATAAGAAAGTTAAAAAGCGAAACTGAACACAACAGTCACCTTAAATGGAGAGATCATGTCTTTATTCAAAAGCTGCTGGATTTGTGTTTAAATTTCTTCTGGTAAGCCTCCCACATTTTGATTTGCGGACCTGGGAAAACGTAGTGTTGAAAGTCTTCTGGCGCTACCCATTTACAAGAAGCTGGGAGTTCACTGCTATTTTCTTTTTCAACGCGCCCAAAATAAACGGCTATCGTCCATTTCAAATGAGTAAAAATATGCGTTGCTTCAGCAAGTGGCCGTTTCATTAAAACAAGAGAAATATGGTAATTTGCTGTTAATTTTTTGTCTAGTTCAGATACAATATTGTCTGTTATAGCAGCAGGAACGGTACCCTTCAGCTTGCCATTTGAAAATAATTGCTGCTCAAAATCTGGACGTTCTATCAATGGGAAAGTCCACATATTGGCTAACAAGCCTTTTTCAGGGCGCTTTTCTAAAAGAAACTCGCCTTTTTCATTACGCAACAGTACTCCAGCATAAAAAACCGGCTGAGCTTTCTTTTTTTTGCTTTTCACAGGATATTTTTCCCATGTTTCATTTATATATGATTGATTAAAAGCTTTTACTGGACTATTTTCAGGATGATAATTTTTAGGCGTACAAATGCTAGAACCTAAATCCATCAAAGCTTGATTGAAGTCACCGGGCCGATAAGGGTCGATGATCTCTCGCAGTACAGCTTCAAATACTTTACGATTTCCAGGTTTAGCAATATCTGCATCAATTTCAAACAGTCGACTCAAAATACGCATAATGTTGCCATCAACAGCTGGTTCAGGCAGCTGAAAGGCCATACTAGCAATCGCGCCTGCTGTATAAGGCCCGATTCCTTTTAACGTTCTGATTTCAGCAGGATCTTTGGGCATTTCGCCACCGTAATCCTCCATTATTTGAATAGCGGCTTTTTGCAGATTGCGCACACGAGAATAATAACCCAAACCTTCCCATGCTTTTAACAGCATATCTTCATCAGCGGCTGCTAAATCTGCTATTGTTGGAAAAAGTTCCATAAAACGTAAGAAATAAGGGATCACTGTTTCAACGCGTGTCTGTTGCAACATGATTTCTGATACCCATATGCGATAAGGATCATGATTCTCTCGCCATGGCAGATCTCTTTTTTCGATATCATACCAACTTAAAAGCGCAGCTCTAAACGCTTCGATTTTTTCTTGCGGCCACATTTCAACTCCGAAAAGTTCTAGGACTTCCATTTTTTTATCTTTGTTTGTCAAACTTCTTCATCCATTTCTTTATCATTTATAAATCGGTTGATCAAGTCTCCAGGAAAGCCTTTTTGATATAAGGCACTTTTGACTTTCTGTATTTTTGCTCGTCCAACTAACTTGGCTTGTTTACGCCAGATTTTTTCACCTTGGATTTTTAATGCTTCATATTCTTCATCTTCATCTTTTTCGATCGCAAGTTGATGCATGACTTCCGTGATTTCATCTCCATTAAAACCTTTTTGAGCTAAATGTTGGCGTACTTTATTTTCTGTTTCTCGAGAGGATTGATTTTTAGCACGCCGAATGGCTTTTTCAGCTAGCTGAATCCCATTTTCTATCCGCTGCTCGATCGGATACTCCAGAAGGGCCTGCTCAATATCCGTTTCTTTTACACCCCGTTTTTTTAACTCTTGACGAATGGCGTAAGGTCCTTTTCCGCTCAAATTAGCCGCTGTTCTTGTGTAGCTTTCTGCATACATCAAGTCATCAACGTAATTCATTTCTTTTAATTGAGCCAAAACTTTTTCAACTGCTTCGAAAGGAAATTCATGCTTCCGCAAGTCGTCACGTATCTCTTTTTCAGATCGTAATTGATGGCTCAAATAATCAAGAGCCCGGCTGTAAGCTTTGCTGTACACATCTTCTGTCTCCAACTGCTGCTGCAACTCTTTTGAAATTTCCATTCCTTTATATAAAGCATGACGAATCAAAACGCCTTCGCCTACTGGAAATGCATACTCTCCATCCAAGTAAACATTATAACGTCCTTTACGCTTTTGAGTTTCGATTTTGGTTATTTTCGGTACAGACTGCTGACTTGATTCTGGTTTTGCTTCCAAATCGTATGCTCCTTTCTTCATGACTCATCTTCCATCATTTTACGTCTACTCATTTTGATTGCCTTTTAGCCAAAACTCTAAAAGGGAAATCTTGTTCCCCTCTATTTTAACTTATCTTTTGCTTCTTTTAAAGAGACAACTGGCTACTGTTGTTTTAAAAAGAACGTGCAGCGCACCTTTATTAAGCACACCTTAACTTCTAGGTTCTGCAATATGTAACGTTGTCATTAAAAAATCCTTTTTTTAATGCTAGATCCCTTATGATCCTATTGCTAGAATTTTCAGGAGACGTATAGGGCTACTGATAGCTATGAAAAAAGATGCGAAGAACCACTTCACTTTCGAGCAGCAAGCGTCATTGCAGCAAAAAACGCACAAAACTGTCTTTTCAATCAAGACAATCTTTGTGCGCCTTTTCTTATCTGATCTAAACCTTATTCATTTTCTTTTTTATCAAATGGCTTATCTGGAAAATCAGCTCTTAGTTCTGGATCTGCCGGAATTGATTGGTCTTTTTCATCCACATAACCATGTCTAGGCATCTCTTCATCAAGAGGAGTCGTTCCCTCACCAGGGAGATCATCTGCTCTTAGATTAGCCTGATTTAATTCATTTAAATATCCGCTCGGCGGCGTTACGATGTCTCTTGTATCATCTCTTCGATCGCCAAATGGTGTATTTCGATCGAGACCTTGATCTGTGACGGTTTGTTCTTCTCTTTGGTCATCGTTAGACAAATCTTCATTGCCTACATTAGCATCTGGATTGGCATATTCAGTATGATAAGCAGTTGTTTCTTGCCCCGCAGCTAAACGGCTATTTTGATCTTTTTCGTAGTCGGAAGCTTCATGAGGGTCTCTAGTCGTGTAGGTTGTTTTAGCTCCGTCATCAGCTTGTTCTTCAGCTTCTTTATCAGCAGAATATTCACCTCGGCTAAGATCAGTGTCCGTAGTTGAACGACTCTGATCATGGTATACCGGTTCAACTTCTGCGTTATTCAAACGGCTGTCACCATCATTGGCAGAAACAGGTGTTTGATCCATTTCATCGTTTGCTTCTTTTTCAGAAGTGTATGCTGACGTTTCTGTGTCTGACCGCGGTGTTTGACCGCTTTTAGTCAAGATGATGACATAATGCCCCTCTCTGATTTCTGGATCATATTTTTCAGCTTTCTGTTTTTCAATGCCATAATGTTCAAGGGTTGTTTCATCTTCATCAGAAGTAAATAGGTCTTTAAATTTTTCCCACCCTGATTTTTCAGCTCCAGGAGTGACCTTGTCTACTTGCACTGCTGTCTGTTCAAGTATTTTCATGCGATTGTCATTACTTGTAATGATTGTGATATCCGCAGAAAGATAACGACCGCTGTCTACAAGTCTTTCAACAGCACGAATGGCTTCGTCTGCTGTAGCATAAGAACCTTCTATGACTTTTTCCATTTGCACCTGCATCCCTTCCTATTTGTCTTTTTCAATCTAACCGTTGATGATCTCGCCCCCGTTGACATGGATCGTCTGTCCGGTGACATAACTGGAATCTGAACTTGCCAAGTAAACATAAGCTCCGGCCAGTTCGTATGCTTTTCCAGGTCTTCCTAATGCACCGCTCTTGCCCCAAGATTTAAGCTGTTCTTCTGAAAAAGTGGCAGGGATCATTGGTGTCCAAATTGGTCCTGGTGCTACGCTGTTGACACGGATTTTCTTTTCAATGATTTGCGGATGCTGTGAAAGCGAACGTGTAAAGCTAACAACAGCCCCATTTGAAGCAGAATAATCTAGGAACAGCGGATTTCCTTTATATGCTGTGATCGAAGAGGTGTTGATGATAGCAGCCCCTTCTGACAAGTGTGGAAACGCAGCTTTCAAGAAGTAGTACATGCTGAAAACATTTGTCTGGAATGTTCGGTGGATCTGTTCAGAAGGAATATCTTCAATTTTTTCAAGCACATGTTGTTCTCCCACATGATTGACTAAAACATCGATCGTTCCCCATTCATTTACCAAATCTTGGACAACTTGCTGAACAAAGGCTTCATCACCAACATCACCTTTAAATACAAGTGCTTGTACACCGATTTCTTCCAAACGGTCTTTTGTGCGCTGTGCATCTTCATCATTTTCTAAATGAACGATCGCAACATCTGCTCCTTCTTTGGCAAAGTCGATTGCGACAGCTTTACCGATTCCGCTATCTCCGCCCGTCACAATAGCTTTTTTTCCTTTGAGCTTACCAGCTGGTTTATAATGAGGATCTTCTGTCTGTTCACCATGAGGAATATCTGTGCTTTCATCACTCATTAAATAATCTTTTTTTGGCTTTTGTGATTCTAATTCCTTGCTCATACCGATCTTCCTTTCTTTATTTTGTGTCTACTCTTTTTCCACTTTTACCTTATCAAATAAGGCTTTGAGATACAAAGAAGACGCCTTATTTGTAGAAAATAATGACCAAATCAACGTCTACAAGTCTGGTTTTTGCCGCCCTTCCTTAACCTTTATTGTGTGGTTCTACAATATTTAACGTTGGTCTGTAAAAAAACAATTTTTTTAATGCTAGACTCGTTAGAATCCTATCTCTAGAAATTCCAGTAGCACATCGACTGTAGGGAATTTATTTACCAACGTTAAAAGAGGAAGAACCTATTGTGTACAACAACGTTTCCATTCATTCCCATTGTACTGTTAGATAGAAAAAGGCACTTGCCTAAGGACTTTTCAGCCTTCGACAAGCACCTTAAAAAGGGGACAGAAGTTATTTATTTTCGTCGTCTTCAATCGACTTACCGCCGGCAGCTTTATAAGTGTCACTGTAGTATGCATCGCTTTCTGGCGGAGCTGTATCAGTAGTCGCATCTTCATTTGGCTTGCCGTCTTCTACAGGAGACTTTTTGGGAAGGTTTTTATCTGACCCGCCTACTACTCCTGTATTGATGTTGTCTGGATAAGCATGTCCAGTTGGTTCTTTTTTGACTGTATCCTCATCACCTGTCAATTCTGGCGTTTCTTTCAACGAGGATGCGTCTTCGTGAGACTGTACATCTTTTTGATCTGATTGATTAGCTTCTTCGACCGGGTCTTTTTGATTTGACTGTTGATCACTCTGAGCATCGTTTTTTTGAACAGATGCTGAATGTTCAGGGACATCGCCTTTTACACCATCATTGGTCTCTATCGCACCATGAAGTTGATCCGTTTCGTTGCTTTCTTTATGCGTATCGATTTCCCCTTTGCTAACTTTATCTTCTCTTGAAGATTGAGCTTGCGATGGATCAAAGTAGCCCTCATCACCTGTGACTACATCGAATGATTCTTTTGTAGGTGTTTCTGCTGGTTCTTCTTTTTCTGAGTGATTTAACACTTCTTCATTAACTGTAGATAAACTATCCAAGTGAGCCGGTGCATTGCTATCTACAAGCAGAACGATTTCACCATTTTCAAGAGCTGTTGTAAATTGTTCAGACATCTCGCCATCTACTCCATATTCTTCAAGCGGAGAAGACGCTTCATCTGAATGGTAGTTGCCGAAACTCAATGTTTCTTTTGTTTTTTCCCATAGCGACTTGCCTGCATCCGGGTCAACGGCGTCCACTTCAACCAAAGTCAAGTCTTCTAAAGATTGGTAATCTGATTGATCATCGGTGATCACAACGATTTCTTCGCCCACATAGCCTTCTTGCAGCAGTCTTTCGATAGCATGCATTACTTCTTCAGGGGTTAAATAGGTTCCTTCCACTCGTCTTTGCATTCTATTCACTCTCCATTTTTTTCCTACTTTCTTTTCTTAATAAAGTCTCATCATTTTAAGAAAAGAGTGGTTTTGAATTGTCTTTAGCATATCAAAAATAATTTGAGGAAAGCAAAAGAAAAGACTTACATTCCACGGAATAATAGCCGTCATCCTCCTCTTTATCTATAAGAAGAAAAACATTTTTGATTTTATTTATACTTTTTAAATAAGGGTTATCTAAATAAAAAGATCACGATTTTGATCAGCTCTAGCCTTTAGGAGAAATCTGCTACTTGAACGCTTTTTTGATCAGTATGCTTTTTTTTGCAATTTCCGTTAAAAAAAATAAGAAAATGGCAATTTTTTTATTCATTTTTCATTAAAAACCCAGCCTATAAAAAAGGTTATTTGTTCATGGCAAGAATGCTTTTATCAAATCAAGCAATAAAGTGCTCCGCTCCACTCTTTACCAAGACAATCATCCCTTTGTATCTATGGTGTTCAATCCGTTATGCTTATCGCGTACAAGGCCTTGTAACAACAATCAAAGGAAAATAAATGATGAAAAAAAGCTCAGTGACAAGAAGATTACTTCCTACAGAAGAAGATGCTTTTTTCGAACAATTCGGCGGTATAGTATTTGGAGTTTGTAAAAAAATCCATCTTTCTTCTGCTCACCCCGATTTTGATGATTTTATTCAACAAGGTTATCTCAAGTTAGTAGAAGCGTATGAATGCTACCCTTATCCGATTGAGCAGTCAAACAGATTACACATCAGCTTCGTCAGTTTTGCTTATCAAAAGATTTATTGGCACTTTATGGACAATATGCGCAAAGCGCAAAAACGAAAAGAAAGAGAATGTTTTATGCCTGAAGAACCCGTTTTTTTGAATGGCTATTCTTCGACAGATCTCTTTTTCTTTGAAGAAAATGAACTTTTTCAAAACATGTTAGGTTGCCTTACTTCTGTTGAGCAGCAACTATTGCTTGACTTGGTCTTTGAAGGCTTATCCACCCTTGAAGCAGCAAAAAAATATGGCGTTAGCCGCAAAACGATTTATGAACGTCGCAAAAAAATAAGACATAAATTACTGCCCTTCTATTCCGAAATTCAAATGAAATCATAATAAAGGAGATGTTATGATGACCTATACAATTGAAAAACAGTTACTGAATATTCCGCAAAAATCTTTGAAAAAAGGTGTATTTATTATCGCTCATGAGTCGGGGAATTCGAAAAATACCGGAACTGACGCATTAGAGAAAGAAGTACGATATATGACTCAGCAAGCAAAACAAGGAGGTGCTTTTACTAGCCATTGGGTTGGAGGCGGCGGAAGAGTCATTCAATTAGCAAAAACAGGAAAGATCCAATATGGCGCTGGCAGCAAAGCCAATCCTTATGCATTTGCCCAAGTTGAACTGGCTCGTACCAATCAGGAAAGACAATTTAAATTGGATTATGCTGCTTATGTTCAGCTGCTACAAGATTTAGCTAAAGAAGCTGGACTGCCATTGACCTTGAATGCAGGAAGTACAGTTCAGGATGCTGGCATCAAAACACACCATTGGATCTCGCAGCATATTGGAGGCACCAATCATTCTGATCCCGACAGCTACTTGAAACAGTTTGGCGTCTCGATCGCTCAATTTCGCAAAGACATCGAAAAGAAAAATAAACCGATTATCCCTTCAACTGCCCTAACCCATAAAGTAGTGAAAGGCGATACGTTATGGGGAATCGCTAAGCGGTATCATCTAACAGTTACTGAACTGAAAAAGATCAACGCTTTACCATCTGAAGTGATCTATGTTGGGCAAAAACTATACCTTCAACCATCCGATCAAACAGATGAAGTAAAAGAATGGATCATTCAAATTCAATACACGGTGGGTGTTTCGCCAGATGGCCGTTTTGGTCCCAAAACAAAAAAAGCCGTGTTACAACTTTTTCAACGCGCTGTAAAAGTATATCCAGATGGTATTTGGGATAAAAAAACCGCTGCAGCTTCACGCGTACTCAAGCAAGGTACAGAAGGCTGGGATGTCTATGCTGTCCAAGCGATGCTCATTGGGAAGGGTTATCAAACTGTTGGAGTGCCAGACAAAAAGTTCGGAAAACAAACGACTAAAGCCATTCAACAGTATCAAAAAGATCAGGGACTGATAGTCGATGGAAAGTGTGGACCTAAAACACAAGAACAACTTTTTTCTAGAGTCTAAACATACTCTTACTCAACACTAAAAAACATTCAGCTTTTTTATTTTTAACTAGACCAGGAAGAGTCCAATTCGTTCTTTCTGGTCTTTTATGTTTTGTCAAAAAATGGTAACAAATCCCCTATCTATTGTCGCCTTGCATTTGGTGTCGCTTTAGTCAACGAAACTGAAAATTATTCTCAGTTCTTTTCCAAAATTTCTAAAAAAATGTGCTATACTAAACCATGCATTTAAGAAGCTGCGAGCTTTATTGTGCGATAGTTAACGATCTTGATTGGAGGACGATTGTTACATATGAAAGGGGAACAAGATGCAGTGATTGTTTTAGCAGGAATGATCGGTTCAGGAAAAAGCACCTATACTGAATTGATCGCAAATACATTAGAATCTGAAGCTTTTTATGAAAGTGTAGACGATAACCGAATTTTAGAGAAATTTTATGAAGACCCCAAACGTTGGGCATTTTCTTTACAAATTTACTTTTTAAATACGCGTTTCAGAAGCATCAAAGCCGCCTTTAGACATAAAAACAATGTTTTAGACCGCTCAATCTATGAAGATGCTTTATTCACACGAATCAATTATGAAGAAGGCAATATGAGTGACGCCGAAATGGACACTTACTTAGATTTGCTGGACAACATGATGGAAGAATTGGACAATATGCCGAAAAAATCTCCTGACTTATTGATCTATTTAAGAGGCTCATTGGAAACTGTATTGAGTCGCATAAAAAAACGGGGACGTTCATTTGAACAGATCGACCAAAACGAAGGCCTTTTAGAGTACTATACTCATCTTCATAGCCAATATGATAATTGGTTTGCGACTTATGATAAAAGTCCGACTTTAGTCATCGACATCGATCATTATGATTTAGAAAATCCAGAAGATGCTGAAGTGATCATGGCAATGGTTAAAAAACGTTTAAATGAAATTCGTCAAGAGGAATTCATTTCTGTTGTAAAATAACTTCTCTAGGTTTTGCTAAAAACTGATAACCAGTAGAAGCATCAGCAGTTTTAGTATTGAAACCTATTTTAAAGATTGCTGTACAGTAGGAACAATAAACGGATATCGAAAAAAAAGGGCTGAATGATCAGCTCTTTTTTATTCCATTCATATAGTTGTATATTACATATTTGTATTGTTTCCCATCTGATGAATAGATGTATATGGCAACTACTCTTATTGAGTGTACTCTAACCAGACACATCCGATGGTTTTCGAAGCAGGAACGATTGCTTGATATCTGCCATGATTGTCATATGCTTTAAATTCTAGTTTTCCTTCTTTGTTGTATCGGTAAGCATAAACAACTAACCAATGATTTTTATATTTGCTTCCTAACAGCTTAGTCGTTCCAACAGCAATGGGTTTAGGATCGGGACTGTCTAACAAGCGGACGACTGTGAGTTCAGGAAGTAAATTCATCTTCACTTTGATCTCTGCTATGTCTTTCGACGCATAGGATAACCCTAGCCATAGATCCCACACAAAAGTACCGCGATAAACAAAGCGGTCCTCGATCATAGGCTTTAGACCTTTTAACAACTTTTGTTGATCCAAAGAAACGCGGTAGGAATGTAAAAAAGCATCATGCAACAGGACTGCGCTCACATACGTGCCACAGATGCCAGGTTTGATTCGATTGATCCACTTTTCATACTTTTTAAAACGCTTTGGCGGCAATCCCTTCCATAGCGTTGCTTGTCTTTGAACTTCTTTCAAGTGCTCACCTGCCTTTGTTTTTTTCTTTAGTAGAAAGGCACTTTACTTTGTTTGAGCTTGCTTTTGATTACATCAGCAGGACCTTTCATCGTGCTTTTTCTTTTTAGTGAAAAAAAAAAGAAGAGACCGAGAGCTGCCCTCAGTCTCTTCGCTGCTTTCTTTGTGTTAGCAGTAGTTAAGCTGTATAAGATCGACATAGTTCAGCACATTCTTTACAAGCTTTAGCACATCTTTGGCAATGTTCTGCTTCATGCTTTTCGCATTCTTTTCCGCAAGCTTGGCAAATGGTTGCGCACAGTTGAATCAAGTCATGCTTAACTGAACTTTCACGGCTGGCAAATGTTGCAACCAACGCACAAATATCTGCACATTCACGATCTAAACGAATACAATCAACCATCATCTTAACGTCTTCCTCTTTCAAACATGCATCGAAACATTCGTTACAAACTTGCTGACACTCAAAAGCCTTTTGAGCAATTTCTTTCAACTGATGATCCATGGTTCTCTCTCCTTTTTTCTCTAAAGTTTAACTCCGACTTTAGTATAAAAAAAAGTGAAATAACCTTCAAACAAATGCCCTTCAAAATTACTTCTTTTCTTCATTTTCCAGGTAAAGATCTTGAATGGCCGCTTTAGAAATTTCAATATTTTTCAATGACGCTTCATAATCATGAGCAGCATAAGCGAAGAACAAAATGTCTAAAGCATACATCTGCATCAATAATGAGATCGTTGCCCCGCTTCTTAACGCCGCCTCTCTGGAAAGAGCTGTTTTCAAGGCAATATCACTTTCTTGAGCTAATGTATTCGATGTCGGTTGAGTTAAAGAAATGGTTTTTAAACCTGTGTTTTTCGCAATTTGCAATAGTGCTATGACTTCCTTTTTTTCGCCGCTATTTGAAAAGCCGATAAAAACGGCATCTTTATCCGCTACCACTAAAGAAGTTGCTAAAAAATGCTGATCTTGAGAGCAAATCACGACTTTACCGATCCTTGAAAATTTTTGCTGAAAATCTTGAGCAACAATATATGAAGCACCTAATCCATAAGCGTAAATGACAGAGCTATGATGAAGAATGTTTACTGCTTTTTTCACACTTTCCGCATCCAACACTTGGTTGGTTTCGCTAAAGACATGACCGGTATTGATCAGCAATTTTTTCTTGATCTGTTCCAGATCTTCGCCAGGCTGAATGTCGGTATACACGTTTTCTTGAATATTTTGCGAATCTGCAGAAAGTTGCAATCTCAAATCCACAAATCCTTTGATCCCTAGTGATCGACATAACCGAATCACTGCTGCCGAACTAGAATGTGCTTTTTCAGCTAATTGAGACGCATTCAAATTGATCACCGCTGCTGGATCCATTAAGATCACTGCTGCGATTTTCTTTTCTGATTGCGGAAGACTTGGTAACTTTTCTTTGATCCGCAACAAAATGTTTTCTGACATAGCTTTTCCTTTCTAAGCTAAGAAAGAGCAGGACTCTTATAGCCGCTGCTCTTTCTTTTTGCTTGATGTCTTTACTTCTTTTTCGTTCCTAGTCTTTTTTGACATTATTTCATAGAATATTTTTTAGCCTGCAGCTTTGATTGGCTAAAAAGTTTTCTATTTTTATCAATAATCGATCACGGTTTCGCCATCGACTGTGGTTGTAGGCATTTCTTCCGGTTCCATTGCTTCTTTCGGTACACCAAAGAAGAAGGTCGCCACAAAACCGCCGACGTAAGCTGCTAGCAAGCCAACTACATAGCCCCACCACATGCCGTTATCAATCAGCGGAATAAGTGCAACACCACTTGGTCCGATTGCTGTCGCACCGATACCGCCAATTGCGCCAATCACTGCACCGCCGACACCGCCGCCGATACAAGCCGTGACAAATGGACGTCCTAATGGCAAAGTAACAGCATAAATCAGCGGTTCGCCAATTCCTAAAATACCAACCGGCAATGATCCTTTGATCATATTCGTCAATGGTTTATTTTGTTTACACTTCATCCAAATGGCAAAAGCTGCACCCACTTGGCCAGCGCCAGCCATCGCTAGGATCGGCAATAAAAGCGTATGTCCTTGAGAAGCGATCATTTCGATGTGGATCGGTGTCAATACTTGGTGTAAGCCGAACATGACCATTGGTAGGAACAATGCGCCCAAGACAAAACCTGCAAAGGCGCCGCCGACATTTAATACCCAAGTAATCGCGCCTACAAGAGAAGTTGAAACCAAACCAGCGATCGGCATGATCAGGAAGATCGTGATCAGTCCAACAACTAGTAAAGCAATGGTAGGGGTTACGATCACATCAAGTGAATCTGGCACCACCTTGCGCAAACTTTTTTCTACAAGTGCTAAGATCCAAACAGCTAAAACAACACCGATCACTCCGCCTTGTCCAGCTGCCAAAGCTTCACCAGTAAAGATATTTGGCAGCGGAGCTTCTGGATTCATTGCTGATAAATAAATAATACCGCCGACGATTCCACCTAAACCTTCTGTTGCGCCAAAAACTTTGGCTGCATTGATCCCGATATAAATATTCAAGTAAGTGAATAGCCCGCCTTGAATGATCTTCAATACTACAACAATGTTATCCCATGCTGCTGCATCGATGGTTCCAGCTGTGATCATATTCCCCAATACAGAAGCGATCCCGCCGATGATCCCAGCACCGACAAAAGCAGGAATCAATGGAACAAAAATGTTTGCGATTGATTTCAATACGCGTTTAAATGGGGTATTATTTCGTTTCTTTTGTTCAGCTTTATTCGCTGCAGCAGTTTTTTCTGCCGTTTGTCTTCCCGATTCGTTTGATGCTGCCGAAGTGTCCACTTCTGCTGGACGACCTTTTTTCATTTGGGACATTTGATTCGCTACCTTTGTAACAACTCCTGGTCCTAAAACGACTTGCAAAGTTTCTTCTTCCACTACACCTAAAACACCGTCTACTTTTTTCAGTCCATCAATATCGACTCTATCGTAATCTTTGATGTCTAAACGCACTCGCGTCATACAATTGATTACGTTGCCGACATTCCCTGTTCCGCCTACGTATTGATAAATCTGGTTTGCTAATCTTTCGATCTTCTGGTCTGCCATGTTTCATCCTCCTTTGGTTTCCTTACCTGAATAGAGTCCTCTTTATTGATTGGTTGTTTTACGGATAAAGCCATTTGCTGCTTTTAATTTTTGTTCAGCTTCTTCTTTTGAGCAGTTATTCAATACCATCACGATAGCTAATTTCACTTGATGATCGGCTTGTTCAAAGGCCGAAGTTGCAGTCTCATAAGAACAACCTGTTGCTTGCTGAATGATGCGTTTTGAACGTTCCACCAATTTTTGGTTAGACGGTTTTACGTCCACCATCAAGTTTTGATAGACCTTGCCGATTCCAACCATAGAACCAGTCGAGATCATATTCAATACGAGCTTTTGAGCGGTACCAGATTTCAAACGCGTCGAGCCGGTCAACACTTCCGGACCAACTTCAACTTCGATCGCTGTTTCTGCATATCGGCTGATTTTCGCCCCTTTATTGCACGACAAAGCAGCTGTTTTGGCTCCTATTTCTTTTGCGTAGGTCAGTCCCCCGATGACATAAGGTGTGCGTCCGCTAGCCGCGATCCCTAACACCATATCTTTTTCGGTCAATTGAATGGCTTTTAGGTCTTCTGCACCCAATCCGGTGTCATCTTCTGCTCCTTCTACTGCTACCGTCATTGCTTTCATACCGCCAGCGATCAATCCTTGAACCATACTAGGATCTACACTAAAGGTTGGGACACATTCTGCAGCATCGAGAACCCCCAATCGGCCGCTTGTTCCAGCTCCCATGTAGATCAAACGACCACCTTGTTTGAAACTGTCGATCACAGCATCTACGACCGTTGCGATCGCCGGCAATTCATTTTGGACTGCCCTAGCTACTTTTTGATCTTCTTCATTCATGACTTGGAGTAATTCTAACGTTGACAACTCATCTAGATGCATTGTCTGTTCATTCCTAGTTTCTGTTGTTAATTTATTTAAATCCATATGCCATCCTCTTTCCGTCAAATATCATTTTGAAGTTCAAACAGGTCTCCCGCTTTGATCAATTGCAGCAAATCTCTGTCCTCTTGAATCACCTGCGCAGCCACATTCACCTTTTCATCTGCCGGCAAGTCGCTGACTACGATCTGAGTTTCGCCCATGTAGCGACCATAAAGACAGTTGTCTATCGTTACGCTGCCTTTCGTTCTGATAAAAGTATGTTGCGGTTCCACAGTTCCGTGGATATTCAATCTAGCTCCGGCACTGCGGATCACATCTCTAGCTGGATCTCTTCGATTTTGATGTTGTCCCAAAATAAAATCAAACCATTGAGAATCTGCAACAGGTCGAACCCTTAAAAGATACGTCTTATTTTTATGATAAGATTGAAATTGACGAATTGTAAATGCTTTGATCATTGGGTCTCCGATATAGACATCATCTGTTAAACAATCCTTTTGCAGTTCTATTGCACTTGCCAATGGGTGCCGCTCTCTATGATCTTCTAAAGTAGGCAAATGTTGGTACAGCGGACCTCGAAAGGTTTTATCACCAGGTACGAACGCAGCAACCCTAAATCCTATACTCTTCAACCAATGATTTTTTTGAATCAATACCTTTTTATCTAAACCCGTTTCAGGACGTGGATAATAGTTATGAAAAGCCGTTAATTGTTTAAAATCTGCTCCATCATCAATCAACTCTTGAACATCGTCTTCATCGATCGTACTAGCATTCAACGCCACTTTCAGATGATGACTCAAATCAGCGATTTCTCGATTACTGAAACCATCATCCACCCGCAAAGACGTGATGCCTGTTTGTTTAATACTCACCGGGTCCGATATCGTCAAACCTATTTTTTCTAATGCCTTTCCAGAAATATCAGCTGTTAGATCCATCTGCAATGCTTGCGTCCAATAGCCAAGTGTTTCTAAGCGCTCTCTATAAAGCGTTGCATCATCTTCTGGTATATGCAAAGATGTAAATACACTTGAAAAACCAGCCTGTTGTAAAGTCTCTAAATAATTTTTTGTCTCCGCTTTCAAACCTTCTCCTAAAAATACAGATAATCCAAGCAAATATTCACCCCCCTCTATTAAAATCGCTTTCATTACATATTTATCCTAACACATTAAAATAATATTTCAACTATAAATTGTTATTTTTATAAAAAATGGACCAATTTTTTAAAATCCGTACAAACACCTTACTTTTACTATTTTTTCCTCTTTATACCTTTGAAAAATAAATAAGTTGAATAAATGCACTTCTCCATTTTTCAAATTGGTTTAGTGACCTATCTTCTCTTGCGATAATATGATACGATGAAATTAAATTTCAAAGAAAGGTTGAGCTGCATGCAACGCTTATTTTTTGTCCGACATGGAAAAACGACTTTAAATTTAGCCCATCACGTTCAAGGGGGTGCGATCGATTCGCCTTTGCTCGATGAAAGCCGCGAAGAAGCGGTCAAAACGGGTGAAGCTCTTGCTCCTTTTAACATCAGCCAAGTGATTGCGAGTCCACAACACCGAGCGGTTGAAACAGCAGAATTGATCACTAAACAATTCCCACATCCCTTTGACATTCATTTTTCAAATGATTTTAAGGAAATGGATTATGGCACTTGGGAAGGTCTGCCAATTGCTGAATTAAGCAAACGAGACGCTGAATTGTTTGAGCATCTGATCCGTCGTCCTGAAAAGTATGATCCGACTCCGATTCAAGGGGAAACTTACCAACAGCTTGTCACTCGCGGAAAAAGAACAGTTGAACAGGCTATAGCTGCTTTTCCTGATACAGATATTTTATTTGTTGGTCACGCCATTTTGACTATGTGTACCTTATTGTCTCTTTTAGGAAAAGATGTGAAAGATTTTCGCTCATTCGAACCTTTGGATAATACAAGCGTAACCATATTAAATTATCAACATCGACAATTTTCTTTAAATGTATGGAATCAAACGGACCATTTGCGATAAAAATTTCATGATCAGCACCTAAAAAAAGCATCCTAAAAAAATTTAGGATGCTTTAGCTTTTTTCTAAAAAGAATCATCTGCTTCTGCTATTTTTTACTGAACGACTCTCTATTGTTTTTTCTTTTCTCTCTTCTTCGAGTTTTTACTCTCGTCTTCCTTTCCTTCATTTTCTAGTTTTTGAATCGCTTCTTCTAATTTTTGTTTGTCTTCATCCGTCATGACTGGAAACTGAGGGTCTATCTCTTCCAATACTTGCACCATCGCTTCAGAAGCTAAGTAACGCGCAAACCAATCATTGTCAGCTGGAAGAACATACCAAGGAGCGATAGTGGTTGACGTCAAGTCCAACATCTCTTCATAAGCTTTTTGATAGGTGTCCCATTTTTCTCGGTCTTTTATATCACTAAAAGAAAATTCCCAATTTTTCTCAGGCGTCTTCATCCGCTCTAACAACCGTTTGCGTTGTTCTTCTTTTGAAATGGATAAAAAAAACTTCACTACTGGAAACCCATTTTCGACCATATATTTTTCAAATGCATTCACGTGCTGACAACGCATTTCCCAAGCCTCTTCACTGTCAAAGCTCTTCTGGATGGGCACATCTTCTATGCCTTGATAAACTTTTGGTGCTAAAAGATCTTCATAGTAAGACCGATTGAGGATCCCAACCTGTCCGCGTTCTGGTTTTCCAGCATGTATCCGCCATAAAAAATCATGTTTCAATTCTTCTTCTGTTGGTTTTTTCGTTGGGGTTACTTTTAGCCCTTGCGGCATTAAATGCGAAAAGATAAAGGTGATGATCTCGTCTTTCCCCGCAGTATCAATAGCCTGAAGAATAACGAAGATACCCTTTTCTTCCTCGGCATGCAAGCGTAACTGTAAATCTCGCAGCTTTTCTACGTTTTCAGGAATCATTTTTTCTGTCAGCTCTTCTCTCGTGTAACCAGCATCTTCCCACTGAGGGTAATCAGAGAGCCGCATTTTTTGTTCGGGGTCGACACGATACTTTGACATATCCATTCGATTCATCCTTCCCATTTTTAATACGTTCATTTTACAATTTATTGTCGCCCGACAAAAGTAAACGCTCTTTTTTTTAAAAAATTTAGGTTGAGATTGCAGTCGATAGGTGGATTTAGATGCTCTTCATAAGATAAAGATACAAATAGCGTTGTGCAACATAAAGCCATAAAAAAAAGCGAACATTGATCACAGCAAAAGTTTCTTTGCATCAAATCAATAGCGTTCGCTTATTGTGTCTTTCTATTCAAGCCATTTGCTCCTTTCCCATAGCAACAGCTCGTTCAGGAGGTTGGATCTGAAGACGTTGTTCTTCAGGTTCTTGTTGTTGGTGAAGACGGGCGTAAGTGATCAGCTGGTTTCGAATCTTTTTTTCGTCCTCACCTGTCAACGTACCTAGAAAGGACATGATCTCTTCAAGTGGTTTTTGAACAGCTTTTCCAACAAAAATTTTATCAAAGACTTTTTCGCCGGTATTTTCGCTGGCAATTAATAGCTCTTCATAAAGCTTTTCACCAGGACGAATGCCCGTTTCGATCACTTTGATTTCCGATTCTGAGTAACCACTGATTTGTACCATTTTTCGAGCCAAATCAACAATCTTAACAGGTTGTCCCATGTCTAGTACGAAGATTTCTCCTTTTCTGGCTAGCACACCTGCTTGGATCACCAATCGACTAGCTTCAGGGATCGTCATAAAATAGCGCGTCATTCTAAAATCTGTCACTGTAACAGGTCCGCCCGCTTGGATCTGTTCTTTAAATAAAGGTACGACGCTGCCTCGACTCCCTAAAACATTGCCAAATCGAACAGCTGCAAAGTTTGTACTGCCTGGCTCATTTAAACTCGTTACGATCATCTCAGCCAGTCGTTTTGTCGCCCCCATCACATTAGGCGGGTTGACTGCTTTATCTGTTGAGACCATGATAAAAGAACCAACTTCAGCTTCTTTAGCCGCTTCTGCGATATTTTTTGTGCCATAAACATTATTTTTGATCGCTTCAGCTGTATTCATTTCCATCATCGGTACATGTTTGTGAGCTGCAGCATGATAAACGATAGAAGGTTGATAAAGAGACATGATTTCGAACATGCGGTCTCGATCTTTGATATCGGCAATCACTGGGATCAACTCGATTTGTCCGTTATATCGTTTGTTTAGTTCACGATGGATCTGATAGATTGAATTTTCCCCATGTCCTAACAGGATCAACTGACGTGGTGAGAAGGAAGACAAAATCCGACAAATTTCTGAACCGATCGAACCACCTGCTCCACTGACGAGTAATGTTTTACCGCTCAATTCTTTCGCCAGCTGTTCGGTGTCTAAGGTGACCTCGTCTCTTCCCAATAAATCGACTACATCAATATCACGAAAGCGTTGGACAGAAAGCTTTCCACTCATGACCTCTTCAATAGAAGGCATCAAGTTGACTTTTGCTTGGCTTTTATTGCATAGATCCAAAATTCTTTCTAAGTTTTCAGGGGCTAATGAAGGGATAGCAATCGTGATCTGCTCAATGCCCTGTGCTGCTACCAAAGCTGGAATGTCTTTTGTTCCTCCTAGGATCGGTACACCAAAAACACGCATGTGATGTTTTCGACTGTCATCATCAACGATTCCCATCAGCTGGAGTTCAGGCAAATGTTGTTGACTGTTTTTGATAAATAAGCTGCCTCCATCGCCTGCTCCCACGACGAGTGTCCGAATTTTTTTGGCAGTGAACGGTTGTTTTTTTGCCAAGAAGTCCATTTCGCTCAAAGCTTTGAAAAAGGCAAATTTTCCGCCTGTTGCTAAAAGTGATAGGAGATACACGAGCAGGATAAACTGAAAGCTTGCCCCTGTAGCAAACACAGCCGATAAAACTGCTGCTACACCAATCGAGAGGGTAAATCCGCCCATCACTTTGATCATCTCTTTAATGCCTGTATATCGATAAATCGTTGCACAAGTATCCGTCAACAGCGAAACAAAGCTATGGCTGATCCAGATGGACATCAAAAAGAGAATAGCATATGGAAGCGGGATAAAAAGCAAATTTCGTAAAAAGATATAAGCAACGGTCCAAGAAAACAGAAGCAATAGATGATCTAATATTAATCCCAACCATTTTCTTGCGAGAGGATAGCGCAAAAAAGCTGCTTTATGCCCTATCATCTTGAAATGCTTTTGTGGGATTTCTTTTGTCGGCCACTCTCGTTTCATATTCGAAACTCCTCCATTCATCTTCTTGATCGATCAACAAGTAACGCTTATTGATCATCTTGCTTATAGTAAGTACCGGATATTTTTTTATCATTCGGCTTACCATTGAACACCGCTCCGATCACATTCGCTTGCACTCGTTCTAACATCTCTTTCGCTTGCAAGACTTCATGCAGATGAGCGGTATGATGACGAATCACAAAAACAGTGCCATCTACTTTATCTGACATGATCAGTGCATCTGTGACGGGCAAAACAGGCGGCAAGTCAAAAATGATCAAGTCATATTGTTCTTTAAAATACTGTATCAGCCGATTCATCTGTTCAGAGGCTAATAATTCGGAAGGATTCGGCGGTTGAATGCCGCTTGGTAGCAGAAAAAGATGTTCATGAGGCAAAGGATAGATCGTAGCTTCCGGATCAGGATATTCTTCCGTCAAAATCGTTGACAACCCCTTTTGATTCGGCACTTGGAAAAGATCATGCAACGATGGTTTGCGCATGTCTGCATCGACCAGCAATACCTTTTTTCCTTGAGAAGCAAACACAACAGCCGTATTGACAGCGATCGTTGTCTTTCCTTCATTTGGACTACTTGACGTAAGCTGGAGCGATTGCAGCTTTTTGCCGGCCATAGAGAATTGGATATTGGTTCTCAAAGTCCGATACTCCTCAGCAATAAAAGATTGCGGCCGCGTGATCGTTACGATCTCATGTTTCGGACGATAGTGGGTTTTCTTTTTTTTATTGAACATGGCCAGGCTCCTTTTCTTTTAATTCTTGTTCAGTTCTTTTTTTCTTTTCAATCGCCGCTTTCTCTTTTTCTGATTCCAACATAAAAACTTTGGGCATTTCGGAGATCGTTCCTAGAGGAATCCAACCTAATTTTTCTGTGATCACTTGTTCATCATGGATTTTTGTATCCATCATTCCTTTTATCAAGCTGATGCCGATGCCAATGATCAATCCAATTGCTGTACCGATCAGGAGATTGAAATTGACACGAGGAGATATAGGTGTCGTATTGACCTTGGCTGCTGATAAAATGGCCACATTTTCAACGTGTAGGATACTTCCAACGTTTTCTTGAAATGTTGAAGCAATCAAGTTTGCAATTTTGGCTGCTCGTTCTGGACTTTCATCGATAACCTCGATTTTGAAAATTTGGGAATCTTCTTGAATCACGATATTGATTTTTTCATCTAGTTCCGCTTCCGTCAGCGGTTCGTCCAGCTGAGCCAATACTTGATCCATCACGATCGGATCCGTCAAAATATCACGATAGGTGTTGATGATCTGAATGTTTGATTGGATATCATTGAGATCCATATTTGCATCTTCTGCGTTAGGTCGATTGACCAAAAGCTGTGTCTTTGCTTGATATTCCGGGGCGATCAGATAAGTGGTGACATAATAAGAAAGTGCAAATCCTAGTATCCCCATCAGTAAAATCAGCAGCCAATTTTTTCGAACTAGACTAATCAATTCAATAAAGCCGATTTTTTCATTCATCATATTCCCTCCTGTTGGTCGTGATCTGTTCAGGTCTTTTTTTCATTGACTTTCTCCAAAGCAGTTCTTTTGCTGTAGCCAACAAATAATGGATACTATTGTTTTTGTTCATCAAAGAGGCAACAATATAAAAAGTTGCTCCCGTTGCTGCTTGCAAGGTCAATGTTGCAAGACTTCCTATCGGCAAGTACGCTAGCGGATAAACGATGATCCCCATCATGATCGAAAGGACCAAATAGGGTGAAATGGTGCTCAGCTGCTCTTTTACGCCGTAACCCAACAGTCTTTTATTTTGCCTTGCATTTAAAATGAAAGTTCCGATCGAGATCAGCGGCTCAAAAGCTACGATCACAAAAATGCCAAATGGAATACTGATAAAGAGGCAAAAGAGACTGAATACGCGTTTGACGATTTCTAACTTCAAAATCAACTCGCTTTTCCCTAGTGATGAGATAGCCACGATATTCGTAATATGCAGCGGATAAAAAGCATAGGCCAAACTGATCAGCTGAATCAAGGAAACGGATGCTAACCACTTTTCAGTCAGCATGACCAATACGAGCGGTTTGGCACAAATGATCAGTCCTGTCATCAATGGGAAAATGATCAAGGAACTGACTTCTAGGGAACGTTGCATCATCGAGCGGATACGCGGCTTATCTTCTTGACTAGCGGACATGACGGGAAATAAAACAGTCGATAACGAATTATTGACGTTATTCACGATAATACTTGGAAACTGATTGGCCCGATTGTAATAACCCAACATCGCAGGACTGATCACTTTTCCAATCACCAACCCATACGAGTTCGTGTAAAGTGTATCCAGCATCGTGGAGAAAAGCATTTTCCATCCAAAGGAAAGCAGCTTGTTGATTCGCTCAAAGGAAAATGCCCAGATAGGACGCCAACTGACAGTAAACCAAAGGACGATCGTGTCGATAAAAATATTGGACAGCTGTTGGGCTACCAAGGCCCACACGCCGAACCCCTTGTACGCTAAATAAACTCCTAAGACCCCTGAAAAAAGCGTTCCGCCTAAACTGCTGAAGAAAAATTTCTTGAACTCAAGATTACGAGAAACTACTGCATATTGAATAGAGTTCAATGGTCCGCAAAATAAGGAAAGGGCCAACACACGTACGACCGGAATCAGTTGTGCTTTTTCATAAAAATCAGCAATCGCAGGAGCTGCTAGAAATAAGAGAAGATAAAGCAAGACAGTCAGGAATGAACTAAAATAAAAAGCGGAAGCATAATCTATTTCATCCACTTCTTTTGCCTGAATCAAGGCAGTCGTAAATCCAGTCTGGATAAAGACATTGGCCAAAGCGATAAAAATGGTGATCAATGCGATCAGTCCATAATCTTCTGGCAACAACAACCGGGCCAGCAATAGCTGGATCACAAACTGAATGACTTGATCTCCTCCTCGTTCTAACAGCTTCCAAACCAGTCCGGACAATACATTTTTTCGTGTCGTGTTTTCATTCATTGGCTTGTTCACTTCCTTATTCATTCGACTGCATCATCAGTCGACTTTTTTTTTCAAATTCAGATGACTTTGCAAGACTATTGATGCCGACCAACACTAAAAACAGATGGACACCAAAGTAATGCATAATAAAAGAATCTAATGCGAAATTGGCAACAAGCAGCAAAATCAGCGAAATGGAAGAATAGTGGAAGAAGGATAAGCTCGTTTGCCGCTTTAAGTTGCTGCGCAAAACCGTGTTCATTTGGAAAAACAATTGTAAAGCGATCAATATTCCTACAAGGCCCAAATAATACCATGCAATCAGGTACATATTATGGGATATTTCATCATTCAGGTACTCTCCTGTTACACCATTTCCAAACATCATCCATTTCGTATTCTCTGTAATACCATACAAGTAATGGAACCAAATCGTAGAACGGCCTGTCGTCAATGAAGAAGCGTCCGTACCTTGACTTAAAAAGCGGAATAAAAATGCCTCATAGAAGTAATCTTTTGCATAGACCCAACCGATGCAAAAGAGAGCTGTTAACAATACTAAGATTTTCCCCAGCTGTTTTAAGTCGTTTTTAAACAAGAACAGAAAGACAAAACTCAGCAACAAACCTAAACTCAGTAAAAACATCTTAGATAAAGATAATAAACCAAAAACGATGAGTGCCATCCCTAACACGTAATCAATCGCTTTCCCTTTCCGTGCCATGATGATCATCACGAGACAAGATAAACCAATCAAAACTTGGATCGCATAATAGTTAGGATCAATATCCAACCCTGAAAAGCGGTTGTATAAATGACCGGCAGTATGAACAGTATACCCAGTAAAATAACTGTCTAAATACTGCCTGATCGTAGGAATGAAAGAACCGAACATAGCGATCAAACTAGAAACTGTCAACCCAGCGGCATAGGTTCGCGCATAAGTTTTGAAAGCGTCGGGCTTTTCTACAAACAAGATGGCCAAATACACAGCGGCAAAGTTTGCCAGAAAACTGACAGCACCTTTTAAAGAGGTGGAGGCATTCATCATTAATGAAAAGAGGATATAACTAACAAAAAGCAGCATGCTGATCACGTAATAGGACGGGATCTGGGTTCGGTCCAGCAAAATCGTCAGCAGCATGATCAAACAATAGGCCAGCGTAAGAACGGTAAAAAGAGAGGTCTGGGTAAAATAAAACTTCGTCGCATAAGCCCAAGGTGTAAAATATAAAATGACTTTGATCTTATGTTCTGACTTTTCTAACAACATTGCCGTTCCCGCTGTTAGTAGAAATAGGATCAAAAAGATGTTGCTTCCTGTAACCATCTTGAGTAAAACAAACAGACTGCCAACTAGACAACTGAGATTGCTGACATCAAAAAGCCGCGCTTTGCTTGATTCCATTCTCACTTCACCTCTTCTGCTCAAAATGGCTGCTGAATTTACGCTTCTAACACATTTTCCAGCTGCTGTAGCGCCATTTGGTTATCAAGCGGATTTTGTTGGATGTAGGTTTTAAATTGTTGGGTCTTTTCAGGATGTTCTAACAAGTCCTTCAGCTGTTGATACAAGTCTTCAGTGTCCATCTTGGTGATCAGGCCGTTATAACCTGAAAAGATTTGTTCTTCCGCTGCTGCATAAGGAGTTGTGACAACGGGGACACCTAAAATCAATGCTTCGTTGACAACCATTGGATAACCCTCATACTGCGAAGTCAGCACGAATAAATCACTCTGCGCTACTGCAGGATAAGGATTCAGCAATGATCCGCGATAAAGGATAAAACGATCCAGCTCTGCCAAGCGAACTTGTTCCCGATTCCTTTCTAAATCAGGTCCTTCACCAATGATTTCCCAATGAAAATTATTTATACCGCTCCTCGTCAATTTTTTCACGACTGTTAAGATGCGATCCAGGCGCTTTTGCTGATTATCGATGCGCGCGACCGTGACCAATTTTACGAACGGCAAATCGATCTCTCTGCGGTCTTTAGCTTCTTGTTGCGTTACCGATTTTTCTGTATTTGGTAAATGACCTTTATCCTCCACACATTCTGATCGGTGGTTTCTTTGGGCTTTTTCAACGATCTCCTCTAAAGGAAAAAAATTATAAACAGTTCCTACTTTTGCTGCATATTCCGGTAAAAATTTTCTGAACTTTACTGCACATGCTTCGGAAACACAAACGATCCGATCAAAGTTCTCATAAACTTGACGACAATGGTCTACTTCAAAGTTGCCTTCAAAGGGGTCATTATGGATCCAAGCAATCTTTTGTCGTGCGTTCACAAAATCAGCTACATATTGATTGGTCCCTTGATTGAAATAACCATAAGGAACATCGGTAAAGTAAGAAATAGCAACATCATAAGAACCAAGCGCTTTTTGTCTTTTAAACAAAGCGGCATAAAACCTTTTTGTGTCTCTCATTCTTACACCAAGTGTCAGACCGATCCGGTACCAATAATCTACACTGCCTTTTTTCTGTGCCAGCTTATGATAAGGCGTAGCTACAAGCTGCAATCCTTTTGTTCCTTGATAAAAATTGACTTCAGGCGGTATTTCAGCGGTGTAGTCGCCAGTGCCGAATAAGAATAGATCGATCGTATGCTGCTGTTTGACCAATTCTTTCAACGTATTGATCAATGCGATTTGGACACCGCCCTGCTGTAAGTTTTGGCCAACAAAGAGAATATTCATCCTGCTACTCCTTTCTCGATGCAAACACTGCAGCAATAGCATCCCTATTCGCTGTTTTTTTCAGTGTTGCAGGCGTTTTTTCAAAAAGAGAATGTATTGAAGATATCAAGGCTACGCACTATCATTTTTGCTCCCTATGCTATCTTTCCTTAGTCAGCGAATCATTGTGATCGCATACATTCTTTTACCGTTTGACGATCCGTGAAACAGTCGGCAAAAAGAATCTGGTCAGCAGATAAAATAAATGTGTTCTTCTTTTTTTGATCAGTTGGTAATAAAAACGCTTATAGCGATTCATTTTTTCTTCTTCCATATAAGGAAAACAAGCTTGCAACTCTCGATGAGCGAATAACGCTTCAAGTTGCTGAATGGTTGCACGATAAGAAGCTGGGTTTTCCTCTGAACATAAATTTAAAGCTTGCCACAAACTGATCGAGACTTTCCTTCTTTGCAGCTGCTGATCCAGCAAAACTTCTTGACTGATCGATCGGCAATACTGATCGATCGCAATGGTTGCACTTTCAAAATCTTTATGCGGATGGAAACGGCTTGTGACGGATTCGATTTCTTTACGGTAACCATAAAGATGATGGTCGCTTAGATAGCAGCAATTTTTTGCTTGTAATAAATACATGACGTTAAACAATCCATCTTCATTCAAAGCCACTTCTGTTTGAAAGCGAATCTGATGTTGTTCAATCAGCTCCCTTTTATACAACGCTGCTCCCACTGACCCAAACAGCATACCGGATAAGGTCCCATCGTCGATCAATCGTGAACGAATCTCAGCAATAGCATAAGTGCCTCCTGGGATCCTTGGCGCTCGGTAAATTCTTCTATCATTGTAGTGATAAAAATAATTGGCAAACACAGCGTCAACTTGCTTTTCTTCCATTGTTTGAACAAGTATCTCCAGTGCTTGATTCGTTAACGTATCATCTGCATCCAGAAAAGCGATATATTTGCCTGTTGCCAAAGCCAGTCCAACATTTCTAGTCGCTGAGACACCTTCATTTTCTTTCGTCATGACAACGACTCGGTTATCTTGCTGCATGTATCGTTGGCAAATAGTTGCTGAATGGTCACAAGAACCATCATCGATCAGCAGAACTTCGATGTCTGTTAAGCTTTGCGTCAAAATACTGTCGATACAGGAAGCTAAGAAGTCTTCGGCGTTATAGATGGGAACGATCACGCTTACCAATGGTCTTGTCATGGTCAACACCCTTATCTTATTGTTTTCTTTTGTTCTGATGCTAATGCTGTTGTCAAAGGAGAAACCATAGGCGTTTGTAACGTTTCCTGATAGAGCTTTTTCATTTTTTGGGAAATTTTTTCGATCCCATATTGCTCGATCAACTGTAAGCTTTGCTCGCTAAAGGATTCACGCAAAGTTTTTGATGCGTATAGTTTTTTTATCGCAGCCGCGAAAGAAGCTGCATTTTCCTTTTCGATCACAAAACCATTAGTCCCATGCTGCACTAAGTCACGGTTTCCGCGGCAATCTGTTACCACTAAAGGTAAACCTATTGCCATTCCTTCCATAATATTGACTGGCAGCCCCTCTTGCTTAGAGGAAGAAACAACGATATCTGCCATTTGCATCAATTGATGGACGTCGGTTCGATACCCCAGCAGATCAACATGATTTTCTACGCCTAATGCTTGGATCTGCTCTTGATAAACATTCTTTTTATCCCCATCGCCAATTAAAAGCAACTTTATATTTTTGATGTCTTGCGATAATTGTTGGACAACTTTGATCAATAGCTCTTGATGTTTGCGCGTGCATAATTCACCAACATAAATCAAAATGAAATCATCTTCTGGAAAGCCTAGTTTTTTTCTGACTTTTCTGCGAAGTTCATCGTTAGTGGGCATGAATCGTTTTTGATCAATGCCGACACCTTCTATCAAGGTCAACTTCTCAGCTTTGAAACGGCGCTCATGCGCAGCTGCAAAATCTTCATCATTGATCGTGATCAAGTTGTCCGTTAACCGCGCCAACCACTTTTCAACTGGATAATACAATAGCCAATTCTTTTTTGGAGCGCCATCAAAAAAATGGAATCCATGGGCAGTATAAATGACTTTTGTTCCTTTTTTTCTACTTTCTGCCGCTGCCAAGCGAGTCAATACGCCGCCGATCGGAGAGTGACAATGAATCAAGGCATATTGTTCACGATCAAATATTTTTTTGATCTGAAACAAAGACTGTAAGTTAGTGATTTTTAAAGGGTCACGATCAATGGCGATATCAAAAGCTGTTACGCCCATCGCTTCCAATTCTTCTTTAAATGCTTTGTTTCTGCCTTTTGCTGTTTCACTATCTTCAGTAAAGTTAGCTAATACATGGACTTCCTGGCCCATTTCCTGCAGCAAACGGATATTGTCGCGATTGAAAGCTGAGATCATAGGAGCAACAGATGCCATGATTAATGCTTTTGACATGCTGATTCCCTCCTTTTTTAAGTTAATGGATAGGATAAGATAGAGGATACAGGGGAAAACGTTTGTGTTGCTGGAGAGGAGGTGGAGACGATTTGAGGGAGAAAAAT
Organism: Pisciglobus halotolerans; assembly: GCF_900113675.1. Classification (GTDB taxonomy): domain Bacteria; phylum Bacillota; class Bacilli; order Lactobacillales; family Carnobacteriaceae; genus Pisciglobus; species Pisciglobus halotolerans. The sequence goes on from NZ_FOQE01000002.1 coordinate 58,410, forward strand.
ATGATGGAGTGTTTCGATAACGCGGTATTGTTCTTCGATGGTTAAATTACTGCCTGAAGGTAGGCAAAGTCCCATTGAGAAAAGCAACTCAGAAACAGGGCTGGTCCGTTCATTGTGGCGATAGAACGGAGCGTCTTTGAATAAAGGTTGAAGATGAAGCGGTTTCCAAAGCAGACGCGTTTCAATGCCGGCTTGGTCCATCAGTTGCATGACTTCAATCGGTTTTTGATAAAAAATAGTAGGATCGATCAGCAACGTTGTCAGCCAACGATTAGAAAAAGTCCCTTGCATTTCCGGCATAAACTGAATTCCTTCAATCGCATTCATTTCCTGTACGTAAAGATCGAATATCGCTCTGCGAGTCGCTATTCTTTCTTCCAACACTTGCAGCTGCGCAATTCCGATACCTGCTGAAATATTGCTCATCCGATAGTTATAACCTACTGTGGAATGTTGGTAATATGGCGCTGGATCTTTGGCTTGTGTTGCCAAAAAGCGTGCCGTTTCAATCAATTCTTCATCATCTGACACCAATGCACCCCCACCAGAAGTTGTAATGATTTTATTTCCATTAAAAGAGTAAATGCCGATTTTGCCAAGTGTCCCGCTTTTCTTATTTTGATAAGACGCACCCAATGATTCAGCAGCATCTTCTATGATAGGAACACCATAGGCATCTGCCAGCATCAGCAACGGATCCATATCTGCATGTTGTCCATACAGATGAACCACAATGATGGCTTTTGGAAGACGTTGTTCACGTTTGGCTTCTGCTAAAGCTCGTGCCAGTGCTCTTGGCGACATATTCCATGTACCCGGCTCTGAATCGATAAAAGTCAATTCAGCACCAAGATAAAGAGCTGGATTAGCACTAGCGATAAAGGTAAACGAAGAACAAAAAACACGATCACCTTTTTTAACGCCTAAGACAGCCAAGGCTAAGTGGATCGCTGCCGTACCTGAATTAGTAACAGTAGCTGCTTTTGCTCCTGTGTATCGCGCTAAGTCTTCTTCAAACTGGTTGACATTGGGTCCAAGCGGTGCGATCCAATTGGTTTGAAAAGCTTGGTCAATATAGTGCTGTTCGTTTCCTGACATATGAGGAGAAGAAAGTAAAATCTTTTTTGTTCGCTGCATAGCATTCACTCCCAATAATGTTTTAATGGCTTAAGGTCAAGTTTGCGTAGAGGGTGCTGTTTCTGAAGGTGATAGAGAAACCATCATTTCTTTGGCCAAATTTTCAGCGGGCATGATCATGACATCATTGAATTTTGCCATATAGATCTCTGATTCATATTCACCAATCTGCACTCTATTTTCTTTTCCTGCTAAGTTATTCAGCAACATTTTCGGAAAAGAAACCCCGCAACCATATGCATGCGGATAGCCGCCGCCGAAACGCGGATTGATTTCTGAAATCAAGTATTGATCACCGACTTTGAATAAATCGATATCCAACATCCCTTTCAAACCTGTTTCTTCAACCACAGATTGGATGAACTCGAAAAGCTGTTCATCTTTGAAAGAACGTGCTTTATCTGTTTCTCCTGCTCGCATATTGATTTTTTCTTTCGTGAAAATAGAGACGACTTTTCCGGTATGCAAATCAACATAAACATCTGCTCCGATCTCGATGCCATCCATAAATTCTTGGATCATCATGTTTTCTCCGTTTAAGATCAAGTCCTCCATCTCATCACTAGAATGAGCTTTGTGGATTTGCGCGCTAGCACTGCCGTTGTAAGGTTTGACAAAGACTGGAAAAGAAATCTTCCCTTTTTCCATATCTTGATAGAATTGATGCTCATTTAAATAACTTTTTGGCGTTGGGATCTGCTTCTCGGTTAAAAATTCATATAAAGCATATTTGTTGAAGCATAGCTCCACTTTATCAGCATCAGAAATAATAGGGACTGTGTCGATAGCCAAAAAGTCGTGTTGGTGTTTGGCCAATAAGTTGAGCTCGGGATCGATCAAGGAAAAAATAGCTTTGATCTGTTTTTCTTTACACAACGTTAAGAGCGTATCTAAATATTGTTTGTCTTGAATGTGTGGAATGATCACAGCTTCATCTGCTTCATAAAGGGCTGGTGCCAATGGACTATGATCAGCCGCGATCACCTTTCCTCTTCCTGCTAACGCTTCTTTGAAATAAGCAATAATTTTGTTTCGTGTGCCACAACTTAGGATAAGAAGATTCATGATTTGAGCGCCTCCTGTCTTTCATTTGAATGTATATTAGAGCTTTCAGGCAAAAATGCTGTCTGTTTATCTGGTCTTGTTTGATAAGTCTCCATTCGTTTGGCGACTCCCCATAGAAAAAGGTAAGAAGGCAATCCTGGATTTGAAACACCGTCAAACGGGATATCTTTAAAAGGGATAGAGATTCCTATTCGATTTAAAAGGATAAAACTGTACATTCTTTTTGTATTCCAAGATAGCGAAGCCAATGAGGGAAGTTTTGATGCGGTTTTCTTTTGTGCTCCAGATAGTAAGCATAAAAAGATTGGAAAGAATGCGGAGACATACGCCGTTTTAAACGAGCAGCTGTATCGTAACGATAATTGAAACCCGCTCCAGCTTTTTTAAAACCGAACGCTTTACGGTCTACACCTCTTGTTTCAACGATCCTTCTTGGAATCGGGCGATCATAGTCGCCGCCCACTGAATAAGCGTCCATTTCTTTCAAGTGAGTGACTTTATGGATGGAAGGCCATTGCGCAGCTCCATATAAAGGGACAGGCACGAATATATAATCCGCTTTTAGACGATTTTCTGCTTGAGAGGTTCCAGAATAAACAAAATCATTAAAACGAAAATCATCATTGACATCTTGGGCGTGTTTGTCCCAAAAATAATCCCCGCGATGTCCTACAAAAACCATTTTTTCTTTAAATTCTTCCTCAAATGCTGCATAAACGATCCCTGTACCCAAGTCACCTGAAGAAACAAATTCAGACTCGATCAATGCCGTATTGCTCAAATACGCTTCCGCATCTTTTTTGAGAATTTGCGCATACCCCAGCTGCTGCGCAATGTCTTCTCCAGAATCTTCTGCATATTTTTCAGGTCGGTCAAAAGTCACAGCAGTATCGCACCCTAATTCTTTTGCTAATGCAGCACAAGCCGCTGAATCATACCCTTTTGAAATGGTTGTTACTAAGCCATATGCTGCGGTCCTTTCCGGATCTTGTGCGTTGTCTCTTAATCGTCTTAATGCAGCGAGCAACCGCGTTTCATAATCATTGAAATCAATGAATGGCGGCATGTCCTGTTTTGGCTTTAGCTCGATATTCAAATCCTCATCTACTAACACATTGCAATGATAAAATAACCTTAAACGCTTATTTTCAGCTAATGGAATCCACTTTTTTACTTTTTGAAGTCCATTCAAGATGGTATTGAGGTCTTTTTCATATTCGAAGTAGTGCCTATCCAAGCTGGAATGTGATTGAACAAGAATGAAGGGCAGCGAATTCGAAACATATAAACTTTCTTCTGCTTTGATGGCATACAATCGTTCCAATGTATGCGAAGGTGCAGCGAACAAAAACTGCTGCTGTCCATTTTCGACCATGCGCTTTCCGCCAGACCCCAATAAGAAATCTGCTTGGTCGAATTGAAAATTTGAAAATGCCCCATCCCACGCCCCTTCCACAAATCCTTCTTCTCTTGTTTCCACTTTTCTGCCATGTGACAGTTGCAATGCCAACGTTCCTTTTTCAAGCTTGGCACACCACGCTAAAGAGGCTATACCCTCTATTCTGGTTTCTTTCACTCTCTACTCCTCCTTCCGATCTCAGCCATGATTTCTTCTGAATACGGACTGCGCTCTTCGCTTAAAACTGCGCTTGAACGATTATTTTCGTTTTGCAGCAAATTAAGGTATTTTTTATACTTTCTTTCAAATGCATTTCGGTAACGCTTCTGCATCTCTTGAACGCCCCAGTGGATCAAATATGCCGGTGCTCCTGGGTTGGTCTCACTTTCTGCATTCGGCATCGTCAAATTGCTTTCGATCCCAAGCTTGCGCAGCGCAACATGAAGATAAACATTTTTTGTATCGAATAGATAACGCAGCCATCTTTGGAAATGCTCTCGATCAAATTTGCGGTAATGTTTATAATATTGCTGATAAGAATGAAAGGATGCTTTGGACATGCGTTCTTTTAACCGCGAAAAACTATCGTAACGATAATTGATCCCCACACCTTTTTTGTTCATACCAAATGCCTCTCTAGGGATTCCTGCTGTTTCCACGATCCTTCTTGGAATTGGCCGATCGTACGACCCGCCGATAGAATACGGTTGCATTTCTGGAGAATTGCTCAGTTTCCATAAACTTTTCCATTGCACGCCGCCAAAAGTCGGAAGCGGTGTAAAAATATACCCAACGCGTAAGCGATGTTCAATCATCGATACTCCTGCCATAACATCATCCGGAAAACGAAATCCGTCATTAGCGTCTGAACGATCCTTGCCCCAGAACTCATCGCCTTCTTCACCAAAAATCACGATATTATCTGCCATCTCTTCTTCAAATGATGTGTAAACGACACCGCTGCCCAACTCACCAGTGGAAACAAATGCTGTCTCGATCAGCTGCTCATTATCTAAGTACTTTTGAGCATCTTTTAATATAATCGATGAATAGCCCAACTGCTGTGCAATAGATAAGCCGCAATCTTCCGCATAGTGTTCCGGCCGATCGAAGGACAACGCTGTATCGCAGCCGGCTTCTTTGGCCAAAACGGCACATGCCGCTGAATCATAACCATTTGAAATGGTCGTTACGATACCATAGGGTTGTTTTCTCAATGGGTCTTTAGCGTTTTCGATAAACTGTTTCAGTGTGCAGCTCAATATTTGCCGGTAATGTTCATAATGTTCAAAAGGAGCGATTTCCATTTTTTTCTCTTTTTCGATATTGAGGTGTTTATCGATCACTAAGTTGCAATAATAATGCAAATAAAGCTTCTTCTGTCCTTTTAATGGGATCCAATCCTTATAGCGATAGATTCCCTTTAAAATCGAATTTAAGTCTTTTTCATAATCAAGATATCGAGGATTCAGTCTGGCATGAGCCAGATGCAGCGCAAATGGCATGGAATTAGAAACGATCAACTTGTTTTTTAAACGAATCGTATGCAGCCGATCCAGCGTATGGCTAGCGGTAGAAAACATAAACGTTCTTTTGTATTTTTTTTGCTTGATTCTTCCACCAGATCCATTAAAGAAATCAGCTTGATCAAACCGTCCTTTTGCAAATGCTCCTTCCCAAGCCCCTTCAACGAAAAAATCTTTTTGTGTTTCGACATTTTTACCATGATACACAGTCACGTGAAGAGAGTCTTTTTCAACGATCGCCCCCCAAGCCATTTTTGGCAGCTGATGCATTTCGATATAACTGATTTTCATTTCTCACACTCCTTGTATGGCGATACTTTTGCAACTGATCAAAGAAAAGTGGACTACTGCCGGTATGCAAAAATAAGATAGTTTGGTTTTCGACCTGATGTTTTTTAAGGTATTGCATCATTCCCCAATAGGCTTTTCCCGTGTATGTGGGGTCAAATACAATTCCTTCACGAATAAAAATTTTTTGTACCATTTCAATGATAGACTCATCAAATTGCCCATAACCGCCAGCAAGATAATGATCGTCAAATAGAATGGCTTCGTTGGCAAGAGGCGGCAATAACAGTTTTTCCAAATAATCATTGACGGATTCCAGCACGACGGGAAGCCCTTTTTCAGCCACTCTTGCGATACTGATCCCGACGATTTTTTTGGTATCATTGCTTAAATGATTTCCGCAAATTAGACCAGCTTGAGTGGTTCCTGTTCCAGAAGCATGAAAAATAAAATCAAAAGAAAGATGCTGTTCTTCTTCGACTACCTTGATTTCTTGGTAAGCATCAACATAAGCTTGAGTGCCATGAGGACCATGACCGCCTCCTGGAATAAAATATGGATGCAAGCCACTTTTTTTCAGTTGGTTGATAGTTTGTTGAATGGTTTCCCTGACTTGGGATAGTGGGGTGAAAATCAACTCTGCATTGAGGGTCTCAACGAGTTGTTGATTGATCGTTGGTGTATTTTGTGAAGAGGGAGAGATGATCAGACACGGGATATTTTTTGTTGCTGCTATGGCTGCGATCACACGACAATGGTTGGAACTGCTGCTGCCATAAGTGACGAGACAATCAGCTCGTTCCTTTTCGATGTCTTGCAAAAAGTAATACGCTTTACGCGCTTTGTTGCCGCCGAAGGACAACGGGATCAAGTCTTCCCTTTTGATGTAAAATCGGTTGTGCTGAAACGTTTCTTTTAAAGGATGGATCGGTGTTGGCGCAAAAAAAGGTTTCATCTGCTCTCACCTCATTTATTTGCGGTAAGCTGGGAAGTAATCTTTATACGAACCTCCCGCCTGTTCAACCAAAGATTCGTAAATATCAGCATTGCGTATTTTGGTCCCTCGGTAAAATGGATAACTTTTTGATTTCGCAGTAAATTGTTTTTTATATTGTTCCAAGCTGCTGCCGGCTTTAGCAGAACCAAGATCAAATAATCGTTTGCCGTAAGCCTCTGCATAACTTGCTGCTTCATAGATCAACAAGCTGTTCGGCTGGATACTCTTATATGCTGGATCAGTTGCCGCAAAGTGATAGTGAACGATGTCTTCTCCTAACAACAACAATGCTGCAGAAATAACTTTTTCATCCAGCAATGCAACCGCGAATAGGACTTTATCCGGATAAAAATCAAGGTAACGCTGCAGAAATGCTTTATCTAATTGATAATAATCGCCAAACTGATGCTGATCAGCTGTTCGTTGATACAACTTTAGAAACTCGTCAATAAAATCTGGATCATCTGTAAAGCGGATAATGACATTATTTTTTATGGCCCTTCTGATCTGCTGACGCAAACCGGAACTAAAAGCATCCTTAAAAAAATCCATTCTTAAATCAATACAGTAAACTTCTCCAAAATAAGAAAGATCATATTCGTCTTCGAACCAATGTGCCTGTTTCAGCCAAGGACTGAAACGAATATATTCCGCAACGATCTTTTCTTGTGCACAATAGTCGCCAAAAACTTGACTAAACTCTTGAATGAGCACTTTTTCTTTGCCTTCCTGAATGTGTTCGAGCCAAATTCCGCCTTGTCCACGTGGAGTAACGATGTCATAGTATTGAACATTGTCGACTTTTCCAGCTGGTCTTTTGATAAAAGGATAAACGATCCGTCCTTCTTCTCTTTCAAAAAGATAATGAAGCGATTCGCCACCTTCTTTCGTCTGCTGAAGAACGCCCCAGCCTTTGTCCATGTAGAAACTTTTGATCATTTGACAACCTCCTTATCTTTTTCCTGATGCCCTTCGTCCCATTCTTCAGCTAATTCTTGTGTGGGTTCAGTCTCAATAAATTTAGCTGCTGTTTTGAATAAGAGCGTCAAGTCTGTCTTAAACGATAGTGTCTCCAAGTAACGGATATCTTCAGCTATCCGTTGATCCCATTCCACGCGGTTACGGTATTTAATTTGAGCGGATCCGGTCAAACCTGGTTTGATCAAAAAACGCTTTTTTGCCCATTCGGGATAAGCAGCATAGCCAGGATACGGCGAATAAATAACCGGTGGTCGAGGTCCCACCAAAGACATATCTCCTTTTAAAATATTGATCAATTGCGGCAGCTCATCCAAACTCGTTCTTCGCAACACCAAGCCCACCTTGGTGATCCGTTGATCTTTAAAACTGTGGATCTGTAGACCATCGCCCATTTGCTCCGCACCGACAATCATGGTTCGGAACTTGATAATGCGAAAAACTTTGCCATGCTGTCCGATCCGCTCTTGCAAAAAGAAAATCGGACCTTCAGAATCTAACCTGATCAAACAAGCCATCAAAATAAGCGGCAACGACAATACAGTTAAACCTATGAGGGAGAAAAAGATATCAATGAGGCGTTTGACATAGCGAGCATACATCGACAAGTGATTTTGGTTCCAAGGAGACTTTTCTTCCATGACCATAAGCACACACACCTTTAGATAGTATTTTTTAAATTGGAAAAAAACAAAAAGGATGAGATGAACTGAACAATAGATATCCTTCTTTGAGTGAGGTTTTTAAGCTGAAATCTCCGCTAAAAAATAAATATTGAGGAAAAGTAAATATGAGGTAAATGAACCCAAAGAAGGCATCTGAGGAAAAAAAGGAGACTTCAAAAAAGAGGTAAACAAATGAAGTATAAAAAATCAAAAGGAAATATCCGGAATGGATAAGGAATGTAAACGTCGTCTTGTAGAAGACAACGAGATGAATTAAATGAGGGAAAAATGATAAAATTATCATTTTCAACTTGACCAAAGTATATCATGCTTTATTTTATAATTGAAAGCTATTACATTGCTAGCCACTATTTTGTCATAAAGTTGTGACAAAATAGTGACAAACGTTATTTGAAGATTTTTTTACTTGAAAAGAGGCCCTCTACTCCAGCAAACCTTCTTTTCTTCGTTATTACCTGAACGTAACACAAATGATCGAACCAATTGACTAGCGTCATCATTCCCCTACGTTATCCTTTGAAAAAGTGAAAACACTCAGTATCGATACTGACCCTAAAAGTTACATTCTGCTCTAACTTTTGAGAATTGGTACCATTCACCCAGTGTTTTCACTTATTTTTATTCAATTTTTAGGACCAGCACTAAACCAGCATTTTTTTATAATCTGGATCTAGCCAATACTTTAGCGTTCCATCACAACACGCTCAAAAAGTTGATGTTGTCTCAAACCAATCCGCTGATTAAAAGCGATCAGATGTTCCTTTTAGCATACCTTCGATCCATTCCAGCACATCTTGGATCCTCTTGTCCCAAAAGTCCCAATCATGTCCACCTGAACCTTCAATAAAAGTATAATCGATATTCATTTGTTCAATCAACCCTTTAAAAATTAAATTATCTTTGTACAAAAAGTCTTCAGTGCCGCAAATTTGTAAGACAGCTGGCAACGGTTCTTTTTCTTTGGCAGCTTCTAAAACGGCAAGCAAGTCATTTGCAGAATCCTTCAGTTCATCTTTAGAACCAAAAATGGCTGAAAAACTCTTTTCTCGTGAAGCATCTCTTTCCCAGAGACCAAAGACATCCGTTGCAGCAGATAATGTAGCTATACCGGCTACCTGATCAGGGTAGCTCAAGCCCCATTTAAGTGCGCCATAACCGCCCATTGACAAGCCGGCTACAAAAGTTTCTGCCGGAGATGTACTGATATGAAATTGATGCTTCATCTTTTTTGGGAATTCTTCCGTTAAGAAAGTCCAGTAATCCCCTCCAATTTTCATGTCCGTATAATAACTCAAATGTACTTGCGGCATAATGATCGCCAATTTTTTGCTAGCGGCATAACGTACTAATGAGATATTGTACAGCCAAGCTTTATCGTCATCAGAACGTCCATGCAGCAAATACAAAACCGGATAAGGTCCACTCAACTGTTCTGGCAAAATAGCTGTATAGTTCATCTTCATTCCTAATATTTCAGAAGACATATTTCCTGTGATCACGCCCATTCCATTCTCCTCCTACCCTGCTTAAAATCATTTTTCTTCGCCCTTGATTATCCATTTATTTACGTAAAATCTTAATCCCAAATCGAAAAGCTCATTAACAAGCAACGAAGCGTGTTTCTCAAAATTGTTATTTCTTATTTTCTTTGCATTCTACTGTAATCCATTTTCGCTTATCTTTATTCGAAAGACAAACAAAACCGTTCTGGATAGCATTTTTCACTATGAAAAAAGTCTTCTATGTTATAATAATCGCAGTACAAAAAAGGAAGGTTGTTACATATGATGGAAAATTTGAAGAAACGCTTGCCAGGTATTTTGTTGGCTATTCTGATCGCGATCCCCGCTTGGTATATAGGAAAGTTGGTACCTGTGATCGGCGGCCCTGTTTTAGGGATTTTATTTGGAATGGTATTAGCTTTTTGGAAACGCCCTGCTATCTTTCAACCTGGCATTCAATTTACCGGAAAAAAAGTGTTACAATATGCTATTATTTTGATCGGCTTTGAAATGAACTTATACAATATCTTAGCAACTGGCAGCCAAACGCTGGTTTTGATGCTGTTCACATTGACCGCTGCATTTTTAACGGCTTATATCGCTGGAAAAATGTTACATATCAATGGTAATACGACAATCTTGATCGGTGTCGGCTCTGCCATTTGCGGCGGTTCTGCTATTGCTGCCACTGCGCCAGTTATTGGTGCCGAAGATGATGAAGTGGCGCATGCCATCTCGACGATTTTCTTATTCAATGTGCTGGCTGCATTTCTTTTCCCAGCAATCGGACATTTGCTGCAAATGAGTGACACGCAATTTGGTTTATGGGCTGGTACTGCCGTCAACGACACTTCTTCCGTTGTAGCAGCAGGCTATTCTTATAGCGAAGTAGCCGGTAATTTAGCTGTTGTTGTTAAATTGACGCGTACGCTTTTTATTATCCCGATCACTTTCGCTTTAGCGCTTGCTAACACCCGCAAATCAAAACAACAAGCTGCTGCACAATTCAGTTTGGCTAAAATCTTTCCATGGTTTGTTTTAGGATTTTTACTCACTGCTATATTAAATACTTTTCTGCCGATACCAGAAGCTGTCACCAACTTTTTGAGCCAAGCCGGTAAGTTTTTGATCAGTGCTGCGATGGCTGCTATTGGATTGAACACCAATATCATCAAACTCTTAAAAAATGGCATCCGCCCTATTTTGCTCGGCTTTTTGTGCTGGGTCGTTTTAGCTGTGACTTCATTGATTGCACAGGGCATTTTATACTAAATCAGTGATTGAAAAATTTTTTATAATGACCCTTAAATTCTGCGTAATCTTTTTTAACAAAACGTTTTACTGAATATTCACCTATTAAAATTTCAAAGATAATATTTGCTCCACATAACTCAAAATGCCAAAAACAGCTTTTCCTTTTTTAAATAGGAAAGGCTGTTTTTTAATGCTGATTCCCCTTCAAAATAACGATCAGGCTAAAAAGAAAGAGGATTTTCACAGAAATAAATCAAGTAAAATGGCTCAGTAAATAGCCTCAATTTAAATGTAAAGCATCTCACTGAGGCAAGTATGATTGAGAATCTAGATGATGATAGGCAGCAGCAATTTGGCCGATCAGTTCTTGATCTGTTAATTCGGTCACTTGACAGATAACTTCTTTTGTACCTTTTTCTTTCAATAACCTAGCAAGTTCTTGACTTTCTTCATCATTTTCATCTCGGTAAGCCATTATTTTAGCAACAGTTCGTATGAGACCATCAACGACTAAATCACGTTCATATGCTTCACGCATGGGGCGAATAAACCGTTCATTATATCCTAATTTGCGAATTGGAGTCCGACCAACTCTTGTTAATTCATCAGAAATATAAGGATTACTGAACCGAGATAAAATTTTATCAATATATTTTTGATGTTCTTCTGGAAGAAACTTCCATTTTTCAATCATCAATGCTCCTGTCTCACTAAGCACTTCTTTAACTTCTGCTAGAACAGATTCGTCTCTCAAAGCTTCATCGATTAGCTGATATCCGGCATATCTGCCATTATAAGCTGTTGTGGCATGTCCTGTATTAACTGTGAATAACTTTCTTTCTATAAAAGGCTCAAGATCTTCAGCATAATGAACACCTTCTAAGCGAAGCGCTTTATTCTTTGATTGACTTTGATCAATGACCCATTCTTTGTAGGGTTCAACAGTCACTCTTAATATATCGTTATGGTGCTGAAGCGGTACGATGCGGTCTACTGCAGCATTTGGGAAACCGATGTACTGTTCTAGATATGATTCATCTCCTGATTCTAGATGTTTTTGCACCTCTTCTTTCAAAAAACTACTACCGTTGATCATATTTTCGCAAGCAATAATATCTAAAGGTTCAAAAATACCAGCTGCTTTTCGTTTTTGTATCCCCTGTGCAATCAAAGGAGCGATATAAGGCAAAATCTTAGGACCAATAGCTGTCGTTACAATATCAACTTTTTCAAAAGCGGATACAACTGCTTCAGGATCTTCTCCATTATTAATTCCACAAACTCGATTAACAAGAACTTCTGGCTTTCCCTCTTCAGCTAATTCAATCGTATAACCTTTCTTTTCATTCAATGCATCGATAATTGCTACATTGACATCTACAAAAGCAATGTCAAAATCATTTTGATTTAAAACTTCTCCTATAAATCCGCGACCTATGTTGCCGCCTCCAAAATGTATAGCTTGCATTTATTCAATCCCCCCTAATAAATCGATGATTTCTTCTTCAGATTTAGCATCTGCTAATCTAACAACGTTTTCTATTTCAGAACAATAAACAGCAATTTGGGACAAAATATCTAAATGTTCGTTGCCCACACCCGCAATGCCAAAAACGACTGTAACTAATTTGTCTTCCCCTGCTTCACCAAAGTTGACACCATCAGGGACTTGTAAAACTGAGATACCAGAAGCTTTGATCAATTCTTTAGATTCATCTGTACCATGAGGAATAGCAATGAAGTTTCCCATATAAGTAGAAACTTTGCTCTCTCTTTCAAGCATTGAATCAACATAACTTTGATCTGCGTAACCATTATTGACCAATAATTGGCCTGCTGCTCGTATGGCTTCTTCTTTTGTTTGGAATGATTGATTTAACTGAATGTTTTTCTTTTCTAATATGTTCATTTAAGTTTCCTCGCTTTAATTTTTTATTCTTTCAAGAAATAGCTGACTTAGAAAGCCATGGATGAGTTCTTTTGTTCCATTATTGAATAATTTTGTATTCACTGGATTCTCTACAATAGCCGAACTAATGCCACCTAATATTTCTTGTGTTGTTTCGCTTAATGGATCTGGTCCTAACATCATTAAAATTCGTTCCATTTGTATTAGCTTATGATCAATTGCTTCAATCGAAATTGGTTGATCCAATTCATAAATTGCAAAATATGGTTTCACTACACTTTCATCAACACTGTGGAACAACGCCATGTTAGTTTCAGGAAGACCAATAGGAGCAAGTTGCATCCTTTTTTCTAACTTCTTTTCGACTTGTTCTGGATTTGTTAGAATGGTTCCTTCAAGCTGCTGACATATTTTTTTCAAAATTGCTGTCAACTCGGTCTCGTCTGTTATTTTCACAATGTCAAAGTAATCTAATACAATATTAGCTTCACTGATTTTTTCGTAAAAATCTTTAAAGTCTTCTTCTGTTTGGTCAAATAGTTCTTCCACTTTCCTTGGTTGCTTTTTATTTTTCCTTTTTGAAGAAATTTGTCTAACATACAATTTGATGCTTTTGACTTCATCTTCCATCAATAAAGGTGTAACAACTTTATATTCCGTTTTAAAACCTTGCAGAAAAACAGTTGATAAAATTAAATCATAACGGTCGAATTTAACTTGGGGTAATTGTGAAATGCGAGAGATTTGAACATCAGTGATTTCTGGAATATATTTGCGCAAGCGACTCTCTAAAATTTTTGCTGTTCCTACTCCGCTCGAGCAAATGACTAAAACTGAAAGTTTTTCTTTATAAGGATTTCTTTCATAAGCAGAGGCAAAATGAATCACAATATAAATGACTTCATTTGATAAAAAATGTGTTTTTGGAAAAATCTCTTTTAATCTCTGTTTCACAACAAAACTAAGTTCTGGATATTCATCATAAATTTTATCGAGTAAAAAGTTACTACTTTCCGGCATAGGTGCTTTAGCTCGATTCAAAGCAGCTGACAGATGAACAAGTAAGTCTCTAAAAAGAGTTTCATCATGATAAAAATTCCATCCCATATCGTTCGATACTAAACGAATTAACTGACGAACTTCATAATCTAAGGTCATGTCATAGTCATCTGCAAATTCATTTTGCAGATGAACACTAAGTCCCTGAATTTGAATGGCGAAAAAGAAAACTTCAGCAGAAAGAAAATCTTCAATGCTATCAGTAATTTGCAAATTCATCAAAACTTCTTTTCCAATTTTCAGGTTTTCTTCTCGCAATCCAACTCTTACCTCATCATCCATCATCAAGTTTGAGATGTACTGTCCTTTTCTCATACGATTAATGGATAAACTTAATAAAATCACGAGGCGTTGATATTGTGTGTCTGTTACTTCCTCAAAATAACGATTTGAGAAGTCCCTGACTACTTGATAAGCTCTTTCTAAGTCTTCAGCTGATAAAAGACGAAGAAAAGGATTGGTAGATCGTTCAAAACGTTCTTTTTTTATCTTTCCTTCTTTTGTAAACAATTGAAAAAAGTCATATTCGTTGATTTCACTGGTAATTAGGCCACTAATAATCAGGCGACGATTCGTTTCAAGCGCAATGGCCTTGATTCCTTTGGCTTTCTTTCTTACGATTTCAATTTGATAAGCTTCAAATATTTCCGCTATCGATTGAAGATCAGATTGAATGGTGCTCACACTGACATTTAAGTCATAAGCAAGAGCTTCCATTTTTATCTCTTGCTCTTCCCTCAATAACATGATCACAAGCAAGCTTTGTCTTTGTTGAACTGTCAACTCTTCTGGAGACTGATAGATTTGCTGCTTAAGTTCCTCCATCATTCCTTTTGTTCCAACTAAACGATAGCCTTCTGCTTCACGCAAAAGCTTAATTTGAAAGTGAGCTAACGAGCTTTCTAAGCTGGACATTTCTCGATAAATCGTTCGGTTACTGACATTTAGCCTTTCACTCAAGTAATCAATCGTCACACCACTTTTCTGTTCTATCAGGATTTGGATGATATTTTTTTCCCGACTAGATATGAACAATTGTTTAGCCTCCTTTCTAATCTAGATAAAATTTAAATGCCAACACAGAAAAGCAGTGAAGCTGCCACTGCTTTCCCTTTGGTTAGCTTTTTATTGTTCGTCTTTCAATTGATCAATGATTTCATTGTATTTTGGACTGCTTAAAAAGTTATCGACAGATACATGAACCGCACTTGGCGTCTTTTGTTTTGCTCTTTCTGTTAGTTCTTCTTGAGTAATGACTAATAAACCTTCTTCGTTTTTCAAGTTATTGATTGAGGAGTTAGATACTGAAATATCTAATCCAGCTTCTTGTACCTTTTTCCGCATCAAAGAAGCACCCATGGCACTAGAACCCATTCCAGCATCACAAGCAAAAATGATTTTTGAAACATCTTCATTTACATTTGGAGCTGCTTCGACGGCTGTTTGTCCTGTTGCTGATACAGCTTGTCCTTTGGATTCAGCTTTAGCAGCTTGAGATTGTTGAACAGAGGCTTCAAATTCATCATTTGTCACTTCAGATTTATCCATTTTTAGGATCAACATAGCAACTAAGAAAGATACAAGTCCCCCAACTAATACACCTAAGATTACACCGAGATAACTACCTTTAGCCGTCATTGCCAATACAGCTAGAATAGATCCAGGTGAAGCAGCTGCGACTAAGCCTGATCCTAGCAACACATTCGTAAATGTTCCTGAAATACCACCTGCAATGACTGCAAGGAACATAGATGGTTTCATTAAAACGTATGGGAAATAAATTTCATGAATTCCACCAATCAAATGAATAAAAGAAGCTCCAACAGCAGAAGATTTCGCTGAACCTTTTCCAAATAAGACATAGGCCATTAAAAGGCCAAAACCAGGACCAGGATTTGCTTCTAGTAAGAATAGAACAGATTTACCTGCCTCAGCAGCTTGTTCAATTCCAAGAGGTGTTAGGATCCCATGGTTGATTGCGTTGTTCAAGAATAAGATTTTTGCAGGTTCGATAAAGATATTAGCTAAAGGTAACAGACCCGCATTCATAATCCATTCCACTCCTCTAGCTAACAAATGTGTCAAGCCAGATACAAACGGACCAACTGCATAGAAAGCAATAATCGCTAAAATGAAACCAATGATACCGCTCGAAAAATTATTAACTAACATTTCCATACCGGTTTTGATATGTTTCCCAAATAGGTCATCAAATTTTTTGATACAGTATCCGCCTAATGGACCAAGCGCCATTGCGCCAATCAACATGGGGACATCCGACCCCATAATGACTCCTATTGTTGCAATTGTCCCTACGACTGCTCCTCGCTGACCATAAACCATTGAACCACCTTGATACGCAATCAGTACCGGTAAAAGATACTTCAGCATAGGGTCGACCATAGTAGCTAAAGCCTCATTTGGAAGCCAACCGTCTGGTATAAACAATGCCGTGATTAATCCCCATGCAATAAATGCACCGATATTTGGCATCACCATCCCGCTCAAGTAACTTCCCAAACGCTGAACAGTAGATTTGCCTCCCTTTTTAACCATTGTTTGTTCCACAATAATTCCTCCTTAACACCTATTGTTTTAAATTCATCTTTATCATAAGAATTTATGAATACGATTTCAATATTAGCTAGTGCTGATTTTGTCAGCGCTTCTTTTGACAACACTACTTTTTACCATTTTTCTTTTGAATCACTTATTTTAAATTTTAATTTCTCTTCACCTACACAACATATACCAATAATATATTTTTTATTTCGTTTTTGTTGACAAAGCTTATTTATTGCATTATGATGTTCCTGTTCGCGAATAAACTAACAAGAAAACAGTCTATACCAATTCATCTATTTATTTTTTGTTTTTCTTTAAGAGGTTCTTCATTTGAAAAAATTATTTATAAGATGAGCTACATCATTTACTGGTTGATCCAGAATACTTTTATAAAGGCAGGCGTTTAAGATGTGTGGAATCGTAGGCTATATCGGCAATAAAGATGCCAAAGAAATATTATTGAATGGATTAAATACATTAGAATATCGAGGGTATGATTCTGCTGGAATTTATGTCACAGATGACCAGCAGAAAGGACATTTATTTAAAGCAAAAGGACGGATCGCTACTTTACGCGAATCTGTGGATGATCAGGTAGCAGCACACTCTGGTATTGGGCATACGCGCTGGGCGACCCATGGTGTACCAAGTGTTGAAAATGCACATCCTCATCAATCTAATAGCAGCCGTTTCACGATTGTACATAACGGGGTCATCGAAAATTTTGCTGAACTACGAGATCTTTATTTGACGGATGTTTCCCTGCATAGTGACACTGACACCGAAATTATCGTGCAACTCATTGAAAAATTGACTGAAACAGAAAATCTTTCTACACTTGAAGCGTTCAAAAAGACACTTTCCTTTTTGAAGGGCTCTTATGCACTAGCCTTAGTCGATAATCAAGAACCTGACGTTTTATATGCAGCTAAAAACAAAAGTCCGCTGTTGTTAGGAACAGGCGCTGGATTTAATGTGATCTGCAGTGATGCGATGGCGATGATCAAAGAAACCAAACACTTCATCGAGCTGATGGACGGTGAAGTGGCGGTTTTAACTGAAGAGGAGATCACCATTCAAAATTCAGAAGGCAAAACGATTGAACGTGCATCCTATACAGCTGAATTGGATGCTGACGATATCGGCAAGGGAACTTATCCTCACTATATGGCAAAAGAAATAGACGAACAGCCTGCTGTGATGCGTAAAATCGTGCAACATTACCAAAATGAACAAGGCAAGCTAGAAATCGATCCAGAAATTTTAGACACTTTGCTGCAAAGTGACCGCATTTACATCGTAGCTTGCGGCACTAGTTATAATGCTGGATGGGTGGGCAAGCAATTATTTGAAAAATTGGCTCATATCCCGACTGAAGTCCATTTGGCTAGTGAGTTCGGCTATAATATGCCACTTCTGACAGAAAAGCCCTTCTTTATCTTCCTATCGCAAAGTGGCGAAACTGCTGACAGCCGACAAGTATTGGTGCAGATCAATGAAATGAACTACCCTTCCCTTACATTGACCAATGTCCCGGGCTCTACGCTTTCTCGTGAAGCTCGTTACACTTTGTTGCTGCAGGCTGGTCCTGAGATCGCTGTTGCTTCAACCAAAGCTTACACAGCGCAAATCGCAGTAATGGCGATCATAGCTGAATTAGCAGCAAAAGCTGATGGTTTGGCCGCTGACACCGACATGATGCACGAATTAGGGATCGTCGCATCTGCTATTGAATCAGTCATTGACGACCGAGACTTTTTTGAACAACTATCACTTGACCACCTCAGCACTAGTCGCAATGCTTTTTATATCGGTCGCGGAATAGACTACTATCTCGTAATGGAAGCTTGCTTGAAGCTAAAAGAAGTTTCTTATGTTCAAACGGAAGGTTTCGCTGCCGGTGAATTGAAACACGGAACGATCGCTTTGATTGAAGAAAATACACCGGTCATTTCAGTGATCACGGAAGAAAAAACTGGTGGACATACACGCGGTAATGCTCATGAAGTTGTTTCACGCGGCGCTGACAGTCTGATTATTTCAATGGAAGGCTTGGATCAGCCTGAAGACGCTTATGTCTTACCGAAAGTCCATCCACTGTTAACACCTTTAGTGAGTGTCGTTCCAACACAACTTCTGGCTTACTACACAAGTCTTCATCGCGGTAATGACGTTGACAAACCTCGAAACTTAGCCAAAAGCGTCACAGTAGAATAAAATAAAAAGGCTGCTTGATTTATTTCAAGCAGCCTCTTTTTGTGTGCTTTGAAAGTTCTATAAATAATGCTTGCTGAATAAAGAAAAAATGTACTGCTGTCAATGTTTTCAGCTACTTTATTTGGTAGTAACTGCAAGCTTTTAGAGCGATTTGCACAAAAACCTTGCAGTTTTGAAGTGATTCAGTCCCAACGTGATAGGAACCAAGCAAGACCGAGAACGAATTAGCCTTTGTTGCAATTCGAAACGAATACTTACAAAGGCTTTAAGGTCGAGCTTGAGGAGACTGCTGGCTCCTCAAGTTTGTCTGGTTCCCTTCACGCCTTGGGACTGAAAAAGCGGGAATAACTGCATGGTCTATTATTTAGCAGCCATTAAATAGGATTCTAACGGGTTTAGCATTAATTTTTTGCTGACCAACGTTAAATATTATAGAACCAGAGTACTGGGCTCCAGTGCATTCACTCATTAGAACAATGTAAATTCATCTATTATGGAAAGTTGTTTCTCCTATTTTTATCAAATATCAATATATTTTTATTGATATTCGATAAATAGGGTGCTAGAATCTTATTGTAAATAAAAAACCAACGAGGTGTTTTCATTGAAAAAAGGATCTACACTCTTCTTAAAGGTAGTCACTACGATGATCAGTACTCCTGTTCTTGCGCTTAGTATCTTCGTATTGCCAAAAATAGCTGTAACCGCCATTGTAAAATTGCAGACAGGATCAGAATTGGCCTATATCGTATTAGGTTTGCTGCTGATCATGTACCTTTCATCGATTCCCTTCTACTTTGCACTATACCAAGCCATCCAGTTGCTGCGTTATATCGATCAAAGCCAGGCTTTCTCAATGCTCTCTGTCATTGCACTCAAAAAAATAAAGAATTGCGCCCTTATGATCAGCGGATTGTATGTAATAGCCTTACCTTTGATCTTCGTTGTGGCACAATGGGACGATGCACCAGGTCTTGTTGCGATCGGAATGGTCATTCTAGGTGCTTCGTTAGTGGTGGTTGTCTTTGCCGCTGTTCTTCAGAGACTGCTAGAAGAAGCCATTCAAATAAAATCAGAAAATGATTTAACGATTTGAGGTGAATTAGATGGCAATAATCGTAAATATTGATGTGATGTTAGCAAAAAGAAAAATGAGCGTGACTGAGCTTTCGGAAAAAGTCGGCATTACAATGGCTAATCTTTCTATATTAAAAAATGGCAAAGCAAAAGCCATTAGATTTTCTACTTTGGCAGCCATATGCAAAGCATTAGACTGCCAGCCAGGAGACATTTTAGCTTATCAAACAGAACAAACAGATGAAGAATCTTAACGAGATCATGAAGCTGTCTCGCCTATTCTGGTCAGTAACATTTGACTTCAGTTTAAACAGTTCAGAGAAATATGGATATTGCAACTTTACTTGTGGATCCTGATCAACATCCGCTTTAAAAAAACAAATTCTATTATTTGCTATAACCTTTCTGTTTTTTTGGTAAAATAGACCTAAAGCATATGGACCAACAAAAGCCAGCAGACGAAGACTTTAGGAGGAAATAAGATGATAAAATTAGTTTTGACAGACATGGATGGAACTTTTTTGCATCAAAATGGAGATTTTAATCGTGAGTTGTATAAAGATGTGAAAAAACGAATGGATGAAAAAGAGGTCGTCTTTGCCCCAGTCACTGGAAAACAATGTGAACGGATCGAGGAACTATTTGGCGAGGAAGCTGAAGACCTATGGATTTTAGGAGACAGTGCTACGCGTATCAAACACCAAGGAGAGTTTGTTTACGAATCTCTGCTCAGCAATAAAGTTGGCTTAGAGATCATTTATCTGCTTGAGCAAATCAGTTCAGAGCATACCATCATTGTCTGTACAAAAAATGGAGCTGTAACAAAAGATCATCTATCCCCTGAAGAAGCTGCTATTGTCCGAGGTTCTTATGCTCAAGTCAGACAAGTTGCTGATTTCAAAGAATTAACAGAAGATTTCGTTAAAATCACGATTCACGATCCTGCTCTCAATTGTTATGAAACAAGAGAAAAGTTATCGCGCTTTTTTGAGTCTGCTTATATCGTTGCTTCTGAAGCAGCATGGATCGACATCGCTAATGCTCATGTACATAAAGGCACAACAGTTGAATATTTGCAAAACTTGCTGAATGTGACACCTGCAGAAACCATGGCATTTGGCGACGGTTATAACGATTTAGAATTAATGGCTCGGGCAGACTATAGCTTTGCTGTCCAAAACGCCATGCCAGAGCTAAAAAAAGCAGCAAATTATATTACCAGCCGTACTAACAATGAAGATGCTGTTTTGAAAACCATTCAGCAACAATTAGCATGACACCCACAGTGGAAAAAATAGAATAATGATAAACACCTCCTTTTGTTCCAAATAAAAGAAGGTGTTTATTTGTTATATGAGGTTTGTTTAGGTTCAACAAATTCGTTCACATTGACCGCTCAAACGCATTTTCAATTTCGAGCCGTCATGCTGTTTGCCTGTCCTAAATCAAAATAGTAATGGATCAAGAGCATAAGTCCCTGGTCCTGTAAGAATAACCGCGATACATACAGCAATGATCAACACGTTGTATTCCGCACCCCCTTCAGGAGACCAATACCCTTTTTTGCCTGAAACGGTTAAGATTGCGACCAACATTGTCACTACGATAACACCCGCGGACAAATTGGTTAAAAAACCAAGCATGAAAAAGAGACCACTCAACACCTCTGCAAGTGCTGAAACACTGGCCATCAATCTGGCTGGTTGAATATTAAGGGTTCTGAAAAGTTCAGTGGTTTTTTTCAGACCTTCACCGCCAAACCATCCCCATAACTTTTGTGTACCATGGCCAAAAAAAGTAAAACCAACCACACAACGCAGTAACAATAATGCTAGATCCATATGAACCTCCTTCTCGTTTCTTTCTTCATTCAAACAATTTTTTTATTTATCAGCATTTTTTTAAGAGACATCAGTAGAAAGCCTTTTGTGTTGATGAAATAAGCGGGTGCAAGACACGAAGGCTCCTGTGGAAAGCAAAGTACTTGCCTTACAACTATCATCGCTCATTTAAAAAAATAAACATAAGGCTAGTGATTTTTCATCATCATCGCTAAAAAAGATAGTCTCTTTTGTTAACACAAAAAATAGCAGGTACAGTTATAAACTGCACCTGCTTGAGAACAAACGACTCATTATTTATTGTTGTGTTTGTTCTTATTTTGGTTCTTATTTTGGTTTTTGTTTTGGTCCAATTTGATATTCTTTTTTGCTTCTTCTTTATGCTGATGCATTTTATCTTTTGCTTCTTCTTTATCTTGATTCATTTTATCTTTTACTTCTTGGTTCTTGTCTTCAACGTCTGATTTTGCTTCTTTAGCGGTATCTTTCATATCACTTTTAGCAGAATCCATTTCGTCTTTCACTTGAGAACCAACTTCCATAGCTTGATCTTTCATGTCGCCATAAGAATCTTTCACTACGCCCTTGATATCTTGAGCGCTATCTTTTGCGACACTTTGGATATCAGATGCAGCGTCTTTGACTGTACCTTTATAGTCATTCGCTGTATCCATCAAATCATCTCTTTTTTTCATTAAATCTTTCCGCAATTCTCTTCCTGATTTAGGTGCAAATAATAAACCTAGTGCAGCCCCAATCACAATACCTTTTACAAATCCTGGTCCTTTCATCATTGCTTCTCCTCTTTTCTAAATAAGTATTTTTTGCCCTTCCAAAAAAGCAAGAGCAATATTGATACTTTTATTATACCGGATTTTTATCAGAACTTGAAATGAAAAGCCTTTACTGATATTTATTTCACTATTAAAATCATTTATCGCTTGTCAAAAAAGCCGGCATCTTTGATATTCCCTAATTCCATACTGCCCAGCATTCCTTTGGCAGCTTGAAGCAGATCTTGCTGTTCAGCCTTGTCAATCTTACCATCTTCATAAGCTTGCTTAATTTCTTCCACTAATTTTCCAGATTCAGCTTTGCTTGTATCTTGTAACTTCGCTTTTAGAGCATCATAATGCTGCCTCATTTCAACACCTTCTTTTCTGTATCTTTTTTTGTACCTATAGCTTAAAGAAAATAAAGATACAGTACAAATAAAAACAACTGAGAAATAAAAAAGATGAGTTTATTTTTTTGACCTCTCGTTTCTTAAAGAAAGACTACCAAAACATTTTTTTATTAAAAACTGCCCTTTTCGAAAGTGATAATTGCATGTTATTTGCTTATATTTCACACATGTTATTTTAACGAAAACATCATCTGCTTCACGTTTAGAAAGCGATTACAAAAGTTATAATAACGAAGTAAATTAAATATTTTTATATAAAGGAGTTTTGGTATGAAAGACTTTTTTAGTGAAGAATACAAACAGTATTTAAATCGGTTGAGAAAGGAGTGTGACCTCTCTTCGATAGAGGCGCAAAAGGATGTGCCCTTTATTCACTCTGACCATGTTTTTGAAAGAGATGCTTCTTATACATCTAAATATCCGGCCTTTCACCTCGATCCGCTAAGAATGTCTTTTAATGAATTGCAGGAATTACTAGATATCAGCTTTGAACATCAGAACATTCATATTGATGAGCAAACCTTTTACATTATGGACTTGAGTCACCAGAAACAAACACCGTTCAATTCATTGGTATTTCAATTAGATCAAGTTCCGATGAAATCAAAAGAAAGTACCTTTAAAATTACTTCCCGTTATTTTGCAGAGAAAAATGTTCCTTATTCGTATATCCAATATATTGGCAAAGCTTTCGGCATCAAAAAACGTTGCCCTTATATTTGCGGCGATCAACTATTCGTTCCTGAAAAAGGCGCTGGCAACAATAAGAATGCCAGTTGGATCGGATTGCATCATGTTCTTCATTATAATATCAATAAAAAGACCGATTTTACTTACCTTTATTTTCGTAACCAGCACCAAATGATTGCTCCGATCAGTTCTGACTCTTTTAAAGAGCAATTGAAACGTTCCGCCACTCTTTACCATGCTCAACATTTAGCCATTTCTCATTTTTTGGATGAAGCCCACTATTCTTACCGACAGCCATTGCATGTCGAATTAAATATTGTTCAGCAAAAGTTGCGCAATTCTTCTCCGCCTTTCAAGCCATATTCTTTTCATGAACTCATAAAATATTTTATCTTTTTCTCAGCGCAAGAATCTTTGATCAAAGTATTCAAGAAAGATAATCCGTATCTTGATGATTTGCGAAAAACTTTTAAAATTCCAAGCTTTGATGAGACCAATTTAAATGAGTGATGCTTCCCTATTTTAAAAGACAATAAAAAAGCTCTTGTTTGATGATCATGGTAACGGCATCCAAAAGTTAAACCAAAAAGCTAACTTTTGGGTGTCATTGCACCTTGTCATCTGACAAGAGTTTTTATCTTCTATCTTATCTTAAAGTCCGCAAAGGCTTATCTAACCGTTCTTCCAATAAGTCGTACCATAACCGATAACCATCCCCATTTGGATGGACATGATCATTCAAAAGCCGCTCAACTTTGGCATCATTTTGCTCAATTCGCTCATTCATCAGTTCGTAAATATCAATATAATTCCAATCATTTGCACGAACAAAACGAGTGACTTCTTTATTGTATTGATCGTAGGTCACTTTTCCATCAGCTAAAATCACATCATTATAAATCGTTGGATTGGCCGACTGCAGTAAAACCAACGTATTGGGCAGTTTATCTTGAAATGTTTGCATGATCGAACTGATGTCCGCTTTAGTTTGTTCAATCGAATTTTGTGGATAGCGATTATTGTTAATCAGACAAAGTTCAAAAATAATGATATCAGGTTTAGCTTTAAGGACGTGGCTAATTTTATTTTTGGCCAGCAAATCAGCTGTACTGTATCCGCTATACCCCATGTTGATTACTTGAGTCTGAATGCCTTCTAATTGATTTAAATGATTCTCTAGTAAGGTTCCCCAAACGGGTTGAGCATCTGTTGCCCCTAACCCTAATGTTACACTGCTTCCTAAAACGACGATATTTACTTTCCCGTCGCGCTTGGTTACTGAACGTGCGCGATCTAGAAAACTTTCATCTTTAACTTGGTCAGATGCGCGGTAGCTTTCTCGGCTACTGGCAAATAAAGGATCTTGTTTAGCCATCACAACAATAAATATCACCAGGATTCCAAACAACCCCACATATGTTGTACGTCTTTTTCTTTTTTTACTCATTAGATTCCCTCCAAGGTCCCCTCTTATTCGAAGGTAGTATAGCACAAAGAAGCAATTAAAAATGAGACAATTTTTCAACAAATGTTGCTTATGAACAAAAATAGTGTTCAAAAAAATTTCTGTTGAACAAATAA
Organism: Pisciglobus halotolerans; assembly: GCF_900113675.1. Taxonomy (GTDB): domain Bacteria; phylum Bacillota; class Bacilli; order Lactobacillales; family Carnobacteriaceae; genus Pisciglobus; species Pisciglobus halotolerans. The sequence continues at coordinate 83,367 of NZ_FOQE01000002.1, forward strand.
AGAATTCCTTATCCTACCAGTTCTAGGAGGTTTGATCCTTACCAATTTAACGAGCATCTTTTGGAGCAATTCTCACTAAAAATGATTCCTAGAAAGACATTCACTAATAGAACGTAACAGTATGATGAGCATTAAATTTTTTCGGATGTTTCATGAGGGAAAAGACTTTTATTTTTTTTAATGGGCATTTTATCGACAAAAGAAGGCGATAGACTGTCGTTAGATGCAGCCTTTTTTTCCCGTTCCTGCTGTTTTGGCCTTTTTTCATCAAGGTCTCTGACGATAAGTTGATTTCTTCCTTGTTCTTTGGCTTGATATAATGCCTGATCAGCCAAGCGGTATAAGTTCTTCATGTCTTTTTCGTTAGCTGAAGAAGCTAAACCGATCGAAACGGTCAAATGGATCGTGTGGAAATTTTCAAGCATAAAAGGTTTTTCTTCTACTGTTCTGCGAATATCTTCGGCTATTTGCTGCTGTTCGGCACACGAAAGGTTATTCAACAAGATACAAAATTCTTCGCCGCCTACTCGATAAACGTGTTGAGGGTCTGAAGAATGTTGAAGCAACAATTCGGCAACTTGCCGCAACACCAAGTCTCCATTTACATGACCATATTGATCATTGATACATTTGAAATAATCGATATCTAGCATCAGAACAGCCGTTTGAACGACTTCAGGGTCTTCTTGGATCAACTGCCATTGTTGGCTGAAGATGCACCTGTTGTATAGACCGGTCAAGTAATCGCGTTGGGCACGTTCCATTTCATCTAGAAAACATTGTACATTTGTAAGCATATCTTCAATAAACATCACTTCAAAAATCAGGCAAACACTAGAGATCAAAAAGTTGCTCAAAGAAATAAGAAAAACGCGCTGCAGTTCATCATAAATATAGAACAAGTTGATCGAGGAAGCGATCGTGTAAATCGTATTTAAAATCAGCACAGTAAAATAACTATTAAAGTGCTTAGCTAACCATTTGTTGATCAACGGCAATGTTACACCCAAAGCAATATACAAAATGAAGGTGAAAATAGCTGCTTCATAAATCCCCCAGCTTAACCGCAATACAGCCGTTAAAAAAGTTGTCGGAATAGAAATAACCGGCCCAAAGTAATAGAGCAATAAAATCAGTACATTGTATCGCAAGTCGATCTTAACATGTTGCGGCAAATCAACCGAAAAAGACATCAAGACAAAGGTCGTCACACAGGAAATCAGAATAATGATACACTGCTGCCAAACCGTCAATGTATAGACTCTTTTTTTAGGAATGATTTGGACCACCAAATAAGATACTAAAGTTGAAATAGCGATATTGGCGATCGTACTTAATAAAATGTCGGTTACCATAAGCCTTCCTTTCTGACTTTTACCTACCGAAAAGTCCCCTCTTTTAATGCTGCAGTTTCAGCTCAGCTGCCGGTCTGCCAAAATAATATCCTTGCTGCAAGTGTAAACCAGCATTTTTCAGCATGTCACTTGTCGCTTGGTCTTCAATTCCTTCAATGATCACATCGATTTGATTTTCCTTGGCAAATTGCTGCCAAGCTTTTAAAAATGATGCAATCGTTTCATGTGAAGCTTGTTGATGAACACATTTGATAATAGAAAACTTGATTTGTTGAAGATAACCCACATAATTTAGCGCACGATCTAAAGAATTCTGTCCAGAGCCTACATCATCCAATGCGATCGCATAACCTTGTTGCTTGATAAAAGCTAGTGTCTCTTCAATTTCATGTTCCAGCTGCTGTGAATCGTTTTCTTCTGTTAACTCCAGCAAAGGTACATCTTCTGTAACTTCGATCATCAGTTGTACTGCATGCGTCCGCATCTGCTGAAAAAACAGTTTTGTCTCAGGATACAAAAGCTGCCGAGGCGCAAAATTGATTGATAATGAAATATTTGGATACATTTGAAACAACTGATCTAGCTCTTGTTGCAGCCATTTCAAAAACACAGCATTTTTCTTTTGATCATGATACACTCTTTCCATCTTAGCTGCTGGATAGCAGGGTTGTACCTCTTTATTTCGGAGCAAAACTTCATAACCAATGATCGTTTTTTCTGTCACATTGATTTTAGGTTGAAAATAAAGCTGTAAACACGCTTTTGTCATAGCAATCACTCCTTTCCTACTCATTCAATCGGAATTGTTGCACTAAAAAATAATAGGCCTTTCGTTCTTTTTTCATTTTCACTATTTTTATTTATTCAGCAGTCCTTAATACAACAACGAACATCATAAATGATCTATGAATGCCTACTATGTGTATAGGCTATGCGGTTATTTCCGCTTCTTCTGTCTTTTTGTATAAAAGGCATTTTGATCCTTAAACTTTAGCGTTGACAAATGTATACCTATCTAACCCCTTAAATCTCTCATTCGATAAAGCACTCGAGTTGCGCAGCCATTCGAACTGTTTTTGAATGGCTGCACTTATTGACCAGCTCAAACTTGACGCAGCTCCTGAGTTTGTCATTAACGCCTCTTATTGACCAACTCAAACTCAGTACAGCACTCGAGTTTGTCATTAACGCCTCTTATTAACCAACTCAAACTAGTTGCAGCTCCTGAGTTTGTCATTAATGCCTCTTATTGACCAACTCAAACTAGTTATGGCTCTCGAGTTGGTTATTAACGCTACTTATTGACTAACTCAAACTAATTGCAGCTCCTGAGTTTGTCATTAACGTCTCTTATTGACCAACTCAAACTCAATACGGCTCTCGAGTTTGTCATTAATGCCTCTTATTGACCAGCTAAAACTAGTTGCAGCTCCTGAGTTTGTCATTAACGTCTCTTATTGACCAACTCAAACTAGTTATGGTTCTTGAGTTAGTTATTAACGCCTCTTATTAACCAACTCAAACTGATGGCAGTCTTCGTATACAAAAATTTCAAAAGGAAATATCTTCTATTGAAAGCAGCTTACATCGTAAACAATGTCTCCATGCAGATCAAAAATCATCCATTTAGAAAGAGAAAACTGCTGTCTAAAGTTCGTTCGCTGTAGTGTTAAACATTCTCTTTTGTCTATCGTTGTTTCATTTGTTCCGCAGCTGTTTGCGCTAGTATATAATCAAAGAAATGAACAGATCCGTAATCATGGGCCACATCGAATGGCGGTTGTTCTAATAACGTGTGCTCGATCTCTTCGGCGAAAGATTCCTCTCCTGTTGCTAGAAAATATTGCACAGCCAACGCATAAACCGCACTCGATTCATAAGAGACATTTGGAACAATATGATTTCTTTGATATTGTCCAAATATTTTCTGTTGAGTTTGCCATTCATTTTTCAGCCATTGATCGAAGGCAGCTGGCTTTTCTTTCTTGCCTTTTACATATTGGATCGCAATCAACAACTGGTCGATCAAATTCACTTCTTTTTCGCTAGCAGGTGCAAAAGTTTGCGTTTCGATTTGCCAAACTTCTTTGAAAAATGGTGTTTGTTCTTCTACAGCGCCTTGCAACATTTGGACATATTTTGTTTCATCAATCGCCGGCATCTCTTTGAAGGCTGCAAAGTCAATATAAGATAAATGCACTTCTCGGCTTTCTTCTCCAAGCTCCCAATCATAAAAATCAGTTAGTATACCATTGGTCAGCTGATGATCGATCAAGCTCTTTTCTAGTTTCTGAGCAAGCTCAGCATATTCAGGTTGGTGAAAGATTCGGCTGCCTTCTTTTAGTGTTCGAATGATGCGCAAGTCATCAATTGAAGCGTTTGTTGAGACTGTTGCACCCAGTTGCCATTTGATAAAGACATCCTCCTTCTTCTTTACCAAAAAGTGCTCTTGCAGCAATTCACTCTGTTCTTGAAAAGTTTTTTCGTCTTTGATCAGCAGCAAATAAGCCATATATTGACCGATGCTTTCCGATAAGACTTCTACATGTTGCGCTTTGCCGTAAGTCCTAATCAAACCTTTTTCGTTTACGTAATTCTGTTCCACTGTTTGTTGCACGCCATCCTTTTTTTGAGTCATCGTTAAAACACCAAGCAAAACGAACAAGAGGATGCAGCCGCTTATGACCACTAAGAAATTTTTTTTCATAGTGTTTCACCTTTTTTGAATCGTTTCGTTTTATCCCACGAAATCGTTGTTTTTGTGATCCGGCTCCACAAGTATTGACTGCCGCTCTTCAACAGCAAGATCAAAAATAATTGTGCATAGGTAAAATACATGATCATTCCGACAAATACATTAAACGGCGTGATCGCATTTTCTAGCACCATTGCACTGAGGATCTGCGCGGTATATACCACGTAACTCAAAAACCAGAGCAACAGCAACGGCGTTTCAAAATAAGGAACCGTAAAGCCCAGCAAACCTAAGACAAACCAGTAATTGGACAATAGGAGCAGCACAACAAAAAAGAAATACGTTAAGACATGCTGCATGCTGTAAATGAATGTTTTCCCATTCCAATAACTCCATTCATGCAACGATTTTTCTAACAAATATAAGTTTCCCGTCAGCCATCTCGTCCGCTGTTTAATGAATGTCTTCATGGTTTCAGGTTCCTGCTCCCATGTATGGGAGTGATGGACAACTGGCAATGTCTTTTTCATCGCCGTGATCCGAACAGTCAGCTCAGCATCTTCTGCCAGTGCGTACGGATCATAACCACCTGCTGCTTCCAAAACGCTTCTTTTCAACAACATATTGGTGCCAGCTAAGGAGCCGGCTTTGAAAACTTTCCAGCGACCACTTTGCATCAACAGCTGGAATACTTGAAATTCAATCGCGATCATTCGCGTTAACAAATTTTGGTCAGCATTGATCGTTTTAACATAGCCGACTGCCCCAGCAGCATCTTTGGTCGTTTCTGCCGCATGCATCAGCTCGATCACTGCATCCGGTTCTGGCTGATTATCTGCGTCAAAAACCAGAAAGTAATCCGACTCTGTGATCGACAAACCGTAGTTCAAGACACGTGATTTGCCTGTTGGTTTGCCAGGTGGGACACTAACATAGTGGATACGTGCAAATAACGAACTGAAGGATTGAATGATCGACGCTGTTTCATCTTCAGAATGATCATCCAACACATATACATTCAATTCGCCAGGATAACGCAATTTCGTCATCGCCTCTAGCGTATCTTTCATGACCACTCCTTCGTTATGTGCCGGAATCAATATCGCGATCGATGGATAGTGATCAAGTATGACTGATTTTCTTTTGCTTGAACGTTGGATCACCCCAGCTAATGTCAAAAGTGAATAAAACAAGAGCATCGCCCAAAAAAAGACGATCACAACAATCATTAATGGTCTCATCGAACCACTGCTCCTTCTTGGGGAAAATCAACGAACTCTACAGCTTCTTTTTCATTTAATACATCTACTTCAACTGGAAGATCGTCTGTTTCCAGCTTAGTTTTCAATGTGCTGAAGAACCGCTCCAATACAATCATACAGCCAGCTTTTTCAGTATGTTGCAAAAAGACTAAGTAAGAATCATCTGCTAACTTGGTCACTAAGTCAAAACGCGTCCGCACAGTCGCCAACAACGTTTCGCAAAACAAGGCGTCAAAAGCGGTTTGTGTAATAGCAGGCGCCTTTAGATGAAAATGCAAATAATAATTGGCTTCTCCTCTTCTTTTTGTTCCGGTCGTGATCACATCTACACGATTGACAAACTCTGTATAGGTCAATAGATCAGAAGAACCGATATACTTTTCCAATTCTTTGGCATGTGCCTGTGCGGCCTTTACTTGAGCATCCGCTTTTTTCATCTCGCCAAACAGCAGCCACATGATGATCAAAGTAGTGACCAGGAAGGTATAAGATTCGATCAACTCAAGCTGAGTCGCAATCGAAGCATCGGTTAAAAACAGCATTCCAAAACCAACTCCTAAAGTCACGGCCAACAGCCAAATAAAATTTTTAGCAGAAGACAACAGCTGCATAGCAATCGCAGAAATCATCAGCAAACCAAAACTGATTGCACGATACTCGCTGGCGGAAAACTGAAACAGTAGCAATAGACTGACCAGCAATAAAGTGATCAACAGTGACAAATGAGAAGACCGTTTTTTCTTCATGTTTATGTACCTCATAGTAGAATAGTTTTTGTTCTTTTATTTTTAGCATATCGCCACACCAAAAGCTATTCATTTTGGACGTGGCTTCCTATATTTTTTCCGTTTTTGACAAGTCTGTTCACAAATGCTTGGCAAAGAGAGTTCCCCCCCTTTCAAAAGAATCAAGATGAATGGGCATTTAATTCATTGGCATTCATTCACCTCGCCATGCTGACTCAACAGGTTGCTATACCGGTGTTCATCAACTTTTTTGGTTCTACAATATTTAACGTTGATCTGTAAAAATCAATTTTTTAATGCTAAGCTCGTTAGAATCCTATTTCTAGAAATTTCAGGAGGCGCATAGGGCTACTGATAGCCATGAAAAAAGATGCAATGTGAATTACTTAGTGTTAAGCTTTAGCCGTTACACTAAGTTTGAAGCTTGCAAGCATTGAGAGGCGATTTTCGGCTCAATGTGTTCTCATGGCTTTCCATCAGTAGCCCATCGACCATAGAAAATTTCTTTACCAACGTTAAAAGAGGAAGAACCTCTTTTTTATGCAGACAAAAAACCGGATCGTCGATTGATCCGGTTTGCTGATTTCTATTCTTTTTCGCCTAATCTGTAAGTGGCTATATATCCTAAAACCATCAAGACCAGACCTGCGATCACATAAAGCCAAGCCATAGAGGCATGTAAGTCTCCTAAAGCGTGCGTATTGTAAATAATCGCAAATGGTGATGCGATGACCAGTCCTAAAATGGCTGCATAAGTATAAGAACTGTAATGTTGGAACAAAAATTCAATCGCTTTGCTGATCAAAAAGATACCTAGCAACACACCTATTCCAAAGACAAATAATAAAAAGAAAGTATCAAATAAAATAGCGGTATCCCAATTTCTCAAAGCTGATAAGAAAACGGTGATGGTATTTAAGACGCCATAGTAGTAACCTAAAATCATTAAGACCAAAGAACCGCTGATGCCAGGAATCACCATTGTAGCTGCTGTGATCACACCTACTAAGAATAGTTTGATCAAACTACCTGCATTCAGCTCAAAAGCAGTTAAGGAAGCTTCTGAACCTTGCAACATTGGCAAAACAACCACTATAGCAAAGAAAATAACGAATAGCAAAATATGTACCAAAGACAAGTGCTCTTGGTTATCCTTTAAGCTTTTCCCTAAAGAGCGAAACAAAATCGGTAAACCGCCTAAGATCATGCCGATAAAAGCCATTGCTGTCGTCAAGGTGTAATTGGCTAACAAAAACTCGATGACATAAGTAAAACCGACAATACCGATCCCTGCTCCCAGCAGTAAAGGAACCAAGATTTTCAAACTCATCTTCCAGTTTTTAAATAGATGCGTGATCGAATAGATCATTTTATCGTAAATACCCAAAGATACTGCCATCGTTCCGCCGCTCACGCCTGGAATAATATTCGCGATCCCGATCATAGCACCTTTGATCAAATCAAATAAGTAATGCATAACAATCTCCTCTTCTTTGAACGCAACTTCATTCTGATGTACGTTTTTTAACAATCACAAGCGTATCACATTCTTGCAGCTCTGTAAATCAGACTTTTGGCCAAAAAAAGGTTGATTAGACACACTATCGCTAGATGCGGGAATGCTCCTATTCGTTATTTAGTACTAAATAACTTTATAATGACAGCTCGATTTCATTTTGATTTTCAAGCTGTCACTATCTATCTTTATAGTGACAGCTCAAACCCACTTTGGGCGAGTTATCATTATCTCACTCAATCAATTGGCTGATGATTTCTTTTTTCTCTATCAGCTGTGTTAGATGTTCTGATGACTTCGATGGTGTCAGCTGCGATTTGTATCTTATCGCCTGCTGCTTTGAAACGCTTCAAGATCTCCATTGAAAGCTTGTCTTTGACCGCGCGGCGCTCTTTGTAATCAACAATATAACGCAAACTCATTTCGATCCAATTTTCATTGAAGGTAACATAAACTTGAGTGCGCAAAGAAGCATCTTTTAATTGATACTTGCGCTGCATTTTTTTCCATTCTTTAGTCGCCGGAGCGTTATAGTTGCCGATTTGGTGATCTGCAAGGTCTAAAAGAATGTTTCTTGCTTCTTCTATATCGCTGCTAAAACGAATCGGAATATGGATCTCATCCCATAAATAATCAAAATCAGCGGTATAATTATAGACCGGAGAATTGAAAATATAACTATTTGCAACACGGACAAATCGGCCGGTATATTGATCACCCTCGACCCATTCTCCGATCTCCATCAACGTTGTGCGCAAAACGCCGATGTCAACGACATCTCCTTTGATACCGCCGAGCAGCACACGTTCACCCGTTTTGAAGAAATCGCCAAACATGATCGCGAACCAGCCTGCAAAACTAACGATCACTTCGCGCAAAGCATAGGTAATGCCGGCACTTGCCAGTCCTAACGTTGTTGAAAGGCCCGTCAACTTGTCATTGAATACAAATAAAAAGATAAAAAAGATCGCCAAATTGTTGATCCACCGAGCTACTTTACGAGTGACATACCAATTTCCCGTATCTTTCAAACGCGGATAAAGCCGATTTAAGAGAAAGCGGGTCAATGCATATAGCACAATAGAAAATAACAAGGCCCACAAAAAATTGGAAAGAATAGGAAATTTTTCTGAGAACTTTTGGATCACTCCCATTGGTCCATTAACCTCCTTTCGATCAGATGTCTAAATAGGATACCTATCATTATCTTAACAGTTTTTATCTTATTCGCCGAAAGAAGCGGCTCAGCAAAGATTCTACGTACTTGTTTAATGCAACGAGGAAAATCTCATGATCAGTTCTAACACACGATCCGTTTCATTCAGAAAAGCCGCTTCCGTTTCATAACCAGTTAACGACTGAAGATTTTCTTTGATCGTTTCCATGTCTAATTGACGCAACGCTTTTTCTTCCAGAGAGATCGCCACTTTTCGTTTTTCCAATGCTCTAATATTGGCCGTATCTTCCAGCACGCCCGGTCTTTCGATCAATAGCATTTTTTTGCCAGACGTGACAGCTTCGGCTATAGTACCCCAGCCAGCTTTCGCGATCACTAAGCGGCTAGCCGCAACATAGTTTTGTGTATCCAATAAATCGGACGGCAGTTGAACAACGTTGCCGCTTCCGCTGACTTCTACGCCGCTGGTTGCGAAAATCGTTCCGTCAAAATTTTTCACTTCTATTTTGTCCAAATTGACCGACTTTCCGCAAGAAATAAATAGACTCTCTCCGTAAGTCTCGCGAATCTTTTGTATTTTTTTGGCATTCTGTTGACGTGCAACAAAACCGATATCGCTTCTTGGACAGCTGATTTCCAGCTGGAGCAAGGCTAATGCATAAGCAATGAAATGGGTCAAATGGGCATAAGCCGCTTGAAACTGCTGCACCACTTGAGGGTCGATCCCATAATGTTCATATTGTTCTGCCCAAGTGAAATTAGAAATACCAATCGTCGGGACACCCAACTTTCCGCCGACTAAAGCCCCGATCGGACTAATATCTGTTACCACACAACGAATGGATAAAGGCTGCAGTTGTTTCACTTCTTCAGCAACAATATTTTCCCATTTTGCGGTAAAAGCTTGCAGCTGTCTTTCAGTTTCAACCTGGTCGATTTTCAATCCATTTTGAAAAGCGACTAGACCAACATCTGTTTGCAAATCTTTATAGATCACGCGATCTTGATAAGGCTTCAAGTAGTGCCGGGCAAAATCATTTTGAAATGCGCCGCCTGCCAAGTAAATCAATTGGTCTGTTTGTTCCAGCATCGCTTCGATGAGTGCTAAACATCGTGTCATATGACCAAATCCATGTGATGAAATATAAAAAGCTGTTCCTCTTCGTTTCATTTTGTACCTCCTGTGCTGCTCGTTCCATTTTTTCCGATATCTTTATCATACAAGCTCCTTGAGCAAATAGAAACTCAAAAAAGAGCTTCTTTCTTTAAAGCGCCTGCGTTAGTTGCTCAAATAAAAAAAGCGTCTGCAGGTTTTAGTTGCTGACGCTTCGCTTTTGAACTTTTTTAGACCGTATTCTTCGCTGAAGCAGCCATTGCCCTACACTGTGCAGCAATATCCCTAGACTGGCTCCCGCTGTATCGATCCCTACGTCTGACACCAATCCTCCTCTTCCAGGTACAAATAATTGGTGGAATTCATCTGTCGCTGCGTAACCAGCGCAGATCAATAAAGTGAAAACAACAGCCTTGAACCCAAGAACGCCACTTTTTTTGAAAGCATGTTTGACGAGGACACCTAATATAAGGTAAATAAAAAAGTGAGCATTTTTGCGCAAAAAATGGTGCAAGTGAACAGGCGCCAATACTTGCCTCAGTTGAACCGACAATAGATAAAGGATGAGTAAACCCACAACCAGCAGCAGTACTTCTTTTAGGCCGATTTGCACACCCTTTTTTTTCATAAAAACAAGTACTCCTCCTGCTAAGAGCAGAAAGAAGAGAACTTGCAGTACTTTGACAGCGGGGACAAACAGTTGCAAGGCTTCATAACTTAGATTCCAAGAATCATCAACCGGCTGACTTGAGAAGAAAAAAATCAGCAGCATCCATAGCCTGACTGGTATCCAATAAAGGAAGCGGCTATTTTTATTCATTTGTTTGTTCATATTGACCACAACCTTTTCATCGATCTCATTTTTCGTTCTTTTCATGATTGTTTTTGATTATAAAGAGAATGAGGAAGGAGTGCAATCATTTTGTTTTCAATGCATTTTCATTAACTGCTGTAAAAATTGGTTGTATTGTTCATAGGCTGGCTTACTATCCGGGTTCTACAATATTTAACGTTGGTCTGTAAAAAAGCAATTTTTTTAATGCTAAGCTCGTTAGATCCTATTTCTAGAAATTTCAGGAGGCGCATAGGGCTACTGATAGCCATGAAAAAAGATGCAATGTGAATCACTTAGTGTTAGGCTTTAGCCGTTACACTAAGTTTGAAGCTTGCAAGCATTGAGACGCGATTTTCGACTCAATGTGTTCTCATGGCTTTCCATCAGTAGCCCATCGACCGTAGGAAATTTCTTTACCAAAGTTAAAGAGGAAGAACCACTATCTGAAAATATGAGCGGACAAATCAAAGTGGGGGAGCCTGAAGAAGAGATGCAGGGAGGGAGGTCACTTTGCTTTCAAGATAGCAAACCCTTATTCCCTTGTCAAAGAAGAACCTTCTGCTGTTCATTCTATGAATCTCGTCGCTTTGTTTTAAGCGCTTAGCGAAGCGTTTTGACCTAAGCTAAATGTCAAAAAAGCCTCTCATGTGTCAATGATCAACACAGAGAGGCTTAAGTTTCTTTTGGAAATCAGTCTAGTTCTAATTGTTCGCGTAGCAAGTTGGACACGCGATCGATTTCTTGGTCGCTCATCATTTCGTAGTAGATGCCGTCCATTTTTTCACCTTTTCTGATTCCACGTTTTGAAACATTTTTTTCGTTGTGCCATGAATGTCACTATAAATTTTCCAGCCCACTGTCCCCAGCGCAGCTAACAAAAGGAGACTCAGTAAACCGCAACCGAGCTTTTTTCCACTTCGCTTCTTTTTTCTTTCCTTATGTATATCTGAACGCGTCTCTGGCATCCTTATCCCTTCCTTTCTTTTTTAATAACAAATCTAATGTGCCACTCAGAGCCATGCTAACATACCTATTTGAGGAAAGATAGGAGAATTCTTTTATCCCTCTATTTCCTAGCCCTTGCTAAACTTTCTACTATTTTTTAGTTATTGATCGTTTGTTACCCATACGCTTTTTGTACAAATAGAAACAAAATGATTCTTCAGATCATGTGCAATCTTTATAGGTTATTGACTAACTCAAATTCTATTCTATTCCTGAGCTTTTCATTAACGCTCTTTTATGACCCACTCAAATTCTATCCTGATCCTGAGTTCGTCATTAACACTCTTTTATGACAAACTCAGACTCTATCTTACTCTTGAGTTGGTCATTAACGCTCTTTTATAACAAACTCAAACTCTATCTTGCTCCTGAGTTGGTCATTAACGCTCTTTTATAACAAACTCAAGTTCTATTCTGCTCTTGAGTTGGTCATTAAGTCTCTTTTATGACAAACTCAAATTCTATTCTGCTCCTGAGTTGGTCATTAACGCTCTTTTATCACCAACTCAAACTCTATCGTGCTCTTGAGTTTGTCATTAAGTCTCTTTTATCACCAACTCAAATCACATTATGTTCCTGAGTTTGTCATTAAGGTTTATCTTGTGCCAACTTTAATACAATACAGGAGCGTATTTGTTAAAATGATGGCTTTCGTTTAAAGATGGGCTAGTCTGAGGAGCATTGCAAGCGAGAAGCTGTCCTTCATTTGTAAGATCTAACATCGTATTTGATCATCAAACAATAGTCATTTGCATAAAAAGTGTTTCCCTAAATAAAAAAGCTAAGACCTTTATGCATTTAAGCACTTAGGTCTTTAGCTCATATTTCAAAAAATTTCATTTAATTTTTTTGCCAAGATTGTGTGACGATCTCAAATGGTTCAACAACTGAAGGGTTGGCTGTCTTTTCTGGTTCTTCCAGTAAGTTGCAATTTTGAGCTTCATGACCCATCACTTTCAAGTCAAGCGAAACTTCTTCATTTGCCAAGTTATAGAGACGTGTGACAATTTGGTTATTTTCTTTGTTGCGTTTGAATGCAGTCAAAGCTAAACGCTCATCTGTTTGCGCGATGAATTGTGTATCAGGTTTAAGCGAACCGCTGTGAACAGAAGTTTGATAAACACTGAATGGCACTTGAACATTCATCGCTTCTTGGTAAGTCCGTTCGATGCCTTTTTGACCGTGGAAGGACAATGCATACGTCATCGTGTACGTATCCAAGCATTGCGCTTCTGGTGTTGGGAAGTAGCCCCAGTCGCCTAGCTCGCCAACTGAACGCAGCAATGTAACGGCAATCGTTTGTTGATCGTTTTGAGCCAGCACTTCATATTCGTTTAATCCCACAGTAGCGACAGTCATGCCGTTTTCAGCATCATGCAAGTTGACAAATGCATGTGTATGCTGAGGATTCGTTGGGTTTTGCCAGTCTTTATTGACTTTGTTTGGACGTTCAACGACTTCAAAAATACTGTCTGCAAAGTGGGTGTCCGTTTGCAAGCTCGTTGGGAACAAGACGCGTAGACGATGATCTTTGCTGTTATTGACGATCTTCGTTGCAAATTTCAATTGGCGGCTGTCTTTTTCCAATGTTACAGTCGTTTTGACGACCATCGTTGTGGTTTCTTTTGATCGTTGAGCTTCCCGATAACGGAACTCGATCATGCTTCTTTGTTCTTCTTCTAAGCGTTCATCTGCAGAGACAGGAATCTCCATATTGGCAGTGATTTCAATTGCAGCAGCCAACTCAGTATTCTTGACCGTTTGCACTTCGATGTCGCTGTCCATTGAATAGATTGGACGTTCGTTTTCAGGTTGTTTGAAAATGTATTCATTTCCAATATCCCCTACATCTTCAAATTGCAGCAAGTTTTCATAGACTTTTCCAGTATCTTTATTTTCAACGGTTAAGGTACCGTTGTCTTTGATTTCAGCTTTCAGCCAGCGGTTTTCCAACACACGGCCATTGGATGAAGCGATGTTTGCTTCGGTAGACGCGGCCTTTTTCTCAGCAGCTGGCGCCAGCAAGAATGTTTGCCAAGATAAGCCAGGCACATCCGTCATCAACAGTTCAACTTGAACGTAGCGCGCTACGAATGGTTGACGGAATTTGTCTTTAGGCAAGTCATAATGGAAGTCTACTTTATCTGCAATGATATGAGATGGAACGACTTCTCCTTGCGCATTTTTGACTTCAAAGTCTAGTCCTTTTCTTTCTTTAAGACGTGCATAAAGTTCTTGCGGCATGCCTTCTGAGAAAGGCAAACGTTCTACTTCTACCCAAGTCGTTACCGATCCTGTTTTTTCAGAACCGCTTGTATTGAATACAACGAATGGATAACCATTTGATCCTTCTTCGCTTAATGAAGCGGTATCGATATTTTTGATCAATTGTGCAGCTGCTTCGTCAGCAAGATATTTGCCGACTTCATTCGCTTTTTCAAAACGAGTAACATTTTCGCGATGGACTTCATCAACACTACAGCCGCAAATGCTGTCGTGCGGGTGGTTTTGCATCAATGTTTTCCAAGCATACGTCAATTGGTCATGCGGATATTCGCCTGTTTCTTCATAAGCCATGGTAGCTAAAGGTTCCGCAATGTTTTCTAACTGTCTAGAAACGCGAGCATTCCATTGTTTCAAATACATTCTAGAAGAAGCTGTGTTGGCCAACGTGTACCAGCCATCCGTTTCTTGCGACGTCAATTCACCGGTAACCGTATTTAAGTTTTTCGGCAAATCTTTTTCTAAGGCAGCCAAGTATTCGTCAAAGCTGGCATGAATAAACGTCACATCTGGATAAAGTTCATTTGCCAAGCGGATCGCTTTAGATAAGTTTTTCTGAACCGGTTGGTGGTCGCAGCCATTCATCATCAGCAAGTGATCGGTTGAAGCATATTGTTCAGCGTCTGCTAATTTTTGATCCCAAAAAGCTTTGGCTTCTTCCGGTGTATCCGGTACTTCATTCCCATTACTGTACCAGTTGGCAAATAATAACCCTAAGATCTCAGAACCATCTGGACCTTTCCACCACATTTCTGAAAATTGAGAAGCATATTTTTCATCATCCACTACTGCGTTATTAAAGCCAGTCGTTTTAACGCCGCGGCCAAAAGCAGCTGTTTTGAAACCAACTTGTCTCATCAACTGAGGGGTTTGTCCCATATTGCCAAAGGTATCAGGGAAATAGCCGACTTCTACAGGCGCGCCCCATTTGCGACTGTCTTCGATCCCAATCAGCATATTGCGCACGTTTGATTCGCTGCTCGTTAAGAAAGCATCTTGCAAGATATAGAAAGGTCCGATCTTCAATTTGCCATTTTCAATATGTTTGCGCAGCAATGCTTCTTTTTCAGGACGAACTTGCAAGTAATCTTCTAAAATAATCGTTTGTCCATCAAGATGGAAGCTTTTAAATTCTGGGTCGGTTTCAAATAATGCTAATACATCATCAATCAATTCCACTAGACGCATATGGTGTTGCTCGTAAGGCAAATACCATTCGCGGTCCCAGTGACTATGAGAGAGAATATAAACTTTTTTCATGATTTTTAATCCTTCTTTGTGTTTTATTTTTATTTTTGCTTTTTTTAAATAAAGAACGATAATCGCTGGGCAGACACTTCATTTTTTGCATGCCCAACACTATCTTTACTTATCTTGCAATGCGAATATCAAAGTAATCCATGACCAATTCGCAGAATAACATGTTTGGCCAAGAGAACCATTCTCTTGTATATTGTGTTGGGTCATTTACGTCAAACCCTTCATGCATCAAGTTGGTTCCAGCATCGCAAGCTACCATCAGGTCAAGAATGCGTGCTTTTTCAGCTTTATCTGAAGTCGTCAATCCTTCGATAGCCAATGCGATTGGCCAAATATAATTTTCAGGTGTATGCGAACTGCCGATTCCTTTTGCATGAGATCCTTCATAAAAATAAGGATTTTCTTTGCTTAATAACGTTTTGCGTGTTGCCAAGTAAGTTTCATCTTCTGGTGAGCAATAGCCCAAGTAAGGTGCAGACAATAAGCTCGGCACATTGGCATCGTCCATGATCGAATAGTTGCCTTTTCCATCCACTTCATAAGCATAAACCGTTTCGCCGGCTTTATTTTGTACGCGTGCATGAGTTTCGATACCTTGTTGGATCTCTTCTTTCAATCCGCGAATCGTTTCTAGCAATTGTGTTTCCTTCAAAATATTTTCGTAAATGTCTTCCATGTAGTTTAAGACAACGACGGCAAACATGTTAGAAGGGACTAAATAATGATAGATACAGCGGTCATCACTTGGACGGAAACCTGACCAAGTCATGCCCGTTTCAGCAACAGGTGAACCTAGTCCATCATTCGTCAATGTATCTTCTTCACGGGTTGTATCACGTGTGAAACGATAAGGAGAATTTTCATGCTGTTGTTCTGTTTTCCAAACTTCTAGAATTTTTTGCACCGCTTCTTTAAAGGTTTCATTGAATTGATCTGTACGACCAGTTTCTTTATACAGCAAGTAACTCAATTGAATCGGATAGCAAAGTGAATCGATTTCATATTTGCGCTCCCAGATCCAAGGATTCATTTCAGTATGGTCATCTTGGTGTCCAGCATTGTTTGCTCCTTCATTAAAAGCGTTTGCATAAGGGTCCAACACAATAGACCGTAATTGTCTTTCAACTAATCCTGCGATCATATCTGAGATTTCTTGATCATTTTTAGCGATCGATAAATAAGGACGGATTTGAGCTGTAGAATCGCGCAGCCACATAGCGGGAATATCACCTGTTAACAAGAAGGTTGTACCATCTGGTTGTTTTTTAACGGTCGTTTGTAAGGTATTTGCAAAGCAAGCATTGAAATTTTCAGCCCAGTGCGGATGTTCTTCACATTTAGCCGTAATGTCTTTCATAAAAGCTTTAACAGCTTCTGGGATCTCTTTAAAATCTTTTTGAATAATTGGTTTATTGGTAGTCGACATGTGATTGCTCCATTTCTTTTTGTATTTCTATCTAGACTATAATGCAGTTTGTTTTTAATGGCTATACTTTATTTCGATCGTCTTTAATTTGTAGAGAAACCTCTAAAAAAATTTATTTTCCTTCAAGGTAATGATATAATTCAGTTAATGAAATATATCATTTGAAGGAGTACGACCATTGAAAAAAGTTCCTGCTTATCAAAAAATTTATTTAGATTTAAAAAATCAGATTTTTCAAGGTGTTTATCCATACAACAGCCGTATCCCGACTGAAAAAGAATTAGCTGACTATTATCAAGTCAGTCGTATCACCAGCAAACGCGCAGTAGATGAATTGGCGAACGAGCATTGGTTGCGGCGCTATCCTGGTAAAGGCAGCTTTGTAACCTACCGCTCGCGCGAAAAACAAAGTCTTCAGATCGGTTTGGTTTTGAATTTTTCGACCAACCATGGTTTGAAAGAGTATTTGGCAGGCATTCAAAAAGGTTTAACCGATTCTTCCTATAGTATTAAAGCTTATTATGCCAATCAAACAGGTTTTTCATTTGAAACATTGCTGTCGGCAGCTGAACGAAATGAATTAGCCGGTTTGATTTTGCAGGCGCCTATCCCGACTGCTTTTCTTAGTCGCTTGGTTCAGTTATTTTATAAAGGTTTTCCAGTCATTCTACTCAATCAAGAAATGGATGGTCTTCCTTTTTCTGCAGTGATCTCACAAGACTTTTTAGGCGGATACCAAGCAACCCGACACGCGATCGAAAAAGGACATGAAAAAATTTATTTTGTTGCTCAAACGCCGATCTATTCAGATGCTGTCGTGCGCCAGCGTTACTTGGGCTATCTCAAAGCAGTCACTGAAAAAAATCTATCCTTGCCAAAGGTGCCTTACTTGCCGTCCTTTGATCGACCAACGATCGACACACCTTTTATGCAAGATTGTTTACGGGAATGGGAAAAACATGATCTCAGCTGCCTCGTCTTTGAAAATGATGTGCTGGCCATCGAATTTCTCTCGGCAGCCAATACATTAGGTTGGGACTTGCCGCAT
Organism: Pisciglobus halotolerans; assembly: GCF_900113675.1. Classification (GTDB taxonomy): domain Bacteria; phylum Bacillota; class Bacilli; order Lactobacillales; family Carnobacteriaceae; genus Pisciglobus; species Pisciglobus halotolerans. The sequence goes on from NZ_FOQE01000002.1 coordinate 101,089, forward strand.
GATTTGTCTTTTATTGGTTTCGATGATATTCCTCTCGCACAATTGATCGAACCACATTTGACTACGATCCGGCAAAACTTTTATGAATTGGGTGTTCAAGCTGCTTTGTGTTTGTTAGAGCAGCTGATCCCTTTTAAAGAAACACACGAAGATCCATCGCAAAAAAGAATAGAGATCCCAGTTGCCTTAGTCGAGCGCTCCTCAGTTGCTGCACGCTGATCAAGAAAGGAATGCAGCGTATATAGTAGAAATACAAAAAAATACCGGACAAAGTAGGATTCTTCAACCTCTTTGTCTGGTATTTTTTAAGTTAACATCAATCGTCTTTCATGCTTTCTTCCTTATGATAGACGACATTTGTCGCCACTTCTTTTCTAAAACGTTCTCGGTATTCACGCGGCGAATGTTCCAAGTATTGTTTGAATATTTTATAAAAGTAGCCTTGATTCTGATAGCCGACTTGATAAGCGATGTCGCTGATCGGCTGATTTGAACGGATCAGCAGCTCTTTGGCTAAGTCGATCCGGTATTCATTCAAATAATGAGAAAAACTTTTTCCTGTTTCTTTTTTAAAGACTTGTCCTAAATACATCGCATTCACATGCATACCTAAAGCCACTTTTTTCAATTTCAAATCTTGCTGGTAGTCTTGCTGGATCACTTCGATAGCTTGACGTGTGAGTTCGCTGTACTTCACTTGTTTAGAATGAGCTTGGATCGGCAAAATATTTTCCTCGAGCAATCGTCTCAATTCGCTGAAGGTTTGAACGGAAAAAATGTCTTTGGCTGTCTCTTTAAAATCAGGACTGTTCAGCGAATCAAAAACAAGATAGCCATTGATCAAGATCATATAGACTTGCCAGCGCGCTAAATCAGGCGCAACTTCATTTGTTTCCAGCATTTGAGCAAATTGCTTTAGCTTTAAGGAGATCTGCGAAACGTCTCGCGATAAAATGTGTTGATTGACCTCACCCATTTGCTTATCCATTTCTTCTTGGAATGGATCGCGGTCTGTATACCAATTGACCCTTTCAGTGTGTTGATAGAAAGCAGCACGTTCTTTCATTTCTTTTAAAGAAGCAAAGCTTTCTGGCACCGTTTTTATGCTAAAAACAGGTTGTCCGACAAAAAAGATTGTTTCATCACCCGTTTCTTCCGTCAAATAGTGAATGACAGCTTCGATCGCAGCTTGCTCTGTACTCATGATGATCACATACGCTTCATCTGTTCCAGTGGTGAAAGCATAATAAAAAGCTTGTTCTTTTGCCCACTTTTTCCATTCCTCAGGTCCAGCTGACCGACTCAGTTGAACAGACAACACTGTAAACGCCTGGCCGCTCAGTTGACGTTGCTGCCCCAGTTTATCCTGCAGTTCAGATAGCATATCTTCTCCTTGCAGCCATTGATACAAAAGCTGGCTAATGACAAATTGGTTGGTTTGTTCATACCGCTTTTCTGCTTTGATTTCATTGGTGATTTTAGCTAAAGCATGTTCCAATTCTTTTTTATCGATCGGTTTTAGCAAGTAGTTTGCTGCGCCAAGTTGCAGACTTTTTTGAGCATATTCAAATTTTTGATAACCGGAAAGAACGATAAACTTAAAATGATAGCCCCGTTTGATGGCTTCGTATACAAAATCGATCCCAGATAGTAACGGCATGGTCACATCTGTGATCACGATATCGACAGGGTTTGCCTCCACAAAGTCCAGTGCTTCTTTGCCATTTTGAGCAGTTCCAGCGATCGTGATGTCAAATTTTTCCCAATCAATGATTTTCTTTAACCCTTCTAAGATCATGTATTCATCATCCACCAGCAAAGCTTGGTACACTCTTTCCCCTCCTTCTAACGTCTTATGGCGATCAGTTTAGCACTTCTATTCTTACTGCCCTATCATTCACCATAAATAGAGTTCTGCTTCTTTTCGAATTCTCAACTCATCGCTATTGACGAATAGATTCATTCGTATTATACAAAAAATACAAGTGAATTTGTATAGTGAATTAAACCTGGTCTTTTGCTCATGATTATATTTTCTGTTTTTCTATTCATTTCATCCTTTCCTAGTGCTCCTGAAACGTGTAAAATAAACAGTATTGCTGCCAATATGTTTTGGCCGTTCAGAAATCGAAGCCGTTCGTTTTTCTCATTTGATACTGCCATAAAAAAGGGAGAAAACGACGACGAATGTGAGGAATACTATTGGAAAATCATGAAACATCTACTGGATTAAAAAGAGAAATTTCCTTTTTCACTGCATTGACTGTGGTGATGGGAACCGTTATTGGATCAGGTGTGTTTTTTAAACCTGAAGCTGTCTACTCTGCTACTGGAACAGCTGGTCTAGGCTTATTGGCATGGATCATTGGTGGCTTAATCACGATCTGCGGCGGACTGACGACAGCGGAACTTTCAGCTGCTATCCCAAAAACAGGCGGCATGGTCGTTTATTTGCAACGCGCTTATGGGCCGCTTGTCGGCTACCTATTAGGCTGGGCTCAGACCATTATTTATTTTCCGGCAAACATTGCCGCTTTATCGATCATCTTTGCTACCCAAGCGGTCAATTTGATGGGGTTACAGGAAACAGCTACGATTCCGATCGCGATCGCCGCAGCCTTTTTGATCATCTTTATCAATTTGCTAGGCACTAAAAAAGCCGGTCGTTTGCAGTCCGTTGCTACTGTTGCCAAAATGGTCCCGCTCCTGTTGATCATTGTCTTTGGCTTATTCAACAAAGGTGACGTGCAGGTTCAACTTTTACCCAGCAGCATGACATCAGGATCTGCGATTTCCAAGTTAGGTTCTGGTTTAGTTGCGACCCTTTTTGCCTATGACGGTTGGATCAATGTCGGGGCGATCGCTGGCGAAATGAAGAACCCTAAAAAAGATTTGCCAAAAGCGATCGTATTTGGCCTATCAGCCGTAATGGGTGTTTACGTCTTGATCAACTTGGCTTATCTCAGTGTTATGCCGGCTGCTTCTCTGGGCGCAACGCCTACTCCGGCCGCAGAAGTCGCTCAATTGTTATTTGGCAATGCTGGCGGAAAAATCGTCACTATCGGCATCCTTGTTTCTGTCTTCGGCACCATCAATGGGTATGCCATGACGGGAATTCGTGTTCCATTTGCCATGGCATTGAACAATGAACTCCCTTTCAGCCGCTGGTTTCAAAAGCTGAACAAACACCAAGTGCCGGTCAACAGTGCCCTGACTTTATTCATCATTGCGTTGGTGATGATCTTTACGGGACAATACAACCAATTGACAGACTTGCTAATTTTTGTGATCTGGATTTTTTATACGCTCGTGTTCATCGCGGTCTTTATTTTACGCAAACGAGAACCAGACTTGATCCGTCCTTACAAAGTGCCATTGTATCCAATCGTGCCCATCATCGCGATTGCTGGCGGACTCTTCATTGTATTGAACACGCTGCTGACACAGCCAATCAATACAGCCCTCGGCATCTTTTTGACTGCGATCGGACTCCCAATCTACTTTTACAAAAAAAGAAAAAGAATCCATTCAACAATCGAAAAAAACTGATATGAATCATTGTGAAATAAAACAGGCGCCTCTGCTATTTTTGATTATCAATAGCGGGAGCGTCTGTTTGCTGATTTTTGCTCAAACAGCAAATTTTTGTCCTGTGATTTATCTTCTGCTTCCCTAAACTTATCCTTGTTTATTCGATAATCAAGGGCTTATCTCACACTCAAATCCATTTAAAACACTGAGTATGCAATAAACAAGCTTTTATCTCACACTCAAATCCATTTCAACCTTTGAGTATGCGATAAACAAGCTTTTATCTCACACTCAAACTCATTTAGAATACAGAGTATGCAATAAACAAGCTTTTATCACGCACTCAAACTCATTTGGAACACTGAGTATGCGATAAATAAGCTTTTATCACACACTCAAACTTATTTAGGCCACTGAGTATGCGATAAGCGAGCCTTTATCTCACACTCAAATCCATTTCAACCTTTGAGTATGCGATAAACAAGCTTTTATCTCACACTCAAACTCATTTGGAACACTGAGTATGCCTGAAGCAAACGCGATGAAAAACAAACAGCAAAATGACGCCCCTTTCTAATGATAGAAAGTGAGCGTCATTTTTGTTCCTTTTGAAAAAACCTTGATCGTTTAAACATCTCTTTTGCTAATCAGGAAGAATATCACGTTTGCGGTAACCGACATCCCCTAGCCCAGCGAGTAGAAAGGCTGCCACAGTCAAGACAATGAGCGGCAACCACGATAAGGTATCTGAATAAGCAGCCGGTACAAAATAAAAGGCGGAAAAAGAGCGGACCCACTCAGGGAATTTCAACAATTCGCCCAAATAAACATCAGCAAAGACAAAACCGATATACGCCCATACCAAAACTGTTCCTTTCGGCATTGCACCGACCAGTAACGCTGTTAACCCAATCAGCACCCAAATGGCCGGCAAATAAGCTAATCCCGCCGAAACCGTTTTGGAAAAACTGATCGGTTGCTCCATCAAGGACTGCGCCGTTCCCCAATAACTCAGCACCATCAACAATTGAATGAGATTACTAGCCATCCACGCCACAAATAAGCGGATCGATAATTGTCGACTCCGAGAAACTGTCCGACTGTAAACATTGTCCAAATAGCCGCGCTTCTCTTCCTTCTTCAACTTCAGCAAAACCATCACTGCCGGAACTGCTGTAAAAACAGATAAGATCGCAAAGAGCAGCTCAATAAATTGGCTCGTCATTTGCTCTCCCTCGCCGCCTAAAAAGGCTTGGATGAAGGTAGTTTCCGTCAAGTAAGTTTCCAGTTCGTTCATGACAGCACCAAACGAAGCGGCCATCAAAATGGTCCCCGTACCCCATGCCAGCAAACTACCTTTTTCTAAGCGCAGCGTTAAGCCGAGGGGCGATAGCAAGAAAGAAGATGCCTGCCGTTTCCCTTTTCGATCTGAAAGCAAGCCGGCGCATAAGTCACGGTTTCTATTCCAAAAGAAGGCCAAACAGAATAATAACAGCGCTATTCCCACCAAAATAAAAACAGGCTGCCAATGATTTTGATCGAATACGTTGGCGCGAACAGTCCAGCCTAAAGGAGAAAAATATGACAGAGTCTCATTCAATACGTCTCCAATGGATCTGATCAAATAAAAGAACAACATCACGGCAAATGAACCGATCGTCACTCCGCGCGTCGTTTCAAATATTTGCGAAAGGACCGCCGTCAATGCACCAAATAACCAGCCGGTACTTGCAATCAGCGCGCCATACAACAAGCTGCTGTTCCAGTCCATTCCATCTAATCCTAGAAATCCTAAACTCAACCCAGTCATCACGGCAAGCAACACATCGATTAACGTGACGATTAAACTTCCAGCAGCTAAATAAGCAAAACGCCCAACAGGAAGAGAGCGGATCAATTCTAAGCGTCCTTCTTCTTCATCATGGCGTGTAAAAGAACTAACGAGCAGGATATTCATCACAGCCGCTGCGATAGCCGTAAACAGCAACATCTCATTGGCAAACTGAGCCGCTAAAGTATACCGCTCCACTGGATAAGCTGGGCCCAACATCGCTACCATAGCAGGGTTCTGCATCACCGCAGCGATGCCCAACAGCTCTATCCCTGTTTGCGACAACCCTTCAAATGCAGCCGCTGCCGCAGCAGATGCACCGACCAAGCTTACTAGCCAAACAACGGCTTGCACACGATGTTGCCGAACCAATACAGTCATCGCCAGCTTCGTTCCTTTAAATGATCGCTTCATCCTTTACACCTCCTCATCAGAGGCTTGAACAGGATCATAATGTCGAAGAAATAGGTCTTCTAAAGAAGGCGGCGTACTTTCCAATTTCAAAATGCCGCGTGAACTGAGCTTGCGCATAACGGTATCCAAGTGTATGGCATCGAGATAGAAAGTCCAAGTATTCTCCGACCGTTTGCTGTCATGAACCCCTTCCCATTCTGGCAAATCTGTTAAAGGCTCGCGCGTTTCGACAATCAATTTCATGCGTGTCAAATGTCGCATTTCTTCTAAAGAACCCTTTTCAATGATTTTTCCTTGTCGAATAATTGCGACGCGATCACATACTTTTTCGACCTCAGCTAATAAATGACTTGAGAGCAAAATCGTCTTTCCTTCCTTCTTCAATTCCAAAAGAATCTCTTGAAAAACACGCTCCATCAATGGATCCAAACCAGCTGTCGGTTCATCTAAAATAAATAAGTCAGCATCTGAAGCAAATGCAGCGATCAATGCTACCTTTTGCCGATTCCCTTTTGAATAAGAACGAGCTTTCTTAGTCGGATCCAAATCAAAACGTTTGATCAACGCTTCTTTTTTAGCTGAAGGTTTGATATCTTGCATGCTTAAAAGCAAATCGATCGTCTCGCCGCCAGTCAAGTTTGGCCATAAGTTGACATCACCAGGAACATAAGCCAGGCGCTGGTGAATGGTGACCGCATCTTTCCATGCATCTTTTTCAAATAGTTGGATCTGTCCGAATGTCGGCTTTAATAGACCTAGCATCGTGCGAATAGTCGTTGATTTCCCTGCTCCATTTGGCCCAATGAACCCAAAAATCTCGCCAGCTTCCACTGACAAAGAAATGTCATCCAATGCTTTAAAGTCCCCAAACATTTTTGTCACCTGTTGAACTTTTATGACACTCATCTTCTCCAGCCCCTTTAAAAAAATGAAAAGCATCTTCTCTTTAGTTAGTGCTCAGCCAATCCAATAATAATTTCACCAATTGGTCTTGCTGCTCTTTATTTGTGATCGTCGCAGCCTGATCTCCCTTTTGAAAGCCATAATCACCAAAACCCGCATGATTGCCGCCATCGATCTCCTTAAACACCGTTTGCGCAGGCAGCCACTGTTTAGCGTTTTGACTGCTTTCCTGACTCACTACACCATCATTACTGCCGTTGACAGACAATACTTTGCCCTCAAACGATAACAGACTGCCTTTTTCATCCGGATAGCTGGCCAAATAGAACACACCTTTCAATCCTGCATCTTTCAAGTGCTCATTTGCATAACGGCTTGCCATCACTCCACCCAAAGAATGACCGCCGACCACATACTCAGCGATGCCTTCTTCTTGAACCATTTCTGCCACATCGACTGTCGAAAGAACCGCCAAATTGAGTGGATGGTGCAAAAGATAGACAGGATAGCCCGCTGCCGCCAACTGACGCGCCCAATAACTATAACTTGCTTCTTCTACCAAAGCTCCTTGATAAAAAACAACAGCTTCTTCCTTAACAGGCTCGGTCGGTTGGAATAACAATCCCTCATCGATTCGTTCCACTTTTACCTGCGGATCCGACACCTGTGCTTCCATCGCCAAGCTTTTCGGTTCATACGTACCTGCGCGGATCCACAACAAGACCGCCGCTACCAGAACGATCAAAACCAATCCAATCGACAACCCGACTCTTTTAACTGTTTTACTCAGTTCAACCTCTCCTTTTTCTGCTGCTAAAACAAAAAGCCATGAGTTTTATCCCATAGCTTTTATGTATCTTACCCTAACAATTTTCCGCCCATACCATAATCCGTCTTCTTCATCTCATTAATAATGACATGAACACGTTCCTTTGGTACATCCGCATTCTTCACAACCGCTTCCGTAATATCCTTCACCAGACCCGCTTTTTGCTCAGCAGTCCGCCCCTCAACCAACTCAACATGAATAAATGGCATCACAATTCCTCCTCTTAATCTTAAAACTTCTCTTTCATTTTAACGATACCTCTGCCAGAATACAATCTTTTTTCATCATTTCCCTTTTCGCAAAAACACCTGTCATCCGGTCTGACAAAAACAGCACCGCACACATTCTTGTGCTATCAACTCCCGCATTCAAACCTCAGCCCCAGTTGACTCAACCCAAGCACAAACCGTCATCATCTGCCCCTTTGGAACAAAGAACCCCTAATGGCTAACTCAAGAATAAAGTTTGTGCCGAGCTTGTAAAAAAAACGCTGCTTATTGACTAAATTCTATGTCGACTTTGTAAAAAAACGCTGCTCATTGACTAACTCAAGAGTAAGATAGAATTTGAGTTGGTCATAAAAGAGCATTAATGACTAACTCAAGAGCCATATTATGTTTGAGTTTGTCAATAACAAGACTTAATGACCAACTCAGAAGCAGGATGGCATTTGAGTTTGTTATAAAAGAGCGTTAATGACCAACTCGAGAGCCATATTGTGTTTGAGTTTGTCAATAACAAGACTTAATGACCAACTCAGAAGTAGGATGGCATTTGAGTTTGTAAAAAAGACTGCTTATTGACCAACTCAATAGTAAAGCTCATGCTGAGTTCGTAAAATATAAATAGGAAAACATTCAGCTCCCTGAGTGCAAGACTCTAGGAGCTGAATGTTCTTATTATATAAACTTATTTGTCGCGTGCTGTTTCTGCTACTTGATCTTTAGCTATTTCTTCCAATGCCAAAGAGAAAGCTAAAGAGAAGTCATCAAATTTGCAACGGTATTTGTCTAACTGGTCTTGCCCACAAGAGTTGCTGCCTAAACCATTTTGGCGCGCATCAATATTCAATACCAAATAATCTCGTTTTTTCAAATCAATGGTATGCTGAGCTTTTTCCAAATCGCTGTCTTCGTAGCGAGATACACTATAATCAAACGTTTTTTCTCCTTTGATCAGCAGCGTTTGCTCGCCTTCAGCAAGACCGATCCAGTCGCAATCCATATGGTTTCCATTTTCCTGTGGCATAACATAGTTCACGAACAGCTCATCAACTGAATGGCTAAAGACACCTGGATAAGCAGCTTGGCGTGAATCGGCATAGTTTTCCAATGGACCAAGACCTCGCCAAGACACCGTATCAAAATCTTTAGCGATGCGAAGTGAAACACCTAGACGCGGCAACATTGGCGGAGCAAGCAATTTTCGTCCCGCTGCTGTTCCATCGATTGAAAAGTCGATCGTGCCATTGCTATGAACGATGTAAGTGTACACCAAGTCATAGAACCAGGCACTATTCGTCGTCCCATAATAAGTGTGCACATCCATTTCAAAACGGTCCTCTTTTTTCCGGCAGACAACGTCCCGAACGGATTCGTGCGGCAAATGCATAAAGTATTTCGTTTTGTAGTCTTCAACAAGATACATATCATTGTCGATCGGCGCTCTCCAGAAATTCATTTCTGGTCCCTTTTCGATAACCTTTTTGTCACCATAAACGGCTTCCAGCATTTTTCCTCTCACTTTGTCAAAACGCACCGAGAAGTGTTCGCCTTTGACGGTCACGAATGCTGTTTCTTCTTTGACATCCAAATGATTATCAAGATGCTCCGTGGCGGCTGGGAGAGATTTCACTTCATCCCAAACGAAAACAGAGCGCGTGACTTCAAATCCTTTATCTGCCCAAGTAGCGGCTTCTTTCAAACGGTAAACAAAATGAACCGTGTAAAGAGCGCCAGGCAGAAGCGTCACTTCTGGGTAATCAATGTGCAAGACACTGGTTGTGCGAGCTGGTGTCTCAGGGACGTCGACCTCTCTTTCTTCGATCAAACGGTCGTCTTCATAAAAGGCACAAGTTAAACTGTATTGATCCAATGACGCAAAATCCAATCGATTGGTCAATTCATATAAGCCAGCAGTCAGATTGACTGCCTTCATTTGAACCGGCTCGATGACTTTTTTATACTCGACCAGACTAGTAGAAGGCGTACGGTCTGGCATCAATAGTCCATCAATACAGAAATTGCCGTTGTTTGGATCATCGCCGAAGTCACCGCCATACCGATAATAAACTTCTCCTTCTTCTGAGACAGTTTCGATACCATGATCGAACCATTCCCAAATAAAGCCGCCCTGTAAGTGATCATGTTTGTAAAACAAATCTTGGTACTCTTTCAAGTTGCCAGGCCCATTTCCCATGGCATGTCCGTACTCGCATAAAATATGCGGCTTTTTCGTTTTGGTGATGACTTTGTCCATCGTCAGCTTGTCATCGTCTCTTTCCAGCCAAGTATACATGGTTGAATAAACGTCGCTGACTTCGACTTCAAAGTCCCCTTCGTAATGCACCAGTCTAGTCGGATCCGTTTTCTTAGCATATTCTGTCATTTTTCTAAAGTTGTGTCCAAAAGCAGATTCGTTTCCAAGCGACCACATGATGATCGATGGGTGATTCTTATCTCGGTGGATCGTCCGTTTGATGCGGTTGACATAAGCTTCTTCCCATTCAGGATTATCAGAGATCCAAGCATAATCTTCAGATAGTTCGAATCCATGGCATTCAAGATCTGCTTCATCAATAACATACATCCCATATTGATCACATAAATCATAAAAATAAGGGGCATTTGGATAATGAGATGTTCTCACAGCATTGATGTTATGCTGTTTCATCAAAACAATGTCTTCTTCAATGCTTTCTTTAGTCGTCGTTCGGCCGTGTTTCGGGCTATAATCATGCCGGTTAACCCCTTTTAATTTGATCGCTACGCCATTGACTAAAAATTGATTGCCTTGGACTTCAACTTGACGAAAGCCGACTTTTTGAGTCACGACTTCAATAACCGCTTCATCCTTTTTGACAGTCATCGTCAAATCATACAAGTAAGGATCTTCCGCCGACCATTGACGCGGTGCCGCAACCTTTTTCACAAAACTCTTGGTACCAGCTTCTGTTTCTTCAAAAATCGTTTCCCCGGATTTGTCTGATAAGGTATACGTGATCTGTTGTCCAGCATTGCTGCTGAAAACTGGATCGACTACGAGTTCAGCATCTTTGAACGAGGAGTCAAAATACGTTTGAACTGTGTAATCATACAACCCTTCTTTGGGACGTGAAAACAGTTCTACATCACGGAAAATTCCACTTAACCACCACATGTCTTGGTCTTCCAAATAAGTACCGTCTGACCATTGGAACACTCTTACTGTCAGCGTATTGGTTCCTTCTACTAAGTTGTCCGTTAAGTCGAATTCACTTTGGATCCGAGCACCTTTACTGTAACCAATGAATTGATCATTGACATAAACCTCAAACGCCGAGTCTACACCTTGGAAACGCAAGATGTATTGCTGCCCTGCTATGATTTGGTCTAAATCAAACGTTCTTCTATAAATACCTGTTGGATTTTCGGTTGGGACCAATGGCGGGATAATGGGAAAATTGTAGCACAAGTCAGAGTAATGCATTTTCCCATACCCTTGGCGCTGCCAGTTTCCAGGAACTTCGATTTCATCCCATTGTTCTGTCTTGCAGCTGGTTTTGTAAAAATCTTCCGGGCTGTATTCAGGAGCTTCTAAAAACAAAAAGCGCCATTTGCCGTTTAAACTTTCAAAATAACTTCCAGCATGCTGCTCACTTTCAGTTTCGAGCCCGTTTCCAGAAGTATAAAAGTCAGCTCTCGGTTCCATTCTGTTGATGCCATCTAACTTGTTATTTTCCCATCTTTTTAACTGTCTCACTATAGTCACCGCCTAGTTTTTTTTCGTAATTTGCATAACACACATACGCAAAGCCGACAAAGATGATCACGCCAAGCGCATTATATAGTAAGGTAAACAAAGGATTCGCTGCGCCTTCCGCTACATAACCTGTTTGGAAGTAGGCCATCAATGCAGCCGGAGATGGCAAGATCGATACGATGAATGCGAACAGGAAGAAAACCAGCAGCATCACGCCAACTGCGATTCCTACTTTTCGGCTTCCCATCTTAAAGGAACGCGGCAACTCATCCAATTTGACCCGCATCATGATGTAAGCCAGCAATAAAAACAATACTGGAATCAAAGAAGTTGCAGCTGTCATATTGATCAATGTTTTTAAGAAGGTGTCGATCGATCCTACCCCTAAAGCAGGAATGATCATCAAAATCGTCACGATGGCGCCTTGCAGCAAGAGCGCATTTGTTGGATTTCCTTCTTCATTCGTTTTGGAGACCCATTTGCCAAAAATACCTTCTGGGATCTCAGAAAATAAAATCTTAACGGGTGCAGCTGTCCAAAGCACCAACGAACCGACTGAGCTGAGCATCATGATAAAGCCGACGATGCGAATCACGATTCCAGATGAAATACCAAAATGTGCACCGAGAATTCCAAATGCATCAAACAACGCATTCGAATAGTTATCTTGTAATGTTTCAGCTGGCAAAATCATCCCGACTGCTACTGCACCAAGCGCATAGATAATACCGATTGCTAAAGCTGCGCCTACGATCGTCTTCAAGAAGGATTTGTTGCCGCCTTTGATATCTTTTACATAAACCCCAACCGCTTCGGCACCACCAACCGCTTGTAAAACCCAAGCCAATGTCGTCAAATAGTTCCAGTTCATATTAGCAGTCACCACGGTTTCCGTCGTGAAATGTTGTGCCGGCTTTTCACCTAGCAGGAACACCACAGCAAGAGCCAGAATGATAAAGCCGATGCCCATCAGCAAACGAGCGATCCCAGATAAGTCGGTTACTTTAGAAATCCAACCTACCCCTTTGATCGACACATACGTTGCCAACCAGAAAAGCGCGATCGATAGCAGTGAAATGATCACCGTGCCATTTGCACCGCCAAAGATATTACGGCCTAAAAAAGTGTACGAAGCATAAATCAACGTTTGTGGCAATAATGACGTGAAGAAGAATAAGTTAACAAAAAAGTAAGACCAAGAACCTAAAAAGGCCATTTTTTCCCCGAGCGCTGTTCGGATCCAACTGTATACACCTGATTCCGAATCCCCATGTGCTGCAGCGAATTCTCCAATCATCAACGTAAACGGAAAGAAATAAAAAATAGTTGCAAATAAAAATGTTGGAACGGCTGCCATACCAATACTTGCACTTGCATTAATGATCGTACCGAATGAAAATACCGCAGTAAAGGTCATGAGCAAGAATGAAATCGGCTTCATTTTTCCACGTGTTTCTGACATAAAAAAGCCTCCTTATCGTTTTTGTTGTGCGTTGATCCATGATCGAAGGTTAAAAATATTCAGCGCTGAATATTGACTACGCTTTCATTTTAGGATAAAGTTTGCTCATAGTGAATTATTGAATGTTGCTGAAGTTTGACATTTTGTTGCTTTCAGGAGGAAAAATATGTTTAACGCTGTCGGAACGTTTTTAACAGAAAAAGAATTAAACAAAGAGTTTTATGTCTATGAATGCGGCTATGAAGACGTAAAACCAAGAGAACCTTACCAATATGAGCCGATCGATTATTACTTGATCCACTTTATCTTAAAAGGAAGAGGACACTTTTTTATCAATGACGAACATATCGTTTTAGAAAAAAATCAAGGCTTCCTTATTCCGCCCAACACGAAAAACAATTATTATCCTGCGCCAGAAGATCCTTGGAGCTACCGATGGATCGGTTTCAAAGGCGAAGCTTGCGAAAAGATTTTTCAAGAATGCGGCTTGCTGCTTCCTGAACACCACGATCTCGTTTCAAATTATACTTATCAATTTTCTGATTCTTTTCAAATGGACCAGCATTTCAAGCTCATTTTCGATTTTTCGCAAGAGCATAACGCTTATGCAGCTTTAGGAGAAGCTTACAAAGTGATCAGCTTGCTGTCTTTACAATATCACGAAGAAATGACGCACAATTTAAGTGAAGCGGAAAAGTATGTCGAGCAAGCCTTATCCTTGATCCAACAACACTACCATGACCCAACTTTCAATATCGAACGCCTAGCCGCTGCCGTCCAAATTGAACGCACCTATTTGTTTCGGCTATTTAAACGGCAAAAACATATCAGTCCTAAAGTTTATTTGGTCCAATACCGCTTAAACAAATCTGCCGAACTGCTGCGAAAAACAAGCAACTCCATTGAAGAAATCGCCTATTTAGTTGGCTTTAATCACGCAACACATTTTTCAAGACAATTCACTCGTTACAAAGGACAATCCCCTTCTCATTATCGTGCCCAATTTTATGCATAAGAAGGTTTTTGATGTTTCACTCAATGTACTAGATTGATCAACTTTAAAAAAAACTTGAAAAAAAGCTGTAGCTACTTTTTACGCAGCTACAACTTTTTAAGGTTAATTTTCTAAAAATTACTTTTATATCGATTGATTTCTTCACGAGTATGCTTAATTTTCTTCATTGATTGGTGGTAATCTTTCATAACAAAATAATAAAATAATAAATCAGTTGCAATAAATTGAGCATGTAAAGAACTAGTTGCCGCACTTCTATTTCGAGATTCGTGAGGTTTCATGGTTTGTAAAACAAAATCAACTTGATTTGTTAGTGTATTATTTCCAAATTTCGTTAATCCAACTGTTTTAATGTGATGTTTTTTGGCAACACTAACTAATTCAATTATTTCTTTTGTTTCTCCTGAATTTGAAACACTAAAAAAAACAGAAGCTTTTGGTGTAGAAGCCATCATAGTTATTAATCCATGAGCATCAGTAGGACATATACATGTTTTTCCTATCCTGCTCCATTTCTGAGCAATATTTTCAGCCACTAAATGAGAAGCTCCAATTCCATATATATATATAATTGAAGCTTTAGATAAGACTTCTGTGACATTCTCAAGAATCTGTTCATTAATTAAAGACAATGTTTCTTCCATTGATTTAAATGCATTTCCTAATAGTTTACCCTTTATATCTTCCATTGTTTCTTCCGATTGAATATCTGCATATTCTATCTTCTCTTCTGAAACAATTTCAGCAGAAAGATCGACTTTTAATTTTGTAAATCCATTAACGCCAATACGACTGCAAAGGCGAATTACAGCAGGAGAATTTGATTGTGCAGCCTCTCCTAACTGAGCAGTTGTCATTTTTATAGTCTTTTCTGGATGATGTAAAATAAACTCTCCAATTTTTTTTTCAGATTTTGGCAGTTCGTCCATTACACTTCTTATTCTGCCTAAAATATTATTTCCAAGCATGTATGTTTCACCTCACATCACCAAAAAGAATACAGCAGTTCAATCTAATAATCAATTCAATCGTAATAAGTTATTTTTCCAAGTATAGCAGGTTTGTCAGCTCCGGTTGCATTAGGAACATTACTTGGTAAATGATGTAAAGTCTGATTCCCTAATATTACCATTGCGATAGCTTCTTTTGCTTCTGATGAGAACCCTACTTCTTCTTGTATCTTAACTAGCACATTTGGGATCTGCTTTTGAATCATTCTCACCAATGTTTTATTATAACTTCCACCGCCACCAATAATGAAATCAGTTTGATCATCGATAAATGGTTTTGCATTTTCAACAATAGATTTTGCAGTAAACATCGTTGCAGTAGCAACAAAGTCCTTTGGTTCAATTTTATCTTGCCATTTTTCTAGCAAGGTTTCTGTGTATTCACTTCCAAATTCTTCTCTTCCTGTTGTCTTAGGATATTTTTTTCTAATAAATGGATGATCCATCATTTCCTTTAAGAGGTTTTCATTCACTTTTCCATTCGCAGCATGTTGTCCGTCTTTGTCATATTTTTGCTCATAAAATTTTTCGCATAAAGCATTAATAATCATATTTCCAGGACCTGTATCAAATGCCACTACATTTTCTAATTTTGCATTTGGCGGAATAATAGTAATGTTTCCTATCCCGCCAATATTTTGAAGCAACCGTATCCGATTAGTATCTTGGTATAAAACAAATTCAGAGTACGGAACAATAGGTGCGCCTTGTCCATTTAGAGCCATGTCTCTTGTGCGAAAATCAGATATCACAGTAGTTTTAGTCATTTCACAAATAATAGCTGACTCTCCAATTTGAAGAGTCGAAGCAAATTGGCTTTTTTCAGGAGATGGTAAATGATAAATTGTTTGTCCATGAGAAGCAACAAAATTTAAATCTTTTATGGAAAAATCAGCTTTCTTACAAACCTCTTTTACTGCATTACCAAATAAATAACCTAGTTCAAAATTTAAACTGCATATTTTTTCAACTGAAGAAGTTTTAATAGAAAAAACATCTTTTATCTTATCGATTGTTTTTTTAGTAAATGGATAAGTGATAAACTCCACTAATTTTACTTTAGTTTTTGTCCCGGTGCCTTCGATTTCTACCAGAGCTGCATCAATTCCATCTAAGGATGTTCCAGACATCAATCCTACTGCAAACACCATATTTCCACCTCATTCTCTTAGTGTATTTATTTCTTTCTGCATTTCAATCATCTGCTGAATCAGTGTTTGTTCTGTCATAGAAGTCATTAATTGATCTTGAGCATGAATCAATAAAAGGCTGATTTTAACATCTTCTCCTCTAACTTCATCTTGAACTAACTTTGTCTGTGTATTATGGGCAAGAGTCATCTCTTCTTTACACTCATTCATTAATCTATCTATTTCTTTATATTCACCGCTGCGTGCTTTTTCTAGGGCATCATATGCTAAAGCTCGTGCGTTACCGCTGTGAATAATAATATCAAATATAATTGTCTCTAAATCTTCCATTTTCCAAAAACTCCTTTTATTTCTTCTTTAGATTAAATTTAAATTTCTGCCAAGGCTTGATTTGGTTCAGTAGAAAAAGTTCTTCTTCTGCTACTCGTCCAACAATATTAGTTTTCCCAGAATTTTTCATAGGCTGTAAAGCAATTTGCAGCTCTCCTGCATAATGAGCATAAAGCGAAGTTTCTACAATGATGTCGCCTCGTTTGATATCAGGTGTATTAAACGGCTTAAATTCATGTCCTTTATATTTCACTCGGCTTTGTGTGGAACGAATTACATAATCAGAAACATCTCCACGATTAAAATGGAATTCTTCTAAAACAATTTTCTTTTCTATACTTGGAATATCTCCTCTCAATTCACAGTTCAACGTTAATTGATAAGGATCAATTTCACTCAAAGCTTTTAATTCACCTTCTGCGGCAAATGCATTTGCGATAATAACATCATCAATAACCTCAGTTGCCCATAAATGTTTAGCTTGAACTTCGATGGGTAGCTCACGATGTTGCTCTAATGTACATAACCCTTCATCAACAGGCCAAGGCCCTATGTGAGCGGAAGGAGAATTAATGAAAGCAGCTGTTGTGATTCCTCGCTCTTTATACTGCTTGCTTGTCGTAATAAAATGTTCATAATTTAAACCGGTATAACGATGTGGATAAAAGTTATGACAGCCCATTAAGTAATCAGCATTTGCTTGATAACTTAAGATGTTTTCTAAATATTTGGTTCCGCTACTAATATTCAATTCTATTTTCAGATCTTGCGGATTAAAAGTCATAATAGATTCTTCATTCCCTGTAAATCCCATATCTAATCGAATTCCATCTGCTCCGATATTTTTAAAGAAGGTCAAGTCATTGTAACTAATTTCTAATTCGTTAAATATCTTTGGGTTAACGTCCGCGATAACTTCCATTTCTTTATTTTTTGCAAATGATATAACTTCTGTAAACTCTTTTACTATTTGTTCTTTATCGCCTTCTACGCTTAGTAAACATGTAAAAACCCGTTTAAAGTTATATTTTGCTGCGAGTTCAATATATTCTTTTATTTCTTCAAGCTTACTGTGGTTTGGATAAACCGATATTCCTAATCTTCTCATGGTTTATTCTCCATTTCTTTTATTGATCAAAAGTGACCGTAGAATTGTGGTTTTTCTGCTGGAACAGCTTTTGCCCAGCCTGCTAGAACTTCTTTTGTAGCCACCGCTTTATTTTGATAATGATACCAATTAATATCATGATAACCAACTAAGAAAGAAGACAAACTCGTAATGTCCATCTGCAAACAAGCATCTTGTTCTTTTTCAGCTATTTTTGTTGTTTTTTGATTCTCTATTTTGTAAACACCTTGGTTCCACGGCGCAAAATGATCTGTTACTTTCAGATAAAGCGTTTTTTCTAGGGCATTAAAAGGATAGGCCGATAAAAATTTTTCAACGTCTACGATTCGAACCATCTTGTCTTGAATAACTTTTTTTTCAAATTGAGGGTTTTCCCAGGTACTTCCAAAAGATTCATGTGCTGCAGCTGATCCCCTAACAGTCGAAACATTAGATTGATGAACATAAATGTACTGCCATAGTTTTTGCTCGGCATCAATATTCAAAGCTATAAAATCTAATAATATAAAATCCATGTCTTGTATAAGATAACGAATATATCCTTCTGCTTCTCCTTCTTCATTCAGCACAACTGCAAACATAGCTTTAGGCTGCCTCATCTTTAAGCGTTTCCACCATTTTTCATCACGCTGCATCATTCCATTTGTTTTTAGTGCGTATTTCTCATAAACTTCTTTTACCATTAATATGTTATTATCCATATAAGAATAATCAAAACGGATAATGCCATTTAAATTTTTTTTGTCTACATGGATCTTTTCGATTGGCAAGTTATAGTTTAATCGATCAAAAAACACTTCCCATCCAAAATAACGATAAAATGCTACTGAGAATGGACCTAAAATAGAAATTGTTTGTCCTCTGTTTTTCATTTCCTTTAAAGAATGAATAATCAGTTGTTTCATGACTCCGCTATTACGATACTCAGGATAAGTTGCGACAAAACCAATCCCTCCCATATCATAAATTTGACCATGTAAATTTATCTGTAGAGGTAAGATCATCAATTGACCTACGAGTCTTTCTTTATTGAACGCTCCGATAGTTGTGCTAATTTCAATCCAATTTCGAAAATCTTCTAATGTTTCTCCTTCATAAGCGTGTCGAAAGCAATAGTCTCTAATATCTATAATCAGATCAGTTTCCTTTTTAGTCATGATCCTATAGTCCAACGTTTTATTCTCCTTCTGCTAAAGATTGCAAATAGTAATAAGCTCCAATTGAATTTGAAACTTCTTTTTTAATTACTTCTATTTCTAAGGGCAACTCCTTAATATTAGAAAAAAATTGTTCAAATACAATTTGATTTTTTTCTAAGACGCTACCGGTAACTGCAATGCTTAATTGATTTTGAAAAGCCATTTTTTCTATCAGTTCTTTCACAAGCAAGGCTAAGTCCTGCCCAGCAGATCTTAGAATAGCAATAGCTTCAGCATCTTGCTGATCAGCGGCCTTGACTACTACTTTTGCTAGTGCTGCAACTTCATCTTTTTTGTGCTGATATACAAACTGAACGACCTCAAAAATTGTTTTAGCATGTAATTCATTCAAAAGTTCTCTATTCAGAAAAGAAATAGAGGACTTTCCTTTGTCATAAGCAATCAAAGAATTTTTAATCATTTGAAGTGCAATCGCATAAGCACTTCCTTCATCACCGAGTAAATTTCCCCAGCCACCAGCACGATACTTTCTTCCATCTTTTATCCCCATTGCAATAGAACCTGTTCCTGAGATAACCAAAATACCTTCTTTGTTTTGAAGTAAAGCAAAGTAGGCAAGCCAAGCATCATTCAAAAAAGTTATAGAAGAGTCATACTTTTGGAAATGGCCTTCAAGTTCCTCTTTAAAATTTCCAGAATCTAGACCTGCCAATCCAAATATAATATGACTGCAATTTTTTCTTCCTAATTTTTTGAAAATGTCTTCAATTGCTTTTTCCAAATGTTCAATTGCTTTTTCTTTATTAATTAACGGGTTTCCAAAACCAGTTTTAGCAGTTGCGAGGGCTTTACCATCTTTGTCATATGCTGCTGCTTCTGTACTTGTTCCTCCGCTATCTATACCAATAATATACTGCATTTTTTCAGCCTTTCTTTGCTTTACTGAATTGTTCTGCACGAACGATTCCTTTCACTTCATTTCTTTCTAACATTAAACGGCCTGTTTCAAAAAACATGACTGCAAATAATCCAGAAAGAATATA
The DNA here is from genome assembly GCF_900113675.1 of Pisciglobus halotolerans. Taxonomy (GTDB): domain Bacteria; phylum Bacillota; class Bacilli; order Lactobacillales; family Carnobacteriaceae; genus Pisciglobus; species Pisciglobus halotolerans. The sequence continues at coordinate 120,857 of NZ_FOQE01000002.1, forward strand.
AGTTATCGTTTTAATCAGTTGAGGTAAATCATTAAATAATAAAGCAGGTATCAGTACAATCAAAAAAGCCAACAACCCAAATATCCATCGATTAATAAAAATTCCTTTTTTTTGTAAGAAATGAACCATTCCTACACCTGATAGCACAAATAGAATAAACAATACAATTATGATAAATTTCAAGATTCCTTACCTCTTTTCCTTACTAAAACTACAATCAAAGCTAGATAAAAGGCTGAATAGTTTATACTAAACAGCCTTTCGCTTTTACGTTAAACCGTAACTGTTTCTCCTTCTTCTGTTCCTTGCTCTTGTGCATTTTCTTCTTCCAGCATTTTTTTGTCATAAACTTTGACAAATGGATAATAAATAATTCCCGCTAAAATGATGTTGATAATAACCAAAGCAGCAGCTTTCCAGTCATTACTTGCTGATAAGAACGCTCCCACCGGTGCAGGCAGTGTCCACGGTGCATTAACAGAAAAGCCGTTTACAATGCCAAATTTCACTGCAAAGTAACTGATAGTAGTCGTTACTGTAGGTGCCAGCACAAAGGGAATAGCTAAAATTGGGTTCATTACGATTGGCGTACCAAAAATCAAAGGTTCATTGATATTAAACAAAGCAGGAACAATTGAAAAACGTCCGACTTGTTTTAGATATGCTGATTTTGCAAAAAGAAGCAACGCACATAACGAAAGGGTTGCTCCAGATCCACCAATCCAGACTAACCATTGGTAAAATTGTTCCGGTGCAATATAAGGCAATTCATTTGGCTGAGCGCCATCGATCAAGGCTTGCCCGTTTGCCTCCAGCATAACAAGCCACATTGGTCTAACGATTGAACCAATCACACTTACACCGTGAACACCAGCTGCCCATAATAAAGTAATTAAAACAACTGGCAATAAAACACCTATCAAATTATTTCCTAGAATATTATTTAGTGGAGAGAAAATACTCATCAACATACTATTGATGTCAAAACCAAGCAATACACGAATAACCCATACAACAATAATTACAAAAGCACCTGGTATCAAAGCTTCAAAGCTACGAGCAACCGATTCTGGCACTTGTTCCGGCATTGTTATCATCATTTTTTTCTCTTTAAAGAAACGTAATACTTCTACTGCAAAAATCATAGCTAAAATAGCAGAGAACATTCCAGATCCACCAAGATTTCCCATTGGAAGTACCCAACCGATTCCTTCACCCTCTGGCAAAGAAGCATCTACATTTAAGGGAATCGTCAGCATCAAGAAAGTAGCTAAAGATAAAACACCACCTGAAACGCCATCTAACTTATAAGATTTTGCTAAACTATAGCCCATTCCATACGCGGCATATAATGACATTAAGCCAGTCGTAATTCGAAAGGGTATCGTGATTTGATTAACGTATGGAGCAATAGCATCTGCCCAAGATTGAATTGGGGGATTACCAATAACTAAAAAGAAACAACCAATGATAATTAAAGATAATGTAGAAATTACCCCGTCACGAACTGCTTTTAAATGTTTTTGTTCAGCAAGTTTAGCCAAAGGAGGCATAAATTTGTTTTCAATCCAATTTAAGAAATTTGTCATTTTTCTTTTCTCCCTTTATTTCTTATTCTGACTAATTTGAATATATAATTAAAAAGACAGACAACTCTAATCTACTTATATTTCTTAATAAGGTTTAATGTTTTTGGAGCTCCAATAGGTGTATAGCCCATTGGTTCAACTTTTTCAATTGGGACATTGTTTTCTTTCGCATAAGAAGCAAATGTATCAAACTGATGTTTGACTTGTGGAGCAACGAGTAGCAAATCGTATTGTCCATCTTTTAATTCATCTTCTACTGAACCCGATCCCACAGCTTTTATATTCATATCTATTCCTTGCTTATCTGCTTCTTTTTTTATTGCTTTAACAACGATTGCACTTGACATACCACCTGAACACACCATTAATACATCCATCTTATTTCCTCCTAATAACTTGATTAACAACTAAACTATACCGACTAAAATAATTTATTAATAAAGAAGATAAGAAACTAGTTGATCATTTATAAAGCAACCTTTCAAACTTTTTTAAACGCTTACAAAACATTTAATACTATGCGATTTTCTCTCTTGTTCTCCTTTCCTTATTACTTATTTATTAAATTAATTAGCTGTTACTTTAACCATCCATCAACTATGTAAGCACTTTCTAACCTTTCCTAACGTGAGTATAACTCAACTGATACATTATTTCAACTTAAAATATAAAATAGTGAAATAAAAAATCATAAATGATGTAAAATGAGTGCCCAGATACAAATTACCTGGACACCCAATTGGATTCTTTTGCTTCTTTCTATTTACTTTTATACTTATCTCCTTATTTACTTTCCAGCTCTTTAATCACTTCATTGATGTCTTCATGCAGCACGATCGAGAATTCTCTATCCAACGGTGTCGGTGCTTTAGTGATCAATACACTTAAGTCACCGTCAAAGTAGTTTGGCAATCCGGCAGCTGGGTAAACTTCCAAGCTAGTGCCGATGACAAGCAGAAGGCCGGCTTCTGCCACTGCCTTAATGCTTTTGAACAGCAAAGCTTCATCTAGCATTTCCCCGTATAAGACGATGTCCGGTCTGACCAGTTGTTCATTATAATAAGGCTTTTCGTCTTGAACCTCGATCTCCTGATAGGATACCTTTTGGCCAGATGGCAAGCGAAAACGCAAGGCGCTGCCATGCAGTTCATACACCGCTGAACTGCCGGCCTTTTGATGCAGACCATCGATATTTTGCGTAATAATCGTGACTTTGTGTCCTTCATCTTCCAACTTTTTCAAAAAGCGGTGTCCGTCATTTGGTTTTGCATTTGGATAATAAATGTGTTTCATGAAATTGTGATAAAACAAGTCCGGCTGAGAAGCTAAAAAGGTGTCGCTCAACGCCTCTGCTCCAGAGTAGTTGATGCCGCTCAGCTGATCGTACACACCGCCTGAAGATCGAAAGTCCGGTATCCCGCTGCCTGTTGAAATCCCAGCCCCCGTGATCACAGCGATTTTTTGTGCCGATTTCAAATACTGTTGTATCTTTTCTATTTTTTTTGTTTTCATATACGATCCTGATCCTTTCTGACAATTGTGCTTAAAAAGCCTTCCATCTTCAATTTACCTCTTTTAAAAAGGTTTTGCCAATAACTTTGATCTTACTCTTCTTTTATTTTGGCTACTTTGAAATGGAGCCGATCTTGACGTTATGGGCTAACTTAAAACAACAAAATAATCCAAAAAACAAAAAAATTATTGACAATCAATCTGTATAAATAAATTAACAAGAAATACATCGAACGATACTTTTATTTTTTTATTTTTAGATTAAAAATTATATTTTTTTAAAAAATGTTGTTTTAATTAAAAAATATACATTATTGTGATAAAATAAAGAAAAGAGGAGGATTTAAAATGGAACAATACATTAAAAAATCTAGGAAGACGAGAAAACAAGGAAATACCTATATTACTTCCATTCCAAAAGAAGTTATTGAAGCTCTTTCTCTTTCAGAAGGAGATCAATTAGAATTTACGATAAAAAATGATAGTGTCAGTCTCGACAAAAAATTGTTAGTAGACACGCAAAATATTCCTAAAACCTTTTATGAAGAGATTGATTATTTTATGAATAAATATGATGAAACTTTTAAAAATTTGGTTGAAAGATAATGAACTATTTGACAATAGAAGAAATCATTGCAATGAATTATGCCCTAATTAAACGTTACAGTCCAAGAGAAATGATAGGTGTAAAAGATAAAAGTGCCTTAGAAATGACCATAGCTCAGCCCAAACAAAACGTTTTCGATAAAGAACTTTATCCAACGGTTTATGACAAGGCGTATATTCTTTATTTTAATCTCATCAAAAAACACTGCTTTCATAACGCAAATAAACGTACAGCTGTATTGGCATTGCTCGTTTTTCTTAAAAGAAACGGTATCGAATTAATCGTAGATAAAGAAGAGTTAGAGGAAATGACTGTAGCGATCGCGATAGATGTTGTATCCAAAGATGAAATCTCCGCTTGGATACAATCCTATGCTAAAAAAGTAACATGATAATAAAAAAAGATTGCTGAAGAAGAATATTCTAGCAGCAATCTTTTTTCTATAGGTGTTTCAATCTGCTATTGATCTCTTTCAAACTTTGTTCCCCATACCTTTGCATATCTGCCCACTCTTTCATCTCTTCATACTCAGGGTCATTAGGATTCTGTATAATTTTTAAAAAATCTTTATATCCATATACTCCGCCAACATCTTCTGGAGGCGTTTGTCCTTCCATTTTTGTACACATTGGATAATTGACCGCTGTCTCATCTCGTATTTCCTTGACTTCAATCAGATGCTCCCAGTTATCGCCGAAATCATACGTATATAGAAACGCAGAGTAGAGCGGCAAATAATCAGCCAATACCGCTTCAGTGTCTAGAACCATCGTAACACCTCCTCGAGCATAGAAAAAGGCTTCCTCATCATCAACGATTTCGACCTCTGGAAAGCCGTCTTTTCCGCGAAAAGTAAAATTGTGCAAGTGATAACCCTGCCAACCAAATGCAGCTTGCAGGATTTCATGCAGCTCTTGAAAAGTTTTTGATAACGGAACAACTAACTGACGCATCACATTCAAACTTTCCCATTCGAGACGAACGGTTAATTCGATAACTGGAAGCTTATATACAGGCGTTCCATCATGCTGCTGAAATGCCTCATACAAATGTTCACTCGGTTTTGTATATCCTCCAATCCTATCATTAAATGGATACTGACTAGCCCATACACCTATTTTTGTTTGAATCAATTGTTCTTGATCAATGAACTCCGATGCATTCTTTACAAAGTCACAAGCTTGATTCAATTTGCCTGTCATAGATCTATCTTTTGTTTTTCCAAATTCAACAGGCCCAGCCTCGCTTAAATATTGCTCTACTAATGCAGGATTGATTCCTTCTGCCAGAAAGGTTTGACGAATGGCTGTCTTTATCAAATCCTCAATCTGCTGAAGCTCTTTAGCCTTCACACCCCAAATGACAACAGCATAGCGGGTAGCATCATTCATCAATAAGATTGTTTTTCGACGATTCAATATAAAAAAATTAGCGTGCCAACAATGAAAACTTTCTTCATCTGATACAGTTAAATCAGCCGGCTTTAATTTCAGCTGATCGATCAATTTATTTGTTGCTTGAATATACATAAGCTATTCTCCATTCTTTATCCATTTCCTAGCAGTGGGGTAAGATCCTTTTCTCCTTGTTTCAAGATGGTTTTTGAATGATACACTCTAATACAATTGGTTAAACAAATCACTTTGGCTACTCATATATTCTCTAAAATGCACATTCCCATTCCTTTCCTAAATTCTCTTACCTTCATCATACTGTATTTTCTTGCCATTTGCCTCCTCTTTGGACAAATGATTTCTAAAAGATTGTTCTTCTATCAGCAAACAGATTTTTATCGTTCTTTTTCTTTAAATGCTATATTGATACCAAAGGAAACCAAAGAAAGTAGGGAGAATATGCAGAAAAAACTGACGATCGTTCAAATCAATGATACCCACAGTTATTTAGAAGCTCACGATGAAGTGTTTTATGAAAATGATCAGCTGACATTCAAAAAAGCTGGCGGTTATGCGCGCATTCAAACCCTTCTAAAAGAGATGCGTCAAGATGGATCGGTCGTGGTTTTGGACAACGGCGATACGATTCACGGCACTTATGAAGCCGTTGCTTCAAAGGGCTGGAATATGGTTCCGATTTTAAATGATATGGGGCTTTCGGCCATGACTTTTCATTGGGATACCGGGTATGGTCCCGAAAATTTGCAAAAGATCGATCAAGCCTTGTATTATCCTATACTCGCGATCAATGCTTATGATGAACATACCAATGAACTTGTTTTTGAACCTTACCGCATACTGGACGTTGAGGATATCAAAATCGGCGTGATCGGCATCGCCTGCAATATCATCGATAAAACCATGCCGGCCAGCTTTAGTGAAGGCATCTACTTTACTTTAGGAAAAGAAGAACTCCCTCGCTATATCAGTGAGTTAAAAGAAAAAACGTCGATATAATCGTGCTGCTGTCACACTTAGGCTTCCCTCAAGATACAAAGCTCCTGTCTGAAGTAGAAGGCATCGATATCTGTCTGAGCGGCCATACGCACAATCGTTTGGAAACGAGCGTTCAAATTGGAAAGACAACTTTGATTCAATCCGGTTCACAAGGTTCCTTTATTGGCAAACTAGAACTAAGTATCGAAGACGGAAAAATCAAGCACATTGATCATCAGTTGATCCCGGTAACGGAAGATATTCCAGAAGATCCGGGCATAAAAGAAAAAGTAGCAGCCGCACTTTCACCGTACCGCGATGCTTTAGAGACTGTCGTTGGAACCACAGAAATCGATTTGCACCGTGGCTGGAACGTGACGGCACCCATGGACGACTTTTTGCTGGCTGCGCTGCTTTACCATACTGGTTCAGACGTGGCTTTTTCAAACGGTTGGCGGTATGACGCCCCCATCTTAAAAGGCGATATTACTTTGAGACAACTCTACAACATCATTCCGATGAATCCACCAATATCGACCGCAGAACTAACAGGAAAAGAAATGTTGGATATGTTGGAAGAAAACATGGAAAACACTTATGCTGGTGACCCTTTTCATCAAATGGGCGGCTACCTCAAACGAGCAGCCGGCTTGCAAGTTTACTTCAAATTCGAAAACCCTAAAGGCTTGCGCATCCAAACATTATTTGTCGGCGACCATGAAATTGATCCTGAAAAAACTTACTTTGTCAGTTACGTCACCCACCAAGGCGTTCCCAAAAAATATAGCAAAAAACATCAGCACTTAGACATGAAAGCTGTGCCGGCTATGCAGAAACTGCTGCAAGAAAAAGGGCCCTACAAGCCAGACGAAAAAGGAAACTTCTATCTGATCTAGTATCTTCTTTATGCGGCTTTCGCTTATTCATTGGACAACAGCTCTTTGCTCAGGTCATTCGTTCCGCAATTGCCAGGCACTATTGCTTGAAAGAAGCTGCAAGGGTGTATCATAGATTCAAGTAACATTTGAAGAAAACATTTTATAAAAAAAGGAGTATCGATCATGACAGAAACAGCATTAGACAAAACGACCAAGATTGAACCGGAACTGATTGCATTTCGCAGATTATTGCACTCAGAACCAGAATTAAGCGAACAGGAATTTAAAACACAAGAAAAGATTATCGCAAAGCTAGAAGAGTATGGCATTCCCTATCAAAAAGAATCAGGAAAAAGGAATGACTTATGCGCCTCACGACGATCATTACAAACTTGATGAAGCGATTTTGAAATTAGGCGCCGCTTAGCATGTCGAGTTTGCCCTCTCGTTTTTAAGTTCACTAGACAAATAGGAAAAAGAAGCCTGTTCCACTAAAATCTGTGGGCAGACTTCTTTTTTTCATATTGAAGAGGCTTCCTTCACTTAAAACTATGCTTTATTACATACTCAAACTAGTTTACTGCTTTGAGACTGCTGTTATCTTTCCTTTATTGCACACTCAAACCGTGTTACTGCTTTGAGACTGTTGTTATCTTTCCTTTATCGCACACTCAAACTGGTTTACTGCTTCGAGACTGTTGTTATCTTTCCTTTATCGCATACTCAAACTAGTTTACTACTTTGAGACTGTTGTTATCTTTCCTTTATCACATACTCAAACTGGTTTACTACTTTGAGACTGTTGTTATCTTTCCTTTATCACATACTCAAACTAGTTTACTGCTTTGAGACTGTTGTTATCTTTCCTTTATTGCATACTCAAACCGTGTTACTGCTTTGAGACTGCTGTTATTTTTCCTTTATTGCACACTCAACCCGTGTTACTGCTTTGAGACCGCTGTTATCCAATGCGACTATCCTACTCTTTACTCTTCAGGCGACACTTTCTTTGCCAACGTCAAAAAAAGCCTAGGTCTTTCAAATGAAGACCTAGACACTTTCTCATACAATATTATTCTTTGACTAATTCCAATGGTGAATCGATTTTTTCTTTAACCTCTTTGCCTGAGAAGTAATCGTAAGCTGCTTGTAGGGACAATTTGCCCATTTCGCCTGGCTGTTGCGCGACCGTTGCACTCAAACGTCCATCTTTAACAGCTTTCACGCCGTCATCCGTTCCGTCAAAGCCGACAACTTGAATGTCATCTGCTTTTCCAGCGGATTCGATCGCTTCAATTGCACCTAATGCCATCTCATCATTTTGCGCAAAGACTGCTTGGATATCTGAGTGTGCTTGCAACATGTTTTCCATAACGGTCAGTCCTTTGGCACGATCAAAGTCGGCCGCTTGGCTGTCCAGCACATCTAAGGATTGATCAGCAACATTTTTGAAACCTTCTCCTCTTTCACGAGTAGCTGAAGCACCTGGGATACCTTCTAATTGCACTGTTTTCGCATTTTCGCCGGTCATTTCTTTGATGTAGTCGGCGGCCATTTCCCCACCTGCAACGTTATCAGAAGCTACTAGCGTTACCACATCACCTTCATCACTAGAACGGTCCATCATGATCACAGGGATATTTGCACTATTGGCTGACTCTACTGCTGGTGTGATCGCTGAAGAATCGACTGGATTGATCAGTAAAATGTCCACGCCTTGTTGGATCAAATCGTCCACGTCATTGCTTTGCTTAGCCGTATCATCTTGCGCATCTACCGAGATGACTTTTGTGCCGTTTTCATCCGCCAAATTTTGGATTCCTTGTTCCAAGGTTACAAAGAAAGGATTACTCAAAGTCGAAACCGAAACGCCGACCACTAATTCTGATGCCTCTTTTTCTTCTACAGCAGCATCATCATTTGTATTTTCTCCTTCTAATGTCGCAGCACCGCAACCTGACAACAACAATAATCCCGTCGCAAAAAAGCCTAATAATTTTTTCATCTGATTGTCCTCCTATTTTTTACGATCAATTAAAACAGCAATAATAATGACGATTCCTTTTACCACTTGTTGATAGAAACTAGAGACACCGAGCAAATTCAACCCGTTATTCAACGTTCCGATAATCAAAGCCCCAATGAGCGTACCTACGATTCTGCCGCGTCCGCCTGACAAGCTTGTTCCACCTAACACAACTGAAGCGATCGCATCCATCTCATAACTCGTACCGGCAGTCGGTTGCGCTGAATTCAAACGGGATGTAATAATGATACCGGCGATCGAAGCCATCATACCCGAAATCGCATAAATCATTATTTTGATGCGATCACTCTTGATTCCTGCAATATACGCTGCTTTTTCATTCCCTCCAATTGCAAATGTTTTTCTTCCAAATGTCATTTTATGCAGCAGCATAAATAACAAAGCAAAGCACACTAACATCAATACAACCGGGAACGGTATACCGAACAAGTAGCCGCGTCCCATATATTTAAAAATAAAACTATCGCCGATTCCTGTGATCGGATTACCATCGGTATACACCAATGTCAGTCCACGGAAAATGGTCATCGTAGCCAGCGTTGCAATAAAAGGCGCCATCCGTCCTTTTGTGATCAGCAAACCGTTCACTGCCCCTAAAACAAAACCAATCGCTACTCCTGCGACCATCGCCAAGATCGGATCCAGTCCGCTAACGATCATGCCGGCTGTCAACGCACTGCTCAAAGCCAACGTTGACCCAACGGATAAATCGATACCGCCCGTAATAATGACAAACGTCATCCCAAACGCGATCAATGCATTTGTCGAAACTTGACGCAATAAATTCAAAATATTATGCGGCGAGATAAAGCCTGGATTTAAAACGGTTACAAAAATCATCAGCACGATCAAAGCAAGCAACGGACCTAGTTTACTGATCAAATCTTTATAAGAGACCTTCTTATTGCCAATTTGTACATTCTCAACTTCATTTTTCATTAGTATCCTCCTGTCGCAAGCGTCATGATTTTTTCTTCGGTTGCTTCTGTTCTGCTCAACTCACCTGCTAGTTTCCCTTCATGAATGACCAACACACGATCGCTGACACCTAAAATCTCCGGCAAATCGCTGGACACCATGATGATCGCTACACCTCTATCTGCCAACTCATTCATCAGTTGGTAAATCTCTCTTTTCGCTCCTACATCGACACCGCGCGTCGGCTCATCCAAAATCAACACCTTTGAACCGATCCCAACCCATTTGGCTAACACGACTTTCTGCTGATTCCCGCCTGAAAGACTGCTCGCCGGATCTTCTCGCGTCATCGCCTTAACATTCAGCCGTTTCATCAACATATCTGCAAAATCATGCTCCGCTTTCGTGTCGATCAGCAAATGCTTCTTAAACCCATCGATCGACGGCAAACTGATATTATCGCAAATCGAATCTTCTAAAATCAGCCCTTCATCTTTACGATTTTCCGTTAAAAAGCCGATACCTTTACGAATAGCGTCATGCGGGCTTTTGATCAGCAACTTTTCGCCTTCCAAATAAAGCTCGCCTTCATCTAACGGATCGATACCGAAAATGCTGCGCATCACTTCTGTCCGTCCTGCACCCATCAAGCCTGAAAAACCAACGATTTCGCCAGCTTTGACTTGAAAGGAAATATTCTTAAACACCTTTTCCTGCCCAAGCTGCTTCGCTTCAAATACCACTTCACCAATCTCAGCGTGCTTTTCTGGATAATAATCCTCTAAGTCACGCCCGACCATCATCCGCACGATCTCGTCATTGTGCGTTTCTTTCGTATTTTTTGTCGCAACAGAAACACCATCGCGCATTACTGTGATCCGGTCACTGATCCGAAAAATTTCTTCCATCCGGTGCGATATATAAATAATGGCCACATTTCGACTCTTCAACTTTTCGATGATCGTAAACAGCACATCGATCTCTCTTTCCGTCAAAGCGGCAGTCGGCTCGTCCATAATGATCACTTCAGCATTTGTCATCAGCGACTTGGCGATCTCGATCATCTGCTGCTGCCCGACCGAAAGCGTACCGACATCACGATTCAAGTCCAAATGGATCCCCAGTTCGGCAAAAACACCTTTTGCTTGCGCTTTCATTTCTTTCGTCTTGATCCAACCAATGCCATTCTTTAATTCCCGTCCAAGAAACAAATTTTCTAAGACGGTCATATCTGCCCAAGTATTCATTTCTTGATGAATAAAGCTAATGCCATTCACTTCAGCTTCTTTTGGATTCGCAAATGTTCGCTCTGAACCATTAACCAAGATCTCGCCGCTGTCAGCAGTATGCAGACCTGTCAAAATATTCATCAACGTGGATTTCCCAGCACCATTTTCGCCCATTAACGCATGGACTTCACCAGCATGGAGACCAAAGTCAACCCCTCTGAGAACTGAATTATGGCCAAAACTTTTTGTGATGCCTGTCATCTTTACTTCCATTCCTTGCACCTCCTAAAATAAAACGCCTGCCTGCAAGATAATATTGGAATAAGGTGTCGCTTCACCTGTGCGGATCACGACTTTTGCTTGGCTTGTCAATCGTTTAAAATCTTCATGCGATACGAAAGCTACTTTTTGACCATCCAAGTGATGATTGATCGCCTCCAACTGTAAAGGATTGTCTGCTTTGATCTCTTCAGCCAACACAACTTTTTCTACTTGCATATCCTTCAATACTTCTTCCAGCACGCGAACGAACGTCGGCTCGGCAAAAGCCAACGCCAGATCGATCTTTTTCACACCATCTGGCACTGGCAGCCCTGCATCACCAATCACGATTTGATCCGTGTGCCCTAAATCAGCTAGCACTTTTGTGATCTCGCTATTCAATATCCCATTTTTCTTCATAGTTTGGACTTCCTTTCATTTCCGCTAACGTCGGCATCCCGCCTTGCGCACCGAATTTTTGAATAGACAACGAGGCAGCTAAGTTTCCGAATTTCACACTTTCTTCAATCGGCAGACCAGCTGCGATCGCTGCTGCAAAGGCCCCATTAAACGTATCACCGGCTCCTGTTGTATCTACCGGTTGTACTTTATAGGAAGGCACTAATCTTTCTGCTGTTCCATCATGATACAACACACCTTTTGAACCTAATGTAACGAAGAGTTTATTGGGATACTGTTTGACTCCTTCTGAAACCGCCCATTTTGGGAACATCAACTGAAATTCACTTTCGTTTGGTGTCAAATAGGTCACTTTTTCTAACCACTCAGGACTAATGACCCTTGCTGGCGCTGGATTATACAACAACTTGATGCCTTTTTCTGCACACGTCAAAATAACCTTTTCAACAACAGCTTGTGGCGTTTCATTTTGAATGAGGACCAAATCGCAAGCAGTTAATGTGTTTTCTAAAGCATCGATCCCTTCAACTGTCACCGCGTCATTTGCACCTGGAATGTAAATAATGGCATTGTCATTATTTAATAAAGTGATATGCGCTGAGCCAGATGGCAAATGTGTAACCCGTTTCACATTTTGCGTATCGATACGATTTTGTGCTAGATTTTCGATCAGTTCTTCCCCAAAAGTGTCGTCTCCCACAGCGCCAATCATTTGCACCTCACTGCCTAAACGTGCACAAGCAATGGCCTGGTTAGCCCCTTTGCCGCCATACGTCGTCGTAAAGTCGATCCCTGTTATCGTCTCGCCTATTTCTGGACGTTTGGCCGTCGTGACCACAAAATCTGTAGAAATACTTCCAATCACCGCTATCTTACTCATGTTCAACCTTCTCTCTTAATGATTCTCTCAAAACAAGTTCAACCGGCAACTGAATTCGCTTTGTCTTGACCGGTTTATTTTCGATACAGTTACACAGCAATTGAGCACCTTTATACCCGATCTCATAGGCTGGCTGAGCGATCGTTGATAATCCTGGATACGTCAAGCGGCTGAACGGCATATCGTCATAACCAATGATTTGCAATTCGTCTGGAATGTTGATCCCTCTTTTGACTGCTTCGCGCATGATCGCCAAAGCATAAACATCATTCGACGCCACCACACTATCGGCATTGGGATGTTCTTTGAAAAAAAGCTCGACCGTCTCATCGGTATCTTCCAGCCGAAATGATGTCGTTTGGAATAAATGATAAGCAATGTCTCTTTCTTTAAAAATTTGAATACTCCCTGCCAGTCGTTCAAATGAGCCCGGCACTTCCTTTGGCCCCACCATGATCACCACTTGCTTAGGGTCGCGGTCTGCCATCGCTTGAGCCGCCAGCATCCCGCCTTGGTAATCATTCGTATGGACAGCATACTGTTCAAAACTTTCCACACGGTCCAAGTTCACTAAAGGAATATTTTTCAACCGCTTCGAGCTGCCTTGCACAGCCGATAACACACCGGCAATATTGTTTTGCTCGAAGATTTTTAAATACTCTTCTTCCTTTTCTACATCATCTTGAACATTTCCTAAAATCAAACTATAACCCAGCTGATTAACAGCATCTTCTGCTCCTTTTGCCAACAACGGAAAGAACGGATTGGCAATGTCCGGCAGCAGCAAACCAATGAGTTTCGACTTCTTTTGAAACAGCGAACGCGCGACTTCATTCGGATAAAACTCCAACTCCTCGATCGCTTGTTCCACCTTTTTCCGCGACTCTGCGCCAACATATCCACTATCATTCAAGACACGTGAGACTGTCGCCACCGAAACCCCTGCTAACTTTGCCACCTCTTTGATCGTTGCCATCATTCTCACCTGTTCTTTCTATTGTGTAACCGATTACACAAACATAGTAACACGCCAGAAAAAGAATGACAAGTAGAAAAGAAGAATTTTTTTGCGCTAGATACCGTCAAATCTTCTAACGAAACACCTGCTACTTTACAAATAAATATTCACACCCGTTAATGACCAACTCAAATCTGTTTCTTCGTCTGAGTTCGTCATTACCTCCTCTTATTGACTAACTCAGATCTGTTTCTGTATCTGAGCCTGTCATTATCTTCTGTTATTGACTAACTCAAACTCATTTCTGTAGCTGAGTTTGTCATTACCTCCTGTTATTGACTAACTCAAACTTGTTTCGGTACCTAAGCTTGTCATTATTTCTCATTATTGACCAACTCAAATCTGTTTCTTCGTCTGAGTTTGTCATTATCTCCTCTTAATGACCAACTCAAACTTGTTTCTGCATCTGAGCTTGTCATTATCTTCTGTTATTGACTAACTCAAACTTGTTTCGGTGTCTGAGCTTGTCATTATTTCTCGTTATTAACCAACTCAAGCTTGTTTCGGTGTCTGAGCTTGTCATTATTTCTCGTTATTAACCAACTCAAGCTTGTTTCGGTGTCTAAGCTTGTCATTATCTTCTGTTGTTTACTGATTCAAATCCTATTTCACTCTTGAGTTCGCAAGATCAGATCCTATTATATGAAAATAAAAAAGCACTAAAAGAAATGTTATCTCTTCCAGTACTTCGATTTCATGTATTTTACTCAATTGAGAACTCTTGTTTATAAGCAGCTTAATAAATCACTGTCGGACATCCGATTTTTTTCATATAGGTCTTAACCCAATGCCGATGAGCTGCTTCTTGTTTATCAGAGGGAAAACTCTCCACCTCTTTGATCAAATCAACGCAGAAACGATAGGCTTTGCCTGCCTCTTCTTCGGAATTGAACAAATAGGATAAAGCCAATTCGTCATCACTGATATAATGGATCACTACTTCTTTCGGATACAACGTCATCATTGCAACGGCACAAAACTTTTCATCAATCTTTTCTGGCAACATCTTCATCTCTCCCAACTCATCCTATTGACACCGTTTACTGTAACCCGCTTTATTTTATCACAAAACTTTTTTTCAAAGTAGCTCCTATGCAAAAAAAGTACCAGAAGAAGTTCGCTTTCTCCTAGTACTTTGAAAATGTATTTACTTTTATTTCAACTCTTCCCCAAGACCAATAATGTATTCTTTCAATTCATCTTTGATCTGCGGATGAACCAAACCGTACTGGATGCTGGTTTTCATGAAGCCGAATTTGTCGCCGACGTCATAACGTTTGCCTTTGAATTCATGGGCGAAGACGCGTTGTGTTTTGTTCAATGTGTCGATTGCATCAGTCAATTGGATTTCGCCGCCTGCACCTGGTTCTTGGTGTTCTAAGATATCAAAAATCTCAGGCGTCAACAAGTAGCGTCCAATGATTGCCAAGTTGCTTGGCGCATCTTTTGGATCGGGTTTTTCAACAAAATTCCGCACACCATATAATTGGTCATCCAATTGGTTTGCAACATCAATGATCCCATACTTAGACGTATCTTCATGCGGCACTTCCATGACAGCGATCGTTGAAGCAGCATTTTTGTTATATTCATTGATCAATTGCTTCGTCAACGGAACCTTGTCTTCCATCAAATCGTCGCCCAACATAACAACAAACGGTTCATCGCCTACAAATGCTTTGGCATGCAAAACGGCGTCGCCTAAGCCTTTTGGATAAGACTGGCGCACAAAATGCAATTTCATTTTGGTCGTTTTTTCGACCATCTTCAGCATCTCAGTTTTATTTTTTTCTCTTAAATTTTCTTCCAATTCAAAGTTGGCATCAAAATGGTCTTCAATGGACCGTTTGCTTTTACCAGTGACAACTAAAATTTCTTCAATGCCTGAATCCAATGCTTCTTCAACGATAAATTGAATCGTTGGTTTGTCAACGATTGGCAGCATTTCCTTTGCCATAGCTTTTGTTGCTGGTAAAAAACGCGTTCCTAAACCAGCTGCTGGAATGACAGCTTTTCTGACTTTTTTCATCTCGTTATAGCCTCCAAGTATGTAATGATAAGCGCCTCAGCTATCTTTCCAAATTTCTGACAGATAAAGCACTTACTTTATTATATAACAAATAAAAAGACTTTTGAATCAATTTACCTTTGCGCGCTAAAATAGCCCTAAAAACTTAGACCGCTTCACTTTGGTAGGTGTCGGCGGAAAAATAGGATCACCATTCACCAAATCCTTCGTGACTTGCTGGTATGCTGCGACTTTTTCTTTGCCAAATTCTTTTGACAACTTCTGATATGCCTCTTTCATATGGAAAGAACGTGAACCGATATTATGCGCATCTGAAGCAAGAAAATGTACCAAGTCCGCCTCGATCAATTGCTTGCTGAGTTTTTGGATATCTTTGCCAAATCCGCCCGTATAACTGGCAGCCGTCAATTGCGCTAAAGCTCCTTTTTCAACAAAGTTCAGCAATTTGTCAGGATCTTTCAAGATGGCATGGTTGCGCTCTGGATGCACAATGACCGGCGTGATTCCTTCCCTTTGCATTTCAAAAAATAATGATTCCGCATATTCTGGAATAGTCGGCGTTGGAAACTCGATCAAAACATATTGATTGCCTTCATCAATAAATTGAACCTTTCCCTGCTCCATATCATCAAAAAATTCACCGTTGATCCGAACTTCCTGTCCAGGAAAAATTGTTAATGAAATATCTCTCGCATCCAATTCATCCTGCAACTCATCGACTAACGCTAAAATTTCTGGCTTTTCATTGTCCCAATGACCATTTTTATAATGCGGCGTAGCTAAAATGTGAGTAATGCCCTCTGCCACAGCTTTTCGTGCCATATCAACTGAATCTTCTATCGTTTTTGCCCCGTCATCGATGCCCGGCAAAATATGGCAATGCAAATCGATCATGTAATTGTCTCCTTCATTATCTTGTTTCAAACTAACTCCATTATAAAGTAAAGCCAACAAATTATCTAGATTGGGTTGGTAAAGGTTTGCTTTACATTGACAAAATGGATATCTGTTCAGCAAATCAGCAGCCTAATGACCAACTCGAGCAGCACATTCCGTTTGAGTTGGTAAATAACTCAGTTTAATGACCAACTCGAGTAGTACTTTCCGTTTGAGTTTGTCAATAACTAGGCTTAATGACCAACTCGAGTAGTACTTTCCGTTTGAGCTTGTCAATAACTTGGTTTAATGACCAACTCGAGTAGTACTTTCCGTTTGAGCTTGTCAATAACTTGGTTTAATGACCAACTCGAGCAACACATTCCGTTTGAGTTGGTAAATAACTCGGTTTAATGACTAACTCGAGCAGCACATTTCGTTTGAGTTGGTAAATAACTAGACTTAATGACTAACTCACACATCAAGACCAATTTGAGTTAGTCATTAACACATGTAAAAAGTACAGAATAAACTATTTGATCTAAAAAAGCTGTTTCCTTTAGATGAGGAGACAGCTTTTTGTATGTTCATTTGCGATTCAGTTATGACGATCAACTAAATTCCAAAAAAATTCGTTGTTGATTCATTTACTTTTTCACGTACTTCTCGATCTCGTTCAGCCAAACTTCATAGCCTGCTTTGTTCAAATGCAACCCATCAACTGAATATTCTTCCGATAATTCAGGACCAAACTTAGCAGCAATATCCAGATAAGTTACACCTTCCAATTGAGAAAGCTTTCTATTCAAGTGTGCAACGGCTTCGTTTATCGGTTCGCTCCGTTTGAAATAATTATTTTCAAATAAATCCCCGGCTACAGGGAAAACGCTCTGTACATAAATTTGAACATTTGGATCATTTTTCTTCAACGTTTGAATGATTTTCTTATAGTTCTGTTCGATCGTTTCAACTGGAACACCCTGTTTGATATCGTTGATGCCGATCAAAAGGAATACTTTCTTAGGATGTAAAGCAGTGATTTGCTCAGTGCGATGCAACAAGCCTTCAGATGTATCACTTCCCACACCTCTATTGGCTACTGAATATTCATCAAAGTACTCTCCCCATTCGAAATAATTCGTATGGCTATCGCCTGCAAAGACAACTTCTTTGTCGTGTTCTCCAACTAACTGCAAATTTTCATCCCTAATTTCGACGATGGGACTAACAGGTGGCTGATCTGCAAAAACCTTTGTTGGCCCATTTTCAACATACACCCATCCACCTTGTTTAAAGAAAATGATCCCACCTATCACGATAACAACCAGATTAAATATGATTGACGCTCTAAAAATATACTTTTTCAATCCTTGCTTCCTCCAATAATGCTAACTTCTCCTACTATCATAGCGCAGTCCTTTTGATTCAGCTATGAATTAGCTCAAATGGCGACAAACCTTAGATCTCTCAATAAATAGAAATCCTTAACTTTCCTTCCTTAAAATGGTACATTAAGTTAATGAAGTTTGAAAAAAGGAGTGATTTTTTGTTAGATAAAACGATTCCTTATGCAGAAATTTGGATGTGTCGAGAGCGGGAATGGCCGGTAGAAGAAAAGGCGTTGCCTGAAGGGTTTCACTTTGCCTTTTATCAAGAAGGTGATGAACGTGATTGGGCAGCGATTGAAACGGCGGTCGCGGAGTTTGATGAAGAAGCAAAAGCAATAGACTATTTCAATGAAAAATTTGCGCCCTTTCCGCAAGCATTGAAAGAGCGTATGCTATTCATCATAAATGATGCAGGAGAAAAAGTTGCGACGTGTTCAGCGTGGTGGAAAGATACGCCCGATGGCAAACGTCATCCGTTGGTGCATTGGGTAGCGGTAAAACCGGGTTATCAAGGAAAAGGCTTGGCAAAAGCGATGATGACGCGAACGATAAAGTTGCTGCAAGAGTTGGAAGTTACCTCCCCTATTTATTTGCATACCCAAACTTGGAGCCACATCGCCATTGGGCTATATCAAAAGCTAGGCTTTGAGATCTCAGATAAAAACCTCGATGGCAGCCCTAACCCAGATTATGAAAAAGCGATGGATATCCTTGCTGAAATTGAGCAGCGAAAAGACTAACGACAACGAACAAAAAAGAGTATAAAAGGATCAAGACGATCCCTTATACTCTTTTTTTGATGTTTATCAATGCATCAATCTATTAATCTTCTGGCAATACTTTATTTAAAATGATAGCTGTTAAAGAGGCGATTGCGATAGGAGAACCAAAAAGATATTGGATCATGATCGGCAAAGTGCTCAAATAATCAGCTGGCAAGAAAGTCAAAGCGATCACCAATAAAATAGGAATAGAAATCACATAAATTTCTTTTTGTCCGATTTGCTTTTGCTTGAGAACTTGGAAACCGCTCATCGCAATAACGCCACAGATGAGTGCAAATACTCCACCGATAACAGAGGAAGGAATAGACGAAATAATAGCCGATAGTTTTCCTGATAAACCAAACACAACGAATAATCCGCCAGCAGCGATAAAAACGCGACGGCTGGCAACACCAGTGATCGTAATAATCCCCGCATTGGAAGAATAACCTGTGACAGGAGTTGTTCCTAAAAGAGCGGCAGCCATGCAGCCTAAGCCTTCTCCGATCACACCGCGATTGAGGTAATCTTTATTGAGCGGAGTTTTGGTGACATTACTCACAGCTAACCAAGTGCCGATCGTTTCAGACATCAACACGAGGTAAATGATCAGCATCGTTACGATTGCAGAAAAGTCAAATGTAAAAGTAAAGTCTTTGAAAATAAATTGCGGCATCGAGAACCATTTTGCTTCAGTAACAGGCGTTAAATCAAGCATGCCCATAAAACCCGCTAAAATACTGCCGGCAAAAAGCGCGATAATAACTGACGCTACCCGGAAGACCCGCCCGCCTTTAGGAGAATGGCTGCCTAGAATAGAACAGCCGATCATCACCGCTCCTGCAAAAACCGCTAAGAAAATATTTTGACCGATTGAACCGACCGCACTGCTGTAAATATTGTCATTTACAGCAGCCGGCATCAAAGATAAGCCCACACAGAAAATAATTGTTCCGCCGACGATCGAAGGTACAAATGAATCAATGAATTTGTGGAATAAACCGGTAAAGCCTATCAACGTTAAGATAACGGCACAGACAAAGCTGGCACCCATTGCAGCGCCCCATCCTTCCATTCCGCCGCCGTGAGCCAAAGTGATACCGGCAATCGCACCAATCGGAATAAACGAAGCGCCTTGTGCGACCGGCATTTTCATTAGCAGGCCGGATTGGATGATCGTTGCAATCCCAGCAGCAATGAAAGTCGATTGGATCAAGATGGTCGATTGACTAGCTGAAAAACCCACAGCTAAAGCAACGATAAAAGGTACCACATAAACATCCATTGCTAGTAAGTGCTGCAATCCAAGCAATAAGCTTTTTTTCCAAGACACTGTTTCCTCTGTTTTGACTGTTCCATTCACTTGTGTCGTTTCCATGGTGTATCTGATTCTCCTTTTTTATTCGTTGATTTGCTTTCCTTGTACCCATACAGAGACGATATTTTCACGTTTCGTCAAATAAAGCAGCTTTTGGAAAATATCTTCTAAGGGTTCATTTTCATCAAAAATCGGCATAGAAGCTTGAGCAACAGTCGTGTCGATCACTTGCGCATCAAAGGCATACTGTTCTGCCAGTCGTCCGATCGGCAAACGCACACTTTCTCCTCCGCCAACTGTAGCGAAATAAAAAGCTTCTTTCACAGTAATGCGAGAATGATCTGTTCCGCGTTCTTCAGGCGCTTTCTTCGTGTCCACGCCATCTTCCAACATACGAGAAGAGATAACGGCTTGGCGAATCGCTGAGTAGACACTCGGGTCGTAACCGCCAGAAAGATCCGTACCTAATCCCACTTCAACGCCCTGTTCATGAAATTGCTTGATTGGGATCACACTGTTTGCAAAATAAGCATTTGAGATCGGACAATGAGCGATCGCAGTTCCGGTTTCTTTAAAAGTCGCCGCATCTGCGTCACTCAAAAAGTTGCAGTGAGCCATGACTGATTTATCTCTCAATAAACCAAAGTCATTCAACACTTGCGTATCGTGTTTGCCAAAGCGCTCTTTGACATAGCCATGTTCCCAATCACTTTCGCTGCAGTGGCTGGTCACATGCACATCATACTTTTCAGCCAATTTTCCTAAACCAGCTAAAGCTTCATCCGTACAGCACGGCACAAAACGCGGTGTCACCACAGGATATACCCCTTGGACCGTTTCAGCTTGCAAAGCTTTGACCCGTTGAATAAATCGTTCCGTATCTGCTAACGCTGATTCAGTATCTTCGTCCCGATAATCAGCCGGATTCTGCTCGGCATCATCCATCACCACTTTGCCTACGAGCCCGCGTTGACCTTTTCGCGCACAAATATCCGCTAACAAATAACTCGCTTCTTCATGAACCGTGGCAAAATACAGACCCGTTGTGGTGCCATTTGCTAGTAACGTATCGACCAAATGGGCATAGACCTTTTTGGCAAAAGCCGTATCTTCAAATTTAGCTTCCAACGGGAACGTGTACGTATTCAGCCATTGATAGAGAGGAATATCCAGCGCGGTGCCGCTTTGTGCCCATTGAGGAGCATGAATGTGCAAATCAATAAATCCTGGCAAGAGATACTGCCCTTCTTTTAGCTCAATCAGCTTTTGTTCGTCTTTTGCTGCTTGGAGGGTGGACTGATAGGAGGAATCAGACGGCGCTAGACGCTTAACGATCATCCCCTTACCATCTATGCAAAAGAGATGGTTCTCTAATATTTCTATTTCTTGGGCAGATAGACTAGAAAAGCCAGTGCCCTTAAAAACCTTAACAATATTTTCCATTACTCTCACCTTTGTTCGTTTTATTAACACGTTTCTTATTATAGAGTCTCCTTTAAAGAGAAGTCAACGTTAATAACGAATTTTAACCATTCACTCACTTTCAATGTTCGTGTTTTCAAATAGATAAATTCTATCATTTTTGAATGGAATCACTTCAAAACTGCGTGATGGTTAAGTTGCGCGAACAAATGAATCTAAAAACTTGCATTTAGCAGCATAAATCTTTTTTTGTACTGCAACTCGTTCACAGACTAGACTTCTGTGATCAAGTTTAGAGCAGAAAATCTACAACTCGTTCACAGACTAGGCTTCTGTGATCAAGTTTAGAACAGAAAACCTGCAACTCGTTCACAGACTAGGCTCCTGTGATCAAGTTTAGAACGTAAAATCTGTAACTCGTTCACAGACTAGGCTCCTGTGATCAAGTTCAGAGCAGAAAACCTGCGACTCGTTCACAGACTAGACTCCTGTGATCAAGTTCAGAACAGAAAACCTGCAACTCGTTCACAGACTTGGCTCCTGTGATCAAGTCCAGAGTATTAAACCCTGCAACTCGTTCACAGACTAGACTTCTGTGATCAAGTTTAGAACGTAAAATCTGTAACTCGTTCAAAAGATAGAATGCCTCCTAGTTTTGCAGCACATTTGTTCCGGTATGATAGGAAGAAAGTCAAAAGACTTTTAAGGGTGCAAAGCCACGCTTCGCTCGCTTTGCATCTTTTCACTAAGGTTTTGTGCTATCAATCAAGCAACATGAGTGTATGAGACTTTGTACGTAGCCCCTTCCAATTTATTGTGTTCGTTGTAGTAGTAAATAGAATGAAATAGACCAATCATCATGAAATGTCCGTCCTGCTTACCTAAATAGAATTAGAACCACAAGCAGACAGAACTTGATTTTATTCTGTCTACTCCTAAATGGAAAGAATACATCTTTATCAATAGACACAAATTCATTTGTTCATGCGACTCTCCACTCCTCTCATTCAATGAATAAAATGCTAAAATTTTATTTGCATTTTAAAAAAAGTAACCGTTTGCAATGAAAATAAAGTGTGCTAAAATATAACTTGTTCGAACAAGTTATATTGAAATTTCCACATTACCTACCGCTCATCAGAAAGGAGGAATAGAAAATGTTAGAAAGGAAATCTATCTCAAATGAAGAAAAGCAATATTTCGCCCAAAAGAATATGCGCTTTAATCGTTTTTTGATATTCCGTTATATGACAGCGCTTTTTTTCTTCGTAAATTTATATTGGGCTATTCTTAGTCTGTCAAGGTGGTCTTATGCCGGATGGATCCCGATTGGTTTATTAATTATTGATGGCCTTGTTCTGCTTGAACAAACGCAAAAATACTGGCAGCAATCCAATCAACTTACCCTAACTAAAATGGGCTATTGGATCCAGTCATTCATAAATGCTTTAGGGATCATCCTCACCCTATTTAACCAGCACATGCTTTTCGTACCGTTTATGAGCCAGTCTGGAAAGGCGCTTTTATTATTTTTATTCACTGCTGGGCTTTTAGCCTGTCTATTTGTCCAACGTAAAATTTGGCTTATTGAGCAGGATCGAGATCGTTATTTGAAATACTTAGAGATGTTTGAAAATAAAGGAGGAAAAACAAATGGAGTCAGAAAATAATAAACTATTTACCTTTTTAGATAAATACTTGATGGGACCCATGGGCAGAATCTCTCAATTCAGAATTGTACGTGGGGTTATGGCTGCCGGGATGGCGTCTATTCCTTTTACG
Organism: Pisciglobus halotolerans; assembly: GCF_900113675.1. GTDB lineage: Bacteria > Bacillota > Bacilli > Lactobacillales > Carnobacteriaceae > Pisciglobus > Pisciglobus halotolerans. Next base: position 144,185 of record NZ_FOQE01000002.1, read on the forward strand.
ATCGTTGGTTCAATGTTTTTGATCATTAGTGTCTTACCTCAAAGTTTCCCTGCACTGGCAAATATTTGGAGTGCTTCATTTGATAAAATTCAGAATCTATATATGTTGGGAAATACGGCCACAATGGGCATCTTAGCTTTATATTTTTGTATCGTCTTTGGTTATGAATATACAAAAATTCAAGCACAAGAAGAAAAACTTGCCCTAAGCTCAGTCAATGGTGCTTTGTTATCGATGATGGCTTTCTTTATGTGTCTACCACAATTGGTTTTTGAAGGCGGCGTAGCAACTATGGTCAATGTCATTTCAGACGATCAAAAAATTATTGATGGTTGGGAAATGGCGGGTGGCGTGACTCGTTTAGGAACTACCGGTATTTTTACCGCTATCATTATGTCGATCATTGCCGTAAAAGTCTATGCATTTTGTGTAAAGAAAAACATCTATATCAAAATGCCAGATACCGTTCCGACCGGTGTTTCTAATTCATTTACTGCATTGATCCCTACTGCTTTGATTGCGTTGATCGTTATTGTGATCAACGGAGCGCTCGTCTTTATGGGAACGGATATTTTCAAAGTGATCGCCATTCCATTTAGTTTTGTTTCCCATTTGACCAGCAGCTGGGTCGGCTTACTCGTTATTTACTTCTTCATGCATGCCCTATGGATCGTAGGGATTCATGGTGCAACGATCGTGACTTCTTTCTTGACGCCGATCGTTTTGTCAAATATGGTCGAAAACCAAAATGGCGCCAATATTGCTTTTGCCGGAGAATTCAATAATAGTTTTGTTACCATTGGTGGTTCTGGAGCAACATTAGGTATGGTGATTTTTATTGCTTTCTTTGCGAAATCAGCGCAATTAAGTGCTTTAGGAAAAGCAGCGATAGTTCCCTCTTTCTTCAATATTAATGAACCAATCTTATTTGGGATGCCTGTCGTTTACAATCCCTACACTGCGATTCCCTTCTTCTTAGCACCGATGGCTTCCATGTCAGTCGCTTACTTTGCCATTAATTTAGGGTTTGCTAATCCACCGATCGCGCAAGTCGCTTGGCCAACACCAATCGGACTTTCAGGATTTATTGGATCAGGCGGCGATTGGCGCGCATTTGTTCTTGCGCTGGTTTGCGCACTTGTAGCTTTCTTAGTTTGGTTCCCATTCATAAAAATGTATGATAAAAAATTATATGCAGATGAACAAAAAGCGGCTTAACACTCCTCTTTAGAAGGACATACCAATTGCAAATAAAATCCAGCTATGAAGATGCTATGATAGCTGGATTTTTTATATGCATAATTAAAATATGCCAAAAAGAGCAAACAGCTGAGATTAAAGAGAACGAAATGCTTTTTTAAGGTACAATAAAGACAAATTGAGTTGGAAGAAAATAAAAAAGGAGCGGAAAATATGCAGAAGCAATGGGATATTGATTCATTGACTGCAGATATCGTTAAGCGAATCAAAAAACAAACATTGGCCGATAAAAATGGCAAGCTACCGAGCGAAAGAAAATTGATGGCTTACTATAATGTCTCCCGGTATGCTCTCCGGCAAGCTTTGGGCAAACTAAGCAAGAATGGTTATATCTATCAAATTCAAGGACGTGGTTCATACATCCATGAACACCATGATCAAACCAACTCGATCAATCAGAGTGATTTGGGATTCACAGAAGATCTTGCTCGGGAAGGTAAAAGTATCCAAACAGTGAGTGCCTTTCAACGCATAGTTCCATTTTCTGAGATCGATTTTTCCCCTGGGAACCAACAATTTTCAGATGACCAGCTGTTCGTTGAAATTGAACGGTTTCGTACATTGGAGAATAAGCCCTATCTAGTCGAGCACTCCTATTATTTACCAGAAATCGTTGGAGAAATCTCAGAAGAAGCGATGTATGGGTCGATGTTTGACTACTTATCAAAAGAAAAAGGCTTAACGGTTGGCTTTATTGATAAATTCATTCGTTGTGAGTTGCTGACAGAATCTTATGCAACGTTCTTTCATTTAGAAACAAATATGCCCTCTCTAACTGTCAGAGACGACAGCTATTTAAGAGAAGGCGAACTAGTAGCATTTTCTAAAGTCTATTACGATTATCGAGATGCGACGTTATTTATGCATAAAAAATTATTAGAATAACAGGGTAGATGCTAAGGAAAGGATACGGAAGAAATGTTTTGCAGCAACTCAAAAAAAGCAGATCATTAAGGAGTGGTTCTCCACTCCTGTTTATATTGAAAATATATGATGCACAGCTTCTTTTGACTTTTTCTACATTCAACTAAATTCATCACTCATCATTTTCTCCAGTTAATTCTTCACCTTCTACCAACCATTCCTATCCTACTGTCCTTTATGATCATTTACTATTTTCTTGATTAGTCTTGACAACGAGTCGCCTTCGTTCACGATATGATCAGGTTGGATGGTGGAATCTGGCATTTTTTTGTTTCTAGTGTTGATCCAAATAGCCTTCCATCCCGCATGTTTTGCGCCAACGACATCATTTGCAAAAGAATCGCCAACATAATAAGTATCTTTGCTCGTCAAGTGCATCTTATTTTCTGCGATGTTAAAAATTTTTTCATCAGGCTTCGCTGCTTTCTCCGCGCCAGAGATAAAAACATGGTCAGGTTCTATCCATCTCGATAAACCGAGCTGCTTTATTTTATTTTTTTGGTGCGCTTCTGGTCCATTGGTGATGATACCAAGTTCGATGTCGTTCATTTTGCAATAATGAAACGTTTCTTCTATATCTGGAAGCAACTGGATATGATGTTGAAAGTTTTCATAAGCATACTGAAAGTTTAAAGCTTCTTCCTTTTCTATTTTTACATCAAACACCTCAAAAGCTTTTGTCATACGGTAGATATGCATGTCCCTCAAAGGTAATTCACCCTTCTCCGTTTGCTCAAAAACTTCATCACTATATTTCCGACTGTATCGAAACAACTCTTCTAACGGAATAAAATCATAGTGTTTAAAATAGCGCTCATACGCTTTTCTAAAGGGCCACAATTGATCGTATAACGTATCATCAACATCAAATAGGAATGCACTCATCTTTCTATCTCCTTCAAATCTATTGCTTTAACTATACCCTCTATTTCCTGAAATAATCAACAAAACATGCACCCCAAATCGAGAATGCATGCTTGATAAATATTAAATTTTTGTTGACCCTGCATCTTCTATCCACTTGAACCAACCCGATTTTTCTCAATCTTGAACTTGTTTTTACATTTTTGAACCTGTTTAAAAACGTGCTATCCTTATTCGATAACGCTTCATATCCTGTTATGATAATTTTATCAGCTGATTGAACGTTTTAAATAAGCGCTTAGTAACAGTTCAAATACTAGTAAAATCGAACCATAAAATAAATGAGGCTCATGAGGGGTGCTGGAGAATTGGATGTCATCATAAGTGGCGACAGATAATCTGGAATAGTTTGCGATGCCCGAGTTTGCGTTTCCGACAAAGCTCAAAACGTCGACACTATTGTCATAGGCTTGCTTGACCAGTTCTTTCAAACGAGCCGTTTCGCCCGACTCTGTCACCACGACTAAAAGGGTTTCTCCGGCATATTCTTTCCCAATCAATTCTAGATGGGAATTTGTAATACTTCGAAAGCCTTTGAGAATGAGGGACTCGTTGAGATAATTCGCGATGATTTGTGAAAATCCAGAACCTAGGATCATGATCGTTTTGTCTTGATAATCGTTTAAAATTTGTTCGAACTCATCCACATAACGTTCAGACAATTTTTGATAATAAGGCAAGGCGGTCACTTCAGCGGGATGAGCCACTTCTTCTAGCAAAGTGTTTTCCTTCATTTTAAATACGAGCTCGCTGTAACCAGAAAAGTTCATCTTTTTGGCTAAGTTCACGATCGTAGCCGGCGAAGTATAACACTGCTTAGCAACGCCGCGAACCCCTAATTCTTTGATGTCCTTCGCATGACGTTCAATAAATATCAGAATGCTTTTTTCCGTTTCATTTAAGTTAAATTTATTTGCTAAGTTTTGGATATTCAATTTTTTCACCTCTTCCTCAATATCATATCATAAGAAAAAGAAATGGAGACGATTCAAATGGAAAAAAAATATATTGCCGATCCTTGGGCTAGAACAACCACTCGCAACAACTTAAGCGGCGACGAAGTCATTTCTAGTTTGCAAAAATGCATCCGACGCGGTTTAACGAAAGAAGCTTGCGAGTTTGCTTATGAAATGTACATCACTTCCCCTCAATTTGAAGAAAAATTATGGCGCAGATTATTGGCGATTTCAGTGGAAGACATTGGAATGGGTAACCCGAATGCAGCCGTTATGGTCAACAACTTTAACCAAATGCGGAAAGAATTTGCTTACAATGAATCTGACCGTGCGATGTTCTTCTTCCATGCCATTCGCGTTTTAACCGAATCAGAAAAAGACCGTTCAACTGATTTGCTAAAAAATATCGTCATTAAAAGCTTCGCAATGGGCTACGTTCCTGAGATTCCTGACTTTGCTTTGGACAAACACACCACACGCGGGATGGAAATGGGACGCGACTCCTTCCACTTCTTGAATGAAGCCAGCAAAGTGATTCCACAAATGGAAGTTTCAAACAATTATAAAGAAGAGTATGCAGAAATCTTAAAGAAATATGATCCAAACAACACTGTAGCTAATGCATTTGAATTTAATAGCTGGCAAATTTAAAAACAAGGAGAAGAGACATGAAAAAGAATGCTACTTTTCTAGAAAAATTAGATCGAGTGTTAAGCCCCATCGGAAGCAAATTGGGGAATCAAATTCATTTAAAAGCAATTTCTACAGGGATGATGTTCGGGTTGCCGTTCATCGTGGTGGGTTCCTTGTTCTTGATTTTTGCCAACCCTCCCATCAATCTAGAATTATACGATCCAGAAACAGCAAACTTTTTTGTGCGATTCCTTGCGAGCTGGAAAGAATTTGCCGTTGCACATTATGATACCTTAACGGCGCCTTATAATATGACGATGGGCATCTTCGGCTTGATCTGTGCATTTGGTATTGCCTATTCACTGGCACGCGATTACCAATTGAATGCTGCCATGAATGGGATGATGTCCGTATCGATTTTCATGTTGGTCGCTGCCAATAGCGTCGAAGGCCAAATCTCCACTGAATTCCTTGGAACAAATGGTTTATTCGTTGCCATCATCATTGGTTTAATCGTCGTTGAAGTGACGCGCCTGATCGACCGGTTGAATTGGAAAATCACCATGCCAGATCTGTCCCAACAGCGGTCACTGCTTTTGTCAATTCACTATTGCCTTTGCTCTTTAATATTATTTTGATTTATGGTGCGAACTTGATCATTATGGCGTTGACCGGCAGCAACTTCCCAGAATTCATCATGATGCTGCTTACTCCTGCTTTAGACATTGCTGGAAACCTATGGGGCTTTATCGCCATCGTGACATTCGGAAACTTTTTATGGTTGTTTGGGATCAATGGTTCCTCGATTATTTTCCCGATTCTTTTCTCGATCGGAATCGCCAATACTGGAATCAACAGCGAATTGGTCGCAAACGGACAAGCACCCGATGTTGCCATGAACTTGCAAATGTTTAGAATTTCAGTTCTAGGCGGAGCTGGCGGAACACTCGGCTTGATCATTTTGATGATGCGCAGCAAATTGCCTCATCTTAAAACCTTAAGCAAAATTTCGATCGTGCCTGGTATCTGCGGTATCAACGAACCGATTATCTTTGGCTTGCCGATCGTGTTCAACCCTATCTTAGCTATTCCATTTTTAATAACGCCAATCATCAACTTGGTTTTAACCTATTACGCTCAGTTAACAGGCATCATTTCGATGGGTTACATCATTGACCCTTCCTTTACGCCTTTCTTTGCACAAGCTTACCTCGCTACAATGGATATTAGAAACGTGCTATTTTATTGTGCCTTGATTATTTAAAGTATTTTCATCTACTATCCGTTCTTTAAAGTGTATGAAAACAGTTTAAGCAAAGAAGAACTAGCAGAAAACTAAAAAAATTTTTACCAATGATTGAATCATGGAATAGAAAAAGCGGAAACGTACAGCTCTGAATGCTGCGTTTCCGCTTTTTTTAAACTGTTTTATCTTCTACTCCACATTCACGTGCTCATGCAGAGCGTCTTCGTTTGAGGTTTGGTCGCGGTGAGCGAGTTTCAAGGTTAAGGCATCGAGAACGATATGGACGGTTTGGTCGAATAAGGAAGACAAGAGTTGAACTGACTTGATACCTGCTCCTGTTTTCGTTGCTCCCGGTACCACGATCACTTGATCGGCTAGCTGAGCTAATGGTGATTCCGCGTTGCTCGTCAGCACAACAATATCCAATCCCAATTCTTTTGCTTTTTCAGTGTCAGAAACGATTCCTTTTGTTGTCCCTGAGCCAGAAATGGCCACCCAAGTATCGCCTTTTTGGATCGAAGGTGTGATGGTTTCGCCTATGACATAATCCGTGTAGCCAATATGCATCAACCGCATCGCAAAGCCTTTTGCTTGAAAACCGCTTCTACCAGCTCCTGTGATAAAAATGCGTTTATCTTTTTGCAGATAAGGCATGGCTTTTTCCAATTGACTTTCATCAACTAGGTCCATGACTTGTTGAATTTCGGACATAATGGTTTCTATTGTATTCACTGGTGAATCGCCTCCATAAACATCTCTACCGTTTTAGCCGGTTCTGAGCTTTTAGTGATTTTCGAGCCGACAATCACTATTTCTGTCAGCCCTTGCGCTGCTAATTCCTTCGCTTGCTGTAAATCGATCCCGCCCGCAATAGCTATACGTTTTACTTGTGGGAAACGTTGGTGAAATGCAGCCACACTACCCGTTGCATCCAATGTGTCTTTTCGATCGATCGAGTGATGCAAGCAAAAAATAGCTTCGTCAAAGTCCAATATCTGTTCAATTTTATTTTCGTCGACTTCTAGTAAATCGATCATCATTGTTTTGCCTTTTTCTTGACTGACCTCGTAGCAAGCTTTCAACGTATCGTAAGAAGCTGCTCCCATGACCGTCAAGATGTCTCCGCCATGCAAGTACCCTTGCCGAAACTCATAGGCTCCCTCATCGATCGTCTTCAAATCCACTAACAATTCGGTTTCTGTTAGCACTTGGCGTATTTGTTCAATGGCCAAATTGCCGTAATCTTTGATCAACGAAGTGCCCATTTCAAGAATATCCATTTTGCCATTGAGGGCTTTTGCCATAGCAACCGCATCCTCTAGCGATACGCGATCAATCGCTGTTTGTAACTTCATTTTTTCACAACCTTATGTTCATGCAAATAGTTTTCTAATTCTGCTGGTGTTGGGTAACCGTCACTGTCGCCAGGTGATTGAACGGCTAAAGCCCCAACTGCATTTGCTCTCGTCACAGCTTCTTCCAAGGACTGACCTTCCATCAAAGCTGTGATCAAACCTGCTGCAAAACCATCTCCAGCCCCGACTGTATCCACCACTTCCGGTACACTGAATCCTGGAACCGTGAAACTTGTACCGTCTTTTTGTTTCACATAGGCGCCTTCTTCCCCTAACTTAACGATCACGGTTTTGGTCGTTTCGCCATTTTGTAAATAAAAATCAGCAATCTTTTCTGGATTGCGGCTACCCATTAAAATCTCACCTTCATTGATTCCCGGTAAAATGATTTCAGCGTGAGAAGCCAATTCATTGATCGTCTCTACCATTACTTCTTGGCTTTCCCATAGTTGAGGACGCAAGTTAGGGTCAAACGTGGTGCGAATGTTGTGCTCTTTCAACAATTGTACCAAATAACGGAAACTTGCTAAAGCTTCTTTAGAAATCGCAGGGAAAATACCTGATAAATGAGCAAATTTGACATCAGAAAAATCAATCTGGTCTAATATTGCTTGGTTAAAATGAGCCGCAGCTGAACCTTTGCGGAAATAAAAGATATTCGGGTCGCCTGTGCTGACACGGTCTTTTAATTGAAAAGCCGTCCAGTAATCTTCCGTTTCTTCGATGTAATCCGTACCAATATTGTTTTCGTTCAACTGATCAATAATAAAGGCACCAAAAGGATCTTTCCCTAAGCATGTGATGTATTGTGTCGTATGTCCTAGTCGTGAAACCCCAACAGCCACATTGACTTCGGCACCGGCTAAAAACTTTTGAAAATGGCGAGCATCTTTCAAGCTCTTATCTACTTCTTCTGATCCAAATAAAGCAATCGGTTCTCCAACGGTTAAAAATGCACTCATGATTCATTCCTCCAATGTAGTTTTTATAATAAAATATAAGCGGCAATCAGATTGATCACAGTCGCGCCCCATGCCCATGGCAACCCTGTGAGTAAAAAGGTCTTTGTATCGACTTTAGCGTATTGAACAGACCATAAATTCCAAGATTGAGTGATACAAGAGGAGATCCCCATCATTGACGGTACGACGAGTAAGCCGTATAAGAAATATTGGTCAAACATTCCTGTTCCAACAAAGATCGCTGCAGTAGCTGCTCCTGCACCATACAGCATCAACGGTCCGCGGAAATAGGATAAAGGCGCCAGGATCGCTATGATGATCACTAAGAGCAATTTGTTATTCGGAATCACTTGTTGGAAAATAGGCGTGAATCCAGACATCGCATGAATCGCAGCGGATTGGAACATCGTCAATACAAATAACATGATCAAAAGTCCCGCAATGTCACTGATCGCATGTTTAGCGGTTTCATTCATCATCGTCACAAGTCGTGCGTAGCTCTTCATATTTCCTGTAGCTGCAAACGCAATGATGATCGATAGCAGCAAGGCAGGAACAGCATCCCACTTTGCGAAAATGCTTAACGCTACCGGCAAGACTGGCAAAACGTATGTCCACATCGGTACATCAGCAATTTCTTCTGACTCTTCGCTTTCAACGATCTCTGGTTTCCCATGACGGATCTTTTTGGCGTTAAACAAAATGAATAGAAGGACGACGATCATTTGAACGCCCATGGCTACAAAACCAAAACGTTGGTAATGGAGACCCCATTCTACTTCAGGGAAGAACACTTGGAATTGCACGAATAAGACGTTGTTGACATACATCGCAGCACCAATCGACATCGTGAAAATGGAAACTGCGATCGGCTTTGGAACACCGATTGAAAATAGAATCGGAAATAAAATCACACCGACTGCAATCGCTGAACCAACACCATAGGAACTGGTAAAGATCAACGCCACCACCAGGGCAATCAAAATCGTCGCTAGGACTGGGCTCTTCTTCCCGATTTTTTCGGTCCGCCGGCTGATACTGCCTGCAATGCCTGTGTCCACTAAAACACGACCAAACCAGGAACCGAAAATGATATAGGCGGCTGTCTTCCCATAATTCAGTACTGGATCGGTAAAGATTTCTTTGACTGCTTGATCAAAAGGCACCATGCCAATGATCGTCCACAATACCGCCATGACGAAGAAGCCTACTGTTAAGTTGCCCCCTCTCATGGCATAAACGATAAACAGCAGAAACGTTATGGCTAATAAAGCGCCTACAATTATACTACTCATACTTTGTCACCTCCCTAATACTGATTCAATTCACTTAAAATCTTTTGATACGTCGATACTTTATGGTGTTTGTCTTCGGTAAAGAAACTGTTTTCTAATGTGTTGAAACGTTGTGCAAGATAGTACGCTGTCAAGTAAGCAGCTAAGGATTCTTTTGCGGCAACTTCCATTTCTTTAGTTGAAACATCCGGTTTTTCAATTGAATCCATAAAGTGATAAGCAAATTTTTCCGGATCGATTTTGATTTGTTGTTCAGACATCATTATTCCTCCTCTAACAAAGCTTTGGCTTCAAGAATTTCTTGCTTTTCGGTAGTAGGATATTCAATCGCGATCGGTGCATCTTTTGGTAAAAGTGTCAATATGTCTCGCCAATCGATCTCACCATGATCTAACCCAGCCGCTTGCGGCTTGTTATCTTGGTAGGTTACATCTTTGACGTGGATGTAGCGCACATATTTTCCAAGTTGTTCAGCCGCTTCTTTTTCGTTTTCGCCGACAAAGCGCCAATTTCCAAGGTCATAAACATAACCGATATTTACCCCTGCTTCTTTAACGGCACGCATAAATGTATCGATTGCAGAAATCGTACCAGACGTTTGCGTTTGGTCGTTTTCAATATTGATTGCGATCCCTTGCTCCGTCAAAGACTTAAGTTCAGTTACATCACCTTTGAAATGAGCAAAATCACCAATGTTCCATTTGATGTGCTTAATGTTCATTTGTTTGGCTTCTGATAAGTAGTCCCCTAACTTAGGATTGACATTCCCGTCTACGAACACTTCATCCGGCACACTGTAAAACAACTCCAGCTCATATTCTTCCGCTAATTTTTTAATGTCCGCCCTTTCGCTTGCTAAATCTTTAAAATATTCTCTGCGCACTTCTATTTTTCTAAACCCTAAAGCAACTGCCTCTTCAATCAATTCGCTTTGAACAGCGCCTTTCTGCACTTTTTCAGCAAATACCAATAGATTCAATACGAGTTGTTTGTTCTTCATCATACCCATCCTTTCAATTAGTTAACCGGTTTCCATAAACACATAGTAAACCGGTTAACTAAAATTGTCAAGCGCTTTCAAATATAAAAAAGAAACTTACATTTTCAAGCAAATAAAAAAGCTTGCGAGACCAATTCTCCAAGCTCCTTCATGATTTTAAAATTTATACTGAATAACGCCATTGTAATTTGGCTGGAATAATATATCTTTCGACTTCCGTTTTGTTGTTCTGAATGATATTCATGATTTGTTCAGCGGCCGTCTCGCCAATCACTCTGGTTTGCTGCTCAATACTGGTGATCCCAGGACCGACCAAAGCTGTTAATTTCCAATCATCAAAACCCGTGATGCCGATATCATCCGGTATGCTAATCTTTTCATTGATCAAAATAGTCAGCAATTCCATTAAAACGCGCCCATTTGTTGCAAAGAGAAGCGTTTTTTTAGGTTCTTTTACTAAAGATAAAATTTTTGATGCTAAGCTTTCTTCAAAAGTCGTTTCGATCAAAACCAATTCTCGGCCTGCAGCTTCTGTCAACTCTTTAACCGTTTGATAGCGCAACTCGCGCGTCACGATATCCGTTAATGGTTCACTTACCACAACGATTTTTTCGTAGCCTTTCTGCAAGACTGTTTCCATCAACTTTTGAGTGGAGGTCACATTATCTGATGCGACCAATGGCCATTTGAGCGGCTCTGTTTGCCGGTCTACCAACAGCACAGGAATACGTGCATCCTCTAAAAAGCTGTACTGAGCTGCATCGCGCGAAGACGCTTGGAGAATAATGCCTTCAACACCCTGGTCGATCAGCTTTTCTAGTAACGCTCTCTCCTGCTTAATAGAATTCGCCGCGTCGACAATAATCATCTGGTACTCAACTTGCCCCAAAACTTCTCCGATTCCTTTTAGCAACAAAGAGGAATACATATTTGAAATATCCGCTACGACGATTCCAATCAAATAACTGCGCTTAGATTTCAACGCTTGCGCCTGCCGATTCGGACGGTATTTCAACTCTTCGATCGTTTGCGCGATCCGTTCTTTCGTTTCTTTAGACATATTGCCATAATGCCCATTTAAAAAACGAGAAATCGTCGTCTTAGATACCCCAGCTTTTTCCGCCACCTGAGAAATCGTCACATTTTTCCTCATCCGCCCACTCCCTTATCGCAACATTTCGATCTTCTAAATGAATCCTCACTTACCATTATCGCTAATTTTAGACGTGTTAGCAACTGGAATGTGGGAGAGAATGAGTGAACAGAATTCTTTTATATTTGATTCCATTCTTTTTTAAGTACACTGACTTTATTTTTATCTATAAGTATAATTTTTTTATAAAGGTTTATCCTCTTCTATCTAAATGATAATTTGGAAATAAATTGAACTTATACAGTAAATTTCAAAACGCCGATTGTAAAAAATGTGTTCTAACAAAAACACAAAAAAGTTTTAATTTTGTTACTTCTTAAAAAATAAAAAAACAGCTTTGCTGCGTAAACCTGAAGGATATAAAAAATCAAAATATTTAACAAAGAATGCTTTTACAAGGCTAATCCACAAATTAGACGAAAAATCTTAATGCAATATTCTAATTTGATTTTAAATACTTTCTATCGCTCGTTCAGAGAAATAACTATATCTCTCAATAAAATAACAAAAGACGTTTTTAGTTAACAGTAAGTCAGCTTCAACCAACCAACCTTTAAAAAACAAATATAAGGGGCAAAATGAAGCTTTTAGCTTGAAATGGTAGATAACCTTTAGTTTTGATAAAACACTCTTAAAAGTGTTTATTTTGCTTTTATTCGTTGCACAAAAAAATATAAAGTGTTATAATTCTTTTATAGATAAAAAAGAACGAAAAGGATTGCCGTCCTTTTCGTTCTAGAGACATTCTTTATAAAATGACGTTCGCTATGTGTTAGCTTTATTTCAAAACCATCTACAAAATTATTATACCTTTACAAAAGTATTTAGCAACCCATTCTCATTAAAAATTGTCTCTTTTTTATCTTAAAACACATGAAAAGGAGCATTTAAATGCAAATTAAAGAAGTTCTATGTACAAGTAATAAGCAAGTTATGAATGTAAAAGAAGTTGCGGAACATAAAAATCATGTTCAAATTAAACAACACTTACAGTGCAATACTCCAGGTTGTGAAGCAAAAATTTCTTTTGTCTCAGGAAGCTCAGGCAAGCATGATCACTTCAGGACAGTTAAATATAGTGATCATAGCGAAAGCTGTTACATATACCGTAGCAAAGAAGAGTTGAAAGAAAGAATCAAAATGAATGAAAAAATTGCAGTTTCTTTAGACAAAAAAGATGTTAAACGCAGAATAATGTACTTTTTCAAAAAAAGAACGGATAAAGCTGTTAATGGAAAACCATTTAAATCAAGTCCCATAAAAAGAAAAAATGGAAATACAAAAGCCATCCTAGGAAAAGCAGCTGTGCTAGGTGGAAAAGATGCTCCAACACTTGAAGAAGCCAAAGGAAGCAATAGAGTTTATGGACCACGAATTCAGCCTTTGGAATTGAATCAGATTTCTGAAGCGGAGGAAGGTAAACTTTTTCAGCTTAGTGCGTTAATTGAAAAAGTAAGGAAAACGAAAAATGGATTTGAGTTGGATATATACATGGGTAGTACTGAGGCTATCTTAGTTATCAATGAAGCGTTCATTAAAGGCAGCAAAGATCAACAAATCCATGATTATTTTACAAGCCTAATAAAGTTTACTGACGTTAAGGAACAATACGATTTCAAAGTAACCATCTACGCTTTTTGTATGTTCGAGACATACAATAAAAACGAGACAATTATTTTTGCTGACAATTTCGATACGTTTTTTGTTTCTGTTAGCGGAAAATATATAAAACCTATTAAACTAGATGCTTTTCAAGCAATGTTCATAAGAGAAACTTGGAAAAAGAATAACTAAAAACTGGATCTAAAAGTAGATAGCTTTTTAAAGCGTCTACTTTATAGGGTCCAGTTTACTGCTCCCTGTAACGAACAGGGGGCTTTTTTTAGATTCAGCTGTCCACGCACATTTTTGTAATAATTAGTGTAACTATCTACAACCGTTCTTAATTTTTCTATAATTTCACTAGACTCCGATAATGGTGTCGCTTTCTAAGTAGTTGATCTTGGTTTGGAATTTTGGAAAAACAGTCTTTCGTTCCGCAATATTCCGTTTGAAAGCTTGTCTTCCTCGGCGTTCTCTATGTCCATTGGGTTTCCTCTTTCCTTTTAGAGGAAGTGTTGTCGTTACGAATAGGTTTTCTTTAAACTAACAATAAATTGTTCGAATAGAACAATCAATCGTTTTTTCACCTCGGCCGATAATCATATCTAGAGTCCAGCCTTGACTAACTTTCTCTTTAATAGAGGTTTGTTGATCTTCAGATAAAACGATTTCCCGCCGGCCACACCGTTTCTTGTTTACCCTGTATTTCTTGTAGTAATCTAAGCTTGTACGGCCTTCTTTAAAGAATGAAATGACTATCTGAATCGTTTGTCTCGAACGCTTCAGATACTGAGAAATCTTGAGAACAGAAACTTTATTTTGGTAATAAGATTCTATTAAAACTCATTCGTTCGTGATAAGATGGGTATAGGTCATTCGTGATCACTCCTCTGTTTTCTTTGGTCGGAAATACAATCTGAGTGTACCACGAATGGCTTTTTTAGTTGTCTAATTTAATTTTACAATTTGCGTATTATAAAAAATAGAGCTGTTCTCAACTTGAGATTCAGCTCTATTTTTTACAAATGGAAATTTGAATTTAATATTTAAAAATAAAACTCTATTTTAACTTAGATTTGATTGTAACATAATCATATGGTGCTATGTCTCTGCATTGTTTGACTGGTTTTTCAATAGCATCTACAACTTCAAAATTATTTAAAATATTACTTTCAATACTTATTTTCTGAGAAGTTGGATTTGCTAATCTAATAACGTATGTGTTTGGTGTACTGGATTTAAATGAGGGATAGATTGCTGAGACGAGTAAATTTTCGGGCAACTCAAACAGTGAGTAACTTCTTTTTACTAAAATCTCATTGTTTGTTGGCCAAATTTTATTATCTAATCGGTGAACAAATTTATTTAAATTTTGTCTTTGGTATGAAATGGATTGAGCTAGTCTTTGAAATTCAATTTTGCTAATTTTTTCTTCATTAATTTTTCCATCTTCAACTAAAATTGCAAAGCTTACTTCATACATTCCGATTTCTTGAGCCATAGGTGTAGACATCATAATATGTCCTTCATTTGTTGTATCTCCAGAAGCTCTACCAGGTCTCCATGCAATATCAGGCTTACCTAATTGTCCTGTAGTTGCAAAAAGAGTAATGTATAATTTATCTGATACTCTTTCGAATTCTTTCAATCCATCTGCAAATACAGTCACTGTCTCTTTTGAATTCTCTACAGAAACAGATTTGTCAAAAATTTCAACATTAACAGGCTTTTCAGAATACTTTTCTGCCCAGTTTTCTTCAATTGATTGAGGTTGTTTTTCTATAAAGCCATTTTGAATTTTTGAAATAGATTTTTCTGAGCTATCCTTTGTATTCAAAACCAAGCGCGTCCTATGTGATAATACTTGATTATCAATAAAAATTTTACCTTCAATTAATTGACTGTCTTTCCTTAGATTCAAGTGAACTTCATACTTCACTAATTCAGTGTCTGGCTCATTGTTTGTTCTATCGGCTAAGTCTTTAGGTAACGCTTTTTTACCACTTAAAATCAAAGTGTCAGTATCTGGAAGTTTTGCCACTTTTGCAGTTTCGAAAGTTAATTTAATTGGAGAATCATTTAACAGAGGAGAAAAATCATACGTATCCCCATCATTAGCTTGGTTTTCTAAATAAACAAAGTTTTCATATTTATTGCCATTTTGCGTTTCAAGTATCAGTACGTTCTTTTCAAATGTAATAATATAAAACTCATTGTTTATACTGTTTTCCTCTACTATCTTTTCTTCAATTAGCGGCTCTGCATCTTCTTTAAAGGTAACAACAGAGTAGCCCATAGGCGGTAGGTCAACGTCAATCATGATGTCCAGCTCATAGTATGCTGGCTCTGTAATATAATCAAAACCAGAGGCTACTAATTTTTGAACATTATGACGTTCTGGATAGTATTTTTCTTCCACTAATATATTCGTAGCACTACTTTCAAATTTAATATTTTTTGTTCTAGACGTTATATGAACTACTTTAGTACCTGAATACGAATATGGATCTGTATTAAACACCAAAACTTCATTATGGGCTAATTCTAATTGATCGGCAATTTTTTTAACAATTAAGTTTTCAATTCCTTCAGCGATTTCCTTAGCTTCTTTTATTCTATGATAGATATCTTTAGCGACGCTATCAGAAACACAACCACCTATACTATCATGAGCTTGATTTTCTAGAACTTTTTTCCATAATCTTTTCAAGAGCCCTAAACTGATATTTATTCCAATATCTTTAGCTATAACCATTAAAGGTTCTATTCTTCTTAAAAGAACTTGTTCTAAATAAAAATTATTTAATTTTAAATCCGTCCGTACAGAACCAATTGTTCTATGTGCACGAGAGTATTTAGGCATTCTTAGTTCGCCCTTGTACTTAGGTAAATAATCTTTTTGACGAAGTTGATCAACAAAGAATTCATAATCACCGACATAATTTTCATAGTTGCTCATCTTATTGATTTCATCTATAGTCTTATCAAAATTCATAACCATATTTTTTTGATCAATACCAGATGGAATCAAAATAGTATCATGATTGCCGTTATCAGATAAGAACTTAATAGAAGGATCCAATTTATTCGTTACAAATTCTTTGGGATTAGATAATGCATCTTCTGTAAGAAGACCGGTCATATAACCAAACGGGAAGTTAATGCCTATAATCTCTTTTTCACCTAATCCATTCCATTTAAAATAAGGTGATTGGACTAGTTTTTCAAAATCAGTTCCTCTCCAAAAAAGAATATTATCTATTCCTGCATGAACTAATAATGTTGGCATTTGAGCATTAAAGCCAAAGGTATCAGGCAAATAACCAAGCATAGAAGGTTTCTCAT
Organism: Pisciglobus halotolerans; assembly: GCF_900113675.1. Classification (GTDB taxonomy): domain Bacteria; phylum Bacillota; class Bacilli; order Lactobacillales; family Carnobacteriaceae; genus Pisciglobus; species Pisciglobus halotolerans. Next base: position 160,840 of record NZ_FOQE01000002.1, read on the forward strand.
ATTTATCAATTGTATCATTAATCCCAATGATTAAATTTCTAAAAATAGATTCAGCGTCTACTAATAACGCATCTGTTTGTGTAAACCAAGGCCCAATAAATAAGCGCTTTTCTTTATTTAATTTTTTAATTAAAGGTAGCATTTCTGGATTAAGTTCGACATATTCATCCACAATGGAAGTCTGGCCATCCAAATAAAAATTAACATTTTTATTTTTTTCTAATTCTGTTAATGCTTCAGTAAATACTTGATCACTAAGCACTTTGGCATCTTCAGTAGTAAAATACCATTCTCTATCCCAGTGAGTATGTTGTACAAGATATGCTTTTATCATCTATTATCTTCTCCTTGTAATTCAGTCGTCTCTTCTTTTCGACGTTTTTTTAAATCTTTTATAACATTAACCATTAAAGCACCTACCACGCCACCTATAAGAATACTAATAACGTAAATAATTGCATTAGAAGTGAAAGGAATTGCCATGAATGTAGACAACATTGTTTGGTGGGTTACACCAAAAAAGGCGTTTATTCCTCCACTAACAGCGGTTCCGACAACAATACTTGGTATAACAGCTAAAGGATCAGCAACAGCAAACGGAATAGTTCCTTCAGTGATGCCAACAAGTCCCATAATCATAGCAGTTTTACCATTATCTCTTTCAGCGTCAGAGTATAAATTCTTATTCAATAATGTTGCAATGAACATAACTAATGGTGGTATGCCTATTCCTAATAACATTGCAGTACTTGCTGCATAGCTTCCTGAAGCAAATGAGGCAGTACCAAATGCATAGGCGATTTTGTTAATAGGTCCTCCCATATCAAATGCCATCATCGCACCCAATAAAGCTCCTAAGAAGGTTGCATTAGCTCCAGACATACCATTTAACCAATTTGTTAAACCTTCAGTCATAGCTGTAATTGGAACTCCGATAACATACCACATTGCTAGTCCTACGACAGCTGTCGTAATAAAAGGAATAATGATGATACTTTTTAAGGTTTGTACTTTTGGTGAAATAGGCATCTTTTTTAGTAAATTAACTAAATACCCTGTCAGAATACCTGTTACCATTCCACCAATAAATCCTGCACCCATTTCATTTGCTACTATACCTGTTACAAACCCTGGAGCAAGACCTGGCCTATCTGAAATTGAATATGCAATATATCCAGAAATCATAGGAACTATAAAACCTAAACCAGTCTGTCCTATCATTCTTACAACGCCCCAAAATGTTTCTGTGGTATCCCATACTTCTTGTCCTCCAAATATAACAGCAAGAGAAGTTAACAATCCTGCTGCTGTTACTAAAGGAATCATGTATGAAACGCCGCTTTGAAAGTGTCTAGTTAATTCTTTCCCGAACTTTTTTATATTCATATCTATTTCTCTCCTTCGGCCATATTTATCGCTTTACCTATTACTTCTTCCCCTTTTTTAATTACTTCGGAAGTTCCTACTTCTAATATTTTTTTATGTTCAAATCTATCTCTGTCTGCTACATTCGTATCTACAGAAAAAATAACAACATCTGCTTCTTTGATATCTTCTTCAGATAATTTATTTTCGATCCCCATGGCTCCTTGTGTTTCTACTTTTATTTCAATATTCTTTTGTTTTGCAAATTTTTCAAGATTGGCCTTTGCCATGTAAGTGTGGGCTAAACCTGCGATACAAGCTGTAACTGCTACTATTTTTGTCATAATTTTTCTCTCCTATTAATTAAAATTGTAGTGCGCTATAAAACTGTTCAAAATCATTTGTTGCTTTTATTTTTTTTACATATAAATCATCCATTAATTTCTCTGCTAAATCTGCTAAAATCCTTAAATGTTTATCGCCTTCATCACTACCCTTAATAGCTAGTAAAAAGACTATCTCTACAGGTTCCCCATCCATAGAACTCCATTTAATAGGTTTATTTAATTTAGCTGCACAAATAGTAGATTCCTTTACAAAGGAACTTTTTCCATGTGGAATCGCTATATTCTTTCCTATTCCAGTTGATATTTGTTCTTCCCTATTTATAACTTGATGAACAAACTCCTCTAAGTTTAATATATATCCATTCTTCTCTAGCCTACTAGCCAACTCTAAGATAACTTCTTGTTTATTGTTGGCTTCTAAATTTAATATAATATTTTCTTTTTTGATTTTTATTTCACTCATGAGTCTACAACTCCTTTAAAATATCTATTAACTCTTGATAGCTACTCACCTTTGTAATTCTATTTAGAATTAACCTATTTGAGATTAAATCATTAAAATATTTATAAATATCATCTAAATTATCAAGTACTTCTTGATTAATTCCAAAAAAGAAAATAATTTTCACTTTTTCTCCATTCCAATTTATTCCGTTTGCATTAATAAAAATACTAATTGAAGGCCTTTTAATAAACTCGATTGTACTATGAGGCATAGCGACATAGTGGTCCAAAACAGTTGAAGATAGCTCCTCTCTCTGAATAGCGCTTTCATAAATACCCTTTTTGGCTTGTTCATAATAAACTAAATTATCAGTTATTAATTTAAGCACATCATTTTGGTTTTGGTCATCAGAATAAGAAATAAAGAAATTTTTTTCATTAGTTAGGTTCACGAATGCTTTACCTTTATTACGTGGTAATACATAATCATCTATTTTTCTTAGATCCTTTTCTGAAATGATTGGACTCACAGTGATTGATTTAAAACGTTTATCTTTGATAGGAATTGTACTGATAATCAACCTATCTGCATGTGTGCTATTTAATTCATTAATACCTAAAACATTGTCGATTTGGATAGTATCTCCAAAAGCGAATTTTATTCGTTGCTTTAGTAATTTTGATGTACCTAAACCGCTTGCACAAACTAATAAAACATTTACTTTCCTATTCCTTTTTCTTTCTAAAAAGGATTGAATATGCAAAGCAATATAGGAAATTTCATCGCTTGTAAACTTAACATGATAAATTTTTGAAATTTGACTCACAAAATCTTTGCTTATTTCGTATGATTGAATGAATGCTTTTCTAATTTCATTTTTATACGCATTTCGAATAGAAATATTCTCTTTCATTCTATTTATTGATGCTCTCATATGAAGGGCTAAGTTATCCAAAAGTTCATTATCTGGGTCATATGGTTTAAGAACTTGTTCAATAACTTGCCTTAACCTGCTTTTATCCTGAATAATTCATAGCTTTAATTCTTTGGCACATTTTATTGAAATATGTATCACTAATATCCCTATCAACTGATTTTGACTAAAAAGTTACTTCAAACATTCACTGTTCAAAAATATTGAGGAATAAATTTTGGGTGTAAGGCATTTTGAGCATACTTCTCCCTGGATAACTTCCCAGTAAAAAAATCGTTAGATTGTTGGATTAGATCCATTGACTGGCTCGCCTCAGGCGAGCAAAGACCCTGTAGAATTCATTCTGATACACATGATAACTAGATAATTTGAGATAGACTCGTCTACCCGTTTGGACTAATTTCCCAGCAACTTTCAGAAACTTCA
>NZ_FOQE01000043.1 GCF_900113675.1 Pisciglobus halotolerans
GGAATCGTCGAGCGTTCTCATAGAATAGATGGTGAGCGTTTCTATAGTCGGCATTTGTTTAAATCAGAAGAAGATTTAAAAAAAAACATCGCAGATATAATTCAAGATACAACAATATAGCGAAACAAAATCATAACTTTAAATCGCCCAACCAAGTTGTAGAGGATTATTTTAGAATATTAGATAGCGACTCGGCTGCATAAAGGACTATATAAAAGGAAAAAGATTTGACAACGAGCCTCCGTAAGGAGCGCACCTTGAATCACCTACCAGGAGTAATGGCGGTGCTGGACTATCTTAAGCTCCGTACGCTCATTGTCAAATCGTAGCACGTTTTAACCATACGTTAGCTGGAACAAAATTAAACAGGGATCTATTCGTGTAACAAATGTTTGTGGTTTCTAGACAAGAGAAATGGGGTTCCCCTTGACAAGGATTTACGAAAAGCAAGCGCTATAAGCAAGTGTCTATAAAACAAAAAAACGAACAAATAAAATAAATAACCTATAGTTGTTAAGATTCCTCAGAGTATTTTACGATCAAAAAAATTACCGAGAAAACCTTGGCACTAAAGGGGACTACTTTCACTTTATCCCTCTCCACTTCTTACGGTACTCTGAAGGAGAAAGCTTTTCAACTTTTTGGAATAGCTTGTTGAAATAGCTGTTGTCGTTAATCCCGCATTCTTGTCCTATTTCTTCAATTGATTTATCAGTAAAGCGCAGCAATTCTTTTGCTAAAGTAGTTCTTCTATTGATAATATAGTTATTTATCGTTGTTCCAAAAGTAGTTTTAAATTCTCTAGACATATGATATTTGCTCACATAAAAGTCGTGTGAAAGATTATCAAGAGTAAGTTTTTCTTTAAAATGTTCATCAATGTATTTTTTTATTTGAAAAATTTTTTTAGAGCTACTTTTGACATCATCTCTCATTGACTGTTCAGATATTGTTAGAGACTTTGTAACTAATGTATTTAAAAGATGCGAGGATAATAATTCAGAGTCAGGATTTTCACTTGCAACTGATTCTATTAATTGTAACAAGATTTCTTTTAAAGCAAGAGAGGATTCAGAATGGAAAATTACTGAACCTCTTTTTTTTTGAAATAACTTATAGTAGTTATAGATAAGTGGTCCGTTAAAGTGGACCCAAATCAATTCCCATGGATCAGTTGAGCTGCTTCTATGGGAATATTTTTTTTGACAGTTTATAAATATGATGTCATTGGTTTTTAAATAACTCTTCTTTTCATCATATGTAAAAGTACCTTTTCCAGATAACACTATCATAAAAAGGAAAGAGTCTAAACTTTCTCTTTGGCTAGTATGTGGTTTTAAGCTTTTAAGAGTACCCACTTCTTGGACATACCATAAATTTTCTTTAGCAAAAGCACTGGGAGTAGACAAAATTCGATAAGAATCTGTTACTTCAGAAGCTTCATAGTTTTGAAAAAGATATTCTTGTTGCTCCTGTATTTTACTTTTGTTTTCTTTTTCCAATTTGATAGCCTCCTTTATAGCAAGATAATACCATTTTTCAGCAATTTTTTCCATATCTTCTGTTATGATTTGAGATTATACTATAAAAGTATGTATTTCAAAGAAAAATAAGCATACTTACATAACACTATCAGAGAAATTTTGAGGAGGCATTTGCTTTGAATAAAATAGCATTGATCACAGGTGTTACAGGACAAGATGGGTCATACTTAGCAGAGTTCTTATTAGAAAAAGGATATGAGGTTCATGGTATCGAGCGAAGATCATCAACTGAACGCCATGAAAGAATAGAAGCCTTGAGTTTGAATGAACGGTTCCATCTACATTATGGAGATTTATCTGATTCTTTAAGCATTCACAGAATCATTAGCAAAGTTCAGCCAGATGAAATTTATAACTTGGGAGCACAAAGTCATGTACAAGTTTCTTTTGAAGTACCTGAATATACAGCGGATGTAGACGCAGTTGGAACATTGCGTATCTTAGAGGCAGTTCATCAATTGGGGCTGGAAGAAAAGACGCGTATTTACCAAGCTTCTACTTCAGAGCTTTTTGGAAAAGTACAAGAAGTGCCGCAAAAAGAAACGACACCGTTTTACCCATATTCTCCATATGCAGTTGCTAAACAATACGCTTTCTGGATTGTACGAAACTATCGCGAAGCTTATAATATGTTTGCAGTAAATGGTATTCTGTTCAACCATGAGTCTGAAAGACGTGGCGAAACATTTGTTACGCGAAAGATCACTTTAGCTGCGTCAAGAATTGCTAAAGGTATTCAGGAAAAACTATATTTAGGAAACTTAGATTCATTGCGCGACTGGGGCTATGCTAGAGACTATGTACAATGCATGTGGTTGATGCTTCAACACGACGAACCAGAAGATTTTGTGATTGCTACAGGAGAACAATATTCAGTAAGAGATTTTTCTACACTAGCGTTTAAACATGCTGGGATTGAACTGGTCTGGGAAGGTGAAGGCGTTAATGAAAAAGGGATAGATAAAGCAACTGGTAAAGTGCTGATTGAAGTAAGCCCTGATTTCTTTAGACCAACAGACGTTGTTACCTTATTAGGTGATCCAACAAAAGCTAAAGAGTTGCTTAAGTGGGATCCGCGCCAAACTTCTTTTGAAGAATTAGTTGGTATCATGATGGAACACGATTTAAAATTAGCTGAAAACGAAAAAGTAAGAAAGGGTCTTTAAAATGGAAAAAGATGCAAAAATTTATGTAGCTGGACATAGAGGAATGGTTGGATCAGCCATTCTTCGAAAGTTAGAAGCTGAAGGTTATACCAATATTATTACCCGTACATCTAAGGAATTAGATTTAAGAAGACAAGTAGAGGTAGAAGGTTTCTTTGCTGAAGAAAAACCCGACTATGTATTTGTAGCGGCAGCAAAAGTTGGCGGTATCATGGCAAATAATACTTATCCAGCCGATTTCATGTATGATAATATGATGATTGAAATGAATGTCATCAAGAGCTCTTTTGATAATCAAGTTAAAAAGTTGCTTCTTTTAGGCTCTTCTTGCATCTATCCGCGATTAGCTGAACAGCCAATAAGAGAAGATAGTTTACTAACAGGTGCTTTAGAACAAACTAATGAAGCTTATGCTTTAGCCAAAATTTCAGGACTAAAATACTGTGAATACTTAAATAGACAGTATGAAACAAACTATATCAGTGCTATGCCAACCAACTTATATGGTCCAAATGACAATTACCATCCACAAAATTCTCATGTTCTACCAGCTCTAATTAGACGTTTCCATGAAGCAAAAGCAAAAGGGGATAAAGAAGTTGTTGTATGGGGAACTGGCAAGGTATTGAGAGAGTTCTTATATGTAGATGACTTAGCAGACGCCAGCATATACTTAATGAACAACTATTCTGGAAACGAAACGGTTAATGTAGGAACTGGCAAAGAGTTAACAATTGGTGAACTAGCTCAGTTGGTAAAAAAAGTTGTCGGCTTCGAAGGCGAAATTGTTCATGACACATCAAAACCGGATGGGACACCAAGAAAACTATTAGATGTGACGAAGTTGAATACTATTGGATGGACATACCAAACCGAACTAGAAGACGGTATCAAACTTGCCTATCAAGATTTCTTGACAAGTGATGTTCGTGTAGAAAGATAACTTTTGTTTTTCTATGCTTGAGTGCAAAGGAGATAAAAAATGAATTATAAAGAAAAATATCAACAATGGCTGAACTTCGATGAAAAAACGCGTCATGAGTTGCTGAATATTCATGATGAAAAGGAAATTGAAGATTGCTTTTATAAAGATTTATCCTTTGGTACAGGCGGTTTAAGAGGAGTAATGGGAGCGGGTTCTAACCGAATGAATCAGTATACTGTTCAAAAAGCTACATTAGGACTTGCTCACTATATCAATTCTATGCATGAAAAAAAGAAGAGTATCGTAATTGCTTACGATACTCGCAATCATTCGAAAGAATTTGCAGAAGCAGCAGCTTCAGTATTATGTGCAGAAGGCATCAAAGTGTATTTATTCGAAGATGTCATGCCTACGCCTGTTCTGTCTTTTGCCGTTCGATATTTTAAAGCATCGGCAGGAATTGTGATAACAGCTAGCCATAACCCAAAAGAATATAATGGATATAAAGTTTATAATCAATATGGCGGGCAATTGGTACCTAGTGAGGCAGACCATGTTATTCGTTACATAGAAAAGATTCAAGATTTTAGTTCTATCCCAACTGCTGATCTTGCTGAATGTGAAAGTTCTGACTCTCTAGTATGGATCGGTGAAAAGGTATTAGATTGTTTTATCCAGGAAGTTGCTAAACAGTCTATTGATCAAAATCATTCAAAAAATTTAAAAGTTGTTTACACCCCTTTGCACGGAACAGGAAATATTCCTGTTCGTAAAGCTTTGGATAATTTTTCTGTTTCTGTCGTTAAGGAACAAGAACTGCCAGATGGAGATTTTTCAACTGTACGTTCACCAAATCCAGAAGAACGAGATGCACTGAATTTGGCCATTCAACAAGCAAAAAAAGAAAAAGCAGACATCGTAATTGGAACAGATCCAGATTGCGATCGTATTGGAGTTGCAGTAAGACATGAAGATCAGTATATATTATTAACTGGAAACCAAATTGGTGCTTTATTAGTTGACTTTGTTCTTTCGAGTAAAGAAGTAAATGAAAAATCTACATTGATCAAAACTATCGTTACAAATGATCTAGGTGCAGAAGTTGCACTGGATCATGGATTACATGTACTAAATACTTTGACTGGTTTCAAGTATATTGGAGAAAAGATGACAGAATTTAATCATAACCAAACTCAGGAATTTGTTATGGGTTATGAAGAAAGTTATGGATATTTGGTAGGAACTCATGCCAGAGATAAAGATGCTGTCGTGGCTGCACGTGTGATCTGTGAAATGGCAAGCGTATATAAAGCTAATAAAGAAACTTTAATTGATAGAATAGAAAAGTTATATAGCAAATATGGCTTTTATTTAGATGCCTTAGATTCATTTGTACTAAAAGGAAAAGACGGTGCAGAAAAAATACAAATGCTAATGGCTCAATTAAGAGAGCAACAAAATTCTTTTATACCAAGTACAAAAGCCGTACTTGATTATAGTTCAGGGATAGACAGCTTACCAAAAGAAAATGTTTTGAAGTTTATTCTCTTAGATGATTCTTGGGTAGCTGTTCGTCCTTCTGGAACGGAACCTAAAATTAAAGTTTATTACTCTATTAAAGAGAAAGATAAAGTGAAGGCACAACATAAATTAGATCAAATCAGAGAGAAATTCGAAAGTCTTATTGTTGGAGTTAAAGAAACTATTAGTGTTTAAGATGTAAAAAATTGAAAAGAAAGGTGGTCAATATGAAAATCATTCTATTGTCAGGCGGTTCTGGGAAGCGACTATGGCCTTTGTCAAACGATATTCGTTCAAAACAATTTTTAAAGTTATTAAAGAACGAAAACGGGGAACCAGAATCTATGGTACAAAGAGTCTATAAGCAAATAAAAACAGCTGGAATTGATACAGACATCGTAGTAGCCACGGGAAAGAATCAAGAAGATTCTATTTGCAATCACCTTGGAAATACGGTAGATGTTGTTTTGGAACCAGAACGGAGAGATACTTTTCCTGCAATTGCATTAGCTTCTTCTTATCTCTATTACCAAAAAAGTATGAGCGAAGATGAAGTAATTGTCGTGCTTCCTGTTGATCCATATGCTGAATTAGAATATTTCTCATTGCTCAAAGAAATTGAAAACAAAGTAGCTGCTAGAGAAGCAAATATCGGACTAATGGGCATCAAGCCAACTTATCCATCCGCAAAATACGGTTATATCATTCCTGACAACAAAACCGGACTTGTAAAAGGATTCCAAGAAAAACCAACTGAAGATTATGCGCAGCAGTTAATTGAAAAAGGCGCAATGTGGAATGGTGGAGTATTTGCTTTTAAAGCTGGATATATAATGGATAAGTTAAAACAATATATTTCCTTTAATAGTTTTGCAGAAGTTGAAGAACAATATTCAGTGCTGCCAAAAATCAGTTTTGATTATGAAATTGTGGAAAAAGAATCTGCAATAGCTATGGTTGAATACGATGGCATTTGGAAAGATTTGGGCACCTGGAATACTTTAACAGAAGTCATGGATGATAAAAAAATCGGAAAAGTTCTAATGAGTGGTAGTTGTGAAAACTCGCATATTATAAATGAACTTGATATACCGATTACAGTTTTAGGAGCCAAAAATATGGTGATAGCAGCAAGTCCAGATGGTATATTGGTTTCTGAAAAGCATGAAAGTTCCTATTTAAAAGAATACACAAATGATATCTCTAAGATGCCAAGATATGAAGAATCTGGGTGGGGAGAAGCTAAGGTTCTGGACTATGTTGACTATGAAGATGGTAAGTCGTCATTGACAAAAAGCTTATTTATTAAATCGGGAGAATCTTTAAACTATCAAGAACATGCTGTAAGAGATGAGATTTGGACGATCGTTGATGGAATCGGTGATATTGTTATTGATGACCATGTGCGCAACGTAAGACGAGGCGATGTAGCATATATTATGAAAGGCCAGAAACATTCAATAAAAGCTATAACTGATCTACGTTTAATTGAAGTTCAAATTGGAAATGAGCTAACAGAAAGTGATGTTAAGGAACTTGAGTGGGTCTGGTAAAAAACAGAGCTCTTATCTAATTTCTATTGAAGACAGTGTTGGTGAAAATAACTCACCAACACTTTTTTTAATGACCGATATTTTAGTTTAGTGGTATAATAACAACGGTAAACGTATTAAATATATTGTGCGGGAAAAAGGGGAATAAGTGAGAATGAGGGATAAGTGGATAGCGTTTTATGTGTCCTCTCATGGATTTGGACATATGACACGTAATTTAGCAATAATGGAAGAAATTCTAGAAAAAACAGAAAACTCTATTTACTTAGCTAGTGGGAAATTTCAAAATCAGTTTGCAAAAAGTTACTTAAGTAAATATAAAGATAGAGTTCTTTTTACTGACCTTTGTACCGACGTTGGACTTATCAATCAACAAAATTCTTTGAAAGTAGATGTTAAAAGACTTGAAGAATCTCTGAATAAATTCATAGATAGTTGGGAAGCCGTGGTTGCAGAAGAATATGAGATTTTAAAAAAACTTAGTGTTCATTGTATTATAAATGATGTAAGTCCTATAGGTGCTTTAGTAGGTAAAAAGTTAAAAATAAAAACAATAGGCATTTCTAATTTCACCTGGGTAGAACAATATGAGTTTTTAGGAGTTAGGGAATCGATCATTGAAGCATTTAAAGACGCTTATTCTAATTTAGATATTTTTATGACCTATCCTTTAGCGTTACCGATGACTGAAATGAAAGTTCCTAGTAAAAAAATTGACTTTATTACTCGAAATATTGATTTAGAAAAAATAAATAAAATAAAAGAGAAATATGGCGATAGCATTTTCATTACTTGTGGTAAATCAGCTAGCTTAAAAAGTATTACTATTGAAAATTATAAAGGAACAATTTTTACAACAAGCGGCATTAAGATTTTAGGAAGTTCACGTGTTGTACAGTTACCAGTGAATACTTTAGATACACAGAACTATATTGCAGCGAGTGATGTTGTTATCTCAAAAGCAGGCTGGAGTACAATTTCAGAAGCAGTAACAGCTAAAAGAAATCTTGTTTTAATTGAAAGAGATGATATTTTAGAAGATTCCTATAACATTAGACAATTAAAAAAACAACACTTAGCTATTTCTATAAAAGAAGAAGCACTGAGAAGATTGGACATGCAGGAGATTGAACTACAGTGTAAGCAGGACATTAAACAAGAAGAGAATGAATTGTACCAAAAAGAAAATAGTGGAATATTGGAAGAGTTAGGGATATTCAAGGAGTGTTCGAGAAGCAAGTGGGATTTTAAAGAACCTTCCCAATAAACTCAATTGCTTTTGGGAAACGAATGAATATAATTAATACGATAATTGTATATAAGAAAAAAATTTAAAAGTAAGGAGAAATGATAATTGAACAAATGTTTTTATATTACTCCAATAGGCGATAAAAAATCTTCACAGTATGAAAAATTAGAAGGTTTAGAAGAAAATGTCTTAAAACCTATACTAAAAGAACTAGAGTACGAAATAGAAATAGCCCATACTATAGATTCTCCAGGCTCTATAACGGATCAGATTTTTGAAAGAATTGTTAATTCAGAATTAGTTATTGTAAATTTAACTGGGTTGAATCCTAATGTTATGTATGAATTAGCAGTCCGGCATTCTTTTGGAAAGCCTTGTATAATGATTTGTGAAAGCGACACTAAACTTCCTTTCGATTTGCTTGCTGATAGAACAATTTTTTATGAAGATACTATCAAAGGATCTGGAGAGTTAAAAAATGAATTAAAGAAAAAAATACAATCGGCAAATGAGTCAGAATTAGATAATCCTGTTACTAGGGCAGTTTCTAAAGCGAAAGTAATGGAGGCTACTCAAAGTGACCCTCTTAAAGTCGTTTTATCAGAAATAGATTCATTAGGTAGAAGATTAGAAAAAATAGAATTTAATTCTAATAGAATGTACAAAACAGATGCAACTTTAATAGAAAGTAATGCAAAACAAAAGAGAAGAGAAATAGCTTATATTGAATTATTTGAGAGATTATCAAGTGACTTAGGTAGAAAAGCTACACCTGAAGAAATTGCAAAAGAACTTGGCATTTCTTATAAATTATCAGCAAACTTATACTTGAAGTTAATAGACAGCAGAGACTACCATTCTTGATTATCAAGTTCAAGATAGATTAAGCTTAAACAGTTGTAAGCCAAGATTCACTTTAGGGTGTTAAATTGTTAGAAAATTGTTAAAAAAATCATTTGCTCATTATTATACATTTAGAAGACACTTATAGCAAACTAAAGAATTTGAATAAAATTATTCAGTTTATAAAGCTATATCATAAGGGTCTTTTGTTGTCTCTGCTGATAGTTATAGCAAAAATATTCAAAAACGCATTAAGAATTTGAAACATACAAGTTGAAGTTTACTAATACTTATAAGAGCCTTGAAAATTGTAAATATTATTCTTAAGTTACTCCCTAGTCTTGGAAAACGAAAGATTTAATGTTTCGCCAAGTGAATAAAACTAAATTATAGAAAAGAGATAAAAAATGAAAGTAGAAGAAGCAATAAGAAAAATAGAGAGTGAAATATCATACAATGGAATCGTATGCATTGATGATTTTATTATTCAACATGAAGTAGAAGATACAGTAACTAGTAATCACGATGAAAGTACTAAAGAGCTTATCAAAACTAAGGATTTTATTGACAACTATTTAAGAAATAACGAACAGTTAAATGAAAATAAATTCGAGATTAAAAGTTATGAGAAAATTGTTGAGAATTCTTCTCCAGTAGCAAAAAGTGGAAGAAAAAAGAGCCAAATAGAAGTATTATCAAATATTCCTCAGAAGTACTATTTAATAAGAAAAAATATTGAAATTAGAATTATAAACGATATATTTTTTCTCTTAGAAAATTTTCATACAAAAAATAAAAATGAAGCTCTGAGTAAAGTAGCACATTACAAAAGTGAAATACAAACTGACAAACAACGTATTTCGCGGATGCATAAAATAGAAGAAATAGAAATTGAAACAGAAGAAGTATTCGCTGAATTTAAAAATAATATGAAAGAATTCTATTATAGAGGTCATGATAGTGTTAATTACACACTTTTACCAAGCATTTGTAGAAATAACTGGGGAATTCATGAAAGCGAAATATACTATGAAATTCTTTCGACTTCTCCTCAAGATTTTTCTTCAATCAGTAGACATATAGATATATTAAGAAAAATGCAACATTACGGAACGCCTACTAGGTTATTAGATATTACTTCAAATCCCTTAGTTGGATTATACTTTGCAGTATCTCAGAATGATAAATATGATGGAGAGTTTATAATATTTAATGAGAATCATAAAGATATAAAAACAAATTTTAGTGATACTATAGAAATTTTATGTTCTTTATCCACTCAGAGTAAAGATCAAAAAAATGAATTATATAAGGATGTTATAGATTATAAGGAAAAAATGAATTCATCTAATAAGAAAGAGAAAATTATAGAAGATTTTAATAAGAAAAATGCTGTTAAGTTGCTACTGCATGAAATAAGGCAAACTGTAGGTGATTTTGAACCTATCATTAATCCACAAGATTTAACAAAAAGTTTTTTTATAAGACCCTTTTTGGATAATGAGAGGATAGTTCGTCAAAGTGGTGCTTTTATTGTTACCTCGTTAGATTCATCAGAAAGCAAGCAAGACGACTTAAGATATAAATCAGTTAAAGATTCTATAGAAAAATTTAGATATAAAGAAAAATACTCAGAAAATGAGAAAGAAAGTAAAGAAGAAAATCATTATATAAGATACATTATTCCGTCAGTATATAAAGAACAAATAAGAGCAGATTTATCTGTTCTTGGAATTAATGAGCAATATTTATTTCCTGATTTACAAACAATTTCTAATTACATTAAAAAACAATATTTTAAGTAATTTTGCTTATGTTGCAATAAGATTTTAATGCTTCAATGCTAAAATTTATAATGATAAATGGAAGGCTTATCCAAGACCATTATTAAAAACTATTATAAGAATAAGCGTAAAAACAAAGATGACCTAAAGAAATAGTTATCTTTTCCAAAAAATTCTGAAGCGCAAAAGATTATTCAAAGTTTTGGTATCTATGTAAAAAATGTTATTGGATCGTGCACTGAAGCTATTCTTGTTCGTTATTAATTTTATGCTCCTCTAGTATAAATCTTTGTCTTAACTTCTTGAATTTTATTAATATAATTGAGAAAGTACTGTAGTGAAAGGTGATAGGATGGTTAGATATAATGATTATCAAGAAACCTCAAAACAATTAAAAAAAATTGACCATAATAAGAATAACTATTTAATTATTCATTATTCTTGTGAAAGCTTTTATGATAATAACAATGGGAAAAGTCCAAGAATTACATCAATAGCAGTAAGAAAATTAGATGATGGACAAACTGATCTTTTTGCAATTCATAAAATTGCTGAAATCAAAAAAATTAACTTTATAGATATTGATACAGCATACAATAAATTAGGGAAGGAGATGTTAAAGCGATTTTTCATATTTGTAGAAAAAAATTCGCATAAAAATTGGATTCATTGGAACATGAGAGATTCGAATTATGGATTTAAAGCAATTGAACATCGTTACGAAGTTCTTGGAGGTAAACCAACAATTATTCCAGATGAAAAAAAGATTGACTTAGCTAAATTCTTTTCTCAGCGTTTTACTAAAGGATATGCTAGTCATCCACGTATAGAAAGTCTTATTAAAATGAATAATATTAAACCTAAAGACTTTTTATCTGGAAAAGATGAAGCACAAGCTTTTAAAGAAAAAAACTTCGTAAAACTAAGTATGTCTACCGCTTCAAAAGTTGATATATTTTCCAATTTTCTCACTTTGGCTATTGAAAATAAGTTAGTTACTAAGACACCAAAAAAAGGTTAGTTGTAAAATGAAATGCATAAAGAAAAAAATATAAAAAAGCCATGTAGATACGGTATACTTTAAAGCGACGAAACCAAAGTAAGGAGTATCTACATGACCAATAACCATTCTAACACAAAACGCAAACAGGCTAAACACTTATCTGATATCCAACGCGGGAGACTCGAAGAAATGGCTAAAGAAGGAAAACTGAGCCAGACAAAAATGGCGTTGGAACTGGGAGTAGATCAGTCAACCGTCTCCCGCGAATTAAGACGTGGAAAAGTCCGCCAAATGGCTTATGACCGCTCTTATTACGAATGCTATTCGGCAGAAGCCGGCTCACGTGTTTATAAGGAAAATAGAACACGATCCCATGCCAAAGACTTCCAGCATAAGTATTCAGAAGCGTTTTTCAAAAAAAATGCCGAAAGCTATCCAATCTGCTAAAAACGATCCGCGAAAACAGAGCGTCGATACGTTTGTTCATAC
>NZ_FOQE01000005.1 GCF_900113675.1 Pisciglobus halotolerans
ATGCTTGCTTTAAAAAAATAAAAAAGAATCAAAAATAGAAAACATTGTCGGCATAAGTGCGAAAACTTTTTTCCAACAATTAATTGACACTATCAAGAAAACCAGGCACCTTGATTACCACAAAGAATGTAGTTATAATATAAACCGTTCAAGTCAGTTAAAAAGGAGGCTGTGTAATGATAAATGTCGACAATGCCATATCGGTCTTAAAGAAAAATGGCTATAAATATACAGATAAAAGAAAAAATATTTTAGCTGTGTTTGACCATGAGAACCGTTATTTAACTGCTAAGGACGTACAAAATCAGTTAAAAGAAGATTATCCAACCATTAGTTATGATACCATTTACCGTAACCTGTATACCTTTGTTGAATTAGATATTTTAGAGGAAACGGAGTTGAATGGAGAAAAGCTGTTCCGTTTTAATTGTGCTCATCATGGCCACCACCACCACTTTATCTGTGTTGTATGCGGCAGAACCAAAACCATTGAGATGTGCCCGATGGATTTTTTTAAAAATCAATTAAAAGACTGTGAAATTGAATCGCATCGATTTGAAATTTTTGGAAAATGTGAGAAGTGTCTGGCAAAACAACTGTAGATGATCTGCTTAGTAGGTTAAAGAAGCCCTTTTTAGTGTGAAAAAGATGTAAGAAAAAAATACACTTTTTTTGA
Organism: Pisciglobus halotolerans; assembly: GCF_900113675.1. Lineage (GTDB taxonomy): Bacteria > Bacillota > Bacilli > Lactobacillales > Carnobacteriaceae > Pisciglobus > Pisciglobus halotolerans. The sequence goes on from NZ_FOQE01000005.1 coordinate 677, forward strand.
ATAAACTTTAAGGTCGTATTGACTAGGTAACTGACATTAGATATAATAACTTTGGACAGTTAATTATCTATGTTATGAAAAACATACGAAATAACGGTTACTTATTTAGCACGGAGGGGGGTAAAGAAATATGTCAAAAACAGTCGTTAAGAAAAATGAATCTCTTGATGATGCTCTTCGTCGCTTTAAACGTTCCGTTTCTAAAACAGGTACTTTACAAGAAGCTCGCAAACGGGAATTTTATGAAAAACCCAGCGTAAAACGTAAGAAAAAATCTGAAGCAGCTAGAAAACGCAAACGTTAATCAAGACGTTCGTTTAAATGAGAGGTGGAATCAACATGTCGCTATTAACAACCGTTAACGAAGACATTAAAACAGCAATGAAAGCGAGAGATAAAGAAACGCTGGCTGTTTTAAGAATGATTAAATCTTCATTACAAAACGAAGAAATTAAAAAAGGTTCTGCATTAAACGAAGAAGAAGAATTAACCGTTCTTTCTCGTGAGATGAAACAAAGACGTGAATCTTTGACAGAGTTTAAATCAGCTGGACGCGACGATTTAGTTGAAAAGCTTGAAAAAGAAATAGCTATTGTTGAACGTTACCTGCCAAAACAATTATCAGAAGATGAATTGAGAGCGATCGTTAAAAAGACAGCCGATCGTGTGCAAGCTTCTTCAATGAAAGATTTTGGAAAAGTAATGGGTGCCGTGATGTCTGAAATTAAAGGACAAGCGGATGGAAACGAAGTCAACCGTTTGGTTAAAGAACAATTGAGCTGATTCGTTAAATCAAAACCTGCATAAAAGATGATCTCGTTTACTCGAGGTCATCTTTTTGTTTCTATATAAGATCAGTGCAAAAACTTTGTCCAACCCTTAATGGAAACTATCGAGAGGTTTGGTTCTCCTTACCTTTTGTGATAAAATAGACTATGATTCGAATTGAATAAATAAGAAAAGGAAGTGTTGATTGTTTGGCTGAATTAGCAAATGAAACACGCGAACTGCAATTAAAAGATCCAGCTTTGGCTCAATCTCTTTACGGCGCTCAGGATAAACACCTGAAGCTGCTTGAAGACAATATGGAAGTCGTCATCAATAGCAGAGGAGATCAACTGCTCATTGTTGGAAGCAAAGAAAAAATTGACCAAACTGCAGATATTTTGATCCAATTGCAAGAATTACTGCACAGCGGTATTCAGATCGGACAAGCGGATGTTGTTACAGCAATCAAAATGGCTAATAGAGGTACGCTTTCCCGTTTTGTGAGCATGTACGAAGAAGAACTTGGACGAGATTTTAATGGAAGAGCGATTCGCGTAAAAACGTTTGGTCAGCGACAATACGTACAAGCCATTAAAAAAAATGATGTGGTATTTGGAATTGGTCCTGCTGGAACAGGAAAGACTTATCTAGCAGTAGTGATGGCAGTAGCAGCTTTGCGTAAAGGCGAAGTAAAAAGAATCATTTTGACACGTCCTGCTGTTGAAGCTGGAGAAAATCTAGGCTTTTTGCCAGGTGACTTAAAAGAAAAAGTAGATCCTTATCTGAGACCTATCTATGATGCATTGTATAATATTTTTGGTCTAGAACACACCACTCGTTTAATGGACCGCGGTGTGATCGAAATTGCTCCTCTAGCCTATATGAGAGGGCGCACATTGGATGATGCCTTCGTTATTTTAGACGAAGCTCAGAATACAACGATTCCACAAATGAGAATGTTTTTGACTCGTTTAGGTTTTGGTTCAAAAATGATTATCAATGGAGATGTCACGCAGATCGACCTGCCTAGAGGAACAACTAGCGGCCTGATCAATGCTGAACGGGTTTTAAGGGAAGTCAAAAAAATCAAATTTATTTCCTTTGATGCTACAGATGTGGTTCGTCATCCAGTGGTAGCCGATATCATCTTAGCCTACAATGAAGAAACGACGCATGCACAATTAAACCAGCAAGCAGAGAACGACTTGAAAAATGAATAGCAAAAGAGGAGTGAAGAGATGCAGAAAAAATTCGTGCAATTGCAGAATAAACTGGGAAAGAGTTACCTTCCAGTCGTTTTTGTATTCTTTTCACTCCTTCTTTTGCTGATTCTTTACCCTAGTGTAAAGCCTCATGTGCTGGATGTTCAATTGTATCAAGTTGCGGAGCAGACGATTCGAGCAAACACGACTGTTGAAGACAAAGAACGTACAGAAGCCAATCAAAAAATTGCGGCAGATAGTGTAGAACCCGTTTACACGTTTAATTCTGAGCTAGAAAAAAATCAAACAACTAAAATTGAGCTGTTATTTGCTGCAGTCAATGAAGTCAAACAAACTAAAAAAAATTCAGAAATTACAGTACCTGGCACTAAGGGTGATCCAGACCAAAAAGCAGCAGAAGAAAGAATACAGTTATTTGCTGAAAAGCTGCATCATCTGGATGAGCCGACTCAAGACTTTATCTCTCGTCTGCCAGAATGGGCCATCAGTGATTTGCTAAGTGCCTCTTTAGATGATTTAGAGCTGCTAGAACATTCTTTGATTGAGATTGTCTCAGAAAAAATGTCTCAGCCGATCAAAAAAGAGCAGTTAGAAACGACGATTGATGAAGCAAAAAACAATATCCAATATACTGCACTAAACGGTACATATGAACGCATTGCTAATTTGCTGCTGGATCATGCCATTGTTGAAAATCAACTGTATGATGAGCAAGAAACCGAACAGCAACGTCAAGCAGCTATAAAACGTGTTCAGCCGGTGATGATTCTGCAAGGGCAAGTAGTGGTGCAAGAAGGTCATGTGATTGATAGCGGGGATATGCATCAATTAAAGTTATTAGGTATGTTAGAAAATAAAGCATCTTATCAATTGCTGATCAGTTTACTGGTATTATTGTTCGTTCAGTCTGTTCATTTGCTTTTTGTGACCAGATCTGAAAACGACCTTTTTTTAAAACGAAAAAGAGAGGTTACTTTTTATTATATTTTGGTGGTATTTGGTTTAATATTGATGAAAGGATTGCAGCTGATCAGCAAAGCAGACGTTCAATACGTTGAATGGCTATATCCTGCTGCATTAGCTCCTATATTGATCACGACGCTTTCTTCACGCCGATATGGATTTTTAGCAAATAGCTACTTAGCCGCTTTGTCTATTTATCTTTTCCATGAAACAAATGGTGTAAATTCAGGTTTGACTATCCTATTATTTTATTTTTTAAGCGGCTTGTTAGGTACACTACATTCAAATAAACAAAGGCTTTCTTTTTCTAATAAAAAATTATGGAGGTTTATTTTTGCTGATGCGCTTTTGATGATCGCTTTAGTTTTTTATATGAATCAACCTTTTGTTTCATTTGATACAGGGATCATGGTTCTTTTCGCCATGATCGGCGGTATGTTAGCGTATCTGCTGGCTTTGTTGTTCTTTCCCTATGCAGAAGTACTTCAGACAGACAGTTCAGCGCTTAAATTGCTTGAACTGTCAAACCCAAACCAGCCTCTTCTTCAGCTGCTATTGACACAAGCTCCAGGTACTTATCATCACAGTCTGATGGTAGCCAATTTGAGTTCAGCTGCTGTAGGAGCGATCGGGCTAGATCCCTTATTTGCTCGCGTAGCTTGTTATTATCACGATGTGGGAAAATTGGCGCATCCTTTGTTTTTTGTAGAGAATGTACCAACAGGGATGAAAAATCCACATGATCTGCTTTCACCCGAAGAAAGCAGAGACATGATCTTCAGCCATGTGACGGAAGGGGTTCGTATGTTAGAAGAAGCAGATTTTCCTACTGACTTAATAGACATTTGTGCTCAGCACCATGGAACGACTTTAATGAAATACTTTTATATTGAAGCAAAAAAAGAAAACGAAGATGTGAAAGAAGTGGATTTTCGTTACGCAGGACCAAAACCACAAACAAAAACAGCCGCTATTATTCATATTGCTGATAGTGCAGAGGCTGCTTGTCGATCGATGGCCGGCCCAACAAAAGACAAAATCAAACATTTCGTTCATCATTTGATTAATGATAGAATAGAAGACGGACAATTTGATGAGTGTCCTTTGACGATCAAAGAATTGAAAAAAATTGAAACTTCCCTTGTTAACAATTTGATAGGAACGTTTCATTCGCGTATTGAGTATCCAGAATTAAAAAAAGAAGATAGAGAAAAATAAATGAGTTTAGTGAATGAATAGGAGCGTATGAAAATATGGAATTAGATATTTTCGATGAAACAAAAAAGATTACAAAGGATCAAGAACAATTAGTATATTCTCTTTTGACTTTTGCAGCCGAACAGTTAGGATTGCCATCTACTGCAGAAATGTCTGTTACTTTTGTGACGAATGATCGTATCCAAGAAATCAACCGCGATTATCGTCACAAAGACCAGCCAACTGATGTTATCAGTTTTGCGTTAGAAGATGAAACTGAAGATGAAATTGAGGTTCATCTAGAAGAATTTGCAGATGCATTGCCGCTTAATATTGGTGATATTTTGATTTCTGTTGATCGAACAGAAGAACAAGCTAAAGAATATGGTCATTCTTTTGAACGCGAACTTGGTTTTTTAGCTTTACACGGATTTCTTCATTTAAATGGCTATGACCATATGGAGCCAGAAGATGAAAAAGAGATGTTTGATTTGCAGAAGCGATTATTAAAGGAGTATGGACTTGGAAGAGAATAAGAAAACAACAAAAAATAGAGGCTATGGAGATTCTTTTAAGTATGCTTTTTTTGGTATAAAAACTGCTTTTCAAGAAGAAAGAAATATGCGGACCCATCTGATACTTGGCCTGGTCACTGTTTTATGTTGTTTATTTTTAAACCTCTCTTTGTATGAGTGGTTTTGGATCTTATTATGTATTTTTCAGGTGCTAGTGACGGAAATTTGGAATACAGTCATTGAAAATGTGGTGGATTTAGTGACTGGACAACGATTCCATCAATTAGCAAAAAAAGCTAAAGATATGGCTGCTGCGGCTGTTCTTCTAACATCTCTGTTTTCTACTATCGTAGGAGCAGTCATTATTTTTCCTAAAGTTTTTCATCTCTTTTTTTGATAAACTTTTAACGAAGCAGCAAATCCAAAGAGTGTAAAAGTTGAAACGAACAACTTAAGAAAAAACAGAAACCTATCAAGTGAGAAAATGAATCGGGGGAAAAACGAATGGTTAAAAAAGAACATAAATCTGGGTTTGTTTCTATTGTAGGGCGTCCGAATGTAGGAAAGTCAACCTTGCTCAATCGTGTAGTAGGACAAAAAATTGCAATCATGAGCGACAAAGCTCAAACAACTAGAAACAAAATTCAAGGAATCTATACCACAAAAGAAGCACAAATTATTTTTATTGATACTCCAGGTATTCACAAACCTAAACATCGCTTAGGAGATTTTATGGTCGACACCGCTTTGAGTTCGATCAGCGGAGTAGAAGCTATTCTCTTTATGGTGAGCGCAATCCAAAAAAGAGGTCCTGGAGATAATTTTATTATAGAAAAATTAAAAGAAGCTAACAAACCTGTTTTTCTTGTCATCAATAAAATCGATCAAATTCATCCCGATAAATTATTGGCGATTATCGAAGACTACAAAACGGAAATGGATTTTGCAGAAATCGTACCAATCTCTGCAACAGAAGGCAATAATGTGGAACGCCTTTTAGAAACGATTGTCCAGTATATGCCAGAAGGTCCGCAATACTATCCAGAAGAACAGGTTACAGACCATCCGGAATACTTTATTGTCTCTGAGCTGATTCGTGAAAAAGTGCTGGAATTGACACGTGAAGAAGTGCCGCATTCTGTTGCTGTCGTTGTCGAAAGCATGCAACGAAATGAAAACAATAAAGTTCAAGTTCATGCTGCTATTATCGTGGAACGTTCAAGTCAAAAAGGAATCATTATCGGTAAAGGCGGGAAGATGCTGAAAGAAATCGGTATCCGAGCCAGACGCGATATTGAATTGTTGTTAGGAGATAAAATCTTCTTAGATCTTTGGGTCAAAGTTCAAAAAGACTGGCGTGATCGACAAACTTATCTTCAAGACTATGGGTATCGGAAAGAAGATTACTAACAATATGCTTTTTTAAAAGGTTGGGGGCAAGAAAATGGGGAAAGTCGAAGAATTTGAAGGCATTATTTTATCGGTGCGCCATCATCATGAAAATGATCATTTGGTTAAGATTTTTACTGATCGATTTGGTAAACTGATGTTTTTTTCTCGTGGCACAGCCAAGCGAAACAGCAAAATGAAAACAGCCATTCTGCCTTTTACGAAAGCGACTTATATTGGCACTATCAATCAGACGGGCCTAAGCTTTTTGAACGATGCAAAAGATAGAGAACAGTATCAAAGTATGCAGACAGATATCTTTTTGAATGCTTATGCAACTTATTTATTGAACTTAACAGACGCAGCACTGGAAGACCGTGTGCCCAATGGAACACTTTATCACAAGCTGGCAGCAAGCCTAAGAGAAATCGACGAGGGCAGCGACCCGCAAATCATCGTAAATATTTTTGAAATTCAATTGTTGCCTTATTTTGGTGTAGCGCCCGAGTTAAGAGGTTGCAGTGTTTGCGGAAACACAGAAGGCCCCTTCGACTACTCTGACCGCTATGGCGGATTATTATGCCGCAACCATTGGCAGCTTGATAAACACCGTTATCATGCTTCCCAACGAGCCATTTATTTTTTACGGTTGTTTTCTAGAGTCTCTATCGATCAGTTAGGAATAATCAGTGTGAAAGAAGAAACAAAAAAAGAAATCCAACACTTGATTGATATGATTTATAATGAAACAGTAGGAATCAAATTAAAAAGTAAATCTTTTATTCAGAAAATGGGTCAATGGGGAGACGTATTAAAAGAAAGCCGTAACCCAGACAACAAGCAGAAGAATGAAGTTTCCCAAACAGATGAAGACAAGCTGTAAGTAAGCATGCGTGAAAGAAAAAAACGTGAACGTAAGAAACCAGGTCTTAAAAAAGCCCGTAAAGCATCACAATTCTCAAAACGTTAAAAACAGCTTCATATCAGTACTTTCAGGCGTTTCGCAATTCATTTTGCGAAGCGTCTTTTTTTGAGTTGACACCATTCCGGTCTGACTCTTTTTGAGACAATTTGCGATAGGCTATTTCACCAATGGGCATTTGAATCACGTTCGGTGTATTCACATAGGTTCTAGTGATGTTGGTATCGCTATGTGTTAATGCCTCAGAAATTTGCTCCAGAGCTACACCAGATTGTTTTGCTAAAGTTGCTCCAGTATGCCGTAACTTGTGTGGAGTCGCATGGGTAAGGTGTTTATGTCGTCGCTCAATGGATTTCATGCGGTAGTTCAAATAATCTGTATGAAGACGTTGATTGATATTCCCTTTATCATCAAAGAAAGTAAAGAGTAGCTGTTCTTCGGTTTGTTCGATTTCAAACTGAGCTAATTCTTCTTTTTGTTGGACTTTCCACTGTTGAAGTAATTGCTTTAGTTCATTTGGAATATGGAAAATTGTCGTTTTATTTCCTTTTGTGCTTTTTTCATTGCCAAATTTATCTAAGGCTTTACCAATTGTGATCTGGGAAGTAGTGAAATTCACGTCTTTCCATTTGATAGCATAGGTTTCTGATTTGCGATCAGATAAAAAGAAGGTAGTCAGAAATAATACATAGTCCTGTAAAGTCAGTTGCCCATTTTCGTAATCGCTTTGGACGGCGGTTAACCATTCTTGAAGTTGCTCAAAGGAGAGGTATAAATCTTCTTCTTTCTTGGCTTCTTGTAATTGGTTTTTCTTGGTAGCGTTAATCCGTTTAAGCGATTTTTCCAGTCTGTTTCGTTCAATGTATTCAAGCTCTTCCGCCCAATCAAAAATAGAATTAACGTAGCTACGCAATGTCTTAAAGTTTGCATATTCGGCAGCCTTTTGTGTCATGATTTTTAGAACAAAGGCTTTGTTTTGATTAAGGTAGTTCAACGTGTATTTCCCAAACATTGGTAAGATATGAAGTCGGAAAATATCTTTTGTATTTGCAATCGTAACGGCTGTGGGGGACTTCGTATTTCTAGAAGTTAAACCAGCCGTATAAGCATCTAGCCAGATATCTTTGTAGAAATCTTTGAGCAGTGATTCACCACCTAGTTCAAAAGCGTTCTTTTCTTTGTTTTCCCGTAGCTCTTTAATCTTGGCGTAAAAATCAATCTCGGCTTCCTTTGCCTCCTTTTTTGTTTTAAACGTTTTCGAGTAAAGCTTTGCTACTCCTAAAATGTTTTGTACATCTTGAGGGTAGTAGAGCCTTAATCGATAAGTGTTGTTTTCTGTCTTTGTAATAGCCATAGTATTTACCTCCGAATGCGAGCCGAAACCAAATACTATGGCTTCATTATATTAGCTCTGGTGAATTTTTGCTAGGTTTGCCAACCATTCGTCAATAGCGAGTTTGTCAAAACGAGTGGAGCCGCTAATTACGATTTTGGGTAATCCTTGCTTAATCCAACTATCTAGAGTGTTATTGGTAATTTGAAGATAGTTGCATGTTTGTTTTTTATTCATATAGCGCTGATTTTTTTCTGTTTGATTTCGTGTTTTTGTGATTTCATTTAAGATCAGTTCGTGTAATTGGGAACGAATCTTTTCAAGCTGCTCATCGCTGAGCACAATTTCAACAGTGGGCATTTGTATCACCTCTTGTGTATAATGTAGATGGCAAGTTTTTGGGCTTGCTACTTATTTTGATGGTCTGTCACTTTTTTGCTTTTCATGGGGCTTGGGTGACAGGCTTCTTTTTGTTCCATTGCATATTCTTGATAGTAGTTTTAATGATTTTGTCTAAGGCTTTGTTCTTTTTAAATGTTCCAATTAATTCAAATTGATGTGATGCTTGCTTTACCAGAAAGTTGAATTTATTTTTTTGCGTTTTAATCGGTTTTGAAAGTGTGAAGTTGCCATTTTCAATTCCAACTAATAAATCAACACGACGGAAGAATTGCCCCAAATCCTCATTAAAATTCCTCTTAGCTGTAGCAAAAAACTCAGTTGGATGCTTTGTACTTGTAATGATGATGGTTTTAGCGGATCCCATCTTGTTGTGATATCGTGCGCTAATTGGACTAATGGTATAAGGGTCTAATAATTTTAACCAATCTGAAGCGGTCAAGCTATCTCCTCTAATGTCGTCTAGCAGAAGAATATCTTGTCCATTAAATTCATCAAACGCATTCCGTGAAGCGGTTAAACAATATGTCCAATTTGAGCCGCAATACTTTAAAGCAACAGATTGGTTAATTCTAATCATTTCTTTGCTTAATACCGTTTTCCCTGATCCTGACTCACCAAAGACAAAGATAACTGTTTTCTTGAATTTTCCGTCTTCGATATCAGCGATAGCACGATAGCTTTTACTTTCACCAGCCGACTCAAAGGCATCGTTGAATTTACGTTTATGAAGGGCGTAAGTTTTGTAATATTCATCAGTCAATAAAACCTGACTTTTTGTCAATTTACCAGCTAGAATTTCTGAAATTAGGAAGTCAACGTTTAAAACAGTCGCTTGTGCTTGTTTGGTAGCACGTCCTCGGTTCCATGTCTCCATTCGGCGATTGTATACACTGACATAATCTTCTCCTATAACTGTTACTACTTGTTTTGGATGATACTGAAACTTTTCTTGATCTTTCGCGTGGACTAAATAGGCAAGTAAATTGTCATATCCATAACGTCCTGATTTTGCTTTTTCTACATACTGTGGTTCTACACCAGCAATAACAGCTAAACTATTTAAAGTATCTCCTTTAACGAATTTAACCAAGAGATGAACGTGTTGTTCTTTTGGTTCAATAACATTTTTCATTTGCTCTTGGCTCCATACAGAACGCTCATCTTTATCATGAATAATTCCGTATAGTTCGCTAACTTCATAACCTTTTTGATCAAATCGTTCTTTTAGTTCTTCCAATAAGGGTTTGATATTACCATTTTCAGCTTCCGTAATAATTGAGTCTTCCCATTGAATCCAGAATTTCTTTTTTAATTGCTGTACAATCATCACGCAAGTCAAAGTTGCTTGCTTTTTCATACGAATTGTTTCACTTCCTTATTATTCAGTTAATTATTCCATCACAAATTTGTTGAATTGTAACTGTACTTTTCACGGTTTTTCCTTGTCATTTCAAGTTTTACGGCACATCGACAAGCCCTGTGCCGTACAGGCGTTTAATAGTTAAAAGTTATAAACTGATAGGACTTTGCGATGCAAGCATCGCAAAGTCAAAAAGAAAGACGATAGTATTAATCGAACCAAGGTGTTTCATAAAAATGAGGAGAATTTTCCCATTTGCGCCCACTACCGACGATACGTGCGATTCCTTGGCCTTTGCCATATGACCGTTTTGGAAAATCAGCAAAACCAGGCATCAAATAGCGACGTTCATCACCACTATCAGCTGCACCGCCTAACATAACGACTGCATCAGAGCAATTAACACGAGCAAGTGAAGGAAGAAACCCTTCTTTTGTTGCAAATTGGCTGACTGCGATTACATGAATTCCTGAACTACCACCAGTGGCAGTGAGTTTGTTAATAGCAGATTCCCAACGCTTCTTAAGATCCTTATTTAGCTCAAGTTCCGCGTTCAAGTTACCTAATTCATCAAATACAATTGCAATGTCCGGCATATCATCCATATCAAGATACTTGTCTTTTCCAACTTCATTGATTTTAGCGAGACGCTCTTTCATGACTGAAACCCAATATTCTGAACGCTTCACAATTTCTACTGCTTCAGATTGTCCGTTGAACTCTTTAACATAACGGTCTAACTTAGCAGAGTTGTATTCTACTATCCATCCTTGCTTTTTCATTAAAGGAATCATATATGAACCGACAAATACACTTTTTCCGCTTCTGGTTCGAGCGATACAGCTTAAATGAGGGGAAATGTCTGTATGCCATACTAAGTCCCTTGATAAACAGATGGCATGAACATCTGCGCAAACAAATTCATCCAGTCGATTAGAACCGTTAATATAAATTCGCTGGGAAGTCAATGTATCTTCAATGTAAAAAAGCATATACACATCACCAGCGCTTAATTCAGAAGAACCTACAGCAAAACGTTTATACTTACCACTTAAAATCCCTGAAAGACGTTGTTCATATTTTTCACGATCCATTCGTTCAAAATTGCCGATATTTTCAATAGCAATGTAACCGTTGAAGCAATCATCATCAAGCCATACATATATCAAAGGCATTTCATCACCAAAACGTGTTGGATTGCTTAACTTTAAAACGTCGGTTACCTGTTTATCATTAAATAATCGCAGAATCTTCTTGGATAACTTCTTAGCTGAAGCTGACATTTTGGGGATTTCAAATGTAGATACCTGTTCACGCTGACTGTTAAAAATAATGGACAAAGCCAGCGACACAAAACTAGTACATACAAACAACTTAATAAGTAAGTGGAAGAAACTAACTGTGGAAGTAAACAATTCAGTTGATGATATAAGATAACTGATAACAATAGCTAGCAGCAAAAAAACTAAAGAAATTCCACAAGCCATCAGAGCTATCTGATAGGCTTGCAGAATACTTGTTGAGCTACGGTTGATTCGGCGATACCTACGCATTGCGTGGCACCACTTGAACACTATCAGCTGAATACCAACCACCACGAGCAGTTGCACCACCACGTACGTTTTTAAAAACTAAAACCATACCAAATTTGACATCTACTTTGGTTTCAACTTTGATTGCATACTCAAGACTTTTTGTCGTATCTACAATAGAGTAACGATACTTACCGTCGACCTCTTCGATAGAACCTGTAGAAATAACTTTAAGTTCAGGAATAATTTCTGCGCGATATTCGTTTCCTGTTCTGGGACTAATCATTGGGACTTCCTTTGTGTCATGACCTAACACATCTTTCAGGCGAGGGTTCCAATTCGGTTGAGCCATTTTCTTCACCTCAATTCTTTTTAAAGACTTTAGTAATAATCATTTAAGCTGGTATAGTTTAGCGACATCACCGGCATCGGTCATACAGAGTTACTTCATTGTTTTGAGTTGCGACCGATACGATTTGTCAATTAACTGTTCAATCTTGGATTTTAATTCTTTATTATTAGAATTAATGAGATTTAAAATTTGTAGATAGGTATCTAGATGAAGTACCATTGAATTTTTTAAAGATGGTTTTTCCCAAATTACCTCTAACTTCTCATTGATAATCTTTTCGATTTGAGCATTTTTCACCGTAATCACTCCCTTCTATTTTTCTGGCAGTTGATACATATCTTTTTGGTACAATACAAGTATATAGCATTTAAATGGAATTGTTCCGGAGTGAATTGTATAATAAAAAATGAAATAATCCGTTTTTTTAGGAAGGGTAGTTTGAATATGTATGAAAGCATCAAAAAATTTTTTTTTACGTCTGCGCAACGAAGAATTAAAAATCGGGTGGAACAGATAAATGAAAAAAGAAGAATACTAAGGCAATCAGGTAAAATGCAATATAAGAATCTTAAACTACTAAAGCCAACACATATTTATCCTAATAAGCCAAAACTGATAAAAGATATTTTAAATGGTGGGGGAGAGAATATAGGTCATTTTCTTTCGCCGTCTATCGCAACGGCAATTCTAGAAAATATAAAGCTGATACCAGAACGTCATACAAATTCAGCAGATAGTGAACTTCAGAAAAAAATGCGAATGGAAAACCTTGAGTTTGTCAATATGTCAGAATTATATTGGGGGAATGATGAGTATCTTTTAAGCCAGGAAGGGCAGTTTTCTTTTTTCTTTTATCTCTTTAATGATTTACTTCAATCTCCTGATTATGGAGAAAAAATTGAACAATATTTAATTGATTACATTCCATTTGCTACACATAGCGCTTATGAAACAGGATTGAAAAAAAATAAAGATTTAATCTACTATACAAATTATTCGTTTGATGAAAATGTGGATGTATTCGCAGAAGCTGTTTATTATTTTTGTAAAATTGGTTACTTAGAAGAGTTGATGGAAAAGTTCGTTGAATTAATTCATACCAAATTTGAATATGAGTCAAAAGATTCCGATGGGCGGTATATAAAAAAAGAAACAGACACTGGTTTCTCGGTGTTTGAAAAAATTTTTGATCAATTCGTTAAGGAGAATGTATTACCTTTAATAGAAGAGACAGACCAATCATCTTCTTTAGGGAAAAGAGTGCATGATATTCTTGTCGCTGATTTACTTCATATGAATTCACGCTTGTTGTATTTGGATATGAGTATTAGTCCAGAAGCACATGATTATCATTTAACAATCGGAGAAGAGCACGAGATGGATGTAATGCAGAATTTAGTTGATGCAAGTGGCAAATATGTTGATGAGCTACACAATGTTCAAATTCAAATGTATGGTGATATTGAATTTGAATATTTCAACAGCGAGGTCTTTTTATTGCGTCAGAGAGAAAAATATTTTTCAATGAAGCGGTTTAAGAGTTTAATGAGTGAGTAGGAATAGAACAAGCTAATATAGAAGAATAGGATGAACAAGAATCCGTTGTAATGCGAGAGAAACTACAATAAGAGATTGCTGAAGAAAAAGGACATTCCCAAAATTAGGATTGCCATTCTCTTTGACCATTTTTACGGTATAATTCTTCTGAGTAGTAAATACAAGGTTCTGGAGGTAGTTATGGAAACAAAGCTGAATCAAGAGATACGAACTGTATTGGAAAAGTTCGACGATAAATATTTTATTGAGGGTATTGTTAACAAAAACAAAGTGATTCGTGACTTAGATAGTTACGATACTGATTTAGTAAAAGCACTATTACTAAACGATGAATTGAAAGAACGGTTCACGATGGAAATTGCTGATGCAACAGTTATAAAAGTGAATGATCTAATTGACGTATTTGAGCAGGATGAATACTGGCAAGATTCCTATACAAAATATTCTAAGAAAATCGGACTGACTATAAATGGAAAATTTTTGGATGAAACAAGTGAAGTTGTGTTGGATTTTCCGTACAAAGATACCGTTTTGAAAGCGAGTATGTCAAAGGAAGATACTGATCAAGATGATCTGAGACCAAATGAACCATTTTTGAATGAAGTTATCGCACGAGAGGAAATTGATACTTTGTTATCAGAAAAAATTTTAGTGAGTGCGAAGAAATATACCAGTGAAGGTTCTAGCGAAGTAAGAGTGATTTCGGATGAAGACAACTTGATTTTGAAAGGAAATAATCTTCTTGGGCTATATTCAATTCGTGAACGTTTTACAAATAAGGTAAAGATGATTTACTTGGATGTTCCTTATTTCTTTAAAAAGAAAATAGCAGAAGATTCATTTAAGTATAATTCCAACTTTAGAATGTCCACATGGCTTGTATTTCTCAAAAATCGTATAGAGATTGCAAGAGAATTACTTTCTGAAGATGGTTCAATATGGATAAATATCAGCGATGATGGGATGCACTACTTAAAGGTGCTAGTTGATTCTGTTTTTGGTAGTGAATCGTTTGTAGGAACGATTCCTAGAAAAACAAGGGATGGAAAATCAGATGTTCCCTTTAATTTTTCTCAGGATTTTGACTGGTTGCTCGTCTATACAAAAGGGGTGGAATCTGACGCAATTGTTGGGAGAAAAATTGAACGAAAATATATCGTGACCGAAGATTTCCCAGATAGACCATGGCGTAGTGCTGATTTAACAAAACAGACTACTGCAAAAGAAAGGGAAAATTCAAATTTTACTATGGTTAATCCTAAAACCGGTAAAGAATATCCAGCTAATCCTAAACGCTCATGGGCCGTTACTAAAGATACTTTTCAAAGTTGGTATGACAAAGGTGGAATCGGATTCCCAGATGATTATGATTTTATGCGTGGTGAGAAACCGTTTAGGCGAGTCTTTAAAGATGAAGATGATGCGAAAGACAAACCAACGGCTGTATATAGTGATTTATTATTGAAAGAATTTGTTACTACAGTTTTAACAAAAGCCAAAAATAAGAGTGGCAATGATGAAATTGATGCTTTATTTGGTAGAGATGAATTTGATTATGCTAAGCCTGAGGGCTTATTAAAAGCAATCATTGAAGTAGCAACTAAAGAAAATGATTTCGTTCTAGACTTTTTTATGGGTTCAGCAACAACCCAAGCCGCCGCCATGAAGATGAATCGTCGTTTTATTGGTATTGAACAAATGGATTACATCAATACTGTCTCAGTACCACGACTTCAAAAAGTTATTGAAGGTGAGCAAGGAGGAATTTCAAAAGAAGTAAATTGGCAAGGTGGAGGTTCATTTGTTTATGCTGAACTAATGGAGAAAAATACTGGATTCATCAAAGAGATAGTTAATGCAAAAAGCATGACAGAATTACAAGCTATCTTCAAACGAATGTTGGAAACTGCTGATTTTGATTTTCGTGTAGATTTGGAAGAAATTCAAAAGGATGAATTGTGGCAGCAAGCTATTGACGACCAAAAACGTCTTTTAATTAAGGTGATTGACAAGAACCAACTTTACTATAATTATTCAGAAATTGATGATAAAAACGTCCTAGATTTGATTTCTAGTAATGACTATAAGTTTAATAAAAACTTTTACAGGGATCGAGGTGAATAAAAATGGCAAAGAAAAAAGCCGTTAAGAATAAATTATCCCTTCCGTTATTAGAGGAATTAAAAACATTAGATAAAAGTTTTATGAATAGTGAATCAGGGTGGGAAACACCTGTTTACCTAGAACAAAACATGGTTCATAAATTTCGTAGTTATCAATCCGATGCTTTGCGATATTTTCATTATTCGCAAGCATCGGAAACGTTTCAATATAGAAATATAAAACACGTACTGTTTAACATGGCAACGGGTAGCGGGAAAACCGATGTCATGGCTGGGCTAATTTTGTATATGTATCAAGAATTAGGCTATCAAAACTTTTTGTTTATCGTAAATACCAATAGTGTTTTAAACAAGACCATTGATAATTTAACCAACCCGCAGTCACCTAAATATCTTTATCAACCCACAATTGAAATTGATGGTGAACGTATTAGAATCGAACGGGTAAAAATTTTTCCAAGAGTACAAAGCAAGAACACGATTTATATCAAATTGTCTTCTGTTCAAATGGTCACGACAGATATTTTCACACAAAGCGAAAATTCAATGGGTAAAGATGATTATGCAAGACATAGAATAGCGATTTTAGGAGATGAAGCGCATCACTATTCTGCTTCAACTAAACTATCTGATAAGCAAAAAGAATACGAGCAATCATGGGAAAAAGCGATTGATATTATTTTGAATGCCCGAGATGATAATCGGTTGTTGGAATTTACCGCTACGATTGACCTTGAAAACAAAAATATCTATGAAAAGTATAAAGATAAAGTGTTGTACCGTTACGCATTAGATCAATTTATCTTGGATCGGTACTCAAAGAACGTCAAACGAATCCAATCTGGAAACTCTGATGAAGAAAATATGCTAAGTGTTGTCTTGTTGAGTGAATTTCGTCGTCGTTATGCACTGGAATTGTATCACACACAAATCAAACCGGTTATTATGTTTAAATCTCAAAAAATCAATGCCTCAAATGAAGCCAATCAAAAATTCAATGAACTGATTGAAACTTTAACACCTGAAACTGTACGAGGATTTCTAGAAAGACAAAAAGCCTTGAAGTCAGAAGATGAAAGTGAAACACTGTCTATTGCCTTTGACTATTATCGGAAAAATGAAGAAGAGCTTCCACAAATTGTCCGAGAGATAAAACGAGAATTTTCGTCTAATCGTATTATTAATGCCAATGATAGTGATCGTGGCGCTGGAATGCTGGAAAAAGGGCAATACGAGGCACTGAATACGTTGGAAAGCCCAGCTAATTTGTATCGTGTGGTGTTTGCAGTGGCGAAATTAACAGAAGGCTGGGATGTGTTAAACTTGTATGACATTGTTCGCATTAGTAACTTCAAAGATACGAAAGGTGATAAGAAAACGACAATGGCAGAGGCTCAGTTGATTGGGCGAGGAGCAAGGTATAATCCGTTTAAATTAGATGGTGAAAGAAGCTATCAGCGTCGCTTTGACGAAAATTCAAATGCCACACCTAGTTTAGTGTTAGAAACGCTTCATTATCACACAATCAACGAACCGCAATATTTGAAGAATTTAGTTGAAGCATTGGATGAAATGAATTTGCCATCTGGTGAAGATACAAAAAATCCGCTACTTGATGTTTTAGTGAAGCCATCGTTTAAGCGGACGAACGTATGGAAGAATGGGAAAATTTATTACAATCAAACGATTGTCGTGAGTGATTCTTACTATGACGGGCTAGATAAATATGGCGTAGATAATCAAAGCGATATTGTCATCAAATGGCGATTTGCTTCACAAGAAGTTGAGTATAAGGATAATATCGTGCAAGAAGATTATACAGATACGCATCAAATACCTGTTCAACTAGATGAACGATTTTTGAATAAAGCAATGAATCGATTAAGTTTTTTCCATTTTAATCACTTGAAACAGTTCCTTCCTAACCTGACATCAAGAGAAGAGTTTTATGGTGAAAATTGGTTGAACGTGAGTGGAAGAGCATTGTATGCGACCGTACCAATGACTTTTATGCGAAAAGATTTAACAGCAGATGAAAAACTGGAAATATTGGAATTGTATTTACAAGAAGTTGCACTGAAAATCAAAAGTGGGTATAACAAAGCGAAGGGTACAAACAACTTTATTGGTTATCCGATTAAGGAATATATTTCTGATTATCGTAAGCGAAAACCCAATTACGATACTGGTAAAATGATGTTAGATGGCAAACCGCAGACTGTTGACCGTTATGTAATTGATGATGCTTCTTTTGTCTATGATTCGGCAATTATCAACATGACAGAAAAGCAATTAGTTGATCGAATTCTTGAACGTATTGGAGAATTACGGGAACAATATGATGATGTCTATCTGATTCGAATGGATGAGAATATGCACCGTGAATCCGCTAAAAATGAAGTGTTAAAACTACATCAATTTGAAGCACATCCACAAGTTGTTCGTTTAGAAGGATTCCAACCTGATTTTATCTTATATCTGAAAAATGCGGAATATTTCATGCAAGTCTTCATTGAGCCAAAAGGTGGTAACTTATTGGAACGTGAACAATGGAAAGAAGATCTGTTGCAATATATCAACGAAAATGAGGGTGAGCTTGTTTTTGAAGATGAAGTGGCTGACGTGAAAATAAAAGGATTGAAATTCTACACCATGAATGATGGTAGAGGTACGATGAAACAATTGGCACAGGTAGCATTGGATAAAGAATTTGAAGGGTTGTCAGTAATTTAAAGTAACGTATAGGAGTTGTAAAATGGTTAAGAAGATTGATTTTCATATTCATACTATTGCTACAGAAAAAGACTATCCGTTTTCATATTCATCTAATTGGATAAAAGAATATGTTGAAAAGGCGGAATTAGACGCAATTGCAATTACAAATCATGATTTGTTTGATTTGGAAAATTTTTACAGAGTTAAAGAAGATTTGCCAGATACTCAAGTTTTCCCTGGAATGGAGTTAAGCTTAGAAGAAGGACACGTTAATATTATTTTTTCAGAAGATGAAATTTCTCACCTTGTTAATTTTTCAGAATGGATTCAGAAGCAGAATTTAGGAACAAATGGAAAAATATCTATCAATGATTATTGTGATAATATGATAAATTGGGAAAATGGAATTTATATTTTTGAATTAGGTAAGAGCAATTCGTTAAAAGTACCGGAAAAACTTAACGAGGTCTGTTACGTTGGAGGCGTTTCTAATCAGCTTAAATTTCAAATTTATCATGGAATGGATGATGGTTTGTTCCCTGTACTATTTAGCGATGCTCACGCAGATGAAAATGACAGTGAAGAGCGAAGAAGAGACATTGATTCTTTGAAAAATAAAAATACCTATTTGCAAATCGACAATTGTTCGTTTCGAGAAATAAAAAATAGTTTATCAGATAAGACAAAAATTGGTGTTAATAGAAGCTATCTTCAAGATGTGATTGATATTCAAAATCATAGGGTTTCAACAGGATTAAATTTAATAGTTGGGAAAAGAGGAACAGGAAAAACTAATTTTTTAAAGACTATAAAGAAGCAATATGAGTCCGATGATATTTATGAAATTGCGCAATTTGAAACGGCGAAAGCTGATGACTTTATTGAAAAGCAACGGAGAAATCAAGGACAAGTTGCAGTAAGGCTTTGGAATGAAAAATATCAAACTCAGTTTTTAGCTATTCAAGAATACTTGAGCTATGCAGACGAAGATTATGGAAAAGATATTGATTTGTATTTGGAAAGTGTAAAAAAATTTGCAAAAGATATTACAGAAAGTAAATCCACTTCAAAATATAAGATGGTAAAAGAATCTAACTTTGAAAATATAACAACAAGAAACATCGAACAATATTTAACGAATTTGAAAGAACTCATTAACAGTCGAGATTTATGGAGTTTAGTAAATGATCCTGAAATAAAGAAACGTGTATTTGTTGAAACTTATAGTGAGTTGCGTGAAATATACATTGAAAAACAAACAAAGAATATCATGCAAGAAAAAGCTAATGATATTATAAATTCTGTAAAACAGTTTGTTCAGTCAAAAACTGGAATTACACCGGTAGTTGGGTGTGAATTTTCAAAAATAATTCAAAAATATCAGATTGAAAATGAAATTCAAGGATTTATGAAGAAAATAATCTGTGAAACGGAATTGAAAAGGGAAAATATACATGGTTATCAAATTATTGTTAAACTCAGTCCGTTTAAAAGCGCAGATGAGTTTAGAAGTGATATTGTAACAAAAGAAGGAGTCCTTCACGATCTGATTAGTCCTTATAAAGATGAAAAGTATATCGATTTTTTAAAAAATTTAAAGAAAAAAAGATTCTTTAAAATTGGGCAGCTATCCTATTATTTTCTTCATATAGAAGTTGAACTACTTGATTCAGATGGAACGCCTGCTTCTGGGGGACAAGCTGTTGGGTTTGCTTTAATGATGAGATTAGAAGAGGCAAAGAACAAACCCATAGTTTTAGTAGATGAACCAGAAGCGTCATTAGATAATGCTTATATACGTGGAGAATTGATTAAAGCAATTAAAGGACTAAGCAAAGAAAGTACAGTATTTGTAGTTACTCATAATTCTACTTTGGGAACTTTGTTAGAACCTGATTACCTAGTAGTGACAACCAAAAATGATGCAAAGGAATACTCTGTTTTAACAGGTGAATTTTCATCACAGACTATTTCGGTTAATTCAGAGATGGCTGAGAATAGCTATGAAAAATTTGTTGAAGCAATGGAAGCTGGCATAACAACTTATATTAAAAAGGGAGAAATATATGAAAGTCTTAGAACTAAATAATGGAAAATCAAGTTTTTTGATTGATGAGAAACATATCGCACCAGAAGCTTTGTCTAGAGAGGATTTATTATACATTTTAAATAAAATATATGAAGATGAAACTGACAGTATTGAAATTCCTCAATTGGAAGAACTTGAAGAGATTAAGAATCCAATTGAAAAAGAAATCGTTCAACAAATAATTCAAAAGATGGTTGAGTTTAAAAATAATGTAGAGAATATTCGCCAAGAGGTTCAATCTCAATTCCCACCAATAAAAAATTAGAAAAAAACAGTGCTTTTCTAGTTTTACAAACGAGGAAAATCCCTTGATACAATTACCATTAAGCAACACTAGAAATCATTAAACCATAAGGTCTTAAGAATAATTAACGACCGAAAAACATGTTACGAAAACATCTTAAATGCGATAGCAGGTTTCTTGAGTAAGAAAACAAGAATACTTTCATAAATTGTGCATTATTCTTAAACTAACAAAATTCAAAGTATAGTTTCGGCTCGCAGTATTTTATAAAAGTTGACACCATTGCCTTCAAATATTTTGAAAGTCAATAAAATTTTTTATTCTAAATCGCATTAAAAATGTTGATAATAAAATGTTTTGAAGCTTATTCGAATTCTGACAAACCTAACCAGGTTTTAAAAAGCTCGCAATATTAGTCAGTTTTCAAAGCGTTAAGACTATTATATATATCCTCAAAAGAGAATTGCTAACATGCAGTTCTCTTTTTTCATACACAAAAACAGGCGGTCTCAATACGCTGCAGCTGTAAGAACGCAAAGATTTGCGGATACGATTTAAAAAATAAAAAGGGATAAGAATATTTTGCGTATATTATAGACACTAACTATGAAAGAAGGTCTATAGATGATGAGAGAAAGAGAAATAATGAAAGACTTTAACGGACTGGGGGATAGGTTGGCTTTGAAAAAGAGCCCCGTTTACTCATTGAGAGAGTGTTTAGGAAGCTATGACGAAAGAATGTGGCAACAACTTGAACGTACTTTTGGAATCGAGAGATCAAAACTAGAAGGAAAGCAAGAACGAATGAGACAATTAGAAGCTGCTATCCAACAAGATATGAAGCGGCAACTTTTGTATTTGACGAGGAGACAAGCTTATTTCTTACTAGAATGTACACAAAAACCGTACATCAACCATCTCTCAGAAGCTTTTGGATTTGAAACGATTTTCTCTTTGATCGATGTAGGATGGATTTATTGGTTCGAGATAGGGGAAGAAATGTGTTTTGTTTTACCGGATGAGTTAAAGCGGATTGTAGCAGACACCTTTTTTGAAGATGACACTTTCTCAGAGCAACAAAAGTTCTACGAATTGTCAGAATACATTGAAGCTTTTGTTCATTTATATGGTGTTTTTGAAAAAGATTATTTGCTTGATATTTGGAATCAACATCATCCAAAAGATTTGTTTACGATAGAAAAACTAGAAAATTATGTTAGAGGAGCGAATAAGCGCCAACCGGTTTTTGTAAGCGAAGGGAGACTCATTTATGCCGCAGATGAGTTTAATTCAGAATCTGCACTGGGATTATCGAATGAGGTATCTGAGCTGCCTTATTATAGGCCAAAACCGGAAGAAATCTGGCCACTAGCGTATAAGAAAACGCAAGATACTGTAATATATCATCAGCTGGAAAAGTATGTCAGAAGATGGATACCTGCTAACCAATCAAAAGAAATCTTGTCAGACGTATTGAATTTTGTCCGTGTTGGTTTCCTTGATAAAGAAGTGACGACAGAATTGGTGCTAGATGGATTACTGGACCCAACAAATAATACTTTTATGAATAAATTTAGTTTTTATTACAAAAAGCTGTCGAACGATACCCGGTGCTGGTTTTGTAAAGGGCATAAGCCTTGCGAACTCAAAAGAGTAATGGATTTGCAGCAAAACAAGATTCCAGAAGAAAACATTGTTCCATTTCCCGTTAGCCATGAAAGATAGAAAATAAGTGAAGCTTTTTATGATGAAAGAAAAATTAGCAAAACAGAAATTTTTGCTGAATATTTACAAGAAAGAAGAGCCGCAATTCTTTAAGAAAGCCCAGAAATTCTTAACATTAACGGTTGCTGAAAGTTAGTGTAAAAATTATTGTTGGAAAACACAAAAAAAGGACAGCTCCTTGTATTATGATGATGTTACTACAAACATATCAATAAGGCGCTGTCCTGATGTCTATTATACAAGAAGTGATGGAAACAATTCCTAAAGAAATGAAACTTATTTTTGTTTCATCATTGCTAAAGATCGGTAGTTGTTATATCATAAAATTAATCAGTTGAAAGCGCTTCGCCAAACAAGCTCTGTATTTACTATTCATTGCATCAAGGAGGGGATGATGAAGAAAATATGCTTTGTATTAACTGTCAGCACTGGGATAAATTATGGATCCATATTTTCTGCACCAATTATCAGGAATCATGATGATTTGAAAGAGTATTTTTCTAAGTATTATGACGTTTCAATTAATTATTTTAAGGACAAAAACTCAATTGATTATTTGGTAGTCCCTAAACCATTTATGGCTTTTGATAATGAAAATAATCTTCCCATCATCGAAGTGCCAGCAATTTTATTTATGGAAAAGGATTTTGAAAAAATAAAGACCTATATAGATAATTATTTTTCCGACCATCCTCAAAGAACATAAAAAATAGTTCCTCTTATACTTTTTTGCAGTTGTTAAGTTTTGTGAAACAATAAATACGATAAGAAGAAGTGCAACTATTCTTTATATGGCGTGAATCAAGACACTGATTTTTCATGACATTCATTAAAATAGTTTATCTAACCAAGCAGGTATCAGACAAGCAGACTCCTGCGGGAACAGTGGACCAAGTGAGATTGCTGAAGCTTATTAAGGAAATGTAGTTTTGTATAAAATAAAAAAATTCCGTCGCAAAGTCTCGCGCTGCTTGCTTTGTACCATTTTGTTAAGGATTTATGGTATCAATCAAGGTTAATGGCAAAAGCGTAATGTATACCCAGCGAATAGTATGGCTTTTTAAAAAAGTAAAAATAGCAAACATCGTCGGCATAAGTGCAAAAACTTTTTTCCAACCATTCATTGGCACTATCTTGCTGAAAGAAAAGATTGACAGCTGATACTGTTAAAGGCTATGATAATAACGAATCAAACAATGGCGATGAAAGAAGGAGTAGGTACTTTAGTTGCTGTCTAGCGAGTTTGGGATAGTGAAAGCCAAATGCAGAACGGGTATCGAAGGCGTCTGGAGCTCAATTTAATAAAAGATGCTGGTCAAATGTGATCAGAATTAGGGTGGAACCGCGGTAATTTATCGTCCCTATGCTGGCTTTTTAGTCTGCATAGGGGCTTTTTTTTGTTTGTTTTCGTAAGCAGTCAAAGTGACAACCTTACATGACAGACCAGCGTCTTTTTTGATCCATTGATCTATTCGCAACGTTTTTCATAGCCCATTGAAATAAGGAGTGACATTTATGGAAAAGAAACAGTTAACGTTTCAAGAAATTATCCAAACTTTACAGCATTACTGGTCTGAACAAGGATGCATGCTGATGCAATCTTATGATACTGAAAAAGGTGCTGGAACGATGAGTCCGTATACCTTTTTAAGAGCTATCGGTCCTGAACCTTGGAATGCAGCTTATGTAGAACCATCGAGAAGACCTGCAGATGGACGTTTTGGTGAAAATCCAAACCGTTTATATCAACATCATCAATTTCAAGTCGTTATGAAACCTTCTCCTGAGAACATTCAAGAACTTTATTTAGATAGCTTAAAAGCTTTAGGTATCAATGCTTTGGAACATGACATTCGTTTTGTTGAGGATAACTGGGAAAATCCTTCTATGGGTTGTGCTGGTTTAGGATGGGAAGTATGGCTTGATGGAATGGAAGTCACACAATTTACGTATTTCCAACAAGTGGGCGGTTTAGAATGCAAACCAGTAACAAGTGAGCTGACTTATGGTTTAGAACGCTTAGCTTCCTATATTCAAGAAGTAGATAATGTATTTGATATTGAATGGACGAACGGTGTCAAATATGGCGATATTTTCAAACAACCTGAATATGAACATTCAGAGTATTCCTTCAATCAAAGCAATCAAGATATGCTATTGATGTTGTTTGATGCCTATGAAAAAGAAGCTAAAGCTCAAATTGCAGCTGGTCTAGTTCATCCAGCCTACGATTATGTTTTAAAATGTAGTCATACGTTTAATTTACTAGATGCTCGCGGAGCTGTTTCTGTTACGGAACGAGCAGGTTTCCTAGCACGTATTCGAAATATGGCTCGTGCACTTGCAAAAACGTTTGTAGCAGAACGTGAAAAACTTGGTTTCCCTCTTTTAAAAGATAAGGAAACTACAGCTGAGGAGGGAAAATAAGGTGACCCATCATATTTTATTAGAAATTGGACTAGAAGAAATGCCAGCTCATATCGTGTCGCCAAGCCAACAGCAATTGGCAGAAAGGACAAAGGACTTTTTGCAAAAAAATCACTTGTCTTTTGGAGAAGTACAAGCTTTTTCAACGCCTAGAAGATTGGCTGTTTTGATAAGAGAAGTTGCTGATAAGCAAGAAGATGAAAAAGTGATCGCTAAAGGACCGGCTAAACGGATTGCAATGAATGAGAATGGCGAATGGACAAAAGCTGCACAAGGATTTGTCAGGGGACAAGGAATGACGACAGAGGATATCTTTTTCAAAGATATTAAAGGCGCGGAGTATGTGCACGTTGAAAAATTTGTTCCAGGAAAAACAGCTATGGAAGTATTGAAAGGGCTAAATGAAGTCATTACAGCAATGACTTTCCCAGTCAGCATGCATTGGGCTGATTATACATTTAAATATATCCGTCCGATTCATTGGATCGTAGCTTTGATGGATAACCAAATTATTCCGTTTAGTGTGCTGGATATTCAAACTGGAAACCAAAGCAGAGGACACCGCTTCCTTGGACATGAAGTAACGATCGATCACGCTTTAAATTATGAAGAAGCGCTTAAAGGCGAATATGTTATTGCTGATGAAACAGAGCGAAAAAAAATGATCGTGTCACAAATTCATGCTATTGCTTCTGAAAATAACTGGGTCGTTGATATTGATGCAGATCTTTTAGAAGAAGTAGCCAACTTAATCGAATACCCAACTGCTTTTTACGGAAATTTTGATGCACAATACCTAACGATTCCAAAAGAAGTGCTCATCACTTCGATGCGTGACCATCAACGTTATTTCTATGTGAAAGATCAACAAGATCAACTGCTTCCTTATTTTATTTCAGTTCGAAATGGGAATAGTCAGTTTATTGAAAATGTGGCTAAAGGGAACGAAAAAGTGTTGGTTGCAAGACTGGACGACGCAATGTTCTTTTACAATGAAGACAAAAATCTAACCATCAATAGTTGTGTTGAGCGATTGAAACAAGTCACATTCCATGAAAAAATCGGAAGCATGTATGAAAAGATGCAACGAGTGCAAAGAGCCAGTCAAGTGATTGGAGAAAAAGTTGGTCTTTCAGCAGAAGAAATGGCTGATCTAGACCGTGCTGCTCAAATTTATAAGTTTGACCTTGTTACCAACATGGTTGATGAGTTTCCGGAACTCCAAGGGATCATGGGCGAAAAATATGCTCTTTTACAAGGAGAAAAACCAGCAGTTGCACAAGCTATTCGTGAGCATTATATGCCGACATCAAGTGACGGAGAATTGCCAGAATCTTCTGTAGGGACAGTGCTAGCAATTGCTGACAAGTTAGACAGCATTTTTAGTTTGTTTGCAGCTGGCTTGATTCCTACTGGTTCAAATGATCCTTTTGCTTTGCGTCGCCAAGCATTTGGTGTGATTCGGATGATCGTCGATAAAAACTGGTCGTTCCAGTTAAGAACAATCTTTTCAGAGATTATTTCTTCGCTTCCAAGCACAGATACAAATCTTTTGGAAAAATATCAAGAGCGCCAAGAAGATATTTTAGGATTTATGAAAGGTCGTATTCGTCAACTCTTGAGCAACAAACAATTACGTTACGATACAATGGATGCTGCCTTAGGTTCTACCCAACAAGATGTCTTAACCATTATCGATACGGCTCAAACGTTAGAAAAGCATCTCAGTGACAGTGTGTTCAAGTCAACGATAGAATCCGTTTCTCGAATTCTAAATCTTGCTATTAAGGCAAATGAAGAGGATGCAAATGTAGGAGAAAAACCAATTCATACAGATTTGTTTGAAAAACCATCTGAATGGGCACTATATGAAAAATTTAAAGAATTGGAAGAAGCATTCCCTACTTTATCTACAGAAGAAAAATTCCATGCTTTGACAGCGTTGCGGCCAACGATCGATACTTTCTTTGATGAAAATATGGTAATGGCTGACGATGCAGCTATTCGCTCTAATCGTTTAGCAATGTTAGCAGCTATCTCGCAACTAGTCTTATCTTTTGCAAACGTAAAAGACTTAGTGGTAAAATAACATTTACCCAAGATACATTACTTTATCCCCCCTGAATACTGTATCTTTATCATGATGTATCTTGATTAGAACTCCGTTAGAGCTTTTTCCTCTAATGGGGTTCTTTCAATATTCTAATAGATTTTCTTTTAAAGCATTCACTTGAAGCATCGCGATCAAATAGAGTCGCAAATAAATCAACTTTTGAAATTACGATCAGGAGTGGAGGAGAAACACGATGAAGAAAGAGTTAAAGATGAAGAGAGTTTATGAAGAAGCGGAAAAAGACGACGGCTATCGAATTTTAGTAGATCGTATCTGGCCTAGAGGAGTGGCTAAAGAAAAGGCAGCAATTGATGAATGGTATAAAGAAATCACACCTTCTACTAAGATACGAAAAGCTTTTGATCATAAACCTGAAAGATTTGATACATTTAAACGGGAATATATTGATGAACTGGATCAAAACGAGGAAACAGATGCTTTTATAAAAAAGGTTTCACAGCAATTGAGTAAAGAGACGGTTACGTTTGTTTATGCAGCTAAAGATAAAGAGTACAATCATGTCGTCATTTTGATTGATTATGTAAAAGAGAAAATGAAGGGTTGATCGTCAAATCTCTCTATCAATTTGGAATGACAGCTTAGAATGAGAAACAAGGAGGAACGGATATGCAAGCCGCTGAAAGAAGAGAAAAAGTCTTGGAACAACTAGGTAAGGAAAACCATCCCATTAGTGCCTCGACACTGGCTAATCAGTTTGGGGTTAGTCGACAAGTAATCGTGGGGGATATTGCATTGATTCGAGCGGCAGGTATTGATATCTTATCAACCCCGAAAGGCTACATGAAACAACTGAATCTGTCAGGGAATCATTATATTGGAAAAGTCGTTTGCCAACACACTTTAGATCAAACAAAAGAAGAAATTTATACGATTCTTGAAAATGGAGGAGAACTAATGGATGTTATTATAGACCATCCATTTTATGGAGAATTGACTGGCAGATTAAATATTTCAAATAAAGCAGAAGCGGATGTTTTCTTGAAAAAAACATCCGAAACAAAAGCTGGATTATTATCTGAATTAACAAAAGGAATCCACTTGCATACCATAGCGTGTGAGGACCAGTTGTCTTTTGAACGAATCAAATCGGCTTTAAAACAAAGAAACATTTTATATCAAGAGTAAAAGTTTCTTGACTTATTTTTTCATTCTCTTTAAACTATTATTTACAGGTGTCAAGACACCTGTAAATAATAGTTTATGAGGTGTGCAATATGAAAGTAAGACGATCTACCCAACAAGTGACTTTATCGGCTGTTTTAATTGCTATTGGCCTGTTGATTCCAGTTCTTTCTCCGTTGAAAATTATTTTAGAACCGGCTTCCTTTACACTAGCTAGTCATGTCCCAATATTTATTGGTATGTTTATTTCTCCTACTGTAGGATTGGCTGTCGCGTTAGGAACAACTGCCGGTTTTTTTATCGGCGGTTTTCCGCTTATTATTGTGCTACGAGCTTTCACACATGCGGCATTCGCTTTTCTTGGCGGATGGATGCTCGAAAAAAAGCCGCAATGGATAGAAAATAAAAAAACTTCTTTTCTTTTCGCGCTGTTGATCGGAGTGGTTCATGCAATTGGAGAAGTAGCTGTAGTCTCTCTGTTTTACTTTGGCGGCGAGATGACATCTGCTTATTATGCAAAAGGCTTCCTTACGACTGTTTTCATTCTAGTGGGAGTGGGAACAATCATTCACAGCATGGTTGATTTTTTTATCTCTCAAGTGCTTTGGGAATCCTTAAAGAAAAATGTAAAAGAAAAAAGAGATCGTATTCTCTTTGATTAGCTTTTAACGCACCCTATTTTTTGCGAAAATACGATTTAGAACCTTTTTCTTTGAAACGGGTTCTTTTTTGTCAGTTTGATGGTTAGTGTAAAATTATTGTTGGAAAGTACAAAAAAAGGTTCTTTCTCTTTTAACGTTGGTAAAGAAATTTCCTCCGATCGATGGGCTACTGAAATTTCTAGAAATAGGATTCTAACGAGCTTAGCATTAAAAAAATTGATTTTTTACAGACCAACGTTAAATATTGTAGAACCCAAAAAAGGGACAGCTCCTTATGTTATGATGATGTTAACCCAAACCCATCAAGAAGGAGCTGCCCTTATGTCTATTATACAAGAAATGATGGAAACAATCACGAAAGAAATGAAACTTATTTTGATCAAGCGGTGTCAGGAGAATCAGCTTTTAATGATGTTATTTTCGATATCCAAGAGTTGATAAGAAAATCAGGTGTAGAACTGGCAGAAGACTTGTTTTCTCTTTTAGATGAGACGATCAATGAAAGTACACAGCGCAAGAATGATTGGCATGTACAAAGGAAAGCAGATGAAAAAGTAATTTCTACA
Organism: Pisciglobus halotolerans; assembly: GCF_900113675.1. Taxonomy (GTDB): domain Bacteria; phylum Bacillota; class Bacilli; order Lactobacillales; family Carnobacteriaceae; genus Pisciglobus; species Pisciglobus halotolerans. The sequence continues at coordinate 29,997 of NZ_FOQE01000005.1, forward strand.
ACTTTAGGCGATATCCGTTTGGCCCGCCATTATTATCATAAAGAAAATCGAACCTTCGCCTATCTGCTGGATGGTGTTTTGAAACTGGCGCCTCATACTCGTATGGATCTGGGGTTCAAGGCAGCTCTTCTGGAAAAAGCGAAAGATGTATCGTATCAAAAAACGATCGACAGCTTCCTGCATAGCGGGACTTCTAGCAGGTCAACCGTTATGAATGTGGCGCATAAAGAACTGGATTAGAGGTGATTTTTCGTGGCACTCATTAAAATAGCCTCTCTAAATAAGCAGGTGCACGACATGTAGACTACTGCGGGAACAGCGGACCAAGTGAGACCCCACAGAACGAAACGCAGTGCCGTTCGAGGAGGCTCGCGGTTCGCCCGCGGAAAGCGAAGTGTCTGCCCTGCATGTATCAATGCTTGCTTTAAAAAAATAAAAAAGAATCAAAAATAGAAAACATTGTCGGCATAAGTGCGAAAACTTTTTTCCAACAATTAATTGACACTATCAGTTTGGCGCTAAAGTTTGTCTTTATCATAGTCTCATGCTATAATACACTATGTACTTTTGTGTAGATAAATAGTAAATGAAAACCGAGTCGCACTTTATTTTTGAGTGCGACTCTTAGATACTTTTGGTCTGAATGATGTAGTGAGGTGACCAATTTGGCCGTTAGAATTCCGGAAGAAACCGTTAATGAGATCCGCGAACGTACCAATATTGCAGATGTTGTCAGTCAATATGTGCAGCTGAAAAAAAGCGGTAAAAACCTATTTGGTTTCTGTCCTTTTCATGATGAGCGAACGCCTTCATTTTCCGTCACGGAAGAAAAACAAATCTTCCATTGTTTTAGTTGCGGACGTGGTGGAAATGTCTATTCTTTTCTAATGGAGATAGAAGGTTTATCTTTTCCAGAAGCAGTTATTAAAACAGCTGAATTAAGTGATATACCAATCGACAGTCGTTTTACTCAGCTTCAACAAGGGGCCGGTACAGAAAAAGACACAAAAAAAGCAACATTGTTGAAACTCCATGAAGAAAGTGCTGAACTATTCCAACACATCTTAATGAACACACAGACAGGTGAAGCAGCTTTAAGCTATTTGCAAAATAGAGGCTTATCAAAAGAAACGATTGAAGCCTTCAGCATTGGCTTTGCGCCTAAAGAGAGAACAGTTTTGGTTCAGTATCTTCAGGGGAAAGGCTATACAGATGAACAACTGGAAGAATCTGGATTATTCATTAAAAGAGAGAGCGGTGAACTGCAAGATCGTTTTCATGGCCGGATCTTGTTCCCGATAGAAGATCATCAAGGAAAAATCATTGCTTTTTCAGGAAGATTGTTTGAAGAACAACCAGAGCTTTCTACTGGACGACATGAACCTAAATATTTGAATAGCCCTGAAACTTATTTATTCAATAAAAGGAGAGTATTGTTTAATTTTCATCGCGCTCGTCCAACGATTCGAAAAGAATCTGAGGTCATTTTATTTGAAGGTTTTATGGATGTGATCGCAGCTTACCAAGCAGGTGTTCAACATGGCGTCGCTTCGATGGGAACAAGTTTGACAAACGAGCATATTCATTTGTTAGACAAGGTGGTAGATAAAGTCGTCATCGCTTATGATGGAGACCAAGCTGGTATAGAAGCGACAAAACGTGCAGCAGATACTTTTGCCGAAGAGACCCATTTTGATATTGAAATTGTTCAATTTGCCGACGGAATGGATCCAGATGAGTTCATTAAGAAAAAGGGTGAAGCATCTTTTAATGAACTGATTCGTCATGGCAGAGCAACACACTTTAATTTTATCATGCAATATTATCGTCGAAACATTCATTTAAATAATGAAAACGAGCGGCTCAATTATATTGATAAGATTTTGACAGAAATGCTGAATGTCCCTTCTGCCATTGAAAGAGAACACTATTTTAAACAACTTTCTGAGGAGTTTGATCTTTCTTTGGCCGCTCTGGAAGAACAGTTCCAGCAAATCTTTCATTCCCGAAAAAGTCAGTCAGATAGAAGACATCAAGAGAAAAAGGTTGAGCCTCGTAAAGAAATATTTTTTCCGCAAGTTCAACAACAACGCAGAAAGCTTTCGTCTGTTGAAAGAACAGAACGGCAATTATTAAATCGTGTGTTTCATTTTGATGAAGCCCGACTTGAAGTGAAAAACTTTTCGGACATCTTTCATTTTGTTCATGACGAGTATCAAATGCTGTATCTATTATACGAAAGCTTTTTAGAGCAAACGGATCATCAAGGTACGATGGATGCATTTATTGACTTTGTTAAAGAACCGGACTTGAAGAACATCTTAGTGGAAATCGAATTGATGACCATGAGTGAAGATTTTTCTATTCGAGAAATTCAAGATTGTATGGATGTTATTTCTCGCAAGTCTGTGTTAGAAGAAAAAATTAAAGAGAAACAACAGGCGATAAAAGAAGCATCCCATCATGGCGATCAAGAGCAGCTTCGTTCATTGATGGCTGAAATCGTAGAGCTCTCGCGCGAGTTGAAAACAAAACCAGTGTAAGAATGATAAAAAGGTTTAAGTAGTTGAAAGAAAAGGGGAGGCATTTTTATGGCTAACAAACAAACACAAGAAGCATCATCATATGAAACAGCCGTTAAACAGCTAATTCAAGATTATAAACAAAAGGGTACCGTCAATTATGATGAATTAACAAAACAAATTGCAACGCCCTATGCGTTAGATGCTGATCAAATGGATAGTCTGATCCAAGAAGTAGAAGATGCAGGTATTGGTGTTGTTGGAGACGATGGCGACCCAACTGCTAAACAGATGGAAAGAGAAGAAAAAGAAGAAAAAGTTGAAAAGCCAGAAGATTTGACAGCTCCTCCAGGTGTTAAAATCAATGACCCTGTTCGCATGTATCTTAAAGAAATCGGAAGAGTCGATTTATTAACTGCAGAAGAAGAAGTTCAACTTGCACATCAAATCGAAGAAGGCAGCCAAGAGGCTAAACAACGCTTAGCTGAGGCTAATTTACGTTTGGTGGTTAGTATCGCTAAACGTTATGTCGGTCGAGGCATGCAGTTCTTGGATCTTATCCAAGAAGGGAATATGGGCTTAATGAAAGCTGTTGAAAAATTCGATTATAAAAAAGGTTTTAAGTTTTCAACTTATGCTACTTGGTGGATTCGTCAAGCCATCACTCGTGCCATTGCTGACCAAGCAAGAACGATTCGTATACCGGTTCACATGGTAGAAACCATTAATAAACTCGTCCGGATTCAACGTCAGTTGCTGCAAGACTTAGGTAGAGAACCGACACCAGAAGAAATTGGAGCAGAAATGGACTTGCCGACAGAAAAAGTACGTGAAATTTTAAAAATTTCTCAAGAGCCGGTTTCTTTAGAAACACCGATCGGCGAAGAAGATGATTCTCATCTTGGGGACTTTATTGAAGATCATGAAGCAACGAGTCCAGCTGATAATGCTGCCTATGAATTGCTGAAAGAACAATTGGAAGATGTGTTGGATACATTGACAGACCGTGAAGAAAACGTTCTGCGTTTGCGTTTCGGTCTTGATGATGGACGGACACGCACTTTAGAAGAAGTTGGAAAAGTGTTTGGCGTTACACGCGAACGGATTCGTCAAATCGAAGCAAAAGCTTTGCGGAAATTACGTCATCCAAGCAGATCAAAACAATTAAAAGACTTTTTAGAATAAATAGTCAAAGCTTTCCCATTAAAATAATGTTGAGATAAAGATCAAAAAGCCGAAACAATTCCCCTTGTTTCGGCTTTTTGTTATTGAATATGAGTTCTTCATCTTCTAACGTTGGTAATGAAATTTAATCTGAGCGGTGTTGCTACTGATGGAAACTCATGAGAACGCCTTGAGCCAAAGCCGTATCTCAAGGTTTGTAAGTTTCAAACTTAGTGTAACGGCTAAAGCCTAACACTAAGTTCATTCACATTACATCTTTTTTCATGGCTATCAGTAGCCCTATACGCCTCATGAAATTTCTAGACAGCTGTTTCTAAAGACCTTAGCATGAAAAAGAATTGATTGTTTGCTAGCCAACTTTAAATCTTGTAGAACCGAAGATGAAAAGTTATAAATGAGCAGGAAAAAAATATAGAAATCAGCTTTTTAGTCTGAGAAAGATTTCAAGCAAGCCAAAAACTGTTATAATAAAATAGAACGTTTTGAAAGGAGAGAATAATGTTAACATTTGAAGAAAAGAAAGCTGTATTTGATGGATTCTCTGAATTAAGAGCTGTGCCCGTATCGTTACAACGTATCAATTATCATTTCGATGAAAGTGCTGTTGAAAAAACAATCGTCGTTCGGTACTTACACCCAAATGGAAATGCTTTTGTTTATGCTGGTTACTTGCCGAAAGAAGAAACGAAAGACGGTTATGTATCAGTGAGGGAAGCTTCAGCAGAAGAAATCAAACAGTTAGTTGATAAAGCAATTGCTCATTTAAGAAAAACAAAAGATGGATATGAAGAGGGTTATCAAGAGCTTTGGATCAGTGAAAAAGGAGAAAAACTTTTTTTGCGATATGATAATCCAATGTGGCTGATTGTTTTAGAAAACAATCAAATCGAAACTGTTTTTAAAACAAAAGAGGCAGCAGAAGGTTACTTAATGGATGAAGGTTTTTTTGAAGCTGCAATCAAATAAAACGGTGAGAAGGAGAAAAAAAGATGGATGAAAAACACCTTTCAAAGCGTTTGGCTCGTGCAGCTGCTTATGTTCGGCCAGGAGATCGTTTAGCTGATATTGGTTCAGATCACGCCTATTTGCCCTGCGCTTTAGTCCTAGACCATGTTATTTCTTTTGCTGTAGCAGGTGAAGTGGTTCCCGGTCCGTTTCAATCGGCTAAAAAACAAGTAGAAAGCTTAAACTTGAAAGAAAACATTCAAGTAAGATTGGGTGATGGATTAGATGTCGTTTCTGAAGAGGACCAACTAACAGTGATCACGATTTGCGGAATGGGCGGCCATTTGATCGCATCGATCTTAGAAAGAGCTACACAGCAAAAGAAACTTAATGGGCAAGAACGTTTGATCTTGCAGCCGAACGTCGATGAATACATTTTGCGAAAATGGCTGGTTGAAAATCAATATGCTGTAACAGCGGAAGAAATTCTTGAAGAAAAAGGAAAATTTTACGAGATCATTGTAGCAGAAAAAGAAGAAGCGTTGCCTATCGCGGTGACAGAAAAAGATTTAACGTATGGCTTTTTTTTAAAAGAACAACAAGATCCTATTTTTAGGAAAAAATGGGAGAAAGAACTCAAAAAAAGGGAACAAGTCGTTGAAAATCTAAAAAAAGCGGCTATTCCTCAATCAGAAAAAATTGTTTCATTTAATATCCAAATTTCTGAAATCAAGGAGTTGTTGAAGAAATGAATGTGACTGGTTATGATTTGATTGAACGTTTTGAACAATTTGCACCTCCAACATTAGCAGAAACAGGAGACCCGATCGGTTTAGCGATCGGTACGTTAAATAAACCGATCCAACGGGTCATGGTTACGTTAGACGTTAGACCAGAAGTCGTTCAAGAAGCCATTGAAAAGCAGATTGATTTTATTTTTGCTCATCATCCGCCAATGTTTAAACCAGCAAAAAACTTAATCAGTGATGATCCTCAGAATGAAATGTATTTTGAGCTTATTAAGCATGACATCGCTGTTTATGCAGCGCATACGAACCTAGACGTTGCTCCTGGAGGTATGAATGATTGGCTAGCAGATCTTATCGATTTGCACCATGCAGAAACGATGACAGTGACGAAAAGCCGTCCTTATAAAAAACTAGCTGTGATGGTTCCTAAAGAAAATGAAACAGAAGTACGAGAAGCTTTGACTCAGGCAGGCGCAGGAAATATGGGATCAACATACAAAGATTGCAGCTATACGCTGGAAGGAATAGGAAGATTCAAACCTGTAGAAGGAGCTCACCCAACGATCGGTGACATCGGAAAAAGTGAAGAAACACATGAAGTTAAAATAGAATTCGCCGTTTCTGAGCAAGATTTGCCAAAAGTCGTTCATGCTTTGCTTGAAGCTCATCCATACGAAGTGCCCGTTTATGACGTATATACAATTGAAAACTTGTCTGAAGAGTTCGGACTAGGAAGAGTTGGGGACTTAGCGGAACCAATAAAACTGCAAGATTTTGTGACACAACTAAAGGAAACGTTTGGCGTATCGGGTTTGCGTTACATCACAACAAATCCAGATAAACTGATTCAACGTGTTGCTGTTTGCGGAGGCGACGGTGGAAAGTTTTATCAAGATGCCTTAAAGAAAGGTGCAGATGTCTATATTACAGGGGATGTTTATTATCATACCGGACATGATATGCTGGCGGATGGGTTGTCAGTAATCGACCCAGGACATCATATTGAACAGATTTGTAAGCCAAAACTGAAAGAGTTATTTGAACAATGGTGTACGGAAAACAATTGGCATCTGGATATCGTTTCATCTGAACTAAATACAGATCCTTTCCGGTTTTCATAACCAATTTTTCATTAGATGATGACCGTTTCAAAAAAAATAAATTCATTTAATATTTATTCGCTTAGTAAAATGATTGGAAAAAAATGATAGAAAAACTATGCATTTATTCAAGATAATGGAAGGAAGAGTAGAAAATGTCAGAAAGTAAATACCAAAATTTAGTCCCTCGTTTTGTCCGTTATGTCAAAACAGAAACACGTTCAGATGAGACAAGCACCACCGTTCCATCAACACAAAGTCAAGTAGACTTTGCTAAATCGCTGATGAAAGAACTGGAAGAAATTGGTTTAAAAGATATTCATTATAATACAACGAATGGATATGTGACCGCAACGCTTCCTAGCAATACCGATAAAAAAGTGCCTACAATCGGTTTTATTTCTCATATGGATACAGCTGATTTCAATGCTGAAAATGTTCAGCCGCAATTTCATGAAAATTATGACGGCTCTGATATTTCTTTGAATAAAGATGGTTCGGTCATTTTATCTCCAACTGATTTTCCCAATTTGAAGCAATATATCGGTCAAACATTGATTACAACTGATGGAACAACTTTGTTGGGAGCCGATGATAAAGCAGGTATTGCAGAAATCATGACAGCGATGGAAATCCTTTTAAAAGACCAAACTATTCCTCATGGTGACATTCGAGTTGGTTTCGGACCAGATGAAGAAATCGGGATCGGTGCTGATCTTTTTGATGTAAAAGAATTTGCCGCAGACTATGCATATACAATGGACGGAGGACCTGTAGGAGAGCTTGAATATGAAAGTTTTAATGCAGCTTCAGCAAATATTTTCATTCAAGGGAAAAATGTTCATCCTGGAACGGCCAAAAATACTATGGTAAATGCTTTGTCCTTAGCCATGCAATTCGATGGACAATTACCTGAAGGCGAAGTTCCGGAAAAAACGGAAGGCAGAGAAGGTTTCTATCATTTGCTAGGCTTAAGCGGAGAAGTAGAGGAAGCTAAAATGTCCTATATTATTCGCGATCATGACCGTGATACATTTGAAGCACGCAAGGAAAAAATGTTATCGATCGCTGAAAAAATGAATAAGGAACTTGGAGAAGAACGCGTTAAAGTGATATTGAAAGATCAATATTATAATATGGGCGAAATCATTGAAAAAGATATGCGTCCAATAAACATAGCCAAAGAGGCAATGGAAAACTTGGCGATCAAGCCAATCATTGAACCTATCCGCGGCGGTACAGATGGATCAAAAATTTCATTTATGGGTCTGCCTACGCCGAATATTTTTGCCGGCGGAGAAAACTTCCATGGACGGTACGAGTTTGTAGCTGTTGAAAGTATGGAAAAAGCAACAGCGGTTATTGTCGAAATTGCACGTTTAAATGCTGAAAAAGAAGGATAATTCTGATGCTGCAAGTAAGTTATGCACTTTTTATCAATGTATTGCTTTTTTGTTTAATGGGCAGTGATAAAAAAAGAGCTAGAAAAGGAGCATGGCGGATTCCTGAAAAGTATCTTTTGGGAGCAGGAATAGCTGGCGGCGGCTTCGGTGGGCTATTGGCCATGAAGTTGTTTCACCATAAAACACGAAAGAAAATATTTCACTTTTCTTTTTGGATAGGCTGTTTCTTGCTTGTCATTCTTTTGATAACGAATAAATAAAAAAGTTAACCTCTTTCTTATAAGGAAGTCTTAGCCTGATCAAGTTTCTTTTCAGGCCAAGGCTTTTTTGCTCATTCAGCTCTTCTTTTAGAAGGAGTATGATAAAATAGACGTAGCATGTTTAAACCATGAAAAGTAGGTGGGAGCATTATGGGATTACAGTTTGTACTAGGAAGAGCAAACACAAATAAACGACAAACGATGTTAGATGAAATTGCAGATGAATTAAAAAATGATACAACAGCAGAAATCTTTTACTTAGTTCCTGAACATATCAAATTCCAAGCAGAAATGAATGTGATCGAAAAAGTTGGTGGGCAAGAAAACCAGCAACAACAATCGATCATTGGAATGATGCGGTTGCAAGTATTCAGCTTCAGCCGGCTGGCTTGGTATTTGTTAAAAGATAGTGATCTGTATGCGAAGCCTCAGCTGACAAATACAGGATTAGCCATGCTTGTCCGAAAATTGTTGATCGATTATGAAGAAGAATTAACGATTTTTAGAGGAGAAGCACAAAAAAATGGTTTTATTCAGAAACTGACAGACCTCTTTTTGGAGCTGCGCAGCGGACGAGTACAAGAAGACGACTTATACCAAACTATCCAAATGTTGGGAGAGAGTCCTCAAGAAACAGACTTTAAATTGAAGCTAAAAGATATTGCTTTGATTTATCATGCGTTTGAAGAAGCTTTAACAGGTAAGTTTATTGAGACAGAAGATATTTTGGAAGCTTTGACAGAAAAAATTTACACATTAGATTTGTCACATACAACCGTTTATATTGACAACTTTGTCCAATTTACTGCTCAAGAACAAGATTTGATCCTTGCATTAATGAATCAGACGAAAAAAGTAACCATTTCGCTGACGTTAGATAAAGGTTATGTTCATGAAAGACCTGAAATGTATGAATTATTTCAAATGACAGGGGAAACTTACTACAAACTCTATCACTTAGCACGTCAGCATCAAATCAAGGTGCACACAGATCGGGTCATCCAAGCAATAGACACCGATTACTGTTTAGAATTGAATTTATTGGAAGAATATTGGGTAAAGAGCAACGCCTTGTCACCTGTTTCAGCTTTTGACAAAGAACAAGCGGATCAGATGAATGGATGTATTCATGTTTGGGCTGCCGAAAACAAACAGGCCGAAGTTACCCATGTTGCAAATGAAATCCATCGATTGGTTACAAGCGGAACTTATCGATATAAAGACATTTTAGTTTTGACTCGTGATCCTCAAGAGTACCTGACTCTTTTACAGCCCACTTTTAGTCAAAATCAAATCCCGACCTTTATTGACAGTGCAGATGTGATGTCGAATCATCCTTTTAGTGAACTGCTTGAAGCGTTATTTTTGATCAAAAAAAACAATTGGCGCTATGGCGATGTACTGCGCCTGTTAAGAACAGAATTGCTGATCCCTCAAGCTTCTGCTGATTTGCCGATCGAGCGTGGGGAACGCATTCGTCTTCAGCAGCAACAGGCAGCCAATTTTCGTGAAAAAATCGATCAAACTGAGAATGTCGTATTGGCTTACGGCTATGAGGGATATCATTGGACGAAAAAAGAACCTTGGCATTACACGCGTTTTCATTATGATGAAGATGATTTTCAATCAGACGCTGATCTTGTGATTCAAGAAACAGCTAATCAAGTAAAGGATTTTCTCAATCATTTATTGACGCCTTTTTTTAATAAGCTAGATAAAGCAAAAAATGGATTAGAAGCAGCAAAAGTACTGTATCAATTTTTAGAAAAAAATGGTGTTCCAGATCAGCTTTTGTTTTGGCGCGATGAGTCGATTGAACAAGATGACTTAGAGACAGCAAGGAGACACGAACAGATTTGGCAAGTTTTTATTCAGCTTGTAGATGAATTTGTAGAGGTTTTAGGTGATCAATCTTTTGAAATAACGAGTTTTCAAGATATTATCCAAGCCGGATTTGAAAATGCTTCCTATAGCATCGTTCCGCCAAGCATCGATCAAGTGATTTATTCAAGTTTTACGGGTACACGTGTGGGAACGGCCAAAGTAACCTTTTTACTAGGCGTAACCAATACAAAAATGCCCGCTCAAATTGAAAACACGAGTATTTTAACAGAAGAAGACCGTATGTTGTTAGATCGTCAGCTGGAAGATGATAAGTACTTAAGGCCTTCTGCTGAATCTCAGATGGCTTCAGAGCCGTTTATTGCATATCAGGCATTATTAGATTCTTCAGATCAGCTCTATCTCACTTATCCAACCAGCGATGATGCAAAAGAAGGACCAAAAATCTCTCCTTATATTGAACGTATTGTTCGTTACTTTGGATTGCCTATCGAAACGAAAGCTGCTGATATCGTCTCATTACCTGCACCTAATAAAAAGGATATTTTTTCTTTTATTGGTTCAAAAGACAGTACTATGGGACAGTTATTAATGGTGATGAGGAAAGAACAAGATGAAAAAGGGCAGTTGCATCCTGTCTGGGTATCCTTATACCAATATTTTAAACGAAATAAAGAGACTTCAAAAAAATTCTATCGTTTGTTGGATAGCTTAACTAGAAAGAACATCCCCAAGCCGCTTAAGACAGAGATTGCTGAAAAGCTATACGGAAAAGACTTGTATTTGTCTGTATCTCAACTGGAATCATTCTATCAAGATCCTTATGCACATTTTCTTCGTTACGGATTAAAACTGCAGGAAAGAGATCAGTTTGAATTAACTTCTGCAGGAACAGGAGAGTTTTTCCATGATGCATTGGATTTGCTGTTTAAGTCGTTGATCAATCAAGATCTTTCTTTGGAACAGCTTGATCAGCGAACATTAGACCAGCTCACGGATAACCTCTTTGAAACGTTAAAAGGAAAAGACAAGTACCTTATCTTAACAGCTTCTCATCGGATGGCCTACATCCGCGAACAACTTGAAGAAACGGTGAAACAAATGGCTTGGGCGCTATCCAATCAAAGTCGACGTTCTAACATGCAAAATGTCCAAACAGAAGTCTTGTTTGGTCGTATCGGCATGCAGAAGGGGGTGCCGGGATTAGACTATGCTCTAAACAATGGCAACCACTTATATGTAAGAGGAAAAATCGATCGGGTCGATCAAATGACTGTAAAAGATCAGCATTATCTAAACATCATCGACTACAAATCTAGTAAACACACCTTCAATTATCAGGAAGCATACTATGGATTAGCCATGCAGATGCTGACATATCTCGATATTGCGCTAAGACACGCAAAAGATCTGACAGGTTACGAATCTTTACCGGCAGGAGCTTTTTATCTGCATGTCAAAAATCCTTTCCTCAAGGCAGCTGATGTGGAAAATGAAGAGGCTTATCGGGAAGCATTGCTGAAGTTGTATAAAATGGAAGGATTGCTGTTGGATGATCCAGATGTCTTGCTGGCGCTGGATAAGTCAATTGAACCAAGTCAATCTTCATTGCTCTTTCCTTTTAGACAAAATAAAAATGGCGATGTCAAATCAGCACATTTTGTTACTTTAGACGAAATGCAGACTTTGCGTCGGCATAATGAAAAACTCATTGTAGATGCAGGAAATCGCATTTTGAATGGGGAAACAACGCTGCGTCCTGTTTATGAAAAACGACAATTTATTGCCTCTGTTAATGGACCTTTACGAGCTGTTTCGTTATTTGATGCCATGTTGCCGGAAAATAATTACTATCGTTTAGAAAAATTACCGAATAAACAGTTTCTTGAAAAAATGAAAGAAGACGAAAATGAGGTGGAAGAATGAAGATTCCTTTAAAACCAGAAAATAGCCGCTTCACAGATGACCAGTGGTTAGCAGTGTATGAGTCAGGTCATAATTTGCTTGTTTCTGCCTCTGCCGGTTCTGGGAAAACAACGGTCTTAGTCGAGCGGGTCATTGAAAAAATCAAACGAGGAACAAATGTTGATGAATTACTGATCGTGACATATACCGATGCAGCTGCTCGAGAAATGAAAGAACGCATCCAGTCTGCTCTTCAGCAGGCCATTACACAGGAAAATAATCTCGAACAAAAACGACACTTGATCAGACAAATCGCTTTGCTGCCACAGGCGTCGATCAGCACGATTCATTCTTTCTGTCTGCAAGTGATTCGTCGGTATTACTATCTCATTGATCTTGATCCAGTTTTTCGACTTTTGACAGATGATACTGAGATTGCATTACTTCAAGAAGATGTTTGGAATGAAGTGAGAGAAGAGCTTTATGGAGAAGAAAACAGTCTGTTTAAAGAATTGACCGCTTCTTATTCAAATGATCGTTCTGATGCAGGTTTAACAGACTTGATCTTTTCGTTATATGATTTTGCACGTGCTAATCCACATCCTGACACATGGTTGAACCAGTTGGGCGATTTGTATATGGTGGAAGATGATCAACTGACACATGGAACATTATATCAGCACTTACTGAAGCCTCAGCTGATAGATATTTTAGAAAATTTAGCAGAGTTAGCACTTGCGGCAGTAAAGATCGGTGAAAGCAGTGACGAACTTGATAAGCAACGAGAAATCGCTACTCAGGAAGCAAGCTTATTTAATCAGTTACTGGAAGGAATACGAGCCGATCAATATGAACAAGTTTTTGAACAGTGCCGCTCTTTTGTTTTTGACAGATGGAAGGCAGCAAAGCGATCTGCAGATGAAGATATAAAAGAAGCAGCAGGCGAAATGAAAGTTTTTCGTGATCAATACAAAAATCGTTTCCAAGAAATGAAAGAACATTATTTTTCAGCTTCTGCCGCTGATCAAGTTGAACGAATGAAAAAGACCTTGCCGCTTATTCAAGAGATGGCTCGGGTAACAAGACTTTTCACCCAAGCTTATACAGAAAGAAAAAGAGAACGCCATGTATTAGATTTTAACGATTTAGAGCATTTGACATTAAATATTCTGGCGCAATTCCAAGATGAAAAATGGCAAGGGACAGAAGCTAGTCTTCATTACCGCGAAAAATTTAAAGAAGTGATGGTAGATGAATACCAAGATATCAATCAATTGCAGGAAAATATTTTGTTTTGGTTGACTCACCCTAATGAGGAAGATGGCAACTTATTTATGGTTGGAGATGTGAAGCAATCTATTTATTCTTTTCGTTTAGCTGATCCTGGTTTGTTTTTGCAAAAGTATGAACAGTATCGTGATCATCACAAAGGTGAACGTATCATTTTAGCAGACAATTTTCGTTCCAGAGGAGAAGTCTTAGATTTCATTAATTTGCTCTTTATTCAATTGATGGATCGTTCGGTGGGACAAATGGCTTATGACGATGCAGCTCAACTCGTTCAAGGCTTTACTGCTTTCCCTAAAACGGATGACCACCAACCAGAAATCCTTATCTATGAAAAAGAAGTGGAAGATATAGATGAGGAAGATCCGATAGATTTTTCGATCGATACAAAAACAGAAGGCGAATTAACAATGGTTGGACAGAAAATCAATGAGCTGATACAGTCCGGCTTTCAAGTTTATGATAAGCAGCTAAAACGGAATCGAGCGATTCGTTATGCCGATATTGTTTTATTGACGCCGACGAAAAAAAATAATGCAGATATTCAAAGCCTATTTAAACAACTTGACATTCCGTTATTGGTAAACGATACGCAAAACTATTTCCAGACAACTGAAATCACGATCATGATGTCATTGCTCAAAGTGATTGACAACCCGTATCAAGATATTCCATTGGCCAGCGTACTGCGTTCACCACTCGTAGGCTTGGATGAAAATGAATTGGCCGCTATTCGCATCACTAAAAAAACGGGCGATTATTTTGATGCTGTGAAAGCTTTTTATGATGAATATCGAAATGAGCAGCGGGGAGGTCGTTTCAATCAGCAGCTTTATCTTAAGATTGAACAGTTTTTGAGTCAATTGACAAAATGGCGTGAAGAAGCCCGTCGAGAATCAATCGTCGAGCTGATCTGGACAATCTACGAAGACACTGGATTTTTGGATTATGTCGGAGGGATGAGTTCTGGTCGCCAACGAAAAGCCAATTTGCATGCGCTATATGAACGGGCATCTAGCTATGAAAAAACCAGTTTTAAAGGTTTGTTTCAGTTTGTTCGTTTTATTGAGCGTATGCAAAAGAAAGACAAGGATTTGGCAGAGCCTACTGCGATCTCTGAAGATGAGAATGCTGTAAGAGTGATGACGATCCATGCCAGCAAAGGATTGGAATTTCCTGTCGTTTTTGTTTTAGATCTTTCAAAACGTTTTAATTTGCAAGATACCCAGCAAGCTTATGTTTTTAATGAACGCTATGGCGTGGGAACAGATTTTAAAGATTTGCGTTATCGATTACGTTATACCACTTTACCAGAGATTGCATTAAAGGCAGAAAAGAAGAAGCTGTTACTGGCAGAAGAGATGCGTAAGCTTTATGTTGCGTTGACTCGTGCAGAAGAAAAACTCTTCTTAGTAGGCTCCTATAAAAATGAAGCAGCTGCTTGGAAAGAATGGGGGCTTGTCTCTAGTCATCAGCCAACCGTTCTTCCCGCTGATATGCGTTTGACGGCTAATAGTTTGATGCAGTGGATCGGACAAGCAATGGTTAGACATCCGCAAGCAAAAAATGATTACCTGCCAGCAACTGCTGTCAACGGTGAGATCCGTCATCATCAAGCAACGTTCTCGATCACGTTTGTTAATGAAGAAGAACTCAAAGCAAATATGAAAGAAGAATCAACGGTAGACGATGAGCAATGGTTAGAAAGATTAGATCAAACGGAGACGGTCAAATTAACAGATGACGCTCATATTCGTTCCTTAAACGAAGCGATGCACCTCATCGAAGCAACATACGATTATGAAGCAGCAACACGTACGACAAGTTATCAATCGGTTTCTGAAGTCAAACGTCTATTTGAAGAACCGGATGATTCTGGTCGAATGGCAAAAATCGACATCAATGCGCCACGGCTTTCAAATCGGTATACACAAGATCGATTGGAACGACCTGCTTTCATGACTCAGATCACTGCACCAACCAGTGCAGAGGTCGGAACAGCTACTCACTTGGTTATGCAATCCATTGACCTATCTCAAGAGCAGACAGAAGAACAAATTGAAAAAACTATACAGACACTGGTCCAAAAAGGACTCTTAACAAAAGATGTGGCAAAAAGAATCAGGAGAGAGACGATTCAGCGCTTCTTTGATACAACTTTTGGTCAACAAATTTTGCGCGACCATGAATTGGTTTATCGAGAACGTCCTTTTTCTTTGTTAATGGATGCTGGTTTGATTTTCACAGATATGGAAGAGAAGGCTGGAGATAAAATTTTGATCCATGGGATAATGGATGGATTTATTGAATATAAAGAGGATGCTATTTTGTTTGATTACAAAACGGATCGTGTTCAACACCTCGGAGAACAGGCAAGAGAGAAGATGCTTGAAAAGTATCGAGGACAAATGGGCCTTTATCGAACAGCTTTAGAAAGAATTTTAAATAAGCCCGTTACACATACTTATCTATGTTTATTAGATAATGGAGAAATCGTTACTGTAGAATAAGATAAATAGATGCTTTTTATCTTGATGTTGGACTAAAAGAAATGATTAGAAACTGTTGGAAGGTTAGATAAGCTTTTTTCACCGCTGGCAACATATTTGACTTTCCATTTGAAACCCTATTGGTTAGAAATGTTTTTTACCAACGTTAAAAGATGAAGAATCTTATGAACAATATAAAAGAGTTGAGATGACAAAACAACGCTTGCTTATTAGATAAACGAATCTAACGAGCAAGCGTTGCAAAATGCTATCATCTCAGCTTTTTTGTTTTATTTTATATCATAGTTTACGCCAGTTGAATAGGTATTCGCTGCGTCCCATAACAAGAATTCATTGACACCTGCTTCAGACAGTGCTTTGATTTGTGCTTCAACTTGCGGAGCACCATATTGTTGGTAATTTCCAGCACCTAGATAAGAAGCGGTAAAGTCTTGCAACCATGGACGTGATTGAGGTGGTGTTTTCAAGCCGTCTAATACTTTATTTTCAGCTTTCATATACTCTGTGACTAATTTGTATGGTTCTAAATCTGGTTTAGCAATGCCAAAGTAAGAACCCCAGTGACTTGGATAGATCATAGAAGAAATAACATCTACATTGTCAGAGATTTTAGAAAAGTTTTGGCCGATTCCTGGAGCTTCAGGTACCGTTGCTGAGTAGCCAAAAATATCAACGCCGACATCAACGCCGTAAGGTTTTAATTCTTTGCGTGCATATTTGACAAAGTCCGTAACAGCTTCTACTCGTTTTTGAACGTCATCTAAATCCATATCTTTATATTTTCCTTGTGTGTATTGCAGATTATCTGAACGTGTTTCAAAACCTTCAGGGAAGCGGACATAGTCAAATTGGATCTCTTTGAACCCTAATTTAGCAGCTTGTTTCGCTACTTCGACATTGTACGTCCATACTTCTTCGGAGAAGGGGTTGACAAAAGCTTCGCCGCGTCCATTTTTCCAGATAGACCCATCACTGTTTGTGTAAGTGAGCTCAGGTTTTGCTTCCGCTAAACGTGTATCTTTGAATACAACGATTCGAGCAATAGGATAGATTTGATTGTCTTCGAATGATTTCATCATTTTTTTCGGGTCTTTTACATAATCTTTGGTATTTTTTTGAACCAATGGATCATCAGACTGAAGATCAAATGTTAAATCACCAAAATCATCTTTGATATCGACGACCATTGCATTTAGAGAAGTTTTATTAACAAAATCTGTTAATTGGTTCATTTTTGCGCCACCAGCTGAATGCCCAGTGACATAAATTCCTTTTACTCCGTCTTTAGGGTATTCAATATTGATTCCACTATCATAAGTAAATTGTGAAGGGAATTTTTCTGGTGTTTCTAGTAAATCGCCTTGATGAAGTTGCAGCAAGGTTCCTTTTTCATTTTCTTCAGCATTCGCATGAAGTGGCAGCATAAAAAAGGCAGCAGCTGCAAAGAAAGAAAGTTGTTTGAAAGTTTTATTCATTTTGGCCGTCCTCGCTTCCTTCAGAAATGATCGTTGCTGGATCGACAAGGGTATAACCTTTGTCACGAAGTCCTTCAGCAATGTCTACGATAGCATCGTTTGTCCAATCCCGGTCATGCATCAAAAGATTGGCACCATCACGCAAGTATTCGGTGTTTAGCATGATGTCTTTCAGTGCTGCGCTATCTTGATATTTTTTCTCCCAGTCATAGCCATAAGTCCAATTCATCAATGTCATTTTTTCTTGTTTGGCTAGAGAGCGAGAAAAGTCTGTGTTACTTCCAAAAGGTGCGCGGAAAAAGCGAGGTTTTTCATCCGTCACTTCTTCAATCAATTCACTCGTTCTTAAGATTTCTTCTTTTTGCTTTTCTTCAGAAATTTCTTTTAAATTCGCATGGGTTTGCGTATGGTTTCCGATTTCGAATCCCATGTCATAAATTTTCTTTAAATCTTCTTTTCCTTCATCAGACTCTATGTACATTCCGTTGATAAAGAAAACAGCTGGTGCATTGATATCTTTTAATTTTTGTGCCATTTCAACTGCATGTTTATCTGGTGCATCATCAATGGTTATTGTCAGGGTTTACTTCATAAAGAAAAGTTTGTTCTTTTGCTTCTTCCGAAGAGCTATCTGCTTGATTTTCAGAAGAGGCGTCTGACGCACTGGTTTCCATGGCTGTTTCGCTTTTCGTTGAAGCTGATTGTTCTGCAGCATCTTGATCAGAAGTTTGGCAGCCAGCTAATAAAACCGTGCTAAATAAAGCCATGCCATAAATCATTTTTCTCATTACTGTTCACTCCTATTTTTTGTTTTCCTGTTCTTGGACTTTCTCTGCAACAGTAGAACGTGCAGTTGTTAATTCAGATAACTGCTTGTCGAGTTGTGTTAACGTTTCGTTTGATTTTTGGTGTTGTCCATTCAGTGTATCAATACCATTTGTGAATGTTTCGTAAGTAGCATCCTCTTTAGATAAGGACTTGAAATATTTTTCTTCTTGATCCAAGTCTTTTTTATAGGTTTTCAACCATTCATCTAATGTGCCAGAAGCAGAATCTAATTTCTCTTCTAAATTGGTCATGTCTTGTTTAGGAAGTTCTTCGCCTTTGATGTCTTTAAGCTTATCTGATTGATCCGACAGCTCAGAAGCATCTTCTTCTATTGTGTCAAGAGCATCTTTACGATTTTGGATATTCTCAAAGACTTTTGAACTATCATCTTTAAAAGTTTTCAGTTCTTTATCATTTTTCAATGTTTCTGAAAACTGTTTTTGCAGCTGACTTTCTTGAGCAGTGACAGCATTGATTTGTTCAACGATGCCTTTTTCTTTCTCCTCTAATGTATCGGTTACAGCTAAAGTATCTTTTGCGCTTGTGTCACATCCAGCCAACAGGAAGGAAACACCAAGCAAACTTAGAGGAACGCTTATTTTTTTCATAAACAAACTCCTTTTTTTGTTCATATTTTTGATTGTTTAATGAATAACAATAATTCATAAACTGCTATCAGTATAACAAAGATGTATAAACAGGCTCAAATACAACACTCTTTTCACATAGAAATTTTACTTTTTAGTTGTTTTAAATCAATTTCGTTTTGAATAGCAAAATCAAGGATAAAACAGGAAATGAACTTTCCCTGTTTATTGAGGAACGAATCGTGTAAAATAAATAGAGAACGAAACGGAAAGAGAGAGAGGAAAAAAATGTTTGTTTATTACTTGATAGCAGCAGTCATCGTGGGAATCGACCAGATCACAAAGTATTTGACTGTTCAGCATATCCCTTTATATGAAACGATCGAATTTATTCCTGGTGTTGTTTCATGGACCTATATTCAAAATGATGGCGCAGCTTGGAGTATCTTAGAAGGGAAGATGGTCTTCTTTTATATCATTACCGCTATCGTTACAGGAGTCGTCATTTATTACTTGCATCAATATGCAAAAGGAGAACCTCTATTTGCCATTTCATTGGCTTTTATACTAGGGGGTACTTTAGGAAATTTTATTGATCGATTGCACTTGCAATATGTAGTAGATATGATCCGGTTAGATTTTGTTCATTTTCCTATTTTTAATGTCGCGGATTCTGCTTTAACGATTGGCGTTCTATTATTGCTTCTGTATGTATTTTTAGATGAAAAAGAAGAAAAAAAGTCAAAAAAGAAAAATTGATTAACAGGTTAAGAAAAAAGGAGCACAAAAATGGCTAAAGAATATCATTTCACAATCGAACAGCAAAAGGGACGAATCGATAAGGTAATGACTGAGTTGATGCCTGAGAAGTCACGTTCAGCTGTTCAGCAATGGATCAAAGAAAGAAATCTTCTTGTCAATGAACAAACTGTAAAAAGCAACTATATGGTTCAAAAAGGGGACAAAATTTATCTAGCAGAACCTGAAGCTGTTCCGTTAGATGTCCAAGCAGAAGAGATTCCGCTTGAAATCGTCTATGAAGATAAAGATGTAGCTGTTATTAACAAGCCACAAGGGATGGTTGTTCATCCATCTGCAGGACATCCTGATGGAACATTAGTGAATGCACTACTTTTTCATATCGATGATTTGTCAGGGATCAATGGGGTGATTCGTCCAGGCATTGTTCACCGGATCGATAAAGATACTTCAGGATTATTGATGATTGCTAAAAATGATCATGCTCATGAAAAATTAGCAGCTCAACTGAAAGATAAATCTTCTTTTCGAGAATATACTGCACTTGTCCACGGCGTCATTCCACATGAAAAAGGAACAGTTGATGCACCGATTGGGCGGTCAAAAACGAACCGCAAAATGATGGCAATCGTGGAAGAAGGAAGACAGGCCGTGACTCATTTTCAAGTGTTGGAACGTTTTCCGAAATTTACATTGCTTTCTTTACAGTTGGAAACAGGGCGGACACATCAAATACGAACACATATGAAATATATCGGTTATCCAATTGCAGGTGATCCTGTCTACGGGCCAAGAAAAACATTAAAAGGCAAAGGGCAATTTCTGCATGCAGGTAAATTAGGATTTGTTCATCCAACAACGAATGAATGGATGATGTTTGAAGCGCCATTACCAGAGATCTTTGAACAAACAATCGAAAAACTAAAACATCAGCATTAAAATAATAAATGGAAAAAAATTCCTAATGAAATCAGTTGATCAGCCAATCTGTTTAGGACATTCATTTTTTGTTAGGAGAAGAAATTCAATAAGGAGGAATTGACATTGACTATTCAATCTGAAGTAGAGGTTGTAGATGCAGCAGCAATGAAGAGAGCATTGACCCGTATTTCTTACGAAATCATCGAACGCAATAAGGGAATCAAAAATATCGTTTTAGTAGGGATCAAAACGAGAGGGATTTATCTGGCAAACCGCATTGCAGAAAGATTAGAACAATTAGAAGGGATCAACGTACCAGTTGGCGAGTTGGATATCTCGCTTTACCGAGATGATGTGCATACAAATGTGCATGATGATCCAGAAGTCAAAGGTTCTGATTTGCCAACTGAGATCGAAGGTAAACAAGTGATTTTGATTGATGATGTTCTTTTCACTGGCCGAACTGTTCGTGCCGCTTTAGATGCTTTGATGGACCTTGGACGACCAAGCAAGATCTCTCTTGCGGTGTTGATTGATCGCGGTCATCGTGAATTGCCGATCCGTGCAGATTACGTAGGTAAGAATATCCCAACCTCTTTTGAAGAACAAATCAAAGTAGCTGTGTCTGAAGTGGATGGAATGGATCATGTATTGATTCAAAAGTTGAAATAATGACTTCAGAAACAATCTTTGCACAAAAAAAAGGTTCTTCCTCTTTTAACGTTGGTAAAGAAATTTCAGTAGCCCATCAACCGTAGGAAATTTCTAGAAATAGGATTCTAAAGAGTTTAGCATTAAAAAAATTGATTTTTTACAGACCAACGTTAAATATTGTAGAACCGAAAAAAAGACTTCAGCATACTTTCTGAAGTCTTTTTTGTTTGATCAGCTTAATCGGAATGTTTTAATCTTTCCACAAGTGCTTGGTCTGGAGTGACGTATACGGTTTGCTGTCCTTCATAAATCACAAACCCTGGCTTTGCTCCGTTTGGTTTTTTTACTTTTTTCACTTCGACATAGTCGACCGGTACTTGAGCAGAAAGACGTGATTTTGAATAGTAAGCTGCAATATTTGCCGCTTCTAAGAGAGTCTCATCTGAAGGATCTGGACTTTCGATGATGACATGCGAACCGGGAATATTTTTTGTATGGAGCCAAATATCTGATTTACGAGCTGTTTTCATGGTTAATTGGTCATTTTGGATATTATTTTTTCCCACTAAGATCGATGTGCCGTCAGAAGCAGTATAACGATCCGGACTGGCAGTTTTTCTTTTTTTGCTTTTTTTCGTTGTCTTTTTCTTTTTAATATAACCTTCCTGGATCAGCTCTTCTTTAATGTCTTCAACATCTTTTGGTTTAGCTAGCGATAATTGAGTTGACACAGAATCTAAATAGGTCAGTTCATCTTTTGTAATAGCTATTTGTTCGTTGACATAAGCTACAGCATTTTTAAGTTTTTGATATTTTGAAAAGAAACTTTGAGCATTTTGAGAAGGTGTTTTTCTTGGGTCTAAGGTGATAGATAAAGATTTATTATCATCATAGAAATTAGGTAAGGTTACAGCATGTTGACCTTTTTGCACTTCATGCAAATAAGCTGTTAAAATTTCACCTTGAATGCGATAATCATCAGCTTGCTCGGTTTCTTCTAAAGTACGTTGCAATTTTTTCAGCTTTTTTTTGTTCCGCTGCTGTTCTGTCTGAATCAGGTGGATCAAAGAGGCTGCTTGCTGTTTGACGCGGTCTTTCTCAGCTTTGTTGATGTAAAAGGCATCTAAAAGCTGACTCAAGGTATTATAATGGGTCAATTCTCCATCCAAACTTTGATAAGGAACAGGAGTAAATAGTTCTTTTTTACCTGTTTTCGTCAAGGTAGGGCGTACGCGTAAAGAAACTTGATCTGTGAAAGCAACCATGACTTCTGCTAGCCGCTCTGATTGATTGTCAGCTTGAAACTGCAGTTCTTTAGCTGTATCGCTCCCAATACCTTGAAAAACAGTTTGGATTCTTTTTTGAAGCGATTTATCTGTTAAATCAATCATGGCTTCAAAAAGCTTGTTTTTTGGAAAATCAAATGGATTCCATTTATTTTGATGCGGCGGTACGATATATTGCGCACCTGGCATAATCGAACGATAGGAGTTCTGACTGGTCGGTACATGTTTGATAGCGTCCAGAATTCGAAGCGAATCTTGTTCTACTAAGAAAATATTGCTATGGCGTCCCATTAACTCAACGATCAATATGACATTTTGAACGTCGCCAAGTTCATCTCTGCTTTTGAATAGGAAATGAACAATGCGGTCATTCCCAGTTTGCTGGATATCTTCTAAAATGGCGCCTTCTAATTGTTTTCGCATTACCATACAAAAATTTGGAGGAGTTGAAGGATTCTCATATGGAATTTCCGTCAACTGAATGCGTGCGTAACTAGGGTGAGCCGATAACAGCAGTCGATGATTTTTTCCATTTGCTCTCATGACGATCACGATTTCATTTTGATAAGGCTGATGGATTTTGGACACGCGTCCGTTATTGAGCAATGTGGCCAGTTCATTGACCATAGCATGAGTAAAAATACCATCAAAAGACATCAATATCCCTTCTTTCCTTTAAAGCATTTACTGATTTCTTTCTCTTTCTGCGCTTTACATTGTATCATACTTTTCTCTTTAAAAAAGGGAAAGTCAATTTCTTCATAGTTGAGTTGACCAAGAAAAAGCGCTAAAATAAAAAAGCAAAAAAATAAGAGAGAGGCAATAAGTGGGTCAGATGACTTATCAATAGTTGGAATCTTTTTATGGGCCTCAAATAAAAAGGAGTTTTTTTATGGATTGGGATTACGATGGAGAAAGAGGACCTGAACACTGGAAACAGTTGTGTCCTGCATTTTTTGAGGCAGAAGAAGGTTCTTTGCAGTCTCCTATTATGCTAAGTGAAAAGACAGCAACTAAAGCGGACCAGCAAAAAAAGGCACGATTTTTTTATGAGACTACACGTTTTTCAACTTCTTTTTATAATCATACGGTTCACTTGGCACCATTAGAAAAAGAGAAACAAAATAAGATTTTATTTGATGATACACCTTTCTTTTTAGATGATATTCATGTGCATTTACCGAGTGAACATCAAATTGATGAACATACCTTTGCAATGGAGATTCATTTCGTTCATCGCTCAGCGCAGCAAGAGATTCTAGTAGTAGCTGTTATGGCAGAAAAATCAATGCAGGAGAAATCAAATCAGACTTTTTCTCTTGATCACATCAAAGACCAAACGCAGTGTACATTGGTTTTACCTGATTGGACGCCTCAAAGTAGTTCCTTTTTTTATTATAGCGGCTCATTAACGACACCGCCCACCAAGGGACCCGTTAACTGGTTGGTTTTTAAAGAGCCTATTTCTTTAGATGCATCCTTGTTAAACGACATGCAACAACAGCTTGGCAAAACCAATCGCCCTTTGCAGCCGATTCAAGATCGCTCGGTGCATCTTTACTCGGACACTGAATAAAAAGCTTGACAGATATTTATGCAACAGGTATGATAAAAATCAATATTTGACGTAAGAAGGAGCGAAGACACATGATACAACTTTTCTATTCCATTCAAGTAAAAATGAATCATCGTTGGCAAAGCCGACATAGAAGGGTTGTTTGATGAGTCCAGCTCATAGAAACGACCCTCAGTGTGTTTACTGAGAACGTTTCTATGTTGGCTTTATTATCCTATAAACATGTTGCAGCCGCATAGAATAAAAGGGGACATCCCTTGTTCTGTGCGGCTTTTTTGTATTCCAAAAAAAAAGTCGCTGGTGTTGATCAGGCGGCTCTTTTTATTTTCATAACGCATTTACATAAGGGAGGAGAAAATAATGAAAAAGATGTATGGTTTCATTGCCCTGTTAACAGTCTTGTTGATCATTGCATTTGTTTCTGCAAAAAAAGAAACAAATGAAGAAAGAAACCATGATGTACCTGTCATCGGCATATTGCAGATCACCAGTCATCCTGCTTTGGACGCCATTCATAAAGGCATCATAGATGGGCTGAGCGAGGAAGGGTATCAGAATGGAGAGACGATCAAAGTTGAAGATCAGAATCCACAAGGGGATCAAAGCAATTTGAATACGATGAGTCAGCGTCTTGTCAGCAAAGATGTCGATATTCTAGCAGCCATTGCTACACCATCAGCTCAAGCTTTAGCAAATGCAACGGAGGATATTCCTATCATTTTGGCAGGCGTTACAGATCCTGAAAGCTCAAATCTAGTGAAGTCCAATAAGGAACCTGGGGGAAATATCACAGGAGTAGCGGATCAGCTGCCAATAAAAGAACAAATTTCACTAATGAAAGAACTGATGCCCGCTGCAAAAAATATCGGCATTCTATATTCATCGAGTGAAGACAATTCCATCATAAACGCAAAAGAAGCTGAAAAAATCGCGGAACAGTCAGGGTTTAAAGTCAAAACAATGACGGTGTCTTCTACAAACGATGTTGCACAGGCTGGATCAGCTCTTGCTGATCAAGTAGATGCGATTTGGGTACCATCAGACAATACGATTGCCAGTGCATTGAATACGTTATTGCAAGTAACGGACGAGAAGGGAATACCTGTTTTTCCGCCTGTTGATACCATGGTCAAGCAAGGTGGTCTTGCAACAGTAGGGGTCAACCAATATGAAATGGGTAAGCAAGCTGGAAAGATGGCAGCTGCCATTCTTGATGGAGAAGAAATTCCAGCAAATACACCTATTCAATCACCGATACACACAAACATTTATATGAATCAGCAAAAAGCAAAACAGCTGGGTATCCATATACCCAGTGAGCTAAAAGAACAAGCTGTACTTTTTCATTAAATAAAGGAGGACATGAGATGGATTTGATTGTAACGGCTACCTCGCAAGGTTTTTTATGGGGGATCATGGCTTTAGGAATCTTTATGACGTATCGTATTTTGAACTTACCAGATATGACAGCTGAAGGTGCTTTTCCATTAGGGGGAGCTGTGGCTGCTCAGCTGATTTTACATGGGGTTTCCCCCGTCTTGGCGACAGCTATCAGTTTTGTTATAGGGATGTTAGCAGGTGCAATAACCGCATGGCTGATCACTAAAGGAAACGTTCCAGACTTGCTGGCAGGTATATTGACCATGACAGGACTCTATTCAATCAATCTTCGCATCTTGACAAGGGCAAACCTTAGTCTATTAGGAGAAGAGAGGCTGACTGATTTTCTCAGTGGTCTTCATCTTCCCAGCTCATTTGATACTTTGTTTACAGGGTTCATGATTTGCACGGTACTTATTTTTCTGCTAGTCTCATTTTTTAAAACTGAGATTGGACAAGCCGTTATTGCTACAGGAGATAATGAAAGAATGGCGCGATCAATGGGGATCTCCACAAGCAGAATGAAAGCAGTAGGACTAATGCTTTCCAATGGTTTAGTAGCAATGGCTGGGGCTATGATTGCCCAAGATAATGGCTATGCTGATATCAGTATGGGGATCGGTACAATTGTGATCGGTCTGGCAGCAGTGATTATCGGTGAAGTAGTTTTTGGAAACTTAAGTTTTACTCATCGTCTGATCTGTGTCATTTTAGGCGCGATCATTTATCGCTTGATTATTTTATTTGTCCTTCTCATTGGATTGGAGCCAAATGATTTAAAATTGATTTCAGCCGTTATTTTAGCTTTTTGTTTAGCTTTACCATCTTTGCGCAAATCAATGCACCTCCATTTTTTTGACAGAAAGGAGCAAAATGAGCGATGAGTGTAAATACGATTTTAGATATCCAAGGGTTATCGAAAACTTATCAACAGAAAACATTAAATGAACATCAAGTATTAAAAGAACTATCTTTTCAAGTAAACAAAGGAGACTTCATTACTGTCATTGGCGGTAATGGTTCGGGAAAGTCATCTTTATTGAACGCAATAGCCGGCAGCAGCATACCCGATAAAGGCAAAATCCTACTTTCTGGAAAAGACATCACGCGCTTAAAAGAAGAACAGCGAGCAGATCAAATTGGAAGAGTCTTTCAGGATCCCTTAATGGGCACAGCGCCAAGAATGACCGTAGCAGAAAATTTGGCTATTGCATTTCGCAGAGGAAAGAAAAGGAGATTTAGACGAGGCATAACAGCGAATGAAAAGGAACTTTATATGGATTTATTGGCGAAGCTGGGGTTAGGTCTTGAGAGACGCTTAGATTCAGAAATGGGTTTACTGTCGGGCGGCCAAAGACAAGCTATCACCTTACTAATGGCGACAATGAAAAAGCCTGCTATTCTTTTATTGGATGAACATACAGCTGCTCTAGATCCCAAAACTGCTCAAACGATCTTAAGTTTGACAAGCCAGCGTATCAAAGAGGAAAAACTGACCGCCTTAATGATCACTCACAATATGCAAGATGCTTTGACATACGGCAATCGATTATTGATGTTGGACAGCGGAAAAATAGTAATGGATCTCTCTCAGGAGGAAAAAGAAAGCTTGACCGCTGAATCGTTGATTCTTTTGTTTCAACAACATTCTTTAGGTTTTGATCTTTCATCTTAAAGAGGGATCGCATAGAGTCCCTTCTAACTCAAGGTTCTTTTAATAAATGAAAAAGAGGGTGCTTGTTGCAGAAACATTCGTTTTTCGTTATAGTTGTTTTACACAACTAATTATATAGCTATTAAGCTTTAGATTAAAAGGAGAGAATGAATCAAAGATGGGGAACTATGTTTCAAGTCATGATTTGGTTGAGAGAATGGAAGAGTTTCAAAAATTATATCAGGGCTTGCAAAATAACGTATTAAAAAAACATCATGTCAATCGATCAGCTTTTTTCATTATGAAAATCATTTTAGATTCTAAAATGACGCTAAAAGAATTGACAGCTTTATCTTCATTGGATAAGTCGACATTGAGTCGACAAGTTAATGCGCTTGAAAAGAAAAAGCAAATTATTAAAGAACCTGGAAAAGATAAGCGGTATTACAATTTGAGTCTCTCGAAAGAAACGCTGGCTTTGACCAATCAAATCTTGGAAGAATTAGAAGAAACAATTGAGTTTATTCTAAGAGGATGGCCTGATGAAGAAAAACAACTACTGCTTGTTTTATTGGGCAGAGTGGGTAGAAGTATGCGCACTTACGAAGAGCAAAAGAAAGGAGAGGAACAAAAAAATGGATGAGAACAGTTTGGCTCATTTATCAAAAGAGGATCTCATTCGGCTTTTATTGTCTCAATCTCAAGAAATCAAAAAATTAGAAAATCAGGTTGATGCTGAGCTTGAAGAAAATCGGTTTTTAAAAAGCTTAGGTTTTGTGGAAGGTTATCAGGATTACTCTGCCTATTTTATTCGATATTTTGAAGATGAAAGCCAAGGAACAGCTAAAAAAGGTAGTATTTTTTTAGGACTATTCAATGATTTTGTTCAAGATTATGGCCGAGAAGCAGTTATTTCATTATTAGATGCCTACATGGATGACCATATTTAAATAAAAAGGAACGACATAGCTGGAAAAAACAACAAGATCGTTTATGTTTATTTAAACTTCTAAAACGGATCACAAAAAACAGGATTTGTTTTTACCGTTAGAAAAAGAATGCTGCCATCTAAAAGTCATTGAGTTTTACGCAAAATTAAGGTAAAGTTTAAAAAATAGTAAACGTTTCTGTTCATGATGAAAGAAGGTCATAATAATGAAAAAAGATAACCGAAAAGCTTATCGCATAGCAATTATGGGTATTTTTACCGCTATTATTTTTATTCAAAGTTTTGTTCCCTTTTTAGGCAATATCCCGATACCGCCACTTAACCCGACCATTATCCATATTACTGTAATTGTTGCTGCTTATACACTTGGAACAAAAGAAGGAATGGTCATCGGTGGAATATGGGGAGTGATTCGCCTGATAAGAGCTTTTACAGCACCTGCATCTCCACTTGATCCTTTGATTTTTACAAACCCTCTCATTTCCGTCGTTCCACGGATTTTGGTTGGTTTAGTAGCGGGAGTGTTGTTTACTGCCTTTAGAAAAAGACGTACTTTGGGTATGGTCTTAGGTGCTGTCTTTGCTTCCTTGACGAATACTGTGCTTGTTTTGAGCTTTATTTATTTATTTTATGGAGAAGCATATGCGGCTGCGATCGATGTTGATATTTCTAATTTACTGTTAGTGTTAGGCGGAGTAGTATTGACGAACGGTATAGCTGAAGCTGTTGCAGCTGGAATTCTAGCACCTCTGATTTCTCGTCCATTGTTAAAAATGACTAAGCGACAATAAAAAATCTATTAAGATCAAATGTTCTTTAATCGAAACTTAACGTCCGACATTTAAAAGTAAAAACATCGTTAATTGTGACAAATAAAAAAGTGCTATAATAAACCTTGTTCATGAAAAAAGTTCCTTCTTCATGAAGAAAGAAAAGAATGGAGAGATAAAGGTAATGAAGAACCCGAATCAACATCCTACGAGATCGGATAAAAATAAAGAAAAGAATATGACAAAAAATATCACACTTGTTTTAGTAGTGATTTTGATTTTATCACTTCTTTTTCTAGCTTATACCCTATTTGGAGGCAACGGAGGCAATAATGATGAGGAACAGTTTTTAGGTCAATCCCAAACTAGTTCAATGTCATCTAGCCAAAGCAGCAACACGAATGACAGTAGTTCGAATGATGAAGAATCATCTTCTTCAAAAGAAGCATCAAGTGAGAGTTCTTCTGAAGAATCAAGCGAAAGTTCGTCATCTGCAGAAAAAGAACCAGCCGAAACAAATGATGAAAATGTTGAAGAAGCCTATACAGGTGACTGGGAACCTTCTGGAACGGATCAAGAAGGTAAGCACACAACAGATTACTCTGATGGCTCAAAAGACAGAAAAGAAATCAAAAAAGCCGTTTCGACAGCTACTGGTTTGAGCGAAAGCGACATGATCGAATGGTGGGTCGGTAATGATGGAAAACAACAAGTACAAGCTACTGTTTCCAATAAAGAACAAACAAAAACCTACCGTGTTTCTCTAAAATGGGTAGACGGCAAAGGCTGGCAGCCAGTTTTAGTTGAGACATTATCCAACAATCCTTATAATTAAATTAGTTAACGAGAGACATGCAGGTTGCAAAAAAACTTGCATGTTTTTTTTGTGATTTATTTCAGTTAACGTTCCTTTTTGAAAACCAAGAGGAACATTAGCTATTAATCGATTTCTTTTGGCTTGGCCGGTAGACGTGATAAAATAAAGCTGAATGATGATTGAAAAAAGCCTATCATTTTTGATCGGAGGATATAATGAAAAAAACAACAGACCATTTGAATATCGTTGAGGAAGTTTTAAATAAAACAAAAGAAGAAATTGCCAACATTCACCCTGTTAATATATTAGTTGCAGGTAAAACAGGTGTAGGTAAGAGTACATTGATCAACAACCTCTTTAGAGAAAATCTGGCAGCTACAGGGATTGGAAAACCCATCACTGAGCATTTGCGTAAAATATCAAAAGAAAGCATCCCTTTGGTATTGTATGATACAAAGGGGTTAGAGCTTGAGTCTGCTACTCAAACAGCTGTTAAAAAAGAAATTTTTGATACATTACAAAAACAAGCAAGTTTAGGAGAAGAAGAGGCGATTCATATTGCCTATTACTGTATCAATGCGAATTCTTCTCGCATTGAACAAATGGAAATAGAGATGATCAAAGCTTTAAGCGAAAAGCTTCCGGTGATTATTGTCTTAACTCAATCTATTGGCGAACCTGCACTTGCCTTAAAAGCATATATTGAAGACCTTAACTTATCCGTTCAAGGAATAATCAATGTGATGGCAGCACCGTTTGTGATTACTGCTGATTATACGATTCCAGCTTATGGATTAAAGGAACTCATCGAGCTGACTTTCGCTGTTCTTCCAGAAGCAACCCATCAAGCTTTTAACAATGCCCAGCAGGCAGATATCCAACGAAAAGTACAATCAGCTCGCAGCTGGGCGACAAAGTATATTGCAACATCGTTTGGCGTTGGCTTCGCGCCCATCCCCTTTTCTGATGCTTCGGTATTGGTTCCGATGCAGATAGGGTTATTAGCACATATTACAGCCATTTTTGGCATATCGATCGATAAAGCTACAGTTGCTAGTATTGTAGCAGCAGTGGGCGGCACTGGAGGAGCGACTTATCTTGGACGTTACATTGTCTCTAATATGATCAAACTGATTCCGGGAGCAGGGACCATAGCAGGAGGAGTCATTAGCGGGGCAACTGCTTCCGTTATGACAAGTGCGCTTGCTATGAGTTATATAGAAGTGTTATCGATCATTGCAAAAGGTGAGAAAGAAGGAAAATATCCTGATTTAAAAAATATTGAATTCTTGATGAGAGAAAAGCTTGAAGAACGTTTAAAAAAAGGCAAGATATCTAAATCTAATGAAGAACTTATGGAAGAAAGTAAAACAGAAAAAACTTCTGAGAATAAAAGAAAATGGTGGCAACGAAAGAGGCAGGACAAGGAGTGAGAACCATGCGTGTCTTTGTTGGGATCGCGCTAAAAGAAAAAGAGAAAGAAAAACTGTTTCAATTGCAAAACCAATTGAAACAAAAAACAGAAAAGGGACGCTTTACAGATTTAAATAATTTTCATTTGACCCTTCAATTTATCGGCGAGGTAAGTTCAGAAGAAGTGCGACAGCTGAAAGAAAATATTACGATGGTTTCAAAAAAAATAGACCCATTTGATCTTCAATTCGATCAAATGGGACAGTTTGATAAAAAAGGGAAAAAGGTCATGTGGATTGGCTTAAAGATGCAACCTGCTTTGTTTCAACTCCATGATTTGGTAATCAAAGAAATAGCAAAGCAAACAAATAGACTCATAGAAAATAAATCTTATATTCCTCATATAACATTAGGAAGAGGGATCGTTTTAAAAGAAGAAGCACAACATACTAAAATATTGGAGCAATCCGCTCATCATTTTACAGCAGAAAATATCACTTTGTTCGAATCGACTAGAGTAAACGGAAGGCTAGCTTACCTTCCTGTTTTACAAAAAGATTTGCAAAATCAATTGTAAAAAAAGGAGACGGAATACTGTGTTTGAATCGATTGAACATGCACTTTCAAGTTATGTACCTCAGCTTATTGGACAACAACGCCACTTTTCAGTATTGATCCCGATCATTCTAATTGATCAAGAACCTCATTTGCTATATGAGGTAAGAAGTCAAAATATCTCGCAACCTGGTGACACATCTTTTCCTGGTGGTGCAGTAGAAAAAGGAGAGACTTTTCGGCAAGCAGCAGTTCGAGAAACGATGGAAGAACTGAATCTTTCGCGTCAATCGATAAAAGTTTTAGGAGAATTGGATTATATTGCAACTGAGCAAGTTTTGATCCGTTCCTTCGTTGCTTATTTGCCACATGTCGCTATAGAAGATATTGATGTTAACGAAGAGGTGGATCAATTATTTACAATCCCTCTTCGTTACATCTTACAACACGAGCCCGTCTATCATTCGCTTGATCTATCCATACGCCATCCACAAGATTTTCCTTTTGACCAAATCCCAAATGGGAAACAATACCCTTGGAGAAAAGCTCAGCATCTCATTCCATTTTATGAGCTCAAAGATCACTTTCTTTGGGGGTATACAGCTTCTTTTACCTCTCAATTGAGCTTATTTTTGAAAGAAAATCAGTTGTTCTGAATTAGAAACAAATAGGAAGATGATAAAGCCTAAATGGTGTTAAATTTTCTTTTTTTAGCTTTTGTTTTGTAATGAGTGCTTAAATTTTCTTTAAAGTCAGATGCTGGTTGTTCCAATGAAGCATTTGTTTGGTAAATAATAGAAACGCTTTGAGGCGGCAGAATGTCGAGCTTAGTCATTTGTAATCCATCAAAAGGTTGTTGTTCAACAAAAGATTTAGGCAGAACCGAAACGCCTAGTCCTTGTTTTACTAGAAAAATACACTGCTCTAAAGAAGCTACTTCAATAAAGGGTGAAAAAATCTTTTTATGCTCGCGAAACATTTTTTCTAGCTGTTCCCGAATCGAGTCTTCTTTTTTACTTACAATGAGCTTTTGTTGGTGCAAAGAATCGAAAGTAACTTGTTTTTTATTCCCAAGCTCATTTGATTCCTGGCTGACCAAGACCCATTCATCGTGAAATAAAAAGTGTTCATCGATTCCTTTCCCAAAATGATCACCATGCACGATGCCCATGTCTATCTCTTCTGAACGAATCATATCCGCAATTTTACAAGGCGCAGAAGCTTCAATAGAAAAGTTTAAGGATGGGTGTTCATGAACGGTCTCTTCTAAAGCTGTTGAGACCAAATAAAGTCCGGAAGTACCGATTCGCAGATTTTTTTTCTCATCTTCGTTAATATACTGGATTTTAGTTTTTGCTTCCTCTAATTGATGCATAATGTGGTAACAGTATTCTAAAAAGAATTCCCCTTGTTTCGTTAAGTGGATACGTTGCTTAATAGTGGTAAACAACTTGACATTTAATTCTTTCTCTAAGGAATGGATATTATAGCTTAAAGAAGGTTGACTGATACCTAAACGATCAGCAGCTAAATTATAGTTCATTTCTTCACAAAGAGCAATAAAATATCTCATCATGCGGCTATTCAAATGAAACATCCTTTCTATTCTTTCTTGCGTCAATTTAAGATGAAAGTATCTAGTTTTACTTATTTCTGACACCTATAGCATACCAGAAAATGGATCGTTAATCTATTCACATTTTCACTTTTTTTATAGGGTATATAAAAAAGGGGAATAAAAAAGAGCTTTTTTAGGCTTGTTATCGCATTAGTAAGCGAGTTAACTAAATTATCCGCAATGTGTCACATTGCTAGTCCTGTGGGAAAACGCTCATATGAATGTTCAAGAATTGGGGAAACAATTGAATTTAGACAGTGGTACTTTAACGCCTATGCTGAAACGCATGGAAGCGGCGGGATATGTTACTCGTGTTCGCAATCCGGATGACGAACGAAAAGTAATGATCCAAGTAACTGATAAAGCAAACGGAATCAAGCAAGAGCTGCTGGAAAAAGTTTCTGGATGTCTGGACCTTCTCGATATCGA
The DNA here is from genome assembly GCF_900113675.1 of Pisciglobus halotolerans. GTDB lineage: Bacteria > Bacillota > Bacilli > Lactobacillales > Carnobacteriaceae > Pisciglobus > Pisciglobus halotolerans. The sequence continues at coordinate 63,376 of NZ_FOQE01000005.1, forward strand.
AGAAAAAGAGTACTTTGATTTACTTGCAAGGATCGATCATTTAACAAAAAGCTTAGGAGGAATGAATGATGGCAGAATCAAAAGTAATGTATCAAACAAAAGCTGTTAACACAGGTGGACGCGATGGAGAAAGCAAATTAGCAGATGGTTCGTTTTCAGTCAGAGTCTCTACACCAAAAAGTATGGGTGGAGTGGGACAAGGGAGCAATCCTGAACAACTATTTGCTCTTGGGTATAGCGCATGTTTCAATTCAGCTCTAGAAATTAAAATGCAACAAGCAAAAATTGAAGCGAAATCTCAAGTATCAGCAGAAGTTACTTTAAATACAGACCCAACAGACGACGGGTTTAAAATCTCAGTTGTCATGGAAGTTGCTATTGAAGGAAAAGACTTAGAAGAAACACAAAAGTTGGCAGATGAAGCTCATGCATTTTGTCCTTACTCAAAAGCTACTCGAAACAATATTGACGTTGCAGTCAAAGCAGTGGCATATCAATAAAAATCTAAAAACAAAAAACCATGTTGATAAGAACATGGTTTTTTTATAAAGAAAGAATCACTTTTGTTATTTAAATATAAACTTATATTAAGCGATACGAGCGGGATGATTTATTGTACTTATCATTTGAAAATAACATTTTTTAAAAACTAGACGCGTGCAAACAACGAAATAAAATAAAACATCTATCAATAGACAAAAATCTGGTATACTGTTTTTGAATTAAAAAATAGGAGATTTTAAATGCGTTTAGATAAACTGATGTCAATAAATGGTTACGGTTCTAGAAAACAAGTTAAACGGTTGGTTCAGCAAAAGAAAGTAATCATTGATAGCCAAGTGATTTTGAATGAAGGATACAATGTTGAACCAGCTATACAACAGGTATTAATTGCAGGAAAAGAACTCAAAGAACCAGCACACGTTTACTATATGCTCAATAAACCAAACGGGGCAGTTAGTGCTGTGCGAGATTCAACCTTTCAAACGGTTACTGATTTGATCAAACAAAAAGATCAGGCAGCTGGTCTTTTTCCAGTTGGGCGGCTAGATAGAGATACAGAAGGGCTGCAGCTGTTAACAAATAATGGACAGTTGGCTCATCAGTTGCTGCAACCCCAGAAGAAGGTAATGAAGTGCTATGAAGCTATCGTGAATGAAATCGTTACTGAAGAAGACCAAAAAATATTTTCTGAAGGAATCATATTTGAAGGTGGTTTCATCTGTAAACCAGCAAAACTGATCATCAAAGGCTACCAAGAGGGAAATAGCATCGTAGAAGTTTCCATTACTGAAGGTCAATTGCACCAAGTAAAAAAGATGTTCCTAGCTGTCGGAAAAAAAGTCGTCTATTTAAAAAGAATTTCTATGGGACCTCTTTTTTTAGATAAAAAATTATCTATAGGAGAATACCGCCCTTTGACTTACACAGAATTGTTGTCCATTAAACCGTACTTCAACAAATAAAAAAGTCCCTCGTTCCTGAAACTTCTTGGGTATAAGATAGTTTTCTGAAAGAGAAGTGAAGAAGAGGAGGAGACAAGAGGTTTTGCAAAGAGGAAGAAGATGGGTAATATTCAAAAAAATATGGTTTGCATCGATGTATCTGGACTAGCATTCATTCAAAATGTCTACCGTGGCTTCAGCATGTCGTAAACGGATATTGATCACTGGTAGGAATTTCATGGCAAAAAACGCTGAAACAAACTTCAATAAAGACTTTTTTTATGACATTATAGTTTATTTATTAAGCCATTTATTGAGAATTTTGAGCAATGACAAGAAAAAATCAGATGAAACAGTCATAGATATGCCAAAATGGTCTCAAAATTTGAATAAATGCTTGCTGTAACGTGTTTATCAGCTAAACTATAAAGAGTTGTTAACTAAAGCTTTTTAAGTGGCTATATGGACGTAAAATAAACAATTTTAATCACTATAGGAAGCGACGTAGAAACAGTTAAATCATTTGCGAATAGAATCATTCTTAAATTAATCAGAAAGCCAAAAGGAATATATTCTTGTTAATCTATCTGAAAGATAAAAACAGCTAAAAAATATATAAAACCTGTCTTAAACAGAAATTGTTAAGTAACAAATAACAATGCCTAAAAAACTTTTTTAAGCTGTTAAAAGAAGAGGCGATGAATAATGGAGCAATCTATGATTTGTTCTTTTTTTCTAGTTTACATAATATATATTATACAAAGTAGTTAATATCAAAAAATAGGATTTTTTATCTTATTTAAACCGATTTTTTTCTCTTTACCTTTTTATGCTATCTCTCGGCCAGAACTTTTTATTTCTCTGTTCCTTTGTGCTTAACTTTTGCCTGTGTTTATTGTCTTATTTGTAAAATCTCTTAAGACAGATGATTTTTTCTTTTTGCTGATTCTTTTTTGAGTTATTTTTATACAGTTCGGTATTTGGTGTTTGTTGATTTTTATTCTTGATCTGTTTGATTTTAATGATGATTGGCTTTGATTGTGCTTGTTATTGATTTGGCTTCTTTCAATTTTTAAACATAAAAAAACACCCATTCGTTTATGGATGATTTTTTATCGTATGTCTATTTCTTATTTCGTTAATTCTTCTGTCAATTGTGGCACCACTTGTTTTTTACGTGATACAACGCCTTTTAATAAAGCCTTGTGATCTTTCAATTCTATTCCAAATGCATTTTCAACTGCTTGTACTGGATTACCGTATGCTAAGACAATTGAGTCGCTATCTAAGATATTTGTGACAACTAGTAAGAACAAATCATAGTTGTTATTTAAGTTTGTTTGTTCAATCGCTTCAACGATAGCTTCTTGCTTAGAGAAAACGTCATCGACATCAACTACATTGATTTGAGCGATCCTTACGTTTTTATCTCCCATTGAGAAGCTCTTTGCGTCTAAATCGATTAGTTCTTCAGCTGATTTATCTCCCATATTCGTTCCTGCTTTCAACAGATCTAGACCATATGATTCCAAGTCAACTTCTGCTAGTTCAGCAAGTTCTTTTGCTGCAGCTTCATCTTCAGAAGTACATGTTGGTGATTTAAACAATAAAGTATCAGATACAATAGCAGATAACATTAATCCGGCGATGTTTTTAGGAATCACGACATCATTCTCTTTAAACAGCTTCAAAATAATGGTGTTTGTACAGCCCACTGGTTCTGCACGGTAATACAATGGATTTGTTGTTTCAAAATTTGCGATACGGTGGTGATCTACAACGGAAGCCACTTCCACCTCTGCGATATCTGCTACACTTTGTTGTGCTTCATTGTGGTCTACTAAATAAACTGTGTCCGTTTCATTAGCAACGGTTTCAACCACACGTGGTGCAGCAACATTAAAGTAGTTTAAAGCGTAAGCTGTTTCTTCGTTTAATTCTCCTAATGCAACAGCTTCTGTTTTTTCACCCAATTGATTTTTTAAGTAAGAAAAAGAAATTGCTGATGTAATGGCATCTGTATCAGGATTTTTATGTCCGAATACTAAAATTTTACTCATTTAAAACGCCCCTTTATTTTTAACTTTCATTTATAATAGTAGGATATATTGAATTTTAAATCAACCGTTTCTGTTCTACTTTAAAGAAAAAGTTCTATGCCCTACCTTTTTAACCTTTCAGCATAATTCTGCTCTTTTAAATAAGCATCAAAATCATCTAAAAAGTTTTTCATACGTGGAATCAATTCTTTATCTTTACGGTAAACAAAAGCCAACTGGTAATGAATCTGCGGATCGAATGGAACAGCAAAGTGACCTTTCTGTAACGGATTGGCTTCTACGTATGACTTAGGCAGCGCAGTATAGCTTCCAGTGCTCCCGCTGAATCTGTGTAACTGCTGAGGTGTTGAGAAATAGCCTGCAACAGCTGGGGAATCTAATAGTTGAGAACTAAATTCGTTTTTTAAAATATCAGTAATGTAGTAATGATTAGGATACATTGTCCAGCGATGATCAGTCGTTTCTTTCAAACTAACAGCTGGCTTATTTTTCAATTGTTCATTTTGATGGAGAAATAGCAGTTCTTCAGTAACAATTTCTCTTTTTTCATAGATTTTCCAGTTCTTGATGCGATCATCCGGAAGATACATAATGGCTAGATCAATTTCATTATTCTCCAATTGTTCCCAGATTTCTTCACGTGAAAGCATAGCTAACGCAACTTTTATTCCAGGATATAGTAAATAATAATGACTTATAAAATCGATAAAAACTTTATCTTCTATGGAAGAAAGAAAGCCGATGCTAATGGTACCTTCATTAGATTTCGTGATTTGTTGAATTTCATCATTCGCGTCGCTCAAGAGATCATATACCCCATGTGTCAAGCGAATCATCGTTTGTCCGGCTTCTGTCAAATGCAGTTTCTTTCCAACTGTATAGAATAAAGGTGTTCCGATTGTTTTTTCGATTTTTTTGATTTGCTGCGTCAAAGCTGGCTGGGAAATTCCCAGTTTTTGAGCAGACTTGGTGTAGTTCATGGTTTCTGTTAAACAAAGAAAATAATCTAAAGTTTTGGAAGAAAATAAATTCTTTTTTTCTTTTACCATTCTTCTCCTCCTCTTTGCAGTATTATTTTATAAGGGAAAAGCAACCTCTTTTGACAATAAGATAACCTATCCCTTATATATACTTATCATCATATCTAAACAGAAAAAAAAGAGCAACTGAAAATTGCTCTTTTTTCTTAATCTGTATGAACATTTAAGATCGTTGAAAATTTTGATATCGATCAATGTGCAATAAACGTTGCGCATTTTCTACTCTTTCTTGTGTCGGCGGTTCAATTCCTTCTAACTTATAAGGGATATTCAGAGCAGCATATTTGTAAACGCCTAATTTATGATAAGGAAGGATTTCAACCTTATCTACATTATCAAGTGATTGGATGAAAGCATCAAGTCGAATCAAATCTTCATCAAAGTCGCTTCTTTCTGGAACCAAAACATGTCGGATCCATACCGGCTTCTTAATTTCTGACAAGTAGCGTGCCATGTTAAGGATATTTTCATTAGAGTGCATGGTCAGTTGTTTGTGTTTTTCAGCATCAATATGTTTGATATCAAACAACAATAAGTCAGTATACTGCATCAATTCTTCAAAACGGCTAAAGAAAGGTTCGTCATAAGTGAATGGTTGGCCACACGTATCTAAAGTTGTATGAACACCTTCTTCTTTAGCTTTTTTGAAATACTCGATCAAAAAATCAATATGCAGTAGTGGTTCGCCTCCGCTGACTGTAATGCCGCCTTTCGCTCCCCAAAAGTCACGATACTGCAAAGCCTCGTCTAACAACTCATCAGCTGTATAAGGCGTGCCTCCGCCCATATTCCATGTATCTGGGTTATGGCAGAACTCACACCGCATGCGGCAACCTTGCATAAAAGTGATAAAACGAATGCCCGGCCCGTCGACTGAACCAAAGCTTTCAGTTGAATGAACATATCCGATCACTGGCTTTGACATTTTATTTCTGCTCTCCTTTTTCTACCTACCTATGTGTTTGATGTGTAAACGTCGCTTAGAAGCTTTCGTGCATTGTACGATTGATGACTTCTAATTGTTGTTCACGCGTTAGTTTAATAAAGTTGACAGCATATCCTGATACACGAATCGTCAATTGAGGATAGTTTTCTGGATGATCCATTGCATCGATCAACGTTTCTCTGTTGAACACGTTGATATTGACATGGTGTCCGCCTTTCGTAGCATATCCATCTAACATGCTGGATAAGTTTTCTTGTTGAACTTGGTCTTCTTTTCCTAATGCTTTAGGAATAATTGAGAAAGTATTTGAAATACCATCTAAAGAGTATTCATAAGGGATCTTAGCTACAGAACTCAAGCTTGCTAGAGCACCATGAGTGTCGCGTCCGTGCATTGGGTTTGCTCCTGGGGCAAATGGTTCACCAGCTCTTCTTCCATCAGGCGTATTCCCTGTTTTCTTACCGTATACTACATTTGATGTAATCGTCAAAATAGAAGTAGTATGACGTGCATCACGATAAGCTGGATGTTTTTTCACTTTTGTCATGAAGGATTTCAATAAGTTGACACCGATTTGATCGGCACGATCATCATTGTTTCCGTATTTTGGATAATCTCCTTCAATCTCATAATCTACTGCTAATCCATCTTCATCCCGCAATACTTTTACTTTGGCATATTTGATCGCAGATAAAGAGTCGATCGCAACGGAGAATCCAGCAATTCCTGTCGCCATTGTCCGCATGATTTCTGAATCATGTAAGGCCATTTCAATTCTTTCATAAGCGTATTTATCATGCATATAATGAATCACGTTTAATGTGTTTAGATATAAACCAGCTAGCCATTCAAGCATATCATCATACTTAGCAAGCACTTCATCATAATCTAAATATTCAGCAGTGATCGGTTGGAATTTTGGTCCAGTTTGAACTTTGGTTTTTTCATCTATTCCGCCATTGATTGCATATAAAAGAGCTTTCGCCAAATTTGCACGCGCACCAAAGAACTGCATTTGCTTACCGATCCGCATAGCAGACACACAACAAGCGATACCATAGTCGTCTCCCCACTCTGGACGCATAATATCATCATTTTCGTATTGAACAGCACTAGACTGGATGGAAACATCTGCGCAGTAACGTTTAAAGTTTTCTGGCAAACGAGTGGACCAAAGAACTGTTAAGTTTGGTTCTGGTGCTGGTCCTAAGTTTGAAAGAGTGTGCAAGAAACGGTAGCTGCTTTTTGTTACCATGTGACGGCCATCTTCTCCCACACCGCCGATTGCTTCTGTTACCCATGTTGGGTCGCCTGAAAATAGGTCATTATATTCAGGTGTACGCGCAAATTTAACCAAACGCAATTTCATAATAAAGTGATCAACAATTTCTTGTGCTTCTGTTTCAGTTAATAGACCATTTTTCAAATCTCTTTCAATATAGATATCTAAGAAAGTTGATGTTCTTCCAAGTGACATTGCGGCACCGTTTTGTTCTTTAACGGCTGCCAAGTAACCTAAGTATAGCCATTGGAAAGCTTCTTTAGCATTTTCAGCAGGTCTAGCTAAGTCAAATCCATATATCGTTCCAAGTTCTTTTAATTCATTTAAGGCACGAATTTGTTCGCTGATTTCTTCACGGTCGCGAATAACGTCATTTGACATAGTGCCATAGCCTTTATTTGCTTTGTCTGCTTCTTTTTCTTTGATCAAAGCATCGAGGCCATAAAGTGCGACTCGACGATAGTCTCCGATGATCCGGCCTCTACCGTAAGCATCTGGAAGCCCTGTGATAACTCCAGTTCGACGTGCAGCTCTCATTTCTGGCGTATAAACGTCGAATACACCATCATTATGTGTTTTACGATATTGACGGAAAATATGAGAAATTTCAGGGTCGATTTCATAACCGTAAGCTTCAGCTGATTGTTCGCTCATGCGGATTCCGCCAAAAGGCTGCAAGCTGCGTTTAAATGGTTTGTCTGTTTGGAAACCGACAATTTGTTCTAATTCTTTATTCAAATAGCCAGCTTCATGAGAAGTGATCGTTGAAACGATTTTTGTGTCCATATCTAGTACGCCGCCAGCTTCACGTTCTTCTTTGTTTAAAGCTGAAACTTGGTCCCATAGCGCTGAAGTGCGTTCTGTTGGTCCTTCTAGAAAAGATTGATCGCCATTATAAGGTTGATAGTTTTGTTGAATAAAATCCCGAACGTCTACATTGTCTTTCCATTTACTTCCTTTAAATCCTTGCCATGCTTTCATGCTTTTCCCTCCATCGAATCAAGCTGATTGTAATTGCTTTCACATGCTCATTATAGCACATATTTTTTTAAAGACAATCCTTTCATTACATTTATCTAAAAGCTTTTTATAATCAATTTGTTTGCGATTACATTTAAGTATAAAAAAATTAAATAAAGAATATAAGGAAACACTTGTGAACAATAAAACTTTTTTGATAACGAAACTAGTTGATCCTTTCTTTGGTATCAAAAGACAAAAAAAGAAGCTGAGTTCGCTATTAAGCGTCAGCTTCTTTTTTTGACTAATGTTCTTCCTCTTGATCAATGTAGACAAGATCGTCTTTTCTAATATTTACTGGTTTTCCATCTGTTTTTTCATCTAGGATAAAGGATCCATTACTGTAGCGATCACTAATCGCAAATTTTTTCGGCACAAAAGAAATTTCTTTTTGTTGATCGGTCATGATCGTAAAAGTATTTTCATTGCTTTCCTGTACATCGATCAAATCAGCTACACGGTGGGCATTCTTTTTCAGTTCTCTTAAGACTTGTAAACCTCGTTTGGCTCTGCTCAAGACATCAAACGCTTTAAGATCCATTTTTTTAATGGTTCCGCGTTCAGTCAGCAGCATCACTTCAGCTTTTTCAGAAGACGTATTGAATAATGCGCCGTTGATCACACGGTCCTCTTTTTTCAAATTCATTGCCTTTACACCTGCAGCTTTAGCGCCAACTACTGGTACTTCCTCTAGAGCATATCTAAGCCCGAAACCTAAATAAGATACAAGGAAAATATCTTGTTTTTCATTTGGATTAGTTTTGATGACATTGAGCACTCGGTCGGTATCTGTCTTTAATTTAATGGCGACAGAGCTTTTGGTTTTATAACTTCTTGTGGGAGTAAATTGGTCGGCAGCTGATTGTTTGATATACCCTTCTTGGGTCATCAACACAAAAGCATCATTGTCTGAAAACTCTGCTAATCCAAATACTTTCAATACTCTTTCATCTGTCTCTAAGCGCACAGTTTGAGATAAGTGTTCACCCATATCTTTCCATCTTAAGTCGGTGATTTCATGAACAGGCCGATAAATCAAATTCCCTTTGTTTGTAAACATCAAGACATGTTCCAATGTCGTCATCTGCTGTACAAAAATTTGATAGTCGCCTTCTTTTAATCCAATTTCTTCAGCAGGCGAGGCGCTGTAAGATCTTAGACTCGTCCGTTTGATATAGCCTTCACTCGTTACAGATACCACTGTATCTTCCTCTGGAACTAAAACTTCTTTTTCTACTTTTAATTCCTCGATTTCTTCTTCGATCACTGTCATTCTGGGTTTAGCATATCTTTTTTTCACGTCATTCAATTCTTTTTTAATGACTTTCCCCATTTCAGAAGGATCAGTTAGAATCTTATGGTACTTCTTGATCTGCTTTTTCAACTCTTCTGCTTCTTTCTGTAAAGCAGTAATATCGGTATTGGTCAAACGATACAGTTGTAAAGAGACGATCGCTTCCGCTTGAATTTCAGTAAAACCAAAGGCAGTCATAATATTTTGCTTAGCATTCTTTTTATCTTTGCTTTCTCTGATCGTTTTGATCACATCATCTAATATAGAGATTGCTTTGATCAAACCATCTACGATTTCTTGTCTATGATTGGCTTTACGCAAATTATATTTGGTTCTTCTTGTGACGATATCTGTTTTATGTTCTAAATAAGCGGTGATCATCTGTTTTAAACCTACTAATGTAGGACGCTTATCATCGATCGCAACCATATTGAAGTTGTAAGTGATCTGCAGATCAGTATTTTTTAGTAAATACGTTAAAATTCCTTCTGCATTCACTTCTTTTTTCAGTTCAATCACGATGCGAAGTCCATTGCGGTCTGTTTCATCTCTTACTTCAGCAATACCTTCAATTTTCTTGTTTAAGCGGACTTCATCCATCTTACGTACCAATGCAGCTTTATTCACTTCATACGGAATCTCAGAAATAGCAATTTGCTGTTTCCCGCCGCGCAAGTCTTCGATCTCTGTTTTCGAACGAACAATAATTTTTCCTTTTCCTGATCGATAAGCTTTTTTGATGCCTTCTAGACCTTGAATAATCCCACCTGTAGGAAAATCCGGTCCTTTGATAAACTGCATCAATTTGGGCAATTCAGCCTCAGGGTGGTCAACTAAGTACACAGTCGCATCAATCACTTCCCCAAGGTTGTGTGTCGGGATATCTGTTGCATAACCAGCCGAGATGCCTGTGGCACCATTTACCAAAAGATTGGGATAACCGGCTGGTAAAACCATAGGCTCTTCTGTCGTATCATCGAAGTTTAGAACGAAGTCGACCGTTTCTTTTTCAATATCTTTTAACAACTCTGCTGAAATTGGCGATAATCTGGCTTCTGTATAACGCATGGCTGCTGGTGGATCTCCATCCATACTTCCGTTGTTTCCATGCATTTCAATCAGCGCTTCACGTTGTTTCCAGTCTTGGCTTAAACGGACCATCGCTTCGTACACACTTGAATCGCCATGTGGGTGATAATTCCCGATGACATTTCCGACTGTTTTAGCTGATTTACGAAATCCCTTGTCTGCCGTATTTCCATCTTGGTTCATGGCGAATAAAATACGTCTTTGAACTGGTTTCAAACCATCGCGGATATCTGGGAGTGCTCGCTCTTGGATAATATATTTCGAATAACGTCCAAAGCGATCCCCCATCACTTCTTCTAATGTTAATTCTTGAATTTCAGCTCTATTCTCCACTGATTGCACTTCCTTCGTTCACTAATTCAGAATCGTTCATGATTTGGCTGTTTTCTAAAATACTACCATCTTCTTCAAGCGAGAATTCTACATGAGATTCGATCCACTTTCTTCTAGGTTCAACTTTGTTCCCCATCAAAACAGAAACACGGCGTTCTGCTTGAGCTGCATCATCGATGCGCACACGGATCAATGTTCTTGTCTCTGGGTCCATCGTTGTTTCCCATAATTGTTCTGCATTCATTTCCCCTAACCCTTTATAGCGTTGCAACGTATAATTTTTCCCAAACGTTTTAGACACTTTTGCTAATTCTTCATCGGTCCAAGCATAGGTGATTTTTTCTTTTTTTCCGCTGCCTCTTGATAGTTTATATAAAGGCGGCAAAGCTAAATAAATTTTGCCAGCTTCAATCAATGGTTTCATATACCGATAAAAGAAAGTTAAGAGTAGAACTTGAATATGAGCACCGTCTGTATCTGCATCAGTCATAATAATGATTTTGTCATAGTTGCAATCATTCAAGTCAAATTCAGGTCCCACACCGGCACCGATCGTATAGATCATGGTGTTGATTTCTTCATTTTTTAAAATGTCTTGAATATTGGCTTTTTCCGTATTGATGACTTTCCCTCGCAAAGGCAAGATGGCTTGAAACTTGCGGTCTCGTCCTTGTTTTGCTGAACCGCCAGCAGAATCTCCTTCTACCAGATATAATTCATTTTTCTTTGCATTTTTACTTTGAGCAGGTGTTAGCTTTCCTGACAACAAAGATTCTCCTTTGCGGCGTTTCTTGCCGTTACGGCTTTCATCGCGTGCTTTTCGCGCAGCATTTCTAGCTTCTCTCGCTTTGATCGATTTACGTACCAGTTGCCGGCTCTGATCGCCATTTTCAATTAAATAATAGCTCAGTTTTTCTCCTAGCACATTATCTACTGCTGAGCGAGCTTGAGGAGTCCCTAATTTACTTTTCGTTTGGCCTTCAAATTGCAATTGATCTTCAGGGATCCGCACAGAGATGATAGCCGTCAGCCCTTCACGTACATCGCTGCCTTCTAGGTTTTTATCTTTTTCTTTCAACAAATTGACTTTACGGGCATATTCGTTAAAAGATTTCGTCATAGAGGTTTTCATCCCTGCCTCATGTGTCCCGCCATCTTTTGTCCGCACATTATTCACAAATGACAACACATTTTCTGAATAGCCGTCATTATATTGAAAAGCAAATTCAACTTCGATGCCATTGTTGGATCCTGAAAAATAGGCAACAGGTATTAACGTATCTTTGTCTTCATTCAAATAGTCAACAAATTCTTTGATTCCTTCTTCATAGTGAAAAACATCCGATTTGTCTGTTCGTTCATCGATCAACTCGATTCGAACATCTTTTAATAGAAAAGCAGATTCTCTTAAACGTTCAGATAACGTATCATAAGAGAATTGAGAGGTAGAGAAGATGGTTTGGTCAGGTTTAAAGTGAACGAGCGTACCATTTTTCTTACTGCTTGTCTTTTCTTTTTTTAAACCGCCTTTTGGTTTTCCGCCATTTATAAATTGCTGAGTATATTTAAAACCGTCTCGAATAACGGAAACGGACAGCTTTTCAGACAAGGCATTAACCACACTGGCTCCTACACCATGCAGTCCGCCTGATGTTTTATATCCGCCTTGACCGAATTTACCACCGGCATGCAAAACGGTAAAAATAACTTGAATCGTTGGAATTCCTGAAGCATGCATACCAACTGGCATTCCTCGCCCATTGTCGCGGACAGAGATGCTATTGTCTTTGTGGATCGTCACAGTGATCTCATTACCGAAACCGGATAAAATTTCATCTACTGAGTTATCGACGATTTCATAAACAAGGTGATGCAAACCACGTGTATCTGTAGACCCAATATACATACCAGGTCTTTTTCTCACTGCTTCTAATCCTTCTAGAACTTGGATAGAAGCATCATTATATTCATATTTTTTCTTTGGCATACTTGCAAAACTCCTTATACCATTTTACTGTATTATCGTTTCTGTCATCTTTCCCGAGAAACACCTATTCTATCATACGCTAATCTCTTTTAAAAAAAAAGAAAAATAAAACAGTCGCAGACTGCTTTAAAGAATGATGAGGTGACAAACAATTGAATCAAAAAGGACTTTCCTCTAAAAATCAGTCTGGCGATGCGAATAAGTGTTCCCTTTATTATAGCAAACAATCCAATGAATTACACTATATTTCCCTGAGAAGATAGCAATTACAACAAATAAGTGTTAAAATAAGACGTCAAAAGAAACGGTTCAATGAAGGAGAGAAAAGATTTCGTGACATCGATTATTCTATTTGTTCTTTCTTATTTTCTCGGTTCGATCCCTTCAGGTGTATGGATCGGAAAAAAATTCTACCATACAGACATTCGTAAACATGGTAGCGGAAATACAGGTACGACGAACACCTTTCGCGTCCTTGGTGTCAAAGCAGGGATTGCTGTACTATTAGCCGATGTTTTAAAAGGAACTTTAGCAGCTAGTTTGCCTTATTTTTTTCATTCTAGTCTAAATCCAATGGTGGTTGGATTAGGCGCTATTTTAGGACATACTTATCCTATCTTTGCTCAGTTTAAGGGTGGAAAAGCTGTTGCAACTAGTGCAGGTGTTCTGTTGGCTTATAACCCGCCATTTTTCCTGTTCTGTGCAGCCTTATTTTTGGTGATTTTATACTTTTCTAGAATGGTGAGCTTTTCAAGCATGTTATCCCTTGTTTTAATTGCGATCACGACATTGTTTATCCATGATTGGATCCTCACGCTGATTGCCTTTGTTTTGGCTATCTTTATCATTTATCGTCATCGAGCCAATATTCAGCGCATCAAAAATGGAACAGAAAGCAAAGTGCCTTTCGGATACGGTTATAAAAAAGAGAATAAATAAAAAGAACAATGAAAAAACACTTTAAGGGTTCAAACCTTTAAAGTGTTTTTGTTTACCCATAATTGATCAGCAATTCAATCATTCACTTCCATCAATCAACAGTAATTTGATAATGAGCTTCAAAATTTTGTTGAGGCTCTAAACTCTGAATCCCGGTTTTCTCTTCTAATTTCCCGCTTGCATCGGTGGTATCTGCAATGCCGAACCAAGGCTCGATACATACAAAAGGAGCTTCTTTTTGGGCAACAGACCAAATTCCGGTATAAGGAAAATCTTCGAATGTGACACTTACTTTGTGTGTTGTCTTATCTGACTCGATCGAGAATGTATTTGTGCCAGCTGTTTCGTAAATCAAAGCATCGTGTTCAAAAAGTTTTCTGGATAAGGCCATCGGTGTATTTGTTTGTCCGATGGTTTTATTAGCTGTATCAACAAAGAGACCTTCTAATGGAATCAACTTTCTAGTTTCTCTTGGCAGGAAACTAAGGTAATAATCTTCAAAAGAAGTCGTATCAGTTAATGGCACATTGAATCCTGGATGCGCTCCGATCGAGAAGTACATCTTTTCTTCTGTGTCACGATTTTCCACTGCATAGGTTACTTGTACTGAATTTTCAGACACAACATATCGAATCAGCAAAGAAAAATCAAATGGATAACGGCTTTTTGTTTCTTCTGTCGCTGTTAGTTGGAGCGTGGCTTCATTTTCATTTTGCGATACGACTTGAAAGACTTGATCGCGAGCAAAACCATGCTGATTGAGTGAATAGGTCTTTCCTTGATAAGTATATTGGTTATTTTTTAAACGACCCACAATGGGGAATAAAACAGGAGCATGTCGGCCCCAATAGTCAGGGTCTCCTTGCCATAAGTACTCTATTCCTGTTTTACGATGCTTGATACTAGTCAATTAAGCACCTTGTTCCGTAATGGTCACAGTTAATTGGTCTGATTTAAGATAAATTGCCATCATGATCCTCCTTTGAGCGTTCAAATAAAAAAACAGGCTCCACAAAAATTTTAAATTGCTTGTGAAACCCATTTTGGGAAAATAAGCGTGTTGTTATCTGTCGATCCCTAAAGCTTTTAAGATGTTAGGATTATTGATATGAATAAAGGTTCCTTTCATTCCTAAAGAACGCGATTCAACAATACCGGCTGATTCTATTTTTCTTAAAGCATTTACAATGACAGAACGAGTGACACCTATACGATCAGCTACATTAGAGGCCGTTAACCTGCCTTCTAACCCGTCTAATTGTTCAAAAACAGCTTTTAAAGCCTTTAATTCACTATAGGAGAGGGTATTTAAAGCCATATTGATCATAGCTTCATCTCGAGTCGCTTTTTCGATCTCATTATTTTTCTTATTTAATACTTCGATGCCAGTCAAAGCAGAAGCGTGTTCTGCTAAGATCAAGTCATCATTATTGAATTCAGGTTCCATTCGAGCCAGCAACAATGTACCCAGTCTGTCACCAGCTGCGAATATCGGAATAATCGTCGTCAATCCATTGGCAAATAAGTCGCGTGATTCAGTTGGGAAAACTGTATATTCACTTTCAATACCGATATTTGAAGAAGTACGAGTAATCTCCAGCATACTAGAAGCATAAGCAGCAGGAAATTGTTTATTGTTCAGCATTTGCTTGACTCGTTCATTATTGATATGATGCTTTTCGTAATAACCAAGCAACTTGCCAGTCGCATCAATCAAATAGGTATTGGCATTCAAAATATCTCCTAAGATATTCATCATTTCTGTGAAAGGCAAATCTTCCACTTCAAGATTTGTTTCAACGATCCCGCCAGAGGTTTGTAGTACTCGATTCATTTTTCTTATTTTTTCAAGCAAACCTTCATTCATCTTTTTCCTCCAACCTGCTTATTCCTAAAGAATATAGCGACTTAAGTCTTTATCAGAAGCAATGTGCTTCAATTTGTCGTCTACATAATTTTCTGTAATGGTGATTTCACCCATTTGCATATCAGGTGCTTCGAATAGCAGATCTTCTAGAACTTTTTCTAAGATCGTGTGTAAGCGTCGAGCACCAATGTTATCTGTCTCGCTATTCACTTCATACGCAATCTCTGCGATTCGTTCAATCGATTCATACGTAAAGGTCATATCAATGTTTTCAGTTTTGAGCATTTCACGGTATTGTTTGATCAAGGCGTTATTTGGCTCAGTTAAGATCTTGACAAAGTCATCTTTTGTCAAATCTTCTAATTCAACACGAATCGGGAACCGTCCTTGCAGCTCTGGAATCAAGTCGCTTGGTTTAGACACATGGAAAGCTCCTGAGGCAATGAATAAGATATGATCTGTATGGATTGAACCATATTTTGTATTGACTTGAGAACCTTCAACGATTGGCAAGATATCTCTTTGTACCCCTTCACGAGAAACTGTCCCATCATTTTGTCCTTTAGAAGTGATTTTGTCGATTTCGTCGATAAAAATAATGCCGGCACTTTGAGCTAGATCAAGAGCTTCTGCATGAATGTCTTCGTTATTTACTAATTTTTCAGATTCTTCTTGGACAAACACATCAATCGCTTCTCTGACTGTAACGTTCCGCTCAACTTTTTTCTTAGGAGACAAAGCCCCTAATGTTTCAGATAAATCGATTCCCATCTGTTCCATACCCGCATTCATAGGAGTGTTTACAGGTTTCTTCTGTTCAACGACTTTGATCGTTACTTCCCGGTTATCTAGAAGTCCATCACGAATCTGTTGTTTGATTCGATCACGGTCAGCTGAAATTTCAGCTGTCACTTCTTCTTCCTCTTCTGGTTCTTCGCCCGACAATTGATTAGGGTTGATCCCCATATTTTGGAACATTGCGCCAAATGGGTTATTTGCCGCATTACTTTGTCTTTTTTCTTTTTTGATGCCTGGTATTAAAATCTTAGCGACGCGATCGATCGCTTTTTTCTCAGCTTGTGTATAAACACGAGCGTATTGCTGTTTTTTAACCAATTGAATGGCAGATTCTACTAGGTCTCTGACCATGGATTCTACATCACGACCGATGTAACCAACTTCAGTAAATTTTGTTGCTTCGACCTTTATAAAAGGTGAGTGAACGATCGTTGCCAAACGACGCGCAATTTCTGTTTTCCCTACACCAGTTGGTCCAATCATCAAAATATTTTTTGGTGTGATCTCTTCTTGCATTTCATCATCGAGCTGCAACCGGCGATACCGATTTCTAAGGGCCACGGCAACAGATTTTTTAGCTGCGTCCTGTCCGATGATATATTTGTCTAATTCCGAAACGATTTCTCTTGGTTTCATATTTCCTTGAGTTTTCATCTTTTCACGTCCTTGTTTATACTTTGAGAAAAACTTTCCAATAAATCTTTTAAAATTCCTCTACGATGATGTTGTGGTTAGTGAATACGCAAATATCAGCAGCAATTTCTAAACTTTCTCTAGCAATTTGAGTTGCTGACAAATTTTCACCATGTCTTTTAAGGGCACGACCTGCTGATAAGGCGAAGTTTCCGCCTGAACCAATTGCGAGGATGCCATCATCTGGTTGAATGACCTCACCATTACCAGAAACGAGCAACATTTCGTCTTTATTCATAACGATCAATAACGCTTCTAACTTCTGCATGGCTCTGTCTGTGCGCCATTCTTGAGCGAGTTCAACTGCAGCTCGTGTCAAATTACCTTTATATTGATTCAATTTACCTTCAAATTTTTCTTCCAATGTAAAAGCATCAGCCACGCTACCGGCAAAGCCTACGATGACTTCATCATTATAGATGCGGCGTACTTTCTTAGCGGTGCCTTTCATAATCACTTGTTCACCCATCGTGACTTGACCGTCTCCAGCCATTGCACTTTTTCCATTATGTTGGATAGCAAATATTGTTGTAGAATGAAATTCTGTCATGTTCTTTCCTCCATTCGGCTATTTGTCTTTCCCGTTTCAAGCACGGGGATGAAAATGCCGGTAATCTTTTTGTAAATGTTCTTTCGTGACATGCGCATAAATCTGTGTGGAAGACAAACTAGCATGTCCAAGCAGTTCTTGTACCGTTCGCATATCAGCCCCATTATTCAACAAGTGCGTAGCGAACGTGTGCCGCAGCATATGAGGATGGATATCAGAAGTCAAACTGCTTTTCTTAATGATCTGATTCAAAACATATTCAATACCAGCAGAAGTGATAGGATCACCATAATGATTGACAAATAAAAAAGGATGTTCTTTATGGTGCTTTTTCATCAATAGTGTACGTCCTTTTTCTAGGTAAGTTCTTAACGCTTCTGTTGCATAATGACCAAATGGCACATAGCGTTCTTTATTTCCCTTACCGTGAATCAACAGGACACTCATATCAAAATCAATATCATTCATTTCTATGTTACGACATTCACTAACGCGAATACCCGTACCATATAAAATCTCAAGCAAAGCAGCATTACGATGGTCTAAAGGAGAATCACCCTCGACAGCTTCAAATAATGCATCAAGTTCTTTTTCATAGAAAAACTTCGGTAGACGAAGCGTTTTCTTTTTCATTTGGACATAAGAAAATGGATTGCTTTCGACGATTTGGTTTCTTAATAAAAATTGATAAAAAGCCCGCAAACTTGAAATTTTTCTAGAAACAGAGTTGCGGCTCAATTGTTGTTCATTCAGCTCTCCTAAATAAATACGGACATCTTGGACAGTAACAGCTGTAAAAGATTCTTCCCCTGTGCGCTTTAAAAAAGAGGCAAAATATAAGATGTCTTCTTCATATGCTTTTTTGGTCAATATTGAATAATCACGTTCAGAAATAAGATAGTTTAAGAAAAAAGTCATCAACTCTTGATTGTTCAAAAAAACCCCTCCACTCATACGACAAAATAACTTTATCATATCAGCAAAGGGATTACAATCATTTGACCAAGTTTAACCAATTCTTAAAAGGTGCATCACTTCAAGGGTTTGACTCTATTTATTTCTGAACAGCTTCCTTATATTCACAGTTGCTGCAAACCACTTGTTTTCCGCCTTTTGCTTTTTTCTCTACCAAATAGTGATCACATTTAGGACAGTTACGGCCAATTGGTTTGTCCCATGAAATGAACTCACATTCAGGATAGCGGTCACAGCCATAGAAAATTCGGCCCTTTTTAGATTTTCGTTCAATCACTTGTCCTTTGCCGCAAGTTGGGCAAGTTACGCCGATTTCTTTGACGATTGCTTTAGTATTACGACATTCAGGGAAATTGCTGCAAGCATAAAATTTACCGTATCTTCCCATTTTGATCACCATTGGATGCCCGCAAACATCACAATCAAAACCAGCTGGCTCATCTTTGATCTGGATTTTTTCCATTTTTTCTTCTGCGATGGCTACCGTTTTTTCAAAAGGTTTGTAAAACTCGTCGATAACTTTGACCCAATCTTCTTTACCTGCTTCAACTTCATCTAAGTCTTTTTCCATTTCGGCAGTAAAGTGAACATCAACGATTTGTGGGAAGAAATCACTGACCATTTGGTTAACGATCTCACCCAATTCAGTTGGTTCAAAACGCTTGCTTTGAAGTTTGACATAATATCTTCTTTGGATGGTATCGATCGTTGGTGCATACGTTGAAGGTCTTCCAACACCATTTTCTTCTAACGTACGGATCAGCGTGGCTTCTGAAAAACGAGCTGGAGGCTGCGTAAAGTGCTGTTTAGGTTCAATGTCAACAGATTTTACTGTATCTCCTTTTTCCATTTCTGGCAGCATATTTTCTTTTTCTGTTTTTCCGTTATCTGTTCCTTCTATATAAACTTTTTGATAGCCGGCAAATTTTAATTTCTGTCCATTTGCTCTAAACAAAACTTGGTTTCGTTCTAAGTCAACCGTCATCGTGTCAAAAACAGCCGGCTTCATTTGGCTGGCAACAAAACGGGACCAAATCAATTGGTATAGCTTAAACTGATCTTTGCTCAAATATTGTTTGATCTCTTCTGGCGTTCTAAACACACTGGACGGCCGTATCGCTTCATGGGCATCTTGCGCATTTTCAGCTTTTTTACCTTTGCGTGGAGCAGCATTTGCAAAATTTTCTCCAAATGTATCGGTAATATATTGATGCACATCTTTTTTAGCACTGTCTGCGATTCGCGTAGAGTCCGTTCTCATATAGGTGATCAAACCTACTGACCCACCGCGTCCAAGTGAGATCCCTTCATACAATTGTTGAGCGATCATCATCGTTTTACGGGTTTTAAAGTTGATTTTGCGTGCTGCTTCCTGTTGCATAGAACTTGTGGTGAACGGCAGGGAAGGATTTCGTTTTCTTTCTTTTTTAGAAACTTTCACGACATCAAATTCATCACCATCTAATTGTTGCAGCACTTGCTGAGCAGCCTGAGCATCTTTTAATGATGCTTTCTTTCCATTCAATTTGTAAAATGAAGCTTTAAATTTTTTCGTTCCTTTTTTGAAATTACCGTCGATCGTCCAGTATTCTTCTGGTTTGAAAGCTTTGATTTCTTGTTCACGGTCACAAACGAGCTTAAGTGCAGTTGATTGTACACGACCTGCACTTAGACCTTTTTTTACTTTCTTCCATAAAATAGGACTGATGGTATATCCTACCAATCGATCAAGAATCCGTCTAGCTTGTTGCGCATCAACAAGATCCATGTTGATCGTACGCGGTTCTTTAAAGGCTCCTTTGACAGCCTCTTTTGTAATTTCATTAAAAACAACTCGATTTTTATCTTGGGTATCGAGTCCAAGCAAGTAACATAAATGCCAAGCGATGGCTTCCCCTTCTCTATCCGGGTCGGCTGCCAAATAAACTTTATCCGCTTTTTTTGCATATTTTTTTAATTCTTTAATTAATGGACCTTTTCCTCTAATCGAGATATAGTCTGGTTGGTAGTCATTTTCTGTATCGATTGCCATGCGACTTTTTGGCAAATCACGAATGTGCCCTAAACTTGCGACTACTTTGTAATTTCTACCTAAATACTTTTCAATCGTTTTTGCTTTGGCTGGAGATTCTACAATTACTAAATATTTATAAGCCAATAAAAAGTGCCCCTTTCAAATGAGCTTTTTGGTCCTTCTTTCTTTCAATGACGGAATCGTAAATCATATTATGCCATTTGAATAGGGTTTGTCAACCGCTCTGTTTTCTCTTTTTTTATTGATGGCTAGAAAAAGAACTGAAAAACAGGCCGCTTTATTCGGTGCCGAAGCTGATAAAATGCACGTTTGTTTGCTATCTCACATGTTCGCTGAGTGTATGATTTAAGCAAACGAAAGTTTTTTATTTTTTCGTAGATTTAACTTTCTTTTGAAAGATTTTGAAGAATGTCATTTACAGTTGTTACACAAACTGCACCATGTTGAATGAGATCATTTGTTCCAACAGCAAAAGGATTGAAAATATCTCCTGGAATGGCAAATACTTCTCTTCCCTCATTTAAAGCAGATTGAGCAGTAATCAAACTGCCGCTGCGGTACTTTGCTTCAATGACAAGTGTGCCTAAAGACAGACCGGCAATAATTCGGTTTCGCATTGGGAAATGCGCTCTTCTAGGTTTGGTTCCTGCTGGATATTCTGAAAGCAGTAGCTGATGTTGGGCGATTTCTTTTTGAAGTGAACGATTTTCAAATGGATAGTAGCAATCCAATCCTGTACCGATCACAGCAATCGTATGACCAGCATGAACGATCGTTTGCTGATGGACGAGTTGATCAATTCCTTTTGCTAATCCGCTGACAAGCGTCAGATGATTCTGGACCAACTCAGGGACTAATGCTTTTACAACTGAGGTCCCATAAGTGCTATGCTCTCTTGCTCCGACAACAGAAAGTAAATCATTTTGGAGTAAAGAGAGCTGTCCTTGATAAAATAAAATAACTGGCGGATCATAGATCTGTTTTAGATACTGAGGATATGCTGGGTCTAAAATCGTTAGCCATCCAATGCGCTTTTCTTGATGTTCTTTTAGTTTCTCTTCAAGCGGAAAGATTTGATAACTGTTTATAAATAATTCACGGTTTTTCCTTGTTAAACCAGCTTTTTGACAAAGATCTGTCAATGAACAGTAAGGATCATCTATTTTAATCGCTACCATCTGAAGAAGCTGGCCTGAGCGTACACCTTTGCACATCGCCAAGTGAAAAATGTCTTCTCTTAAATTTTCTAATAACATATTAAGCCCTCTTTCTTAAACATATTCTTCTAAAGAATAGTTTACGCAAGAAAAAGGATTTTCATTTTTTAAATGATTGTCTTTTGCTTTACATTGTCTTCAAATCTGTTTTGATGCTGTTAGCATAAAAAATGTGTGCAAAAAAGAAAAAGCCATCACAAAAAAGAGTCGAGAACATCCTCTCAACTCTTTTTTGTCTTTGATAGGAATGGCTAAAACAATAAGGAGTGCTGAGCTTCACGCACAGGAGCAAAACTTAGGCGATGGATAGGAGAAGGTCCTTGTTGCTTTAATCCAGCTAAATGTTCTTTTGTTCCATAACCGGCATTTTTGGTAAAACCATAACCAGGATAAGCTTTGTCATAATCCATCATCATTCTGTCTCGCGTGACTTTTGCAATGATACTGGCAGCACCAATAGAAATGCTATGTGCATCCCCTTTAATGATTTTTTCTTGAGGAATAGACAGCGGTAAACGCATAGCATCAATGAGCAAATGATCTGGCGTAATGGTTAGCTCTTCAACGGCTTGGATCATTGCTTTTTTAGAAGCTTCATAGATATTGATTTGGTCAATAACCCCTGCCGAGACAACTCCGATTCCGATAGCAATTGCTGCTTCTTTTATTTCTTGGAATAATTCCTCTCGTTTGACCGCTGACAACTGTTTAGAGTCATTCACACCAAGGACATGAAAATCAGACGGTAAAACGATAGCTGCCGCAACAACTGGTCCAGCAAGTGGACCGCGCCCAACTTCATCTATACCAGCAACATGCATTTTGCCAGTATCCCAGATCTTTTTTTCATACTGTAATCTTTCTTGAAACTGTTCTTCAGCCAATTGTTTTCTTTGCAGTTTTTTTTCCCATTGTGAAATAGCTTGGATCACACCTTTACGCGTATCCGAACGTAGGAGTGAAAAATGTGCATCTGATGGATCCGTCAAAGTTCCTAATAATTGCTTCACTTCAGCTATTGTCATTTTCTTTTGTTGTTCGTTCGTCATCTAAAGCCCCTTCTTTTGCTGGTACATCATCTAATGTAAATCGTCCCAATTTTCCACTGCGTATTTCATTGACGATCATTTCACTAGCACGGTCATAATCATCTTTAAAACCACGTTTCTCAGAAATTAGCATCAACAATGATGGATCGTCTAAAGTCAGGTCCTCTTCTGATAATCCATAACGCTCGATCAATGCATGAGGATAAGACGCTTTGAGCTCTTTAATACCATACAGGGCGATATTATCCATATGGAGCAGCGAATCTTTGATTGCGCCAGTTAAGGCTAATTTTTCTCCGACTAAAGGATCTTCAAATTTTGGCCATAAGATTCCTGGGGTATCTAGCAATTCGATTTCTTTGCCAAATTTTAACCATTGTTGTGCTTTTGTTACGCCAGGTTTGTTCCCTGTTTTTGCAATATTTTTTTTGACCAATCGGTTGATCACGGTAGATTTGCCGACATTCGGGATACCTATACTCATCGCTCGAATCGCACGTGGTTTCATTCCTTTTTCCGCCATACGCTCAAACTTAGGCTCCATTAATTTTTTTGCAACTTGAGTGATCTCTTTGATTCCTTTTCCCTCTTGAGCAACGATAGGCACAGCTGGAATTCCTTGTTGTTCAAAATAAGTTACCCATTGTTTTGTTTTATAGCTATCTGCTAGATCACTTTTATTTAAAATCAATATGCGAGGCTTTTGTTGAATGATCTCATCCAATATAGGATTTCTGCTTGAAGCTGGAATACGAGCATCTACCAGTTCAAATACAATATCCACCATTTTTAATTTTTCTGTTACTTCTCTCCGGGCTTTCGCCATATGTCCCGGGTACCATTGAATCGGCATTTGTTCACGTCCTTTTTCTATTTAAACTTTTCATTTTTTATTGATCGATCTTCCCAAAATCACCTAATGGCCAAATGCGAAAGTTAGTCGTACCAACTAATTCATCTGCGGAAACAAAACCAAATGAACGACTATCTTTAGAATTCAAACGGTTGTCTCCCATTACAAAATAGTCATCTTTTGGAACTTCTTGAATGCCCGTCAGCAAACTCAAGGAAAAATCTTCTGTGAAATTTTCCCATTCTTCTAAATGATACTGACTAGGATCTAAGTAATCTTCAGAATAGGCTTTTCCATTAATATATAAGACATCATCACGAACTTCTACTGTGTCTCCTGGAAGTCCAATGACTCGTTTGATGTACTGTTTACCAGGATCATCTGGTGCATCAAATACTACGATATCAAAGCGATCGATCGAAGACATCTTATTTAGGATCAAGCGATCTTGATGATGCAGAGTAGGAACCATAGAATCGCCATCTACGCTAACTGGTGCAAATACAAAATGACGAATAAGAAAAAAAACAAGGACAGCAGCACCAATATACAAAAGGGTACTTAACCACTCATTTCCCCTTGAACTTTGCGGCTGCTTATTTTTTGGATCGTGTTTATCTCTTCTAGGTTCATAAGTGTTTTTCTTTGCTTCATTTGTCTCATTCAATTGATTTCCCTGCTTTCTTCCCATCTATTTTATGATTCGGATTTGATCGAATGGATAATAAACCATGATCACTTCTCCAATGATTGCATCGGCTTTGATGGGACCAAAATAACGACTATCATTGCTCAGTCGTCGATTGTCTCCCATAACAAAGTATTCTCCTTTTGGAATGGTCATTTTGCCCGTCAAACTTTCAAGAGTAAAATCTGAGGTCCAGATTCCTCCCGCTTCTTTCACAAAAGCATTATCCAAAAATGGCTCGTCTATCGGCCGCTCATCAATATAAAGCTGGTCATTTTCAAACCGCAGATGTTCTCCTGGAAGACCGATCACCCTTTTTACAAGCGGACGACCTGTTTCATCACGGAAAACCACGACATCAAACCGTTCAATAGAAGAAACGGTCTCTACGATCAGCTGATCGCTTTCATCAATGGTCGGAATCATTGATGAACCACTAACAGAAATTGGTAGGAAGATAAAATTTCTCAAAATCAGTGTCAGCAATCCAGCGATGATAGCCGCTTTCAGCCAAACTTTTAACTTTTCCTTCCATTTCTCCTGCATTCTGATCTCTCCAAACACATCTTTTTATTTATCATACTAAAAAATGATCAGAATAACTATTTTTTTATTTTTTGATACCGTTTTTTAGGACTTTTTGGGTTCTACAATATTTAACGTTGGTCTGTAAAAAATCATTTTTTTAATGCTAAGCTCGTTAGAAACCAATTTCTAGAAATTTCAGGAGGCGCATAGGGCTACTGATAGCCATGGAAAAAGATGCAATGTGAATCACTTAGTGTTAGGCTTTAGCCGTTAACACTAAGTTTGAAGCTTGCAAGCATTGAGACGCGATTTTCGGCTCAATGTGTTCTCATGGCTTTCCATCACTAGCCCATCGACCGTAAGAAATTTCTTTACCAACGTTAAAAGAGGAAGAACCACTTTTTGACAACCTGTACGCCTATCAATAGACGAAAAAAGAGACTTTCTTTCACATCCATCCTGTGCAGAAAGTCTCTTCCAGTCCATTTCTAATGACGGTTTTTATTAATGTTCTTGGAGGTAAAGCATCGCTGCTTCGTATTGCGTATCATTTTCTTCGATCTTCTTGCGCAAGTCATTCACTAGAGCAGAAGCTGTTTCCCCCGTTACGATACCGTCTTCTTTCAATTTATGATCACTTTGGAATTGTTTTACAGCAGCAACAGTTTCTCCATCATAGCTGCCATCTGCCGTAGTAGTATATCCCAAAGCCTTCATGACAGATTCGAGATTCTTGACTTCATCAGATAGATCACCTTTTTGGTAGGTTTCAGCAGGGTTGATGACCATCAATTCTGCATAATCAGGCAATTTCACTGTCTGATCTGGTTCAACGCCTTTTTCGTTGATCCATTCGCCTTTTGGTGTCAGCCACTTACCAATGGTCAGTTTTAATTCACTTTCATCTTCAAAGCTCAAAACAGATTGGACAGTTCCTTTACCAAAAGTTTTGGTTCCGATGATCGGGATTCCCGCAGATTCTTTTAAAGCTCCTGCTAAAATCTCAGATGCGCTGGCACTACCTTCATTGACAAGCAAAACAGAAGGTTCGTTGATTTTGAAGTCGCCATAAGTTTCATCATCTGCAAGGGTTGCAACTGGCTTTTCACCTTTTTCTTGTGTCTGAACAATGGTATCTCCATCTTCTAAGAACATGTTAGAGATCATGAGAGCTGTTTGCAATAACCCGCCTGGATTGGAACGTACATCAAAAACAAAAGCTTTTGCGCCTTGGCTTCTTAAGTCGGTTACTGTCTGAACAAGTTCATCATAAGTTGGATCAGAAAAATTCGTAATCGTAATATGACCGATTGTTGCGTCTTTTTTATCTAATGTTCCATTGACTGTTTCGATCGGAATGGTATCTCGAACTACTTTAACTTCAAAGGTTTGACCGTTTCTTTGAATGGTTAAAGTAACGCTCGTGCCTTTCTCACCCCTGATATGTGAAACAGCTTCGTTCAACGTCATCCCAGTCAGCTCTGTATCATCTACCTTCAAAATAATATCATTCGGTTGTAAACCAGCTTTTTCAGCTGGAGAACCAGCGATTGGCGAAACGATTTGAACAAAGTCACCCTGTTTCATCACTTCTGCACCGATGCCTTCAAACGAAGCGTTGATGCTTTCGTTTAAGTCACTTGTTTCAGAAACGTTCATATAATCTGTATAAGGATCTCCCAAAGCTTTTGTCATTCCACTCAATGCACCTTCGATCAACTGATCTCCGTCAACTTTTTGGTAGTACCTTGACAAAATGGTTTGATAAACTGATTCAAGCTTAGCAAACTCGTCATTTTTAGTTTGAGAGGTAGCATTTTCTTGCTGAATAGCTGCTTCATCTACTTTTGCCTTTCCATTAGAAGATAGCCAAATCGTACCTCCGATAGAAAGTAAAGCCACTACAATAAGCGAAAGAAGATAAAGAGAAATCGGGACTTTTTTTTGCTGCTTTTTTTCAGGCTCGTCTTTCATCAGATTCTCCTTTCATTTTTATCCTGTTTAACCAGTAGCATTATTCGGTTATTTATTCATCTTTAGAGCTGCTTCTAAAGCAATGACCATCATATCATTAAAAGTTGTTTGACGCTCTTCTGCGGTCGTTTCTTCTCCTGTCAATAAATGATCGCTGATCGTTAATACGGCTAGTGCTCTGCGATTATATTTGGCTGCTAGAGTATATAATCCAGCGGCTTCCATTTCAACTGCCATCACACCATAATCAGCTAATTTCTTTTTATCCAATTCTTCGTTATAAAAGCGGTCAGCCGAAAGAACGTTGCCAACACGGATGTGCATACCTTTTTCCATACCTGTTTCATACGCAGCTTTCAAAAGATCAAAGTCGGCGATCGGAGCGAAATGGACTTGGCCTTTAAAGGTATTTTCAATAATGCTGGAATCTGTTGTCGCTGCTTGAGCCAATACAACGTCGCGGACGTGGATATCCGGCTTCATCCCGCCTGCTGTTCCAACACGGATCAAGTTTTGAACTTGATAAGCTTGTATTAATTCTTCGGCATAGATCATTATGGAAGGAATCCCCATTCCAGTTCCTTGGACTGAGATGCGTTGCCCTTTATAAGTTCCAGTATATCCAAGCATATTTCTCACTGTATTATACTGCTCTACATCTTCTAAAAAAGTATCAGCAATGTACTTCGCTCGCAATGGATCTCCAGGCAGCAAAACAGTTTCAGCGATCTGTCCTTCTTTAGCACCAATATGTGTACTCATCTTTCTTTCCTCCTAATTGTCTTTTTCCTTCTTCAGTAGTATAACATAGACGATCCCAAAGGACGAAAAACCTTTCCAACTATCAAGAAAAAAGTTTTTCTTATATTTCTTGCTGTTGGTATCTTTCCCAAGCTTCATCAAAAATTGTCATACTGCTGAGGTAGCTGCCATTTAATTCTAGGTACTGACTGATCTCTTGGTAATTTTCTGATTGTTTTGGAAAACTATCGTCCAAATAAGCATCATTAGCGAACAATGTCACCGCATCTTTTTTGTGCGGATCTCTTTCGGTCATTAAGTAATGGTAAAAAGAACGTTTCATTTGCTTTCAACTCCTTTTTTGATTTACTTTCTGCATAAATAGCTGTTTCCTATCCTTATTATATTTCTTGAATAGGAGATGAGTGGCTTTCTTTACTTAGATAGACAGCTCTTTCTTCTTTTTCCTGTTGGTAGCGTTCAGGATTTTTTCTATGAAAGTCTTGGTGTTCTTCTTCAGCTGGATAAAAAGGCTCAGCTGCTTCGATCATTGTGACAATAGGTTGCTTAAATTTTCCGCTTTGCTCCAATTGACGTTTGGACATTTCTGCTACACTGCGTTGTTCTTTGTTTTGAACAAAAATCACAGGTCGATAGTTGCTGCCTCGGTCTTGGAACTGTCCCATTGCATCAGTCGGGTCTGTCTGTTGCCAATAAATCTCAACCAATTCTGCATAAGAAATGATGGTAGAATCAAAAGTAATTTCTACCGCTTCTGTATGCCCAGTCGCTTGTGTCTTTACTTGTTCGTAAGTTGGATTTTCTGTTATCCCACCAGTATAGCCTGAGATGACCTTTTTGATGCCTGGTCGCTGATCAAACGGCGAAACCATACACCAAAAGCATCCGCCTGCAAATATGGCTGTTTCGATCAATTGGTTTCTTCCTCTCTTTCACTACTTTTTTTATTTGGTACAAAGACATTCAAACGAATATCATCATTGGCCAGATCGATCCGATCCGCTGAAAAGAAAACACCACTTTTTAAAGAAAAAGTATCTAATCTTAAGATAATGGTTTCTTCTTTGTGATGGATCTCTACCCAGTTTGGTAAAGCTAACTGTTGACCGATTTGTTTCATTGCAAAAGGAATCGGTAAGTTAAGTTTACCCAAAGAGATTTGTTTGGCTTTTAACTGAACATTGCCGTTTTCCATCACAAATGGATCTAAATCTAGCTGGAAAGGTACATCTACTCCAAAAACACGAAATGTTCCTGCTAATTGCGCTTGGTCGGCCAGCTGAAATTGATACTGAACGCTTTTATTATGTGTTTCTTCAGCAAGATATTGATTGATCAATTGATTGATCTGTTTTTTTTCTGCAGTTACTTGAAAGGTTGCTGTATCATTGATTTGATTAAGATCTTCCTGATTTGCGCTTTGTTGTTGAACAGGCGAAGGCCCAGATAATTGCAAGATCAACCAGATCATGATGCCTAGGACGACAGCCAAAAGTGTCAGAAAAGCCCATTTCCATCCATTGGTTTGCTGCCGTTTATTGTTTATATTCCTTCTTTGCTTTTCTTCCATTGATAACACTTCCCTTACTTTACTTTATTCATTCTTTTGGATCGCTTGAAAAAGTACTTCTGCCATTTTTTCATATCCTGCATCGTTAGGATGGAACAGGTCTTCTTCATAGAGATAAGGATTTTCGACCACTGTTTCAGCGTCATCAGCGTCAGTTGTAGTTGACTGGTTGTTCAATCGATCGGTGCCGTTAAAAATAATATCAATAGGTAAGAAAGTTGCTAACGGTTGATGTTTGATGATCGTTTCTGTGCTGGTGTTCCATTCAATTAACAACGTCTGCATCTCCTTCAAATCAGGGAAATAAGCTGCATAAGGATTATACAATCCATAAACGTAAATGTGAGCTTTTGGATTATATACACTGATTTGCTGCAACATCTCCTTCAAATTTTCTCGATAAGCTTCTAAAGCATGATCAAAGCTTTTTTCTGAAATGGAAAGCTTTTCTTTTTTTATTGTTTGTACAATATCATTTCCGCCTGCTGTTAAAATAACCATATCGGCAGCTGTTACCTCTTTTTTTATCTCTGAATCAGTTTTGATGCGGTCAAGGATCTCATCACTTCGTTCCCCGGGCACGCCGAAGTTTTCAGTAGTCACATTCTTGACAGTATCTAGCGTCGTCAATTTTGAACGAATACGAGAAACATATCCTCCATTCCGCTGGCTATCTCCAACGCCTTTTGTCAAAGAATCTCCAATGGCTACAAGATGAATCGCCTGCTTTTCTTCAACTTTTTCAGATTGCGGTTTTGGTTGCGGTTGTTGCTTGACGAATAGATTCAAAACAAACACGACGATCACAACACCTATCAATAAAAACAAAAGGCCGCTGACAAAAGATCGTACTTTTTTCATTCATTATTTCCTTTCATGACTAAAACTTACAACATGCTGAACGATAGTCTAACGGACTATAGCATCAAGCATCTATCCTGCAACAGTAGTGAAAAAGAGCTCGGACACTTCTGTCTTTGCTCCTTTTCTTTATTTTCTAGCATACGTTTCAAAACGATGGAAGTAAATATTTTGTTCATCTACTTTTCCTTCAGTGGCTTCAATTAATTCCCACTGTTCCCAATCAATGGGAATCATATAGGTATCGCCAGCAAAAGATTCATCGATAACGGTTCGGTATAAAAGGTTGACTTCTTTTATAAAAGAAGCAAAAACGATCGCTCCGCCGATAATAAAAATATCTTTATCTATTTTATTGATAAAGTCCATGACTGCTTGATGATTGTGCATGACTTCAACGCCTTCTGCTTCGTAAGAAGGATCACTAGTGATGACGATATTCATTCGATTGGGTAGAGCTTTTTTCCCCATTCCTTCAAATGTCTTACGCCCCATTACAACAACTTGATTGGTTGTCATTTGTTTAAAAAATTTCATGTCATTCGGTAAGCGCCATGGCAGGATACCATTATGACCGATAACGCCATTGCGGTCTTCTGCCCATAAAAATGCAATCATTTATTCACTTCCTCATTCATCTATCATACTTTTTATTGTTAAACTGCAACAGGTGCTTTGATACCAGGATGTGGTTGATAACCTTCAAGCTGAATATCTTCCATCTCAAAATCAAAGATGCTGGTTTTTTCTGAATTTAATCTTAACGCTGGAAAAGGACGAGGTTGTCGTAAAAGTTGTTCATTCATTTGATCGATGTGATTTTGATATAAATGAGCATCCCCAAACGTATGGATAAATTCTCCTACTTCTAGTCCTGTTTCATGTGCAATCAAATGAGTGAGCAAAGCATAGCTGGCGATATTAAACGGAACGCCTAGGAAGATATCTGCACTACGTTGGTATAACTGACAACTCAATTTCCCATCTGCTATATAGAATTGAAACAAAGTATGACAAGGCGGTAATGCCATATGAGGAACATCTTCAGGGTTCCATGCAGAAACAATGAGCCTTCTAGAATTTGGAGACGTTTTGATGCTTTCGATCACATCTTTTAATTGATCGATCGTTTCGTTTTGGGAAGTTTTCCAC
Organism: Pisciglobus halotolerans; assembly: GCF_900113675.1. Classification (GTDB taxonomy): domain Bacteria; phylum Bacillota; class Bacilli; order Lactobacillales; family Carnobacteriaceae; genus Pisciglobus; species Pisciglobus halotolerans. The sequence goes on from NZ_FOQE01000005.1 coordinate 94,383, forward strand.
CTCCGCCATTGAGCGCCATAAACGTTTCCTAAGTCGCCAAATTCAGCAGCAAATTCTTTTTCTTCTAGGATGCGTTTTTGGAAAGTATGCATCTCCTTTTGATAAGTGAGATAAAATGCTTCATCTTTTAATGCACGTCGGCCAAAGTCCGTCATGTCCGGACCATTATAACGATCACTGTTAACATAGCGTTCGAATGCCCACTCATCCCAAATATGATTGTTTTGCTCTAGCAAGTAACGAATATTGGTATCTCCCTTGATAAACCATAACAATTCACTTTTGATCAAACGAAAAGGTATCTTTTTTGTTGTTAAAAGCGGAAACCCTTTTTGCAGATCAAAGCGTATCTGATGACCAAATATACTTTTTGTCCCGGTACCCGTTCGATCGTTTTTAAAGTTTCCTTCTTCCAACACTTTCTTACCTAAAGCTAAATACGCTTCTTCCAACTTTCTTCCTCCTTCATTAGGGAGTGTATTAAGCAAACTGTGCCAAATACTCCCAGCGATCCATTTTTTGCGCTAATTCTTTTTCGAGTTCAGTTAACTTTTCTTGTAATTCTTGTAAAACCGTAAAATCATGATGCGTTGTTTCATTCATCTCTTGCTTGATTTGTTCAACATGCTCTTCCATCTCAGCAATCTCATCTTCAATCGTTTCCCACTCTTTTTGTTCTTTATAAGTTAATTTGACTTTTTCTTTCTTGACATCTTCGACTTCAGATTTAGCTGCTTGTGTTATTTTTTTATCTACAGCAGGTTCTGTCTTATCTTCTTTTTCCCTATCCATGTAAGAAGAAATCGAACCATAGTGAAGATCAATGAGGCCATCACCTTGGAAGTACAATGTTTTTTCTGAAATTTTATCTAGGAAATAGCGATCATGAGAAACAGCTAAAACTGCTCCTGGAAAAGAAGCGATATAATCTTCTAAAACTGTTAATGTATCGATATCTAAGTCATTTGTAGGTTCATCTAAAAGCAGGACATTCGGCTTTTGCATCAACAGTTTCAGTAAATAAAGACGTTTTTTCTCGCCACCTGATAATTTGCCGATCAACGTCCCGTGCATATAGCGCTCAAATAGAAATTGTTCGAGCAAGTTTGTGACACTGATCTTTTCACCGCTGCTTGTTTCAACTTCTTCTCCTGCTTCTTGTAAATAAGCGATCATACGTTTGTTTGGATCCATTTTTTCGATCGTTTGAGTAAAATAAGCTACTTTTACCGTTTCTCCAACCGTCAAAATGCCAGAATCTAGGGGCAAACGGCCAGCTAAGACATTTAATAGTGTTGACTTTCCCGTTCCATTTTCTCCAGTGATCCCTATTCGATCTTTGGCTTGAACCAATAGATCAAAATTATCAAAAATAACGGTATGATTCAGTGTAAGATTTGCTTGTTTCGTTTCAAATACACGTTTTCCTAACCGGCTTCCTTCTAAGTTCATTTCAATTGCATCATCATTTTTAACTTGATATAAATGGTCTTCTAAATCATGGAAGCGGTCAATACGTGCTTGCTGTTTGGTCGAACGTGCTTTTGCTCCAGTTCGCATCCAAGCGAGCTCTTTTTTATATAATTGTTTTCTTTTATGTTCGGCTTGCACTGCTGCTTCTTGACGCTGTGCTCTTTCTTGAACATATTGTTGATAATTGCCTGTATAAAAATTCAATGACCCATGTGAAAGCTCAACGATTCGATTCACTACTCGATCTAAGAAGTACCGGTCATGGGTAACAAGCAAAAGAGCTCCTTTATAACGGCTCAGCTCTTTTTCCAACCAAGTGATGGTTTCAAAATCTAAATGATTGGTTGGTTCATCCAAAATCAGCAGATCCGGTTCTTGGATCAGGACTTGTGCCAAGCCCACTCTCTTTCTTTGCCCGCCTGATAAAGCAGAAATGGACGCATTCAGATTTTCCAAACCAAGTTTGTTCAAGATCATTTTAGCATTTGTATCAGCTATCCAAGCGTCTTCTTGTGTCATTTTTTGTTCTGCTTTAGCAAATTCTTGCTGAAAATCCTTATTTTCAGGATCTGCTGTCAAGGAACTTAATGCTTTTTCATAATAACGTACAGCTCTTAAAATGGGCGTCTCACCTTCAAAAACAGCATCAAAGACAGTTTGCTCCTCATTAAGATCAGGATTTTGTGTAAGATAACTGATCCGATAATCTTTTGGTTTCGTAATGTTTCCTTTTTCTGCTTTATCTATTTCAGTGATGGCATTTAACAAGCTGGTTTTTCCAGAACCATTGACCCCAATCAAACCAATACGGTCACCTTCCATAATGGAGAAATCAATCTCTTTAAATAAGACTTTTTCTCCGTAAGTTTTTGTCAATTGTTCAGCTTTTAATTCTTTCATTTGATATCATCCTTTAATTCCTTGATACATGGAGTTTTTAATCCTGTACTTTTCCGTCTTTTATTCTAACATCTCAGATAGAGGAAAGGTAGAAATTCGTTAAAATAACCCAGTGATTTCTCCAGTTTCTAAAATATCCATTTTTAAGGCCGCTGGCTGTTTTGGCAATCCAGGCATCGTGAGTACCTTACCAGTTAGAGCCACGATGAACCCCGCACCAAGTTTAGGTACGAACTCTCGTACAGAAATAGTAAAATCTTTTGGACAGCCTAATTTTTCAGGATCATCTGATAATGAATATTGCGTTTTTGCTATACAAATTGGAAGATGGTCCCAACCCCTCTTAGCGAATTGGTTCATTTGCTGACGTGCTTTTTTTGAAAAAGATACTCCAGCTCCTCCATATATTTCTTTGACAATTTTGTTGATTTTTTCTTCGATCGTAAAGGATGCCGGATATAAGGGCATAAAAGAAGGTTCAGTGGTTTCAATCAAGTCGACAACTTTTTCAGCCAACTCAATTCCTCCTTGACTTCCATTCTGCCAAACAGACGTCCGTGCAGCAGGAACGCCTTTCTCTTTCAGTAATTGGCTCAATAAGGCTTCTTCGTTCTTGGTATCCGAAGAAAATTCATTGATCGCAACAATAGCAGGCAAACCATACCTCTGCATATTTTGAAGGTGTTTTTCTAAATGAACAAACCCTCTTTTTACAGCTTCTACATTTTCTTTTTGTAGATCTTTCAACGCTACCCCGCCATGCATTTTCAAAGCACGAATCGTGACAACGATCACTACAGCATCAGGAGCTTTTTTCAAATGAGGAACTTTAATATCCAGAAATTTCTCAGCACCTAAATCGGCACCAAATCCTGCTTCTGTAACAGTATAATCTGCCAGTTTGAGTGCAGTGCTGGTTGCCAATAAACTATTGCAACCATGAGCGATATTAGCGAAGGGACCGCCATGCACAAAAACAGGTGTGTGCTCTATCGTTTGCACGAGATTGGGTTGAAGCGCGTCTTTTAATAGTAAAGCTAGGGCGCCTTCAACTTTTAAATCTTCAACAGTTACAGGCTCTCCTTTGGTATTTTCAGCTACAACGATTTGGCGTAATCGAGCCTTTAAGTCTTCAATGCTGGCAGATAAACATAAAACAGCCATCATTTCACTAGCTACAGTAATATCAAAGCCATCTTCTCGAGGGATCCCATTGGTTTTTCCACCTAGACCTACTTTAACTTGCCTTAAAGCTCTGTCATTCAGGTCTAACGCTCGCTTCCAGCTAACGTTGTCCGGATCGATCTGCAGTTCATTTCCTTGATACATATGATTATCAATAAAAGCAGCTAATGCATTATTAGCAGTAGTCAGTGCATGTAAATCTCCAGTAAAATGAAGATTGATATCTTCCATTGGTACGACTTGAGCATACCCGCCGCCCGCTGCTCCGCCTTTCATTCCCATTGTAGGACCGAGTGAAGGCTCCCGCAGTGCAAGGATCGTCGATTTGCCAATATGGGTCAGTGCATCTGCTAGTCCTACTGAAACGGTCGACTTTCCTTCACCTGCAGGGGTTGGATTGATGGATGTAACGAGGATCAAATGTCCATTTTTTTCATTTTTTAAATGTTCGATTTTATCAAGATGGATCTTTGCTTTATAGTTTCCATAAAGCTCAAGATCATCTTTCGTTAAATGGATTTTATCAGCAATGGATTGTATCTCCATCAATTTGCTTTGCTGAGCGATTTGAATATCTGTTAATATAGCGGACCATCCTCTCTTCTCATGCGCAATTATCTTTTTCTTCCTGTTCAGTATACCGTAATGTTCTCTTGAAAAAAATAGCGAAAGCCTTTTCTTCTTTTTTCGTTGACGTTCAACCAATTTATTTCTATAATAAAGGCATCTATTGGATAGTGATATAGGTAAGTCTAAGGGGGATTCTATTATGCAAAATGGAATAGTCAAATGGTTCAGCAATGAAAAAGGATATGGATTCATTGAATACAATGATCATGAAGATATCTTCGTCCATTTTACAGCTATTGAAGCTGAAGGATATAAATCACTTACAGCTGGTCAACATGTCGTATTTGATATTGTAGAAGGTAATAGAGGTCCTCAAGCATCACGCGTCTCATCAGCAGAATAATCCAATGAAATAACAACGAACAAATGAATTGAAACAGTAAAAAAGGAAAGAAAATGGTCTCATTAAAATGACCATCTCTTTCCTTTTTTACGATCTTTGCACTTGTTTTTCTATTAGTTACTGTTGTCTAATTTTCTAACATCCTCAAGATCCAGTTGCTCAATTTTAGGGTAGGAATGATTAACATATTGAAGCAACTTCTTTTTATTTTTCTGATTTAAGTAAAAATAATAAATCATGCTATTATTTTTACCATATACATTGATTTTTCGACCCGTGGAATAGCCAATTTTTTGAATACTTGCGAATGGAACTTTTTTTACTGCTCTTCCTCCATAAAAAAATAATAAGCTTTCATCTTTTACTGACAAATAAGTCTTAAAAGAGGGTAAAATCATCAGCAAAGCGACTCCGCCCATTACCAAGCTGATCCAATTAAATCTTGTATACTCCAGCCAAATGATCAATCCAATAAATAATGTCAGCCAAATTAATGACCAATATATCACTTGGTAAGCCGGTTCAAAAGAGAGATAAATTTTTATCTCCTTTTTTTTCTCCTTCAAGAAAATCCTGCTCCTCTCACAAAAAGATCTTTTGAGATCCTTTCTTCTTCTATACACTCTGCTTGATTCATATCGCTTCTTATCATAACATCAAATAGTAAAGAAAAAATGAATTTTTTAAGGAGAACAAAAAAATGCTAAAACTTTATACCGACGCTTCCACTAAACATAACCCTGGTCCAAGCGGCGTAGGACTGCTTTTAGTCGGTCAGGATCTCCATCGACAAATAGCCATTCCTCTCCAAAAAGAGTATTCCAATCATGAAGCAGAGTTTATCGCAGTGATAAAAGGACTGGAATACATCATTGCAGAAAACCTTATTGATTCTCTCCTCTACATTTACTCTGATAGTAAAATTGTTGTTTCTGCTATTCAAAAAAATTATGTCAAAAACAAATCTTTCCAACCCTTGCTCCAAGAAATCAGACAATTATTGGTTTACTTTCCTTTTTACCTAGTCGAGTGGATACCAGAAGCACAAAATAAAGGAGCTGATCATTTGGCCAGGCAAGCACTAAGAAAAAAATTAACAGAACACGACTAAAATCAAGCTAGGTGTAATTAGGGTATAGCGGATAACGAAATTTCAAGGATAAACTATAAAGTTGCCTATAGCAACTAACGGATATTTTTTTTGCAATACTACCCGTTTATTGTTGAAAAAAGCTGGAGATTATAGCTTTTAAATTAGTTTCATAACGAAACTAGTTAAATTTTAAAAACGGAAAACGGAAAGAGTCCCGTCTTCCCTTTCTTCTCAATTATTTGGTTAAAGAACGTTTGCTATTGCTTTGCTTTCTTGGGGGTCTTTTACCCCAATATTGGAATAGATCAGTCCGAATGGCACCATTATAGAGTTTGCGTTTTTTCGTTGCTTTCTCGCCATATTCAGTTTCAAAGGATAAGTCACTCGTCAAAATATACTTGCTCCATGTTTCCATTGGCCGAAACACTTCTCCCATTTGACGATAAAGATGATGAACTTTCTCCTCATCCCCTAGGCGTTGTCCATAAGGAGGATTTGAAACGATTACGCCATATTCTTTGCTTGTAGTAAAGTCTTTTAACTGCAATTGTTTGAATTGAATACTATCTGATAATCCGGCTGCAATAGCGTTTGCTTTTGCAATTTCGATCATTTGTCCATCAACATCGGATCCACTGATATCTAGCTCGATCGTATGGTCTGCTTCGGCTTCAGCTTTTGTTCGTTCGTTTTCCCAGATCGATGCATCAAACCAATCCCAATCTTCACAAGCAAAAGATCGTTTTAATCCAGGTGCCATGTTATGACCAATCAAAGCAGCTTCAATTGGAATCGTACCAGAACCGCAAGTTGGATCCACAAAAGGACGATCTTTTCTCCAATTGGTTAACAATACTAAAGCTGCGGCCATATTTTCTTTTAAAGGTGCTCCGCCTTTTTCTGTTCGATATCCGCGCTTAAACAAACTTGGTCCCGTTGTATCTAAAGTCAGCGTGACTTTGTCTTTCAATAAAGCAACTTCTAAGGAATAAGTAGCACCCGTTTCGGGTAATCTGGTTCTTCGGTGGTAAACTTTGCTTAATCTGTCTACGATTGCTTTTTTGGTGATGGCTTGGCAATCAGAAACGCTATACAGTTTCGATTTGATCGATTTTCCAGCAACCGGAAAGGCTGCATCCATCGGTAAAAAATCTTCCCATGGTAATGCTTTTGTTTGTTCAAAAAGTTCATCAAAGGTAGTCGCTTCAAATTCACGTATGATAATTTTAATGCGGTCTGCTGTTCTTAGCCATAAGTTTGTTCTGGCAATGTCAGAGAGATCTCCCTTAAAATAGACTTTCCCATTTTCTACCTGACATTCATACCCTAAGTTTCTTAATTCTTTTCCGACTAAGGCTTCTATACCGCTAGCAGCCGTAGCAACAAGTTGAAAGGTCTTCATTCTTTTCTCCTCTATTCTTTCATTATCTTTATTTGTTTTAAAATCATTTCTTTTTATTCATTTTTTCAAAATACTTTTGTTTTAACCCTATTATTAAGGCTCTTCCTCTTCTAACGTTGGTTGGTAAAGAAATTTCCGCCGGTCGATGGGCTACTGAAATTTCTATAAATGGGGTTCTAACGGATTTAACCTATAAAAGAAATAATTTTTCATTGGCCAACGTTAAATATTGTAGAACTATTATTTAGAAGAACGCAATAAAAAATAAGAGGCTAAGATATAATATCCCAGCCCCCTTCCTGATCTGTAAATTTCTATAAGCCATGTTCTGTCTCGGATAAAGACCAGGAATATCATTATCCGGAGGTAATCATCTGTCTGCGATTACGCCTCTTCCATCAGTTTTATTCCCTAGGAAAAGTGCCCCTACCAATGTTTGGGTTGCTCGCTCGAGGGGTTTACCCGTTCCACCAATGATGTTTCCAACATTGCTTCGTCACTGTGGCACTTTCAAGAATACTCAGACATAGCTTTCGCCTTAGTCCTTTTTTCTGCCGTCACTTCAGATAAACTGAAGGCCTTAGCTTATGGTTTCACTAAGCACGAACACTACAGACGTTTCAGCCTGTGCGAGCATGGACTTTCCTCAGCCTAGTCTAGCTAGACCGCGATTACCCGAAATTTACAAATCTATTTTGTTATTGATTTTACTGATTAAAGACCCATCTCGTCATCTTCATCCAATTTAGAACCAAAAACGTGTCTTTCAAGATTGGATAAACGCTTTAAGATATCAAAGTTGGTCACTGTGTTGCCGGACTGTCCGGATTGACTTGGTTTTTGTACAGTCGTTTGTTTTGTAAGTTCGTCTACTTTGCTATGCAGCCGTTCATTCTCAGCTTTTAACTGGCTGATTTCTTTACTGAAAGATTCATAGTCGCGAATGATTTCATCTAAGTATTCATCTACTTCTGTTGGGTTATAGCCCCGCATTCCAGTTTTAAACTCTTTTTGTAAGATATCTTTTGTAGTCAAGATTCTGTCTGCCATGATGTCACCTCATTTTCACATTGAAAATTCCACCTGTTGGATGTTACTACGGTCATTATACCAAACAAATCAATAAAAATAAAACTGATTTTGAAATATTATACAGCAATCTTGCCTTCCTGCAATTTTATCATCCTTCAAAAGTATTTAATTGATCAAAATCAATCAAGCGGCATTCATAATCTTCTTGTTCTTGATACGATTTGATTGCTTCATATAAAAAAGCCGTTTTCCCTTTGTGTTCAGGATCATAAACCAATAAAGCGGCATCAGTATGATGCAAAATAAATTGTTGGTGGTTTTTCAGTTGAGATGGATCGACATAAGCTTGATGAGAAGTTGATTCTATAAAATCCATCAATAATTTTGTCTCCTGTAATGACAGTTGATTTTGTTCGTTCCAATTTGATCCAAATCCTTCAAAAGGCAAAATGAGCGCTTGCTGAATCTCAGGATAATCCAAACGTATCTCTTCTACAACTTCTGCTGCCCACTGTTCCACACCTAGTTGACCGCTTGTAATGATCCATTCTACCCCTTCTTCGATCAAGCTGATCAATTCTCTTTTAATAGCATTTTTTATCACCGCTATTTTAGGATCATTTTTTTGAAAAATGCCTAATTCAAATGACCGATAGCCACTAATATATAAATTTGTCATAAGAGTTTGGACTCCACCTTTTCTTTCGATCAATAAATTTGCTATAATGCTTCGTAGGAGTGTGATTAAAAATGGTTATTCATTATCCAAATGGCAAGAGTTATACTCCGCCGGTAAAACAAGCTCAGAAAAAAAAGCGCCCTAAAGATATTTCTTTTAGCAATCGTGGAATGTCTTTAGAAGACGACTTAAATGATAGCAACATTACGTACTTAACGCAAGGACGGGCAGTTATCCACAAAAAGCCGACACCCATTCAAATCGTGCAAGTGGATTATCCAAAAAGGAGCGCTGCAGTAATCAAAGAAGCTTATTTTAAACAGGCTTCCACTACCGATTACAATGGTGTTTATCGCGGTTATTACTTAGACTTTGAAGCAAAAGAAACAAAAAACAAACAATCTTTCCCCTTAAAAAACTTTCATCAGCACCAGATCGATCATATGAGTGCCTGCTTAAATCAAAAGGGAATCTGTTTTGTTATTTTGCGCTTTGCGTCTTTGAATCGTCTTTTTTTGTTGGAGGCAGCTGACTTGCTGGTTTATTGGAATCGGCAGTATCAAGAAAAGGAAAAAAAGTCCATTTCTCTAAAAGAGCTTGAAAAAAATGCGCACGAAATGTATTATAATTTTTCACCGCGGATTCCTTATCTGGAGGTTGTAGATCAATTGATAGAAGATGATGTTCATAATATAGAGTAGCCTGATGCAAGAGTTTTTTAGCGAAGATAATAGGATGATCTGTCACTGAAAAAAAAGAGAACCCCTTTCGATTACTAGTTAAGGAGAAATAAATATGCCAGAAAATAAAGAAATGTCGCGCATTCAAAAAAAGAATGCTGAAAAACAAAATAAAGGTAAGAAGAAAAATAAAAAGCAAAAAAGTCCCTTATGGAAGAAACTGTTATTCGGTGTTCTTTTACTTATCGTGCTCGCCTTTCTAGGCGGAGTTGGATTATTTGCTTATTTCGCTTCTTCTGCTCCGGAAATGACGGAAAAAGATTTAACAGATATCGTTTCTAAAGATTTAGTAGATGCTAAGGGAGAGGTTTTTTATACCTTAGGTGCTGAAGAACGAGAACCTGTAAAAACAGAAAATATTCCGCAAGTTCTTGCTGATGCGATCGTTTCAGTAGAAGACCAACGCTTTTATAGTCATATTGGAGTAGACCCGATCGGAATTACTCGAGCAGCAGTCGGATACGTAACAAAAGGTCACATCATTGGCGGTGGTAGTACGATCACCCAGCAACTTGTTAAACTTTCTGTATTTTCAACCAAAGAGGAAGACAAAAACTTAGAAAGAAAAGCACAAGAAGCTTGGTTGGCTTTGAAGCTTGAACGTCAACTATCAAAACAGCAAATTTTGACACTCTATATCAATAAAGTCTACATGTCTGAAAATCAATACGGAATGGGTACAGCAGCAGATCATTACTATGGCAAAGATATTAGTGAATTGACTCTTTCTGAAGCTGCCCTGCTTGCGGGAATGCCAAAAGCCCCTAACGCTTATAACCCTCGTACAAACCCTGAAGATGCAACAAAACGACGCAACATTGTTCTACAATTGATGTATGAAAATAAAAAAATCAGTAAAGAAGAAATGGAACAAGCAAAAGCTGTTTCTGTTCAAGAAGGTTTGATCGAAAAAGATGATGATGAAACCAACGATTTGGTTTATGATGCTTATGTATCTCAAGTTTTAGATGAAATCAAAGAAAAAACTGATTTAGACCCTTATACATCTAATATCAAAACGATTCATACTAATTTAGACAAAGATGCACAAGAACAAGTTTATGATGTTTTAAACTCAGATGAATATAATATTTTCCCTAATGATGAAATGCAAGCTGCTGTTTCAGTCATTGATGTCAATTCAGGTCAATTAAAAGCATTAGGCGGCGGCAGAAAACAAGATCAACTTCGAGCTTTAAATAGAGCTAAGGCTAGAGCCGAAGTCGGTTCAACAGTTAAACCTTTGGCTACCTATGCTCCTGCTATTGAATACTTGAAGATGTCAACTTACGAACAAGTTATCGATGCACCGACGACTTATAAGAGCGGACAAAAAATCAATAACTTCGACAACAGTTATGAAGGCCAAATCAGTATGCGCAGAGCTTTGGTAAACTCTCGTAATGTACCAACTTACAAAATCAATCAGCAAATTGACACAAGTGATATTCAAGAATTCTTGCATAATATCGGTATCCAATCCTTAAATGGCGATGCATCCGATACTGACTTCCACGAATCCAATGCCTTTAATGGTGCATTATCAATGATCGACTTGTCAGCAGCTTATGCTTCATTCGCTAATGGCGGAACGTATACTGCTCCTTATGCGGTTTCTAAAGTTGTCTTACAGTCTGGAGAAGAAATTGATCTGGCTCCTCAATCACACAAAGCAATGAGTGATTACACAGCTTATATGATCACTGATATGTTAAAAGATGTTGCAAATACTGGAACCACTGGTCGATTAGTCAATATTCCTGGTGTTCCGCAAGCTGGTAAAACAGGTACACCAAACTATCGAAGCGAAGATAAACGAAAATACAACATTCCAAAAGATGCCGTCCCTGCTACTGCATACGTAGGATACACAACCAATTATTCTGTTTCTGTCTGGGCAGGCTACGACAAACGATTTGAAAAAGGACATTGGCTTTCAAATGGAGACAATACGAGACAAATCCCTAGAAAAGTTTATCAAGCTATCATGTCTCACATTTCTCAATCCGTTGAAAATAACAACTGGAAGATGCCGAAATCTGTTGTGCCAGTAAAAGTTGAAAAAGGCTCTATGCCTGCAGCTCTCCCTGGTCCAAATACTCCGTCTAGTAGAATCGTAACGGAATTGTTTGTTCGCGATAATCAGCCAAGCAAAACATCGACTCACTATACGAAAAAATTAAAAGCACCATCTGGTCTAACAGCAAGTTACAACAAAGAGAAAGATGAAGTGCAAATAAAATGGAATAAATATACCTTGTCAAACAGTGACAAAGAAGTCACTTATCTCTTAAAAGTTGGTAATCAATCCTATACAACAAAAGATCGATCATATGTTGTTCAAAACCCAGCAGAAGGCAAGTTAACCATCAGTTTAGCTGTGAAAGCACAAGGACAAACAAGTCCATCTGTCTCCACTTCTGTCAACATTACTTCTGATGAAGAAAAAGATAGCTCCGAGGCATCTTCTTCTAATGAATCAGAAAAAGAAAGTTCTGAAGATTCAAGTTCAGAAGCGTCTTCTAACAGTTCTGATGAAGAAAGCAGTTCTGAAGAAGAGGAAAAAGAAGAATCTTCATCCTCAAGCAGCAATGCCAGCTCTAAAGAAGAACAAGCTGATGAAGAAGCGTCTAAAAAATCTGAACACAAAGAAAATACCGAGGAAAACAAAGAGCAAGACGAAAATAATGCGGATGAAGAGGAATAAACTCTTCATCGGTGAACAAAAAAGCAAAGCGTGGGGTATACTGACCCCCAAATGTTAGACCAAAAATCTAACATTTGGAGGTCATTTTTTATGGCTAAATATAGCTTTGAATTTAAAAGAATGGTCGTGAAGGAGTACATCAAAGGTTTTGGCGGATATGCCTCTCTAGCTGAAAAACATGGCATTAAAAGCTACGGCCAAGTACGTGATTGGGTGAAAGTTTATCAAGAGTTTGGTGAAGAAGGGTTACAGAGACGGACAACGAACAGGGATTATACTGTTCAATTTAAATTAGATGCGGTAGAGTTGTATTCAAGAACAGAGTTGACCTATCGAGAAACAGCCAACCGACTGGGACTGACTACCCCTGCATTGATTAAA
>NZ_FOQE01000007.1 GCF_900113675.1 Pisciglobus halotolerans
CTATCCTTACCTAACCTATCCTTACCTAACCTAACCTGTGTATCCATTTGGTATACCGTTGGTATGTCATCTGGTATACCAAGCTCATATTGACCATTTTCTTTTTGATTTAATTGATTTTTTTCCTCCGTATAAACAGTTTCGTTATAACGGTCAGATCGAATGTAATTGTGTATTTTCCAATCTTTAATCACTACAACTCCGCTTTCAAAAGGGATGATGAATTCTTTAGCCATTAGTAGCTTTAAATCATCTTCACTTGCTCCAACCATTCTTCTAATAGTTTTTACGTTGCCTATAAAACCATCATCATCTGCACTCATATTTAAATGGAAATATAAGCATTGTGTCGACATAGGCATGTCAAGAAACATGTCTGTTTCAGTTATTTTTTTGCTAAACATTCTTCTTTGAGCCATATTGTTTTCCTTTCCTAAAGTCTGTTCTTATAAAATTCGATTTAACTTTTAGTCACTAATCCAATTGCTATCCCTTTTTAAAGGAATATAAATAAAATAATCATTGAGAACTAATTTTCCTTTTTTTAACATTCCGCTTAAATATCCTGGATTTTTCCCTAAAAACTCGCTGGCTTTTGAAAGACTTCTAAAGTAATAAGGTTTAAAAGTTTTTTTATCAACTAAAACCAAATTCATTGCGGGAATCAATCGATTATCAAACGCGTGGTTATTATTCTCAGTATGATTACACCACTCAAGATTAGAAACGTTATTATTCTTTGGGTTTCCATCGATATGGTTAATTGATTCCTTGCTTTCTACTTTAGGCAAGAAGGTTAAAGCAACTAAACGATGAACTAACCAATCTTTGTGCTCCCCGTCTTTCCATAAAGATACTCTCACGTCTCTACCTCTTGGAGTTTTATCTTTTAAATATCTTTGTTTCCATACTCTCTTTTCATATCTGGCATTTGAGGTTATCTTTCCTTCTTTAGTCCTTACTCGTCCAAATGTGCTGACTTCATATAAACCTTCATACCCAGGTATATCATTCCACAATTCCATATAATCATCTCCGATCAGAAAGGCAGAAAATCATCATTAATATCTATTGCATTACTGCCGCTTTCAAAATGATTAGACGTATAATCGTTTTTTTGATAAGGACTTGTTTGACTATTTTCTTTTTTGCTGTCTAAGAATGTAACGCTTTGCACCACTACTTCAGTCATGTAGACACGCTGCCCTTCGTTGTTCTCATAGTTTCTTGTTTGTATATTGCCTTCTACGCCAACTTGCGAACCTTTTCTGGTATAATCGCCTAAAAGTTCTGCAGTTTTGTTCCAAGCGACGCAGTTAATAAAATCCGCTTCTGGTTGTCCTTCTTTTTTATATTTCCTGTTAACGGCTAACGTAAAGTTTGCGACTGACTTACCAGTTTGCGTTGAACGTAAATCCGCATCTTTCGTTAACCTTCCAATTAGAACGACATTATTTATCATCTGCTTTTACCTCTTTCATTGGCGGCTGCATATCGTTAAATAGTTGTACTTCACCATCATCATTTACATAAGTCACATCATTCGGATCTGATTCATCTTCGATCACTTCAGCTGTTTTCAACTCTTTTGTTTCTTCGTCGATTTCTTGCACTGTACCGTCTTTTGTAGTTGCTGTTTGCATTTCGATAGAAAGAACACCCCATTTTGATAGCATATTGCGCAGCACCGTCTTTTTAGCCATAGCATCAAAGTCTGACTTCCAAACGCTACCAGATTTGCTGAAACGACGTCTATGCGCTTCAATTTCTTGTTTTGTCCAATAAACTGTTTTTTCAAAACCGTTTACCAATTTGAAATAACCAACATAACCAATAACTTCATTCGATGTTCTGCCGTTAGAATCAAATTCAAACTCTTCTGTCAGCCGGTTCCAGGACTTTAACTCTCCTTCATAAACTTCGATAACATTTAAGGACAAATATTGCCCAGAACGCTGTGCTAACTGAATATATCCCTTATACCCCAATTGGAAAGTTGCTTTATTTCCGTATGGAATGATCCAGGCATATCCCAAGTTTTTATCGATTGGCAAATCAAGAGTTGCCGCTACCATTGCTGAAGTTGCTACTGACATCGGTTCGCATTTTGATAGATTCCGATCATTGCTGACAAGATTTAGAAGACTTGTCGTGAACCCTGGAGCTTTGTCTTGCAATACATCATTAAACTTTTGTTTCATTTGGTTGGTGTTAAGAAGTCCTTTTAAATTTAATTGATTAGCATTTACTGCTCCGCTGTTTTGAGTTTGCATTTGGTTTTTAATCAAGTTTGTCGTTGCCATATTATTCGATCTCCTTTATTTGTAGTTTTCTGTATGAGTTTTCTTTTGAATATTTTTCGTATACATCAGGTTGCTCTGCTTTTAGTTTTCTCGCGTCTAAACGATTAGTAGCTATTGTTTTCCAAGTAATTATTCTCTTAGGACTAATCGCTGTATTCGCACTTGCTTCTCCCAACTTTTTCTTCAGGTCATTTTCAATAGCTTTCTTGCTTGTTTCTAGCTGCTTGATGCTCTCTTTCAACTCCTCAAGAGTATCTAGAGCTTCATCTGTATCTCTATGCAGCAGAAGCTCTTCTGAGCCTTCTTCGTGATAACGTTGGTTGATAAAATCAGTTGTCGCATCGCTGCCGTCAATCGCTGGCGCAATGTTCTTTTTCACATTTACTTCCCAAAAATCTGTTAAACGAGCTTCGACTAAATCAATCAGCTCTTGATCTCGTTCCACTTTTTTCCATATGAACTTATTTCCGCCAATCAATGCAGCGATGTAGCAATAGTCATAGTCTAAAATGTTCATATAATGCTGTATTTGGAGAATGTAAGCCGTTGGTATCTCTTCATCTGTCCATTCATTTCTAAGCCATTCTGAAGCTGTTTTGCACTCAAGGAAGGCCCTTTCTCCAATAACCGCTCGATCAATGTTTGCTGAAAGGAATGGTTTTTCTTTTTTGAAGTGCATTTTATTATCATTTCTTACTTTGATTCCAGTTCGTCTGGTAAATTCTTCTGCTACCACTTGTTCTAAGATGTTTCCAAAATGTGCTGCTTCGCTTGGCTCGTCATCTTCTATTTCAATTTGTCCTGTCTTATCGAGCCAGATCTGATAAGGGCTACGATACTTGTTAAATCCTAAAATTGCGCTAACGTCTGATCCACCGATAGACTTCCTGCGCTGCGATAGCCAATCATAGTAAGTCATATCTAAAGTGCTTATTTTATCTGTCACTTAGATCCACCTCTTGAGCCATAATTTATGCAAAAGGCCTCAAAAACTTCTTCGGGTAAATCAACTTGGATATCCTTATCTATCAAATAGTTATCATGAACTTCATTTTTAGGTTCCCAGTAAATCTGAACACGTTTTTCATTTGTATAGGCATGATCATATCGTTCTACTACAAATGAATCACCAAACTCGTCCGTTAGCTTATAGCCATTTTCATATTCGCTAATTAGAGGATAACTTTTTGTTTCCATTTTCTTATCACTCCTATTTTTGGTATACTTTACTTACAAATGATTTTTTATCGACTAATTGGATGGCCGTCCGATTAGTCTTTTTTTGTTTTCTTTTTTCTTTCTATCCGCATTGGTTCCGGCATCAGATCTCTCGAAAATGTACTTCTATCTTTGTCTGTACGTGGTGTTGGAAATTTTATTTGCATCCACCGATGAAGCTCTTCAGGCTCGATTGATTCTTTATAAACATTCTTCGTGTTGAGTCCGATCAATTGATATCTCTTATTCAATTTTCTCGCCTCTCATCATTTTGAAACATAAATTTTATATGTTCTGTCAATATCTGTTTAAAAGCTTCTGCTATATAAGGCAAGTGCGATGGTTGTATACTGCTAGGAGAATGAGTTTCAGCTCTTACACCATCATCTTTCACGGTTATCATGACGAAAGATTCATCGTCGCTTAATTTATTGATTGTTTCTTTCATGTTTTCGATAATCTGTTCTTTTTCTGCATCGATTACGATTTTGTTATTTTTCATAAGCTGCTCCCTTCTACCCAACCGACTATAGTTATTAAAATGACTATCCCAACAACACTTAGAATGTCGCTTACCTTCCACTCACTTTCGCTTAAATATTTGGTGTTAATTGCATTGCTGACTGTTCTTAATTTATTTGATAATTTCATCATGCTACCTCCAGACTCTTTTAAAATTATCTTTTAGCCAACGACGCATGGGTGCTTTATTAAACTTCCAATGCTCTCCATTCTCGGGATATGAAACAAAGCTTTCAAGTTCGTCACGAAATGGATACAGCAATTGTTCTTTAATTGTTTTTGGACTCTTAATATCAGTTTCTTTCATCAACCATTTCAAGTTACCAACTACATCTTCATTTTTTTCTTGCAGCTGTAAATATTCGACCTTCTTAACAAGAATCATGTCTTCAGGAATGGTGATGATGATTTTTGATTCTAGTTGTTGCATTAGAAATCACTCCTTTACTATTCATTTTGTTGTTTAACGGTGAGATAATTGCCTTATCAGCGAGTGGTCCGCTGAAATAACTTAAGCGAGGTGATAGATATATGGTCTCTTATAATCAAGATAAAGAGTTCAAAGAACAATTTCTTGATAACTACGATTCTTTGTTTGAAGATGTAGCTTCTTCCTTTTCTGAAGCTATAAGCAATCCCGCTATGACTGATGAGCAAAGAAAAGAAGTTATTAAGAAAAACATCATAACTACAGTTCTTATGAGCAACGTTTATTGGAAAGAAGAAATAGTGTTCGACCGCTCTAAAGGTCAATAGTTCTCAAAGCTATTTCATTAGCTCTGGACGCTTTTTTAACTGCGATAGATGCTTTTTTTCTTTCTTTTATAACCTTCACGGCTACCCCAATAGCTGTGAGGGTTATTGTTGTTAGTAGTAGTTTTTTCATGGTTAAACCTCCATTTCAATTTGTGTATTTAGCTGTTTTATTTTGTATGCTAATTCCATCGAAGGAAGCCACATCTCAGCCATTTGCATTGCTTCTTCAAATTTGAGTTTTGGAATTTCTTCATAACTCGCTACTTCAAAAGCATTTTTTAAAGCTCTCCAGTGTTCAGCAATCGCTACTCTATATAGTTCTTTGTATGCGTTCGACTTCTTGCCGCCTACCGCATTCATTGCATTTTTACGAACCAGTCTTGAAAGTTCTGCTTTTTGTCTTCTGCTCAAGTCGATTTCAAGTTTCAACTCTTCGACATCATCAGAAACAGTATTCAACCGCTTTTTAATTTCTTTTTGATTTTCTAAAGTAGCGATCATGATATCTTCTTGGGACATGGGAGATTGATATTTTCCTGTTTTTCTAATAGTTGGAAGAACTTCACTTGTCACCCAACGTTTAAATCGTTTCGCTTTATCTAACTTCGATCCAAAAACTAAAGCATACATGCCTGATTCATTGATAATAGTCATATTTCTCATTTGACCTGATGCACTGATTTGGTGCATCAGCTTATCCTCTTCATCAATGTGATTTCTGATAGCATTGTCAGGACGCTCATATCCAAGAACTTCAGCAACATCTTTCCCCACAAACCAAAGTTCATCATCAATTAATTGTGTTCTTACTTCCTGTTCTTCAAAATTGAATATTTTTAACTCATTCATTAGATTGCCTCCTCTTCTCTTTTACGTTTTATAGTACGAATTAAATCGTACCTTTTGCCTAAAAAAATATTATCTACAGGCATTTGATAAAGTTTAGATAATTCTTTGAGCACTCTCAACGGGATGTCTGAAGAATCATTTTCATACTTGTATAGAGTTTGTTTGTGCATGCCTAGTATTTTTGCTGCTTCTTCACCAGAAAGACCTGCGTTTTCTCTAGCTGCTCTCAAAGAGATTTCGATCATTTTTTTCACCTCTCTCTTAACCTTGTAACTTTATTATATACGATTTAATTCGTATTGTAAACAACTAAATTTAAAAAAATACGATTTTTTTCGACTTTTTATGTTTACTTAAACAAAAAACAATAGTATTATATAGGTATAGATAAAGGAGGTGATTTTATGGCAAGAGGAGAATTAACTCCCATAGATAAAGAACATAGAGAAATAATTTCTAATAAAATAAATGAATTGTTAGAAGAAACAGGTAGAAAACAAATCGATTTAAGTAAGTTTACCGGAATACCTAGAAGTACTATAACGGGATATGTAAAGGGAACTTCAACGCCGAACCCA
Organism: Pisciglobus halotolerans; assembly: GCF_900113675.1. Lineage (GTDB taxonomy): Bacteria > Bacillota > Bacilli > Lactobacillales > Carnobacteriaceae > Pisciglobus > Pisciglobus halotolerans. Next base: position 6,227 of record NZ_FOQE01000007.1, read on the forward strand.
GGCAACGTACAAAAGATAGCTAACTTCTTTAATGTTAAAAAATCAGATATTGATCCTAGATATACTACTGGAACACCATCTAATGTTGTAGAAGTTTCGAAAGTGATACCTATCCCTATATTAGGAACAATCGCTTGCGGTGAACCAATCACAGCAGAAGAAAATATAGAAGGCTATAAAGAAAGGACAGTAGATGATCTACCGTCCGGAGAATTGTTCTATTTGAATGCTAAAGGTGATAGTATGTGGCCGACTATTTCAAACGGATCACTTGTTCTATGTAAGCAGCAACCAGATGTGGAAAGTGGAGAAATCGCTGCTGTGCTCGTTAACGATGATACAGAGGCCACGCTTAAACGGGTAAGAAAAGTAAGCGATATGATCATTTTGGAACCGATAAACGATGATTATGATCCTTACATTATAAATGAAAAGAACCCCGCCCGGATCGTGGGCAAGGCTCTCGAAGTGGTAAGTAAATTGTAATGTAATTATATTATACCTTGCGGATTTGCCGTCTGCAAGGTATATAAAATAAAAAAGGAGTGGTATAAATGGCAAAGAGAAAGCTGTACGATGAGAATGGTAATGAAGTGAAAGGGAAATTAAAAAAACCTTTTTATAAGAAAATTTGGTTTTGGGTTTTAGTAATAGTATTGATCTCGATTTTTGGCAGCATGGGCGGTGATGAAGAAACACCTACGCCTGATACGACCGCTGGGGTTGAGGAAACACAAGTGAATGAAACAAATGAAGGCGCTATAACAGAAGAAACATCGGAAGCTGCTTCGTCAGAAGTAGAATCTAGTTCTAGTCAGGCGGAAGAAGAGGATGTTCCAGCAGAATATAAATCAGCGCTGAACAAAGCTGAATCATATGCAACGATGATGGATATGTCCAAGAAAGGCGTGCACGATCAGCTGACCTCTGAGTATGGAGAACAATTCTCGGAAGAAGCCGCTCAATACGCCATTGACAATTTAGAAGTAGATTGGAAAGAAAATGCACTGAATAAAGCGAAAGACTATCAAGAACAAATGAATATGTCCCCGGAAGCGATCAGAGACCAACTTACATCCGACAGTGGAGAGCAATTCACACAAGAAGAAGCTGACTATGCCGTTGAACATTTGAACGAATAAAAAAACACCCTACTCGCCAAAGTCAGGGCGTTAAAAGAGAATTAAGTTCTAAAGATTTTTTTAGCGAAACAATTCAAGCAGGAAAAACAGCTAAAGAAAGTGCTTATTTGATGTAATTTCAGAAGGAGAATCTTTTGAAATCTATTTCGCAAATGCTTCTTGGGCTGGAGAATATAAATAAAAAAAGAACACCCCTGCCCTCGCAAAAGTTTAGGAGTGTTCTAAATACCTACTCCCTTACTTTGGACGGTATGGAGTGAGGTATACGGAAGACTCATTATAGCGCCTTCATACACTATTGTATCATAGAATGGAGGATCACTGATGCCGCAATCTTTTTATTTGTGTAAAACAAATTCTAAAATGGATGAAATGGAGTTGAAATTAAGTGCACAAATAACTCTACAAGATGAAAAAAGCATAGGGTTTACAGAAGGAGAACCATTAACAACAACATCTAAAGTAGAAAATATCCATATTGGAAAAAGTTTGATACGAGTTTTTAATGTTCATCATGAATTAGTAGTTAAACAATCAGGGAAAGTTTTCGAACAAAATTTTTCTTACTATATGGATCCACATAATTTTAAAATGTATTACGACAAACGGAAAAAAATGTTTTTTTTGCAAGTAAACAAAAAAGTAGCAGTTGATTTTTTAGATATCATGGAAGAAACCATACCTTCTTTTTCATATGAACCTTTAAAAATTGAGTTAAAAAAAGTAGCATCTAAGATTAACAATATTAAAGGCGCTTGGTTAACTACCAAACGCCACGGTATAAACGTATCTGCTTTTTATGGTGAAAAAGTGAATTCAGATGCTGAAGTTTTGGATTTGATAAAGAAAGGAAAAGCTAAATACATAAATTTTTATTATACCTTTGAAGATGAGTCCTTTTATATGGGTATTGGAAAGGAAGGAAATATGGTTGTTTACGCAGATAAACTAACAGAAGAAAAAAGGTTAGAGTTACTTTACCAAGTATATAGAGATTTATTTTAATAAGTTTTTATTGCTTACTGCAATATACTTACTACTGACATCTTTAATGTTAACTAGATTTTTGGAAATTACTTGCATCTCATTTTTTCGTATAATATATTCATTACTTTCATCATTGTATCTCATTGAGAATTCCATATTTGAAGGTTTGTCTATTCTTTTCAAGTATACTTTATAAAATGGGTTATATTCTTTAAATTTTAATTTTAGTATATACTGCTCTTCATATGGTTTGTGTATGTTAGTTTTAATTATGTTTAAATATTCTTCATAAATGATATAAAAATTTTTTAATGAGTCACGATATGAAATGTCTGAAATGAAATAAACTGTGTACAAATATGCATCTTCTTCATTATCAACAAAAATTTCAATATTTATTTGGTCAATTCTTAAGAATAGCTGTTTTTCATCTTTAGCAACAATTTTAACATCTTTATCCATTTCATATATTTTATCAAAAAGTTCATTGAAAATACTACTATCAAATTCAGTTGAAAAAAATTCAAATTGCATTGACCAATGAAGGGTTGGATTGAATATCTCCATTTTTCGCTGATTAATCCATACGAAAATCGCAGAAAAAGAATTATAGGTATAGCTAGATGCCAAGACAAAAATCGAAACAATACCTGGCCCCTGATTCAAAAAGCTGTCTATTGTATACTCACCAGTCATTATGAAAGAGATAATTAAAATGAAAAAAGCTAACCATAAAATTATAGCCTTAATCAACTTAAACATTAGTAACCTCTCCTTCCAACGAACATATGTTCCTAAGGTGAATTATAACTTATACAAAACTATAAATCTAGCACTTAGCGTAAATATTAAAAAATCTTGCTCAAATACATTCTACCAGAACAAATAATTTTTTACACTATTAGCTTTAAAGAAAAAACACCACTCTACCCGACCAAAGCGAAAGTGGTGTTTCAAAGGATGACAAGTAGCGTTTTTAACGCCTCTTTGTCGTCTCCTATTTTAACATAAAAAGGAGTTTTTAACATGGCGTCATATCGAAAATTAAAATCAGGATGGCAATACCGGATTACTTACAAGGATAATAATGGAAAACCTAAAGAACGGTCTAAAGCTGGGTTCAAAACTAAAGCCGAAGCAAAGATAAATGCTGAGAAAGTTGAAAAACAACTGAACAAACAATTGCGAAACCAAACACTTTTAGATCCAGAAACAAGCTTTTATGGCTATTTTTGTAATTGGTACGAAGTTTACAAAGAACCTCATATATCTGAAATCACTCAAATGGTTTACTCTGTAACGAAAAACATTATTAACAAACACTTTGGAAATCAACAATTAACTTTTCTATCAACAGATCAGTATCAGAAATTCATTAATCAATATGGAAAAAACCATTCGATTGAAACCGTCAAACGTCACCACAATCATATGAAAGCTTGCTTGGATCATGCTTATCATTCTGGCCATACGCTAACTGACATTACCTACAAAGTAAAATTAGTGGGTAAGGCAGGCAAACAAGAAGACATGAAGTACTTAAATCAATCAGAAGCTAAAGACCTCACACGAGACTTATTAGAGGGTTACAACGGCAGTCAAACGAGCAGAGCCATGATTTTATTTGCTTTATCTACAGGATGTAGACTAGGAGAAGTAATGGCTTTAACAGAAGATTGTATTGATCGAGAAAATATGTTAATCCATGTTAAAAGAAGCTGGGACTATAAAAAGAATCATACGTTTGTTCCCACAAAAACAAATTCTAGCGAAAGAAAAATAGCCATCGATACGAAAACGATAGCTATCGTGGACAAACATATTAATTATTATAAAAAGCTAGCTTTAAAAACAGGTCAACGTAACGTTAGAAATTTGGTCTTTACCGGGAAAGACTTCTTACCTATATCATCAACTGGAGCAAACAAAGCCTTAAAACGTGCTTGTGAACGAATCCATGCACAAACCATTACTTTCCATGGTCTACGTCATACACATGCAAGCATGATGCTATTAAACGGATCGGATATCTTTTTTGTTTCGAAACGATTAGGACATAGCAGTACTTTGGTTACTGCAGAAGTTTATGCGCATGTTTTGAAAGAAATGGAAGATAAAGGAAATGAACAAGTAAATGCTTTAGCGAACGAAATGTATCAATAATCGTTTCTAATTTCATACCAGTTTTTTACCAGTTCATACCAGATTTTTACCAGTTTTGTTTTATTTCTTATTACTTCTCATTTTAAAGAATCCTTGTATATCAATGTTTTTGTTACTCAATATCATCTAGTTTCACCTATATTATGTCTCCTGAGGGAATCGAACCCCCATCTCAAGAACCGGAATCTTACGTGATATCCATTACACTAAGGAGACAAGTTTATTTCAACTACTCTATTTTAACCAATTTCATAGTAAAAAACAAGATGTAATGAAAGAAATTCCAAGAAAGCTCTCAGACACAACAAAAGGTCCAAAGCTTTCTTGTTTTCTTAGCTGACTGCCTGCTTAAAGTGTGACAGGATTTTTTTGGCTTTCCGCCAACTCATTCAGTTTTCTTAAACGGTGATTGATCCCCGACTTGCTGATCTTACCGCTTGGAATCAAGTCGCCTAATTCTTTTAATGTCGCATCAGGGTACTCTAACCTCATCCTTGCGACTTCTTTTAATTTATCTGGAAGACAATCGATACCAATGGTCTGATCCAAGTAGCGAATGTTTTCGATTTGTTTGCTAGCAGCATCAATCGTTTTATTTAGATTGGCATTCTCACAATTGACTAAGCGATTGACAGAGTTTCTCATATCTCGCACGATTCGAATGTCTTCAAATTTCAGCATGGCATTGGCAGCACCGATCGTTGCTAAAAAGTCAGCGATCTTCTCAGCTTCTTTCAAATAAGTGATATAACCATTGCGGCGTTCGATCATCCTCGCATTCAACCCAAATTGGTTCATCATCTGACAAATATCTTCATTATGTTCTTCATAATTTGAATAAATCTCTAAATGGTAACGACTGGTTTCTGGATTATTAACAGAACCAGCAGCTAAGAAGGCACCTCTTAAGTAAGATCGGACTTTTTGTTCATTCCCGATAATTTCTTCGCTGACATGGCCTTGAAAGAGCATGTCATCCATGATAGATAAGTCAGATAGTACTTCTTTTGTTCCCTGTTTTAAGCGGACGATGTACACATTGTTTTTCTTCAACTTCATTTTTCGCCGAACGAGCAGCTCACTTTCTACTGCAAAATGATCTTTTAACAGCACGTAGATTCGGCGCGCAATGGCAGCATTCTCTGATTGGACGTTCAAAATAAACTGACGCTCTACTAAACTCACTGAACCATTCATTCTGATCAAAGCAGCCAATTCAGCTTTAGCATGTTCTTTATGCACTTCTAATTGTGTCAATTCTTTTTTTACCGTTGCAGCAAAAGACATACAGATTCCCCTCCCTTCTTTATGTTTTTCTTCTTAAAGTGACTCCATCTGCAGTTTGTTCTTCTTCCCACTGTATTGAGGATCAAAGGACATCCTGAACAATTCTTCGACCACTTTTTCACCATCATGAAAAACGCCATTATTTTCTAACTTCAAAAAGTTATTTGAAATGACCATCGGCACTTCTGCTTGAAGTCCTTTAAAGTCATGAGCTACTTGAACTAAATACTCATCATATTTTTCTTTATCCATATAGTTTTCAGGTACTTCTCCGATATTGACCAGTACTGTATCTACAAATTTTTGTTTCATATGGCGATGTAAAACTTCTACGTGATTGGCATCCGTAAAGTTTTCTGTTTCCCCTAGCTGGGTCATAATGTTGCAAATATAAACCACATTAGCTGAGGTTTCTTGAACAGCTTTTGCAATTTCAGGAATCATGAGATTAGGCAGGATACTGGTAAATAAACTTCCTGGTCCCAAAACAACCATATCAGCATTTAATATCGATGAAATGACCTTGCGTGCCGCTTTTGGCTCTGTCTCTCCTTTTGTAGTCACATAAATGTGTTCGATTTCCTTACGAGATTTTGCAATATTAGATTCACCTGATGCTGTACTTCCATCTTTGTAAACAGCATGAAGTTCCAACGGCTCTTCGCAAGCAGGATAAACATGGCCCTCTACAAGCATCATTTTCGACAACAACTGAATGGCTTCATAAATATTCCCTTTCATCTCCGCCATCGCAGAAATGATCAGGTTTCCGATTGAATGTCCAGCTAAAGAATTGTCTTTGCTTGCAAATCGATATTGAAAAATATCCTTATGCATATGAGGGATATTGGACAGTGAAACCAACACATTCCGCATGTCTCCTGGTGGAACAGCATTCATTTCATTGCGTAAAACGCCGCTGTTTCCTCCATCGTCTGCTACAGTAACAATCGCAGTCACGTCCGCTTGTTTTGCTTTCAGACCATTTAAAATAACAGGCAGACCTGTCCCGCCGCCGATAATCACGATCCTCGGTCTTCTATTCGTTTTTTTTGCGTTCATCATGAGCGATTCACAGACTCCTTACTTTTATCTTTGTCCCGATGAGTAATGTGTGTAGGATACTCGTCCGATTTTATTTTACGCCCGATACGTTCAACTAAAGCGACGGAACGGTGTTTTCCTCCTGTGCAGCCGATAGCGATCGTCACACTGGTTTTCCCCTCTTTTTTGTATCCTGGTAAAATAAGATCCAGCAGATCGACAAACTTTTTGTAAAATAGTTCTGTTTCCGGCTGTTGCATCACATAATCGTAAACCGGCCTATCTTGACCTGTCATCGGTCTTAAATTATCGATATAATGGGGGTTTGGCAGAAAACGTACATCCATCACTACATCTGCATCAATAGGCAGACCATACTTAAAGCCAAATGACACTAGTTCAACTCGGAAGGTTTCTGTATCTTTGCTCATAAAATCTTCTTGTATTTCTTCACGCAACTTACGCGGCGACAAATCAGTTGTATCAATGATTTTTTGTGCTCTTCCTTTAATGCCTTCTAACAATGCTCGTTCTTTTTTGATACCTTCTATGATGCGTCCGTTTGTAGCTAAAGGATGCGTTCTTCTTGTTTCTTTATAGCGGGATACCAATTCTTCATCACTTGCATCTAAAAACAAGATCTTGGTAGTCACAAAAGAAGTGTTGTCGATACTATCCAGTGCAGGCAATAAGTCATCAAAAAATGCTCTTGAACGTAAATCAATCACCAAAGCGATCTTCGTTAATTTGCCGGATTCTCTTACAATATCCCAGAACTTAGGCAATAAGCTTGGCGGCATGTTGTCCATACAAAAGTAACCCATGTCTTCAAAACTTTGCATCGCTACTGTCTTCCCAGCTCCGCTCATTCCGGTAATGACAACCAACTGTAAACTCTCTACCATTTATACGTCCCCTACTCTCGTCATTTAATCTGTCTCATCCATTATAACATTCCGGGCGTGTCATGTATACATTCCTTGTGATTTCTTTTTCCTTTCCTTAAAAAAGTCAGATCAGTACATACTCCATTTCATTAAACGATGCTTGATAGAACCGTTTTTTTAACGCCTCTCTTCCTTGATTTCACAGGTATTTCTCCGTTTCATCTTTTTTCAGTGCAAGAGTGGATATTAGTTGCAATTTCTCACTTTTTAAGTAATATAAAAAGTGAGAAATAGAGCAATGACAGACCTTGTTCTTTTTTGTCTTCAATAAGAAACGAAGAACACAAACAGCCTGTTTCTCTATTCTAATTTGAGGAGAGGATATCATGACTGACATCCCCGCTAATCAAAGCACAAAGACAATCGTTATTGGAGCAGGTCCAGGTGGTTATACTGCAGCTATTCGCGCAGCCCAACTCGGACAAAACGTCACGATCATTGAAAAAGAGTATATTGGAGGAGTTTGCTTGAATATCGGCTGTATTCCTTCCAAAGCGCTTATCACTGCGGCCCACCGCTATCACTATGCCCTTGACTCCCATACATTTGGTGTAAATGTTGGTACCACAACGATCGATATCAAAAAAACACAAAAATGGAAAAATGAGCAAGTCGTCGGTCGTTTGACCAAAGGTGTTGAAGCACTGTTGAAGAAAAATAAAGTGGAGATCATCAGAGGTACAGCTACCTTCAAAGATACAAAACAGTTAATTGTTGAAGGTACAGAAGGTAAGCAAACTTTATCTTTTGACAACTGCATCATTTCAACCGGAACAACAGCTGCCTCCTTAAAAGAAGTTCCGTTTGGAAAGCGCGTGATCGACACTACAGCAGCTTTGAATATCCAAGAATTACCAGATTCTATCACGATTGTAGGTGCCGGTTATGTCGGCTCGCAATTAGCAGGTGCTCTTAGCAACTTAGGTGTTAAGGTAAACCTGCTTGAAAAAGAAACGCATATTCTCCCCTTCATGGACAAAGATCTTTCTGATCTGGTCGTCAAACAATATACAGCAAAAGGGATTCATATCCAGACTGGCGTCACTATCACAACGGCTCAAGAAACTGAGGATGGCATGACGATTCATTATCAAAAAGAAGGCAAGGATGAAACCTTAACGTCTTCTGTGATATTGGTTTCTGTTGGCCGAAAGCCGTTCACAGCAGGATTGAATCTTGAAAAAATTGGTGTAGCTTTTACAGAAGAAGGCAAAGTAAAAGTCGATGAACGTCAAATGACAAATATTGATGGCATTTATGCTGTAGGAGATATCACTCCCGGTTCCGCTTTGGCTCATGAAGCTATGTTCAACGGGAAGGCTGCTGCAGAGGCCATTGCAGGGAAATCGCCTAAACATGTATTTCAAGCTTTACCGATCGCAGTGTATACAGAACCTGAACTTTCAACGACCGGTATGAAAGCAGAAGAAGCAAAAGCAGCTGGAAAGCAGTATAAAATCAGCAAATTTCCGTTAGCTGGAAATGGTAGGGCTTTGTCATTGAATCAAACAGATGGCTTTATTCGATTGATTACAGACGAAGCGCAAGAAGGTAAAGTTGTAGGCGCCCAAATGGCTGGTGTCAGTGCAGCCGATTTAAGCAGTCCATTAAGTTTTGTAATTGAAAATGGATTCTCTGCAGAGGATATCGCTTTAACGATCCAAGCTCATCCTTCCGTTGGCGAAGCGATCATGGATACAGCGGAGCTTGCACTTGGGTTGCCGATCCACATGTAAATCCGTTCAATTGTTTAGCATAACGCTCAAACAAAAAAACATTCCTCTTCTTGTAAGAAAAAGAGGAATGTTTTTATTATTTAACGAGGTTCATGTAGCATAATTTTGCTATTCTCCATCAACGATTTTATTGATGTCTGCTTCGAAAGCAGCTAGTTTTTCTTTGGTTTCACCCATAGATTCAGCTTTGGCTCCAATATAAAACTTGATTTTTGGCTCTGTTCCTGATGGGCGAACAGCGATCCAACTATCATCCATCAATTTGTATTTCAGTACATCAGAAGAAGACATCTTGATTTCTTCTTCACTGTTCGTTTCGTTATTGATCCGTTTACCTGTTTTAAAATCTTCCATCATTTTGATGCGTATTCCGCCGAATTCAGCCGGCATTTCTTCTCTAAATTTCTCCATCAAAGCTTTGATTTTAGCTGATCCTTCGATCCCTGCCATTTTCACTGAAATTGTTTTTTCTTTATAGTAGCCATATTTATGATACAAATCTTGTAATCCATCATATAATGTATACCCTTTGTCTTTATAAAAGGCTGCTACTTCAGCGATCAGTACCAGTGCTTGGATGGCATCTTTATCACGGACAAATGGACGAACCAAGTATCCGTAACTTTCTTCAAAACCAAATAGGAACGTTTGACTTTGGTCTTGTTCATATTGCTTGATTTTTTCGGCAATAAATTTGAACCCAGTCAACACATCAAGCATTTTCACATCAAAACTTTCTGCGATCGTTGTTGGCAATTCGCTGGAAACGATCGATTTGATGACGACACCATTTCTTGGCAGCTCATCTGCTTCTTGTTTAGCGGTTAGCAAGTAATGCAACATTAAACTGGCGATTTGGTTTCCTGTCAGTACTTCATAATAACCAGTAGATGTTTTAACGGCGATACCCAAACGGTCAGCATCTGGATCGCTTGCCACTAGTACGTCTGCATCGATTTCTTTTCCTAATTTAATGGCATATTCAAAAGCACCCGGCTCTTCAGGGTTCGGTGATTTAACCGTTGAAAAATCAGCATCTGGAATTGCTTGTTTTGGTTCCAATGTCACCCCTTCAAAACCAGCATTTTTCAAGGCTCGTTCCCCCAGCATGCCTCCAGTACCATGTAATGGCGTGTAGACCAATTTCATATCTTTCCCTACGCGCTTGATCAGTTCGTGATCGATCGTCACTTCTTTGACTCGTTCTAAGTAAGCTTCATCAACTTCATCCCCGATCATCGTCAATAGTCCGCTTTCTTCTAACGCTTCATCTGAAAGGACTTCAACAGTCAAGCTGTTTTCAACGCTTCTCACATAAGCCGTTAAAGCGTCTGCTTCTTTTGGAGGCAGTTGTCCGCCATCTTCTCCGTAAATCTTGTAACCATTATATTCAGGTGGATTATGGCTAGCCGTGATCATAATACCAGCGAAAGCATTTAAATGACGAACGGCAAACGACAATTCAGGTGTTGGCCGCAAGCTTTCAAATACATAAGACGGGATCCCATGATTTCCCAATGTTTTAGCTGCTTCCATTGCAAACACAGGTGATTGATGTCTGGAGTCATAAGCAATAGCTACTCCACGTTTTTTTGCTTCTTCTCCATTTTCTTCCATAAATAAAGCCAAGCCTTCTGTTGCTTGACGAACGGTATATTGATTCATGCGATTGATTCCGACTCCAATTACACCGCGCATCCCTGCTGTACCGAATTCAAGCGGGGCAAAAAAAGCATCTTCTAAGGCTTCTGGGTTATCTTTAAGCGCATTCAATTCTTCTTTTAAGTTGGATTGCAAAGTATCTTCGTTCGTCCATACCTCAACCGTTTCTTTCCAGTTCATTTTCCATCCTTCTTTCATTCGCATATTATGTATTGTTCTTAACAAGTATACCATTTATTAGACAACTTTTCCTAAGAATATGCATAATAAAGCAGCTTTTTTCATCAAATGGCAGAAAATTGTTTAAAAAATCTTTTATCTCTTCTGTTCTCCTATTTTTTAAAATCCCCTCATTCGATGACACATAAACAGCTCAGAAATAAAAAAGAAGTCAAACAGTCAATGGCTTTCTCTTTAAGTGTCTTCTTTTAAAGAGTCTACAAATTGCTTGGCCTCTAACATGGACATTCCTTTTTCTATTCGTAAATACTTTATCGTTTTGATTTCCCCGATAGTTTTTAATTTTTCCTTTGCTAAGGCGACCAATTCGTCATCACTTTCATTAGAGCGTAACTTTTTATTCTCTTCTCGCAAAATTTTCATTTGCTTTGATTGTCCATTGATCGTGATGAAGCAGACAATATTTAAAAGCAAAGATGCTACCAAAACTAAATGAATATTCATTCTAAAGACCCCATTTCTACTATTTCTATAATTAAAATGACCCATCATTTTATGCATTACTTTAACAGAAAGTTTATATACCATCAAATTTATACACAATATAAAAAAGCGGTTCTACAATATTTAACGTTGGTCTGTAAAAAATCAATTTTTTTAATGCTAAGCTCGTTAGAATCCTATTTCTAGAAATTTCAGGAGGCGCATAGGGCTACTGATAGCCATGAAAAAAGATGCAATGTGAATCACTTAGTGTTAGGCTTTAGCCGTTACACTAAGTTTGAAGCTTGCAAGCATTGAGACGCGATTTTCAGCTCAATGTGTTCTCATGGCTTTCCATCAGTAGCCCATCGACCGTAGGAAATTTCTTTACCAACGTTAAAAGAAGAAGAACCAAAAAAGCCAAAACAAAGTAAAATACCCTTTTACTTTGTTTTGGCTTCTCGTTTTTTATTAATTATCTTATTTTACTTCAGCAGATAAGGCATCTTTCAATTCTTCTACATAATCAAAAACAGCCTGACCAGCTAAACTACCATCTCCAACTGCAGTAGCTACTTGACGCAGTGGTGTTTTCCGTACATCTCCAACAGCAAAAATGCCTGGTACCTTCGTTTCCATTTTGATATTGGTTTCGATCCATCCTTCTTCGTCTGTGATACCCAACTCAGAAAAAGGGGTAGAATTCGGCAGCAAACCAACATAGATAAATGTACCATCTGCTGGAAACTCTGTCATTACGCCTGTTTTCTTATTTTTGACTTTTACACCTTGGACCTTCATATCATCACCGTAAATTTCTTCCACAGTGGAATCCCAAATAAAGTCAATTTTCTCGTTTTTAAAGGCTCTTTCTTGCAAAATTTTCTGTGCTCTTAATTCGTCGCGTCTGTGAATGATCGTGACTTGATCAGCAAATTGCGTCAGGTAGTTTCCTTCTTCAACAGCCGAATCTCCGCCACCAACCACAACTAAATGTTTATGCCGGAAAAAAGCGCCGTCACAAACCGCACAATAAGAAACACCACGTCCATTGTATTCATTTTCTCCGGTTACATCTAGTTTTCGATGCTCAGCTCCCGTTGAGATAATGATTGCACGCGTTTTATATTCTTTCTTACCTGCAATAATGGTTTTATAAGCGTGGCCATCTTTTACTTCTTTTACATCGCCATACGCATATTCCACACCAAACTGTTTGGCACTGTCAAACATCTTAGTAGATAGATCTGGACCTAAAATACTATTAAAACCAGGATAATTTTCGATTTCGGCTGTGTTATTCATTTGACCGCCCGGGATTCCGCGTTCTAGTAACAAAGTATCTAGATTTGAACGTGAAGCATATAATGCTGCTGTCATTCCTCCAGGACCTGCTCCAATGATGATTACATCATAAATTTTTTCATTCGTTTCCACTAAAGAAACTCCCTTCAAAAACTATTATTGATTACCTCTAGTTTATATGGAAACGCAAATTTTTTCCACCTTTTTTACTTACTAAATAAAAGTAAACGATTTAACTTGTCAAAAATTATCCAATTCTATCTCAAGTTCTGCTTGGAACTGCTCGGCTTCTTGTTGATAGTCGCCGCTTGGTTCCAAATACAGATAAACTTGTGTATACTTCAATGCCCGGAGAAAGTCCTCTAAAAAAGCAAAGTTATTTGCCTGAAAATAATACACTTCAGGGAAATAACCAAGCCCTCCTTTGATCAAACTTTCCAACAGATCAGCAGAAGCCTGATAATTTCCTTGGTGCTGTTTAATCAAAGCTACTTGGCATAATCCAAATACTCGATCCATTTCATCCTGAGCGAGGCTAGCAGCGCGCTCGAAGTATTTTTCTGCATCATGTAAACGACTCTTTTGAAAAGCTTTCCATCCCCGTTTAAAATAAAATTCAGCTGAGGGTTCAATACAGATAATCGGTTCATTTTCTCTTTTTTCTGGCTGCATAACCTTCTTCACCTCATTCCGGGGCTTATTTTGTTTCTTTTGGTGGTTCTTTCACTGTTTCTTTTGATTCTTCTTTCGACTTTTTCTTTTCAGTTTTTTCTGTTTCTTCAGCTGTTTCGGATCCGCTTGTTTTGCCGTCTTTTGCTTCAATTTCTTTGGCTAATGCTAAAATATAGTCATGCAATTCGTCTTTGACTTGATCATGCTCTAATCCATATTGGATACTGGTCTTCAAAAAGCCGAACTTATCGCCTACATCATAGCGTTGCCCTTTAAATTCATGGGCAAAGACACGTTGCGTTTTATTTAAAGTATCGATCGCATCTGTCAATTGGATCTCGTTGCCTGCTCCAGGCTCTTGTTTTTCAAGAATATCGAAGATCTCAGGTGTCAGTAGATAACGTCCAATGATCGCTAAGTTGCTTGGTGCTTCTTCTGATTTAGGTTTTTCCACAAAGCGTTTCACATTGAACAAATCATCTTCCATTTGCGCTTCTGGATCAATGATGCCATATTTAGAAGTATCTTCATAAGGCACACGCATAACCGCAATATTAGAAGCATGAGTTTTATCATACTGATCGATCAGCTGCTTTGTCAGCGGAACTTCATCGTTCATAATATCGTCTCCAAGCATGACGACAAAAGGTTCATTCCCAACAAATGCTTTAGCATGCAGGACAGCATCTCCTAACCCTTTCGGATAAGACTGACGCACAAAGAAAAGATTTAATTCAGTCGTTTCCTCCACTTGTTTCAATAGGTCAAGTTTGCCTTTTTCTTTCAAATTTTCTTCTAATTCAATATTAGAGTCAAAGTGGTCTTCAATAGGGCGTTTGCTTTTTCCGGTAATGATCAAAATGTCTTCGATACCCGAATTTATGGCTTCTTCAACGATAAATTGAATGGTCGGCTTGTCAACGATCGGCAGCATTTCTTTTGCCATTGCTTTTGTTGCAGGTAAAAAACGTGTACCTAGACCTGCTGCGGGGATAACGGCTTTTCTTACCTTTTTCATCATTTATTCCTCCAGTTCGTCTTTAGTCGTTTTCATTCTTTCCTACACGGTTCATCAACTTCATGATCACTTCTCTGACATCTTCATGTTTATAAATCACATCATAGATGGCTGTAGTGATCGGCATCTCTACATTTTTCAAGTCTGCTAATTCGTACGCAGCTTTGGTTGTGGCGATTCCTTCAACGACCATTCCCATGTTTTCCAGTATATCATCGAGTTTTTTTCCTTCTCCTAGCATCTTCCCTGCACGCCAGTTTCTCGAATGGACACTTGTACAAGTTACGATCAAATCACCTACACCACTTAAACCTAAAAAGGTCAATGGATCTGCCCCAAATGCTGCACCTAATCGACTAATTTCTGCCAATCCTCTCGTCATCAATGCAGCTTTAGCATTGTCTCCATACCCCAATCCTACTAGAGCACCTGCGCCAACTGCAATAATATTCTTTAATGCTGCACCCAGTTCAACTCCGATAATATCTTCGTTTGTGTAAATGCGAAAATAATCATTCATAAACAAAGCTTGAACATCTTCCGCCGCCATCTTATTCTCTGAAGCAGCTGTAATCGAAGTCAAGTCTTGGACTGCAACCTCTTCAGCATGACTAGGCCCTGATAATGCTACAATAGCTTTTCTTTTTTCCTCTGGTATTTCTTCTGCTAAGATCTCAGAAATTCTTTTGTGTGTGCCTTGTTCCAATCCTTTGCTCGCGTGAACGATGAGTACCGGTTTTTCCAATATAGCAGTTACTTTTTGTGCCACTTCTCGCATTGCTTTTGTAGGGATCACAAATAAGACCGTGTCCGCTTGACTTAAAGCATCGCTTAAATCATTCGTGCTCTTTAGTTTTTTAGGCAATTGGACGTCTGGCAAATATTTTTTATTGGTGTGTTGTTCATTGATCTCAGCTGCCTGTTCCGGATGGTTGCCCCATAAACAGACCTCTTGTCCATTTTCTACTAACACTTTTGCTAGAGCAGTGCCCCAAGAACCGGCACCCAAAACTGCCGTTTTCTTTATTGGATTCATCCTATTCCTTCTTTCTTTACTAAACAAACAGCTTTTTTATTTTTAAACACTAGCGTCGTCTGATTGCCAAGAAACGCTATTTGCTAGGAGTACTAACGATTATTCCATCGTCTACGCCATTTTTTAACGTTTGTCATTGGTTTCTCTTCATGCTCTTTCAATCAAAATGCTGTGGACTATTCCGTAACTTGTCCACCATTTTTGACTTTCTTTTTCTGTAAGCCATCTGTGTAATACGGTTTTCGTGGATAATCTCTTCTGCGGTAAAACCAAACAATCGCTGCACCAATCAGTAAAACTGCACTCAATGCTTGAGAAACCCTTATTGAAGTTCCTGGTATGTATAAACTATCCGTCCGCATGCCTTCGACCCACAAGCGTCCTGCAGCATACCATATGACATAACTAAGTGCTACTTCTCCCTGCAGCAAAAGATGCTTTTTATTTCGCAACAATACGATCACGATAAAACCAACGAAACTCCATAACGATTCATATAAAAAAGTTGGATGGTAATAAACGCCATTGATTTCCATTTGGCGAATGATGAACTCTGGTAAAAAGAGATTTTCCAAGAAAGCACGGCTGACTTCTCCGCCATGGGCTTCCTGATTAATGAAATTCCCCCATCTTCCGATTGCTTGGGCCAATAAAACACTCGGTGCAATGACATCCAGCATCAACCACATCGGAATGCCGCGTTTTTTTGTAAACCAATAAATCACTAACCCACCAGCAATCAATCCACCATAAATTGCAATACCACCTTCCCAGATCGCAATGATTTTCTCTGGGTGAGCAAGGTAATAATCTAATTTGAAGATCACGTAATAAAGACGTGCACCGACAAAAGCAAGTGGAATCATCCACATCGCCATATCAATGATCGTATCTTCTTGAATACCTCTTTTTTCAGCTTCTTTTGAACTGAGATAGATTGCAATAAAAATCCCGGCTGCAATGATCACGCCATACCAGTGAACAGACAATGGACCAAGTTTGATTGCAATCGGATCTAGTGCTGGGTAAATATCTTTCATTTAATACTTTCAACTCCTTGTTATTCGTCTGAATTTTTCCGAATCAATTCTTCTAAGTTGCGATTTAAAGTTGCTGTTGCATCATAACCCATTTGCTTAGCTCTAAAGTTCATCGCAGCAACTTCAATGATATTGGATAAATTCCGACCTGTACGAACAGGAATAGAAATTTTAGGGATATCTACATCAAAGACATGCAAGGTTTCTTCTGAGCTTCCTAAACGATCATACTGCTCATTTTTGTTCCATAATTTCAAGTTGACTGCTAAGTTGACTGTTTTACTTGTACGGATCGCTCCCACACCGAATAAGTTCACTACATCAATAATGCCTACCCCACGGATCTCGATCAAATGGGCTAAAATTTCTGGTGGCTCACCGACGATGCGACTCTCATCCATCATATAGAGATCCACTCGATCATCAGCTACTAAGCGATGCCCGCGTTGGATCAATTCTAAAGCTGTTTCACTTTTTCCAATACCGCTATCTCCAGTGATCAGTACGCCCATCCCGTAAATATCTACTAATACACCATGAACTGAAAAGCGTTCTGCTAGTTTCTCTTCTAAAAAGCTGGTCACATTACTCGACAAGCGTGTTGTTGGTTGGTCTGAAATCAAAACAGGAATCTGTTTTTCTTCTGCAGCTTGAATCAGTTCCTGAGGTGGGACTAATTCTCTTGAGATAAGAAAGGCTGGTGTTTCTTCTTGGCACATTCTTCTCATAACGATCAATCGTTCATCACTCGTCATCTGTTTTGAAAATGAAATTTCTGTTCTACCAAATAATTGTACTCTATTTTGAGGATAGTAATTAAAATAACCTGTTAATTCTAATCCTGGTCGTGATAGGTCGCTCACTTCTATTTTACGGCCTAAATACGCATCGCCGCTGTAGACCTCTAAGTCGATTGCTTCGACAAGTTCTTGAACGGTTACACTGCTTCCCATTCACTTCACCTCTTCCAATAAAATTTTGTGTCTTTATTTTTTAAAAACGGTATATACATTTTTTACGCATAAAAAAAAGTGATCCTTGCAGAAAAAGTGTACTCTGCAATTAACCTTGTAGGAAGACACCGTGATTTTTAAAGCGTTATTTTTTATCTTTTCAACTTTCTGAAGAAAATCTTTTGACCCCTGATGTTTTAAAGGGCTCATATCATTCTACCATTTTAACACACGCCTTTAAAGAAATGCATCATGAAAAGTCAAACATCTTTACTTTGTAAACTTCGTTATCCTTCAGACATTTGTTCTTGCTATTCTGGACCGATAAAACCTAAAAAAGAGCAGGGATAAAAAATCCCTGCTCTCATTTCATGAATATTCTTAACTCATTCATTTTCGCGCTTATTTTTTCTTCGTTCCTTTTATCGTCGCTCTGTTACCATCCGATTATTGAAGAAGGTATTGACGAGTGACAGGATAATCGCAACAAACATGGCTGTCCAGAAAGAAGAGAAAGAAAACCCATCGCCCACGATCCCTGCTGTCATGCTCAGCATAGCGCCATTGATCACAATACTAAACAATCCCAATGTCAGGATCGTGATCGGCAAAGAAAACAATACGAGGATAGGTTTCACGATCATATTCAGCAAAGCAAGAACCAAACTTGCGCCTAAAGCGATCCAAACACTTCTGACGTAAAAGCTATTTTGAAGAAATCCAGCCAGCGCTAGGAAAACCAACGCGTTTATGAAGATGCGTTGCCAGAATCTCACTAGAAATCACTCCAATTGTCATCGTCTTTATCTACTTTTTCAGCTTCTTTACGTTTTTTCTCGCGCTGATTTTTGTAGTAGCCTGAGTAGTTGCGGTTCCGATAGGGAGACTGACCTGATGTTGGTTCAGGCATTAAGATCGCTAAAACAATATACAACACTACAGGCGCTCCATAGCCGAATAATATTGCAATTGCATATACAATACGGACTAGTGTAGAGTCGATTCCAAAGTATTCAGCAATACCACCCAATACACCGGAAACCATCCGGTCATTTCTAGATTTTGTTAATTTTTTCATTCCGATTCACCTCTTTTTTATTTAAGCACAACAACTTATTCGCCGTCTTTTAGCATGACAGTCCCAGTAGTGGTTTTAAGTTTTAAATAGATTGGTTTTTCTGTCGTACCTCTTCTTAAAACTAATAAATGATTCGTACGTTCTTTCTTTTCTTTCACTACTTCTGTCTCTTCCAAACGGTTTTGAATGGATCCTAAATTCGTTTTTGCTTCTAATTCTAAGCTGGACTCTCTTGGTACAGAAACTTTCACTGCACCATTAACAGAAGAAGCTTCCGCTCTAACAATATCTTCTCCAGTTAATGTCAGTCTGACAGCTCCATTAACAGTTGATAGATTACTGCTCTTTACATTTCCGCGAATCGTTAGACTGCCGTTCACACTGTTCGCCATCAAATCACGAATATGACTGTGGGCGACGTTTACGGAGCCATTCACGCCTTCTGCTTCCAGCATCGTCGCTTTAAAGTTTTCAAAGTACAGTGATCCATTTGTAGATTTCACATAGATATCATTGCCTTCAAAACTTTCAAACTTCACATTTCCATTGAGCAATTTCACTTGCGTATGATCATATGAACGATCTGGCAAGTAAATCACCAAATCTGCACGTACACTTTTGTTTGGCACATGGAAAGTAAAGGAATCTTCATTCAATTCTATTTTACTGCGTTTGTTGAAAGCATCGATTGGTTCTTCATTTTCCTCTAACTTGCCGTAGAGTTTGATATCTGCAACTACTTTGATCTCTTCACTGTCATTTTTCTTGAAGATCACATTTCCATTCGCCAACTTAATGTTCAATATAGAAGCGGATGTTTCAGGATAAGTGAACGTGTGGCTAAATTTTGTTGAAACTAAGCCAGGCACTCGAACATTGACATCTTTCCATTCCATACTGTCAACAATAGAAGAGAAACTGTCTTTTAAGAATTTACCCAATTGACTACCCGCATCGGATACTTTTTCATTTACTTCATCCAATGTTTTGTGTGCTGTTTCTTTCCATTCATCTGGTATTTCAAATTTTTCTTTCACTTGTTGTTTTTGCTTTTTCCATTGTTTCTTTTTAACAGACCGCATTTGATCTTCTAATTCGTCTCGTTCCTCATTCAAGTCGATCAATTGATCCTCTAATTGATCGATTTGATGTTGCAGTTGTTTCATTTCTTCTTCTTTGCCTGGTTCCAGTTCATCTAGGTCTTCCATTGTTTGAAAAACAAGCAACTTTTCATCTAACGTATCTTTTTGCTCTTCTACTTCATCAATTTTTTCATTCAGTGTATCAAGTTGGACAGAGTAAGCAGAAGCTTGATTTGCTAGTTCTTCTAAAATAGCTTCCAACTGCTGACGATCTCTTTCTTGTTCTTCTCTCAGTTTGTCTTCGGCTTTGCGATAAGATTCTTCTTCGTCAATAGATTCTACATCTACTTTTTCTGGTTCCTTGTCAGCTGATACTTCCGGCTCTTGGGAGGACATGTCTTCTACAGAAGCACGCTCTTTCTTTACTGTATCTTGTCCTTCTTTTTCTGCAAGATTTTCTAATAGCAATAGAGCTTCTTCTGTGGAGATGATTCCCTTTTTGACCAATTCAAGAATACGTTCTCTTTCTTTCATGATGATTTTCCTCCTTAATGGTTTCTGGCAGTTCTATTTTTCATTTTTTCAACGGCTCATGATCAACTTTTGTTCTATATTTATTATGCGCTATTTAAGAAAAATTGTCATAGGACTTAAGGACGATTTTAACATCCTTACATAGACCGAATCCACGGAAATTAATCTTTCATCACCATTTTAACATGAAAAAATCAAAGCTTCTATCATTGACCTTCTATGAATCTTATTCGTTGATAATTGAACTGCACTCTACGAGAAAATCCTAACCAGCTTGGTTTGTAAAACAAATCTTAGCCAGTGAATACAAAACGAGAGGAACGAGCCTTTGCGCCCTTAAGTTGCTTGCGTTAGTGCTCGTTCTCTTGCAGGGTCGTTTCACATTGTCATGGCTCTTGCGATTTTAATCGCTTAGAGACATGATACACTTTGCCGGAACGGCAACAGTGCTTCCGCTAACGATTTTATTTTTCATTTTCCCGTCGCCTCTATCGGCCTCGCTCCACGTCCTTGTAGTTGAGTTGCGCGAGGAAGAGTCTCGGGTAAAATTCTAAAGTCGCTCACATGCGCAGGATGCTCTGTATCGCGCTTTTTCATTTTCCCGTCGCCTCTATCGGCCTCGCTCCACGTCCTTGTAGTTGAGTTACACTCCCCAGAGATCTCCGCCTAACTTGTAACATCCGCACAACCGCTTCGCTGGGTTGCTTGCGTTATTCCTTCGTTAGTGCTCGTTCTCTTGCGGGGTCGTTTCACATCCTGTTTTTTTAGTTGAGTTGCGAAAGCCAGAGTCTTTGCAAAAAAGATAAGTTGTTTTGATGCGCGCTTCGCTGCTCTCTTCAACAACTTCCTGTTTTTGCTGTGACTCTTGCGGGCTTTCTTCACATCCTATTTTTTTCTAAAGTTCTTTTGAGGTATTGGCCGGTAAAGCTGTTTGGAATGTCGGCAATTTCTTCAGGTGTGCCGGTTGCTACGATGGTTCCGCCGCCTGCTCCGCCTTCTGGGCCTAAGTCGATAATGTAATCAGCAGTTTTGATAACATCTAGGTTGTGTTCGATGACTAAGACGGTATTTCCTGCTTCTACTAAACGGTCAAGCACTTTCAACAATCGAGCGATATCATCAGTATGCAGACCAGTTGTTGGCTCATCAAAAATATAAAAAGTTTGCCCGTTTGAACGTCTATGCAATTCGCTGGCTAGCTTCATTCGTTGAGCTTCTCCACCGGAAAGCGTCGTAGCAGATTGTCCTAGTCGTACATAACCTAAGCCAACGTCAATAATCGTCTGTAATTTCCGTTTGATTTTTGGAATGGCTGCAAAGAATTCAGTTGCTTCTTCTACTGTCATATCTAATACTTCTGCAATATTCTTCCCTTTGTATTTCACTTCCAGCGTTTCTGAATTATAACGAGCACCATGACAAACTTCACAAGGTACATACACATCAGGAAGGAAATGCATTTCAATTTTTAAAATACCGTCTCCCTTGCAAGCTTCGCAGCGTCCGCCTTTTACGTTAAAGCTGAAACGGCCTTTTTTGTAGCCTCGTATTTTTGCTTCATTCGTTGTAGCAAATAAATCGCGAATGTCGTCAAACACACTTGTATAGGTAGCCGGGTTACTCCGAGGTGTACGGCCAATAGGACTTTGGTCAATATTGATGATTTTTTCAAGATCTTGAAAGCCAGTGATTTTATTAAATTTACCCGGTTTTTGTTTTGATCGATTTAATTCACGCGACAAAGCTTTTTTCAAAATACTGTTTACTAAGGTACTTTTTCCCGAACCGGAAACACCTGTTACTGCAATAAAGCGACCCAACGGAAAATCAACGGTTACGCTTTTTAAGTTGTTTTCTTGAGCACCGCTGATTCGCACTTTCCCTTTATTTTCTGTGCGTCGTTCAGCAGGCACCGGAATTTTCTTTTTACCAGATAAATAAGCACCCGTTAAAGAAGCAGGGTTTTGTTCTACTTCTGCTGGAGAACCTGTAGCGACGATTTCTCCACCGAATTCGCCCGCTCCTGGACCGATATCTACTAAATAATCCGCTGCGCGCATGGTGTCCTCATCATGTTCGACGACGATCAACGTGTTCCCGAGATCACGCATTTTTTTCAGTGAATCGATCAAACGGTCGTTATCCCGCTGATGCAGTCCGATAGAAGGCTCATCAAGAATGTACAAAACACCTGATAAATTCGAACCGATTTGAGTCGCTAGACGAATTCTTTGCGCTTCTCCCCCAGATAGTGTTCCAGCTGTTCTGCCCAAAGTTAAATAGCTTAATCCTACATTTTTCAAAAAACTCAACCGATCATGCAACTCTTTTAAAATTGGCTTTGCAATCATTTTTTCTTGTTCTGTCAATGTCAATTCTTCAAAAAAGTCATACGATTGATCAATGGGATAATCAGATACATCACCGATATCTTTTCCATTGATTTTCACTGCCAAAGCTTTTTCATTCAATCTTTTTCCGTGACAAGTCTGACAAGTCAACTCAGTCATGTATTGACGCATCTGGCTACGTGTAAAGTCACTTGAAGTTTCATGGTAGCGACGATTGACATTAACAGCTACCCCTTCAAACGGAACATCCACATCTCGGACATTCCCAAAATCATTTTTATAATGGAAATGGAATAATTTTCCGTCTGAACCATAAAGCAGCAACTGTTTATCTCTATCCGGCAGCTCTTCAAATGGAACATTCATATCGATATCGAACGCTTTGCAAGCTTGTTCCAGCATTTGAGGGTAATAGTTTGAACTGATGGGCTTCCAAGGTGCAAATACCCCATCTTTGACCGTTAGTGAGGAATCTGGAACGATCAAATCGATATCTACTTCAAGTTTTGATCCTAGTCCATCACAATCAGGACAAGCACCAAATGGCGCATTAAATGAAAACAGTCTCGGTTCCAATTCGCCTACTGTAAAGCCGCAATATGGGCAGGCATAGTGCTCACTGAACAATACTTCTTCTTGTCCGATCACATCAGCAATAGCATATCCGTCTGCTAAACGTAAAGCTGCTTCAAAAGAATCAAATAAGCGCGAACGAACACTTTCTTTGATCATGATTCGGTCAATGACCACTTCGATATCATGTTTTTTATTTTTTTCTAATTCAGGCAATTCAGCTAGATCATACATTTCTTTGTCGATCCGCACTCGAATGTAGCCTTCTTTTTTGATCTTTTCTAATAGTTTTTTATGTTGTCCTTTTTTTCCGGATACAACAGGTGCTAAAATTTGGATTTTTGTTCTTTCTGGATAAACCATGACACGGTCAACCATTTGTTCAACAGTTTGTCTAGTGATCTCTGTACCGTCATTGGGACAGATTGGGTGACCAACGCGTGCATAAAGCAGCCGTAAATAGTCATTGACTTCTGTTACTGTTCCAACAGTCGATCGTGGATTATTGCTCGTTGTCTTCTGATCGATCGAAATAGCCGGGCTTAATCCATCAATACTGTCGACGTCTGGTTTGTCCATTTGCCCCAAAAATTGTCGTGCATAAGCGGATAGACTTTCAACATATCTTCTCTGTCCTTCTGCATATAATGTATCAAAAGCAAGAGAACTTTTTCCTGAGCCGGATAATCCGGTGAAAACGACTAGTTGATCTCTTGGGATCGTCAGGTTGATATCTTTTAAATTATGTGAGCGTGCACCATGCACAACAATATTTTCACTTGGCATTTCTCAACTTCCTTTATCGTAAATTTCCTTTTCTTTGTCTTCTTTAGTTTAACGAAAACAGAAAAAATAGGATAGCAAAACGTATCCTATTCCCTTCCTTCTATTATACCACTGTTCTACCTTTTAAGCGAACATCTGTTCATTTTATCTAAAGATTACTTCACAGCATATTCAGTAAAGATGCGCTGTGAGATTTCTTGCAGTTGTACTTGATTTGTAAAGTCTCCGCTTAAGAGATCCGGTAGAATGTCATGCAAGAAGTACTTTACACTTTTCAAGTGCTTAAAGGTTAAAATGGTCGTTAAAGATTCTTCATAGATTTCAGTAAATACATCTTCTGGATTTCCTTTTTGGATTTCTCCAAATGACTCATACAATAAGTCGATCTTGTCAGCAACTGACAAAATCTCTCCTTCCAGTGATTCATCTTTTCCTTCTTTGAAACGTTCTTTATAAACAGCCTGAAATTCTTCAGGGATTTCACTTTCGATAAAATGCATAGCCATTTGTTCTTCTACATTTGCTAGTTTTTCGCGCAGTTGAGGATCAGCATATTTAACAGGCGTTTTGATATCGCCGATAAACAGTTCGGTGTAATCATGATTCAATGCTTTTTCATAAAGTGATTTCCAGTTCACTTTATTGCCAGCTTGTTCTTCTACCGTCCCTAAGAATTGGGCGATCTGTGTAACTTTAAAGGAGTGAGCTGCTACTGAATGCTCTTCAAACTTAAATTTCCCCGATAAACGAATGATATTTTCTAAGTCGCTCAAACTTTTGATATATTGATGCATACCCATAGCTTCCACCCTTTCACAATAATTGCTTAAATTGCCAATATACTAGCATACCTTAATGAAAAAAACAAGAACATTCCCTTTTTTAATCGAAGATCTTTATTGATTCTCGTCTTCTTTAGTATGAGAGATCACTTGATCAATAATCCGGTAAACGTGATCATCTGTTTGACTATAGATCATTGTTTTTCCAGCTCTTCTTGCTTTTACTAAGCGAGCGGACCGCAGCGTTTTTAGTTGATGCGAAACAGCCGATTGTTCCATGCCCAACAATTGAGCGATCGTTCCCACATTCAACTCTTGTTTGCCTAACAGATAAAGGATAGAAAGCCGTGTTGGATCACTTAACGTTTTAAAAATCTTGCTAGCACTTTCTAATATGGTTTTATTTAAATGCAATTGATTTTCTTGTTCCATTTTTTAGACACCTTCCGAATGTTTGTTTAATCATATGAGTAGTTTACCAGATAGATCATCAAAAAAGAAAGGAAAAGACAGCATCGCAGAGATGTGCTTTTCCTTTCTTTTTACTGTTATCATTTCGGCATCTTGCTACAAACACTGAAAAAAGTTTAAACCCTTATCTTTTAAATATCTTCCAGATGGTTATGAGTATTTAACTCGATCACTTTGCCTGTATCCAAGTAAACGATCCATTCGCAGATGTTCGTGACATAGTCACCGATGCGTTCGAGATAAGTCGTAACGCGCACATAGTCTGTCGCACCCAATACGATCTCAGGGTCGCTTTTCATAAATTCAATGCTTTCTTCGTAGATTTGTTTTCCCATTTTGTCTACTTCTTGATCATATTCTGCTAATCTGATCGCTTCATCTGCATTAAAAATGACATAGGCATCCATTACTTTTCTCACCAAATACAATACTTTCTCAGACATTTCTGACAAGTGTTTTTCAATATCGTATTCCCGTTTGTTGCCTTTAACGCGTATCGTCGACTTTGAAATACTCACAGCATGGTCGCCGATCCGCTCTAAGTCAGAAGTAGCTTTCATGACTGTAATGATTTTCCTTAGGTCTGTTGTTACAGGTTGCTGCAAGGCAATCAATTCAATACATTTCTGCTCAAGATCCATTTCGATTTTATTGATTTCGATATCATGATCGATCACTTCTTGTGCCATTTGCTTATTATGCGTCACAAAAGCTTCAACTGATTTTTGAACAGCCTCGTGAACTGCCCGTCCCATCCTAAAAAACTGAATGTGTAGCTCATTTAATTCTTCTTCAAATTGTTGTCTCATGTTTTCACCTTCAGCATCGTATTCTTTTCGCAGCAGTTTACTAAAAAACTGTGCATCTATTAATTTCATTATGCATTGAAAATAAGAGAACGTCCAGAATTAACGCTTCTTTTAAGTCATTTTGAGAAAAATATAACCACAACAAGCGATTCGTGTTCTGCAAGTGATCAGAAGATTAGAGTTGTGACTACTCAACATTTTTAGTATTCAGCTCCAACATCTTACCTGTCGACAAGTAGACGATCCATTCGCAAATATTTGTGACATAATCGCCGATTCGTTCTAAATAAGTTGAGACAAGCATATAGTCTGTCGCGCCAAAAACCAATTCTGTATCTTTTTTCATATCTTCAATACAAAGACTCAGAATTTCTTTTGAACGTTCATTGATTTTTTTATCTTTTGCTGCAATGGCTTTCGCCTTTTTAACGTCGCTTTTTAAATAAGCAGTTAAAACTTCCTCTAAACTGACTTTTACCAATTCTGCTAAATCGACTAGTCGAGCTTCGATCTCAGCATCTCTCTTTCTGCCTTTGACGCGGATCGTTGACTTTGAAATACTCACAGCATGGTCGCCCATGCGTTCTAAATCAGCACTGGCTTTCATTACTGTGATGATTTTTCTCAAATCACTGGTTACTGGCTGTTGTAGTGCAATCAGCTCAAAACAAGATTCTTCCAGCTTTTGTTCGCGCTGGTTGATCAGATGATCTTCTTCAATGACTTGCAAAGCCAATTGTTTGTCATGATTTGTAAAAGCTTTAACAGATTTATATACCGCTTCATTGACTAGCTTACCCATTTCCAAAAAGCGAATATGCAGTGTATTAACTTCTTCTTCAAACGCTTGTCTCAATCAAAATCCTCCATTCTCTTTATGACGGGCTAAACAACATCAGCCAAAACGTCCCGAAATATAATCATCCGTTTCTTTCTTTTGCGGATTAGTAAAGATTTGTCTTGTTTCTCCGTATTCAATCAAATGTCCTTCTAGGAAAAAAGCGGTTTTGTCTGAAATACGGGAAGCTTGTTGCATATTGTGTGTAACCATGATCATTGTATATTGGTCCTTCAAACTTAAAAGCATATTTTCAATTTTTCCGCTCGACACCGGATCGAGTGCACTGGTTGGTTCATCTAGTAAAATGATTTCAGGTTCGACTGCTAATACACGTGCAATACAAACTCTTTGCTGTTGTCCTCCTGATAAAGCCAATGCGCTATCATGTAGTTTGTCTTTTACATCTTCCCAAACAGCTGCTTTTTTTAAACTTTCCACAACAATCGTTTCAATTTTTTTCTTGTCTTTCATGCCTGCGATCCGCAATCCGTAAGCAACGTTATCGAAAACAGAAAAAGGAAAAGGATTCGGCTGCTGAAAGACCATTCCTACTTTTTTTCTTAACTCAACAGTATCCATGTTGGGACTATAAATGTCTTCTCCTTGAAACTTCACCTGTCCAGTGATCGTCACATTCGGGATCAAGTCATTCATTCGATTGATGGTTCTTAAAAAAGTCGATTTTCCGCATCCGCTGGGACCGATCATAGCGGTGATTTCATTGCGCTGGATTTCCATTGAGATTCCTTTTAAAGCTTCCTTTTTTCCATAATACAAATGGATATCATTTGATTCGATGATCGTTTCGTTTGTTGACAATCTCATCTCACTCCTTTTGTCTCAGCTTGTCATACTCATTAAAAACTTGAGCTATATCTTATCCAAAGTTTCCAGAAACATAATCTTCCGTTTTTTGTATTTTTGGACGAGTAAAGATTTTCCGTGTTTCATTGTATTCCAAAACATTCCCAGCGTAGAAAAAGGCTGTATGATCGCTAATACGCGAAGCTTGCTGCATATTATGAGTCACAATGATAATGGAGTAGTTTTCCTTCAATTCCATCAAAGTTTCCTCGACTTGAGCAGTCGAGATAGGATCAAGCGCACTAGCTGGCTCATCTAGGAGTAGAATATCCGGCTTCATGGCGATGGCACGGGCGATACAAAGCCGTTGTTGCTGCCCGCCTGATAGAGCAAGAGCACTTTTATGCAGTTCATCTTTTACTTGGTCCCATAAAGCAGCTTGTTTCAAACTCGTCTCAACTGTTTCATCTAGGACTGCTTTATTTTTGATGCCATGTCTTCTTAAAGCAAAAGCGATATTGTCATAAATCGATTTGCTAAAAGGATTGGGTCTTTGGAAAACCATTCCGATATTCTTTCTCATTTCAAACACATCGATATCAGGTTTATTAACGTCCACGCCTTTATATAAGATTTCACCCGTTACTCGTGCGATTTGGATTTCATCGTTCATTCGATTCAATGATCTTAAATAAGTCGATTTTCCGCACCCACTTGGACCTATCAATGAAATGATTTTATTTTCTTCAAATTCAAGTGAAACACCTTTTATTGCTTCATTATCTCCATACCACACATGCAGATCATTTGTTTCCAAAATAACCTGTTCGTGGTTTTTAGCTGGAACGATATATGTTTCCTGACTTGCCATCGTCCAAGTCCTCCTTTATGTTCAAATATCTGCGCAACCGCTTTGGCGCGCTTTTTCATTTTCCTGTCGCCTCTTTCGGCTTTGCTTCGCATTGTCATGACTCTTGCGATTTTAATCGCTTAGAGGCATGATACACTTTGCCGGAACGGCAACAGTGCTTCCGATAGTGTTTTTGCTGTGACTCTTGCAGGCTTTCTCCGTATCTTCGTAGTTGAGTTGCGCTCCCCAGAGATCTCCGCCTAACTTGTAACATCCGCACAACCGCTTCGCTGGGTTGCTTGCGTTGTTCCTTCGTTAGTGCTCGTTCTCTTTCGGGGTCGCTCCACATCCTATCTTTATGCGCTTGTGATTTTTTTCTGGATTTTTTTGCCAAGGTATCTTGAGACTAAGTTGAATAGCATGACGGCTAGGATCAAAACGGCAGATGCGCCTGCTGATACTTGTGTGCCGTCTGGCATAACTCCTTCGCTGTTGATTTTCCAAATGTGAACCGCTAGTGTTTCAGCTGGTCGCATAATATTTAATGGACTCGTAATGGAACGTGGATTCCAGTTTGTAAAATCTAGTGCTGGTGCGCTTTGTCCTGCTGTGTAAATCAATGCTGCGGCTTCACCAAAAATACGTCCGGCTGCTAGGATCATACCGGTGATGATTCCCGGTAAAGCTGCTGGCAGAATGACGCGTGTAACAGTTTCCCAGCGTGACAGACCTAATGCAAGTCCAGCTTCGCGTTGGGTGGCGGGTATGGTCTGCAAAGCATCTTCGATCGTCCGCGTTAACAATGGCAGGTTAAAGATCGTCAATGCCAATGCTCCTGAAAGTATAGAAAAACCAAAATCCCATTGAACAACAAAAATAAGAAAGCCAAACAGCCCGACCACAATAGAAGGCAATGAACTAAGCACTTCAATAGCTGTTCGAATAAAATCGGTCACCCAATTTTTCTTGGCATACTCAGATAAATAGATGGCCGCACCTAATGCTAGCGGCGCACTGATCAACATCGTTAAAATCAATAGATAAAATGAGTTAAAGAGTTGGATACCTACCCCGCCGCCTACTTGAAACGACTTAGAAGGTGAGGTCAAAAACTCCCACGAAATTTCTGGCAATCCTCTCCATAAAATAAATAGCAATAAACTAGCTAAAATGAGCACAATGATACCTGACATCATATAAATAACACCCACTGCTATTTTGTCTGCTTTTTTCGGATTCATTTATTCATTGCCCCTTTCTTGCCGATCCAACGTGTCAAAATGTTGAACAATAAGGCCATGATAAGCAAAATAGTGGCTAGCGACCAGAGAACATTGTTTTCAAGTGTCCCCATGACTGTATTCCCCATGCTCATAGTCAAAATACTGGTCAAAGTCGAAGCAGGTGTGATGAGGCTTGTCGGCATCATTGCTGCATTCCCAATCACCATTTGCACTGCCAAAGCTTCGCCAAATGCACGAGCCATTCCAAATACAACAGCTGTTAATAAGCCCGGAGTAGCTGCACGCAATACTACTTTATAGATGGTTTGCCATCTAGTTGCGCCCATTGCTAATGAAGCTTCCCGGTAATGACGTGGCACTGCCTGTAAAGCATCAACTGCCATACTCGTTACAGTAGGCAAGATCATGACGAATAAAACAAGTGTGGCAGATAGAATACCAAATCCTGTTCCTCCGAAAATGGAGCGGATCGTTGGAACCACCACCATTAAACCAATAAAACCATAAACAACAGAAGGAATGCCTACCAATAATTCGACGACAGGCTGTAAAATCTTTTTCCCAGTTTTGGGCGAAATTTCAACCATATAAATAGCGGCTGCAATCGCAAAGGGGGTTGCAAAAATTGCTGAAAAAATCGTTACACCGAATGAACCAACGATCATCGGCAAGGCCCCTACTAACGGATTGCCGTCTTCTCCAACTTCACCCGGACGCCAAAGTGTACCGAATAAAAAGTCTTTAAGAGAAACATGATCGACAAAAAAGGTTGAGACCCCCTTGCTGATCACAAAGTACAAGATGGACAGTACGACTAGAACAATCAGTGCTATACAAACAAAACTGATGGTTCTTCCAAAACTTTCTAATTTTCTTTTTTTCGATTTTTTTGAAAAATCTCCATGTATCTCTTTCAAAAGATAACCTCCTCTAACTCATAAAGCACAGAAAAATATTTTATTCCAGTTGATGTGGCTCTTTTTTTCATTGAACTGGAGTCGTATTTCCTTCAACGTCTCGTTCGATTTTCATATTGCTGATAGGAATATAATCTAAGGCTTGAATGAGCGTTTGCTGTACATCTTCAGACAGCATATAATCAAGAAAATCTTTCGTTAATCCTTCTGGTTCTCCATTTGTATACATATGTTCATAAGACCAGATGATCCAGTCGTTGTTTTGAACATTCTCATTCGTTGGTTCAACGACATTTATAGATAATGCTTCAACTTCATCTGTCACATACGAGAAAGCAACGTAACTGATCGTCCCAGGCGTATTAGCGACGATCTGTCGAACTGTACCGCTAGACTCCTGTTCTTGAGAAACGATACTTTTTTCGTCTCCTAGCACCCATTGTTCAAATGTCGCTCTTGTGCCGCTTCCTGAAGCACGATTCAATACCGTGATCGGCAAATCTTTTCCGCCCAACTCTGCCCAGTTGGTAATTTTTCCTGTAAAAATATCGCGCAATTCTTCCAGCGTGACGTCCGTGACACCTGTACCTGGTGTCACGATGGGTGTGATGCCGACGACTGCAATACGGTGATCGACTAGCTTATCAGCGTCGATTCCTCCGCTTTCTTCAGCAAAAATATCTGAATTACCAATATCAACAGCACCAGCATCGATCTGACTCAATCCAGTACCGCTTCCTCCACCTTGAACATTGATAAACTTGCCAAGGTTTTCAGCACTATACTGTTCTCCAGCAGCTTCAACTAATGGTTGCATAGCAGATGATCCCACGGCAGTGATGGATTCTTCATCTACAACTTCTCCACAAGCAGTCGCAACAAGCATGAGACCTGCTAATGTCAAAAGCAGCTTTATTTTTTTTAATTTCATAGTCTACCTCCTCCTATCATCTGACTGCACTTTTCCTTTACGATCAAATCTTTTTTGATAAAAGTCACCCATTTTCTATCATTGACAATAAGCCAAAAAAGCTTAATGTAAGGACATTCTACCTGTATCATACCGCTTCTTTGTAAATCTACTATAGCGTTATTGTAAATTTTATGTAAAGGCAAATCCAGGAAAGTGTTTCAAGCAACAAAAAAAAAGGGTCTTCCTCTTTTAACGTTGGTAAAGAAATTTCCTACTGTCGATGGGCTATTGATGGAAAGCCATGAGAACACATTGAGCCGAAAATCGCGTCCCAATATTTGCAAGCTTCAAACTTAGTGTAATGGATAAAGCCTAACACTAAGTGATTCACATTGCATCTTTTTTCATGGCTATCATTAGCCCTAGTCGCCTCCTGAAATTTCTAGAAATAGGATTCTAACGAGCTTAGCATTAAAAAATTGATATTTTACACACCAACGTTAAATATTGTAGAACCAAAAAAAACAATAAAACGGCTAAAGAAGGTTTTAGCGGTTCTACTGTTCATCACGGTCTTTTAATAAAAAGTCTTTTAAAATTGTTTGCGTAAACTTATCCGAAACGTCCTGAAACGTAATCTGCTGTTTGTTGTTTAGCAGGTCGCGTAAATAAGCGTTCTGTTCTATCTGTCTCTATGATTCGACCATTATAGAAAAAAGCAGTCTGATCAGATATTCGTGAAGCTTGCTGCATATTATGCGTGACCATCACGATCGTATAGTTTTTCTTCAAGTTTATAATCAGTTCTTCGATCTTTGCTGTCGAGATTGGGTCTAATGCGCTGGTGGGTTCATCCATCAACAGCACTTCAGGTTGTACGGCTAACGCTCTAGCGATGCAGATTCGTTGCTGCTGACCTCCTGAAACAGACAAAGCACTTTTGTTCAGAATATCTTTTACTTCTTCCCAAACTGCTGCTCCTCGCAAGCTCTTTTCAACGATTGTATCTAACGTTTTACGATCTTTGATCCCATGTGTCCTTGGCCCATAAGCAACGTTATCATAAATGCTTTTTGGAAAAGGATTGGGTTGTTGAAAAACCATACCGATTTTTTTCCTTAAGGCAGATACAGGATCAGACATTCGATAAATATCTGTCCCATTGAAAAGAACCTCTCCTTTGACTTGGCAATGATCTACTAAGTCATTCATTCGATTTAAACTTTTGATTAAAGTAGATTTTCCACAACCAGATGGTCCAATAAAGGCCGTCACTTCATTTTCTGGGATATCAAGGACAATATCATGTAAAGCTTGAAATTGACCATACCATAGGTTGAGCTGATTGATCTCGATTTTATTCATTTTACTGTCTCCTTTATGGTGGTTTGACTTAATAGAGTAGCAACACTGTTGATCACAATAACAAGAATGATCAACACGGCTCCTGTAGCATAAGCTTTATCTACATAAAGTCCTTCACTAGCTAGTACATACATATGCAGTGCTAGTGTACGCCCTGAAGAAAAAAGTCCTGAAGGCAAATGAGTAGAAGTTCCTAAGGTATACATCAAAGCTGCTGTTTCTCCAATTACTCTTCCGCTTGCTAAAATCAAGCCAGAGAGAATGCTTGGCATTGCAGCAGGAAGAACAACCCTAAAGATTGTACGCAACTTACCAGCTCCCAACCCATAACTGGCTTCTCTTAATGTATCACTTACAGAAAATAATGCTTCTTCTGTTGAACGGATGATAATAGGCAGAATCATGATGACTGAAGTTAGGACGCCAGCGGCAACAGAATACTGAAATCCCAAGAACGTTACGTAAAAAATCATCCCAAACAGCCCGTATACGATTGAGGGAACGGCCGCTAATGTATCTACAGCCATGCGAATAGCGGAAACAAACTTGCTCGTCTTACTAGCATACTCAACAAGATAGAAACTGGTAAAAATTCCGATAGGCGCAGCAATCAACAAGGTTAGCCCTACTACGATCAATGTTGTTAATAAAGAAGGCAGTAAAGATTGATTTTCAGTTGTGTATTCCCAAGAAAATAAATCAAGTGACAGATAAGGGATCCCTTTGATAAATATAAACATGACCATAAATAATAGCGCTGCAAAGGTGATTCCTGCAGAAAGATAAACAGCTATTTTAATCCACTTACTGCCCATTTTTTAACCTCTTTTCTTTTTGACATAGAGAAACAAACTGTTGATCATCAAAATAAACAAAAACAAAACAGCCGCTGTCGCGATCAACGCTTCTTTATGTTCCCCTTGTGCATAAGCCATTTCTAGAACAATATTAGTAGTCAAGGTACGCACACCGCTAAAAAGGCTGTCTGGAATAATCGGTTGATTGCCTGCAATCAGAACAACGGCCATTGTTTCTCCAATAGCCCGTCCGATCCCTAAAATCACTGATGAAATGATTCCAGATTTTGCTGCCGGTACCATAACAGATAGAACTGTTTTTTCATGTGTTGTCCCTAAAGCTAAGCTCCCTTCATAGTAAGACCGAGGAACAGCTCTTAAAGCCGCTTCTGATAAACTAATGATCGTAGGCAAAATCATTAATCCCAGCAAAATCATAGCGGTCATCATATTCATACCGGTTCCTCCTGCGACTTCACGCATAAAAGGCACAATAAATTGCAGGGCAAAAAAACCATATAAAATAGATGGGATAGCTGCCATCAGATTTACAGCTGCTTTTAAAATTTTGTATAATTCAGGCGGACAATACGCCGCCATAAAAACAGCCGTCAGTATTCCAATCGGCATGCCGATTAAAGTTGCTCCGCCGGTAACTAAAATAGAACCGATCATCATTGGTAAAATACCGTATGATCCAGGAGTATTAGAAGGTGCCCATGTTGTGCCTGTCAAAAAACGCGCTACCCCATATTCCGTGATAAAGGGGATACCCGATGAAAAAATAAAATAGATCATAAAAACAATGGACGATATAGAAAAGACAGCACACATGAAGAAAATGCCTTTCATCCAATTTTCCATCCCGATTTTTTGCACTTTCTTCTTCTTTTTATTCACTGTTATCAAATCTTGATCCAACTTTTTCAGATTCAGCTTATCGTTATACTGCATCCCATCTTCCCTCACTTTCTTGCTCCTAAAATAGAAGAGCTGTGGCCTTATTGCCGCAGCTCTTCAGCCAGGATAAAGTATTTACGGCGCAAGACCTTCCCACGTATCCAATTCGCCAGTAAAAATTTGTTTGACTTGCTCTGTCGTTAAGGACTGAACGGGATTGTCTTTGTGAACAATGACGGCGATCCCATCTATGGCAATGGCTTCCGATTCAAGCTGCGAGGTCTCTTCTTCTGTCAATTCTCTAGAAGACATGCCAATCTCTGCTGTACCATCCATAGCTGCCGTCATGCCAGCTGAAGAACCATTAGAAGTGATATCGATTTGAACATTTGGTTGTAAGGTTTGATAAGCTTCCGCCAACTTTTCCATGACAGGTGTAACGGATGTAGAGCCTACTACGCTGATCGTCCCAGACAGTCCTTCGCTAGCTTGATAAGCAGGCGCTTGTTGGACAACTTGGACCAGTCCTTCTTCCGCAATGATCTGCTGACCTTCTTTGCTCATGATGTAGTTCCAAAAGTCTTCTGCCGCTTCAGATAACTCACCTTTGTAAGCTAAATTGAATGGACGTGAAATAGGATACTCTTTTTGTTGGATCGTTTCGATAGAAGGAGATACATCATCTATCGAAACAGCTTTTACTGAATCGTTCAATGAATCCATTGAAATGTAGCCGATAGCTGCAATATCCTGAGCCACAGAAGTCATCACAGCGTTTGTATTATTTTGAATCGTCGCTCCGCTGTATGTAAGGTCGGTTTCTTTGTCTCCATCTTTGGCTAATATGCCTGTTATTTCAGTAAATGCTCCTCGAGTACCCGAACCATCTTCTCGTGAGATGACATGAACATTTTGTGTTTGATCGAAATCATTTCCTCCCAATTGAGCTTCTGCTTCTTCTGATTGATTGCTTCCTCCACAAGCAGCTAAGATCAGTGCAGCTCCAGATACCGTCGCAAATTTTATCCATTTCGTAATCGTCATCTTTTTCCCACCTTTTTTTTATTTTAAAGCCCTTTTCTCTTACACGTTCATCATACCCATTCAATATTGATTTCATTTTGACTTTATGTAAGTTTTTTGTATAGAACTGTATAGCTATGTAAAGAATGTTAAGAAACAAAGAACTGCCTAGACGAAATCTGTTTAAATGGAACAAATCTGGTTGCTGGAAGATACAAATGAAGAACTCAAAAAAGCAGCCTGTAGAAAGATCCAGAAGAATCTTCTTACAGACTGCTGATTATACTATACGACTAACAAAGCAATAGCTTCCGCCCATAACACTGCATTTTATAGAAGAAAAGGCGGACAAATACCCAAACTTTTAAATCGTGCTCTTTTCTTCTGTTTACTGATGGTTGCTGTTTAAAAACGAATCGGTAATTTTACTGTAAATACCGTTCCTAATCCTAACTTGCTCTCCACGAAAATCGTTCCATTTAGGTTTTCAACCAAATACCTTACAATCGACAAACCTAATCCAGTACCTCCGGAATAACGACTGCGCGCTTTATCAACGCGATAGAAACGTTCAAAGATCCTGTCTTGTTCATCTTCTGGAATACCTATTCCATTGTCTTTTACTTGAATCGTAGCCATCTGATCTTCTTGATAAGCACGAACAACGACTTCTCCTTTTTCCTGCGTATAAGCAACGGCATTATGAAGCAGGTTAGCTAAAACTTGTTTCAATCGGTCAGGATCTGTTTGAAGCATCAGTGGATCTATCACCATATTGATCGTGATTTTCTTTTGGTCTGCTTTTTGTCGAACGAGCTGAACAGCTGAGTTTACAGTTTGTTCTAAGCTGACCGTCTCTACTTCGAGCGGAACTTGTTTTTGCTCAGCGCGAGAAAGTTCTAGGATATCATTGACCAGCGAATCCAAACGGCGGCTTTCTTTCAGCATGATGTCAAGGAACTGTTGCAATACTTCTGGATCTTTCATCGCTCCATCCAGCAATGTTTCGGTGAAGCCTTTTAATGCTGTGACTGGTGTTCTCAGTTCATGAGAAGCATTTGCTACAAAATCGGTCCGTACTTTTTCAAGCCTTCTGATTTCAGTAATATCATACAATAAGACGATCAGCCTCAAATCATTAGGCTCTCGTTCGATTAAGGGCACGATGTTGGCATCCACGATCGTATCCTCAGGGTAGTAGAAATAAATCTCATCATTCTGAGTCGTCTTTTTTCGATACGTTTTTTCAATCAGATGACTTAACCCATAACTCTTGATCACTTCAACATAAGGTTTGCCGATCAATGCGTCTGCACCTGTGCGTAAAATCCGCTCCATCGCAGGATTGACCATTTGAACACTACGTTGATGATCCAGCAGCATCACACCGATTACAAGATGATTGATCAGCTCGTGCAGCTGTTTGTCATTCTGTTTGATTTCTTGCATTTGATCTTCCAGACTGACGGCCAGTTCATTGACTGTAGACCCTAATTCTGCCAACTCGCCGTAACCTCTTCCAGAAAAACGGACAGCATAGTTTTTGTTAGCCAGCTCTTTCGTGACAAACATCACTTCTTGAACCGGTTTGGCAATTTTTTTAGCTAAAAAATACGTAACGATCGAAGCTGCACCTAAAGCTAATAAAATAAATAAAAACAGGACCCGTGGAATTTGCTGTCCAATTTTAGCCAATTCTTTCTCCGGCTGGGCTAAACGCAAAACAGCTGTGATCTCATTTGTATTTGATACAACGGGAACGGCTACATAAAACTGGAGTTCAAGAGTGGTCTCGCTTTTCCGTTCGCTAATACTATACGGCTTTCCTTTCAGAACGTCCTGCACTTCTTCTCGATCCAAGTGATTTTCAATCTGCTCTTTATCCATGCTTGAATCATATAAAACTTGTCCAGTTGTTGAAATCAAGGTAAGACGAGTTTTTGAGTCTTTAGAAAGATTTGCCAGGAAAGATTCTGTCTTCTGCTCATTATCCAACATAGGGAGTTCGTTTAAAAAATCAGCCATTAGCTTTGCCTGTTCTGTTAACTGTGTTCTTTGATGATTGCGTGCATCTTCTGATAAAACAGAGTGGAGAAAAAAGCTGAAAGACAAGCTGAATAACGTAAAAATAACAATAAATGTACTGAGGATCTGATACTGCAGTTGTTTCATGGTTTTGGTTCCTCAAATTTATATCCAAAACCGCGAACAGTTAAGATATATTTCGGCTTTTTCGTATCCTCTTCGATTTTTTCGCGCAAGTGACTGATGTGCACATCTACGATCCGTGTCTCACCTGCATAATCAAAATCCCAAATGGCGTTTAATAAATGGTCACGGCTTAAAATACGGTTCATCCTTCTCGACATATAGAGAAGGAGCTCGAATTCTTTTGGTGTCAGGCTGATGTGTTCGCCTCTTACCTTCACGATATATTCTTCTGGGTAAATCTCAACTTCTCCGATCGTGATTATTTCATCTGCAGCGTCTTTAGATCCATCGTTTTTATGTTGTGATTCATCAGATGTTTCATTTGTGCGTCTGAAAATTGCTTTCATTCGTGCAAGCACCTCACGTGGACTGAAAGGCTTGGTCATATAGTCATCTGCTCCAAGTTCTAAACCGATGATTTTATCTAGTTCATCATCTTTAGCCGTCAGTATCATAATAGGCGTTTTGATTTTTTCCTGACGCAATTTTTTACATACTTCCATACCATCCATTGAAGGAAGCATCAGGTCAAGAATAATGAAATCGTACGAACTTTCCATTGCAAGTGTATAACCTTCTAAACCATCTAATGCAGTGACAACATTGTAGCCCTCTTTTTCCAAATTAAACTTCAATAAGGTTAAAATAGATGGCTCGTCATCTACGATCAATACTTTTTTCATTCCTACCTCCATCAACTGTTGTTTCATCATTTTTTATTCTTGATCAGGTAAAAAGACTAATCCGATTCCATATGGATCATCATCATAAAGAGCAGACTCTGTCAAACGCAATTCCCCATCTGTTCCTCTTACTTTTAAATGGCAATAAACACTATTTGTAGCCAATGCAGCATAAAAATCTTCTATTGTTCTGAGAGGCAGATCGTTGCACGCCACCAGTGTTTCGCCTAACTTCAATTCCATTTTTTGCGCTGGTGTATCGAGTTTGATTCCAATAATCTTCAAGCCGTCATTTGAAAATCCATATAAATAACCCGCTTTCTTTTCGCGTCTGTAATGCCGAAAAAGAACGGCCCCTCCACTTAAGATGAGCAATAAACTTCCAATTAATGAAGCGGGCGCAAACCAGTAAGAACCTGCTGCACAAAGCAGACCTAGTATTCCGACGATCATCAATTCATTCATGGTTTTACGTATGGCTTCTGACACGACTTGCCCACGGATAACTAAACGAAATCCGAATAAGACAGGCAAAATAAAGAACGCATATTGCTGGTTACCGATAGAAAAAACAGGCCACCAGTCAAAAAAAGCTGTAAAAGTACTTCCAGGTACGATCAATACTAAGGGAATGACAAAAAAAGGTGTGATTCGGTAACTAGCTGTTTTCTTACCTCTTTTTGTTTTTGATAGTATTGGTGATAAATGAAGAAACGTTTTCTTTTTAAAATAAATCAATGTTCCAGCTAAAACGAGTAGCGACATGATCAAAACATTCAAACCAAAGGAAGAATGGACCCATTTTAACTGAGAAAAAGGCTCATACAAAGGATTAGATAAGAAGGCAGCATTTTCAGGAGCGATAAATTCTCTTATTCCTACTAAAACTAAGACAGCTGCGCTAAAAGTAAACAAGGGATGAATGAAACGAAAGCCAAATAGCAACATCAACAATGCGATCAATTGATAAAGAATAATCCAATCAATTGTTACAGGGATCCCAACAGCTACTATCAACACAGAACAAAGCAGTCCGATCAACAGACCATCCACTAAGTATGTTTTCACTTCATATGAACGTTTATCAATGGCTACGTGAAAATAACTTCTTTCTCTTTTTTTCCTTTGCGCACTGATCATAAAAGCCAATGCCAGGCCAACTAAAAAACTTGGTTGAACAAAAAATACTGCAAGCGCAGTTAAAATATTTGCAACCATTTCTCCACCTACTTTCTTTACATTCCTATGGTTCATTTTAGCAAACTCCCATAAAATAAGCACGATATTCTCAGAAATCCTCTGTAAAATTTGTTCATTATTCTCTAAATGAAGACTGAATAATAAGGAAGGGTCATTCTTTCTGCTCCTTTCAGCTAAAAGAAGACGAAAGAGAGAATGGTATGTTATCAACGAAATGAGAACGTTGATAAATGTTTAAATTACTCTTTAAATTGC
Source organism: Pisciglobus halotolerans (assembly GCF_900113675.1). Classification (GTDB taxonomy): domain Bacteria; phylum Bacillota; class Bacilli; order Lactobacillales; family Carnobacteriaceae; genus Pisciglobus; species Pisciglobus halotolerans. The sequence goes on from NZ_FOQE01000007.1 coordinate 46,351, forward strand.
TAGTTCTTCATCTTCTAATGTTGATAAAGAAATTTCTGGGACTACTGATGGAAAGCCTTGCGAACACATTGAGCCGAAAATTGCGTCTCAATGCTTGCGAGATTCTAACGAGTTTAGCATCAAAAAAACTGATTTTTTACTGACTAACGTTAAATATTGTAGAACCAAATTACTGCTTTCCCATTCATTTTTATGGTAAAAAAAAACTCCAAGCATCGCTGATACGATACTTGGAGTAAACAATTTTTAGGAAATGGATAAAACTAAAATAAAGAAGACATTAATTGACACGACCAAAACCAACGAGGTATTTGCCCCAATAATATTGGTTGATTTCTTTAACAGAAACACCGGAAGAAGATTGAGATCCGATAAACTTGTTATTGCCAAGATAGATTCCTACATGGTCGATCGAACCTGTTTGATTAAAGAAGACGAGGTCCCCAGGTTTAGCTGCTGATTGAGAAACCTTAGTTGCTGACGCATACTGTGCACTAGCTGTGCGCGTCAATTGTATGCCAGCCTTAGCAAAAACATAGCTTGTAAATCCAGAGCAGTCAAATCCAGCCGTTGTCGTCCCACCAAAATGATAAGGAATTCCTTGAAGGGAGAAAGCAGTGCTCTTGATCGTAGACCAAGAAGCGTTTCCTGAAGCCGTGCTTGTGCTTTCTGCTTCGACCGTTGCTGTTTCTTTTGCAGTTTTCAATTTTTTATCTGCTGCAGTGGTTTTTGCATCTGTTTTATTTTCAGTGCTGTTCGTCGTTTCATCATTTGATGATACTGCTGCCGTTTGCTTCGCTTCTGCTAAACGTGCAGATTCTTCGTCTGCTTCAGCCTTAACAGCTAAATAATGATCTTTATCTGCTTGTACATCAGCTTTTTCAGCTGCAAGTGAAGCAACTACTGCTTCTTTTTCTATTTTCTTTTGTTCCAAATCTGTCTTAGCCGCTTCTAATTTTGCTGCTAGCAAATCTTGTTCTGCTAATTTTGATTTGGTTTCTTCTTCAACAGCTGATAATGTTTTTTGATCTTCAGCTTGTTCATCGATTAATTCCTTATTGGCTTTTACCAATTCAGAAACCACATCGATACGTCCGATCGCATCAGAAAAATTCTCTGAATCCATTAAGAAAGCTACATAGTTATCGTTATTGCCATCTGTTTGAACAGAACGTGCTTGCTCCGCTAATTTATTTTCACGTTTAGCAATGGCCTCTTTCAACGATTTGATTTGTGCTTGTAAATCAGCTAGTTTTTGCTGTGTCTTTGTCATTTGTTCTGCTAAATCGTTCGCTTTACCTTCTTGCTCAGCCATTTGAGCAGTGACTTCTGTCAATTCAGCTTTTGCTGAACTTTCTTTACTTGTCAATTCAGTCAGTTTTTGGTTTGTCGCTTGAATGTCATCCTCTGTAGATGCTGCTACAGGTGTCACGAAAGTAGTAATGCTAAGAGCTGCTAAAACAGCTGCTCCGATCATTTTCTTTTTCAACTTGTCTTTCCTCCAAATTTCCTACTGTTTTCAATTGTTTTTAATTGTTTTAAATTTAAATTTTCAAGAAACGTCTGATTGAAAGCAATGAACCAATTGCTCCGATCACAACTCCGATGCCTAACATCAATCCGCCCAATTGATACAAGAATGGGGATGGTGTTAACAAGGAGAAGTAAGTTCCAACAAAATAATTTGAAATGGCATCAAATCCATAAACGTACACGATACTTAAAATAGCAACAGGTATCGCTGCTCCGATCAAACCGATCAATGCACCTTCAATAACGAAAGGCCAACGGATAAACCAGTTTGTCGCACCTACCAATTTCATGATTTCAATTTCTGTCCGGCGTGAGAAGATCGTGATCCGGATCGTATTTGAAATCAAGAAGACAGCTGTCAGAATCAAAGTAATGATGATGATTCCACCAACGTTCCGTACTGTTTTCATGGTGTCAAATAAAGCATCTGCTTCTGCTCCACCATAGTTTGCTTGGGAAACAAATTCCATTTTTTCTGCTTCTGCAGCGACTTTCTTCGTAAACTCTGGTTGAGTTGTATTCACGATATAAACGTTATGCAATGGATTATCGTCACCTTTAAATAAGTTGAACTCATCTCCATACGTTCCTACAACTTGTTTTAGTTCTTGTTCACGTGTTCGATACTCAACAGAATCAACTTTATCCAGTTTCTCCAATTGTTCGCCTAGTTGTTTTTGTTCATCTTCTGATGCTGCCAAGTCGATATAGACTCGCACACTGACATCATTTTCTACGTCTGAAGCTAATTTATTCACGTTCATCAACATTGCAATGAAACTTCCGACTAAAAGCAGCGTAACGGCTACCGCACTGACAGCTGCCACAGACATCCAACCATTACGAAAAAGACTCTTAAAAGATTCTTTGATGTGTCTTCCAATTGTTCTAAGCTTCATAACCGTATTCTCCTTCCTGTTGGTCACGGACAATACGACCATTTTCTATAGCGAGGACACGGTGTCTAACTTTATTTACGATTACGCTGTTATGTGTTGCCATGATAACCGTTGTACCTTGATTATTGATTTCTTCTAGGATATTCATGATTTCCCAAGTTGTATCTGGGTCTAAGTTTCCTGTCGGTTCATCAGCGATCAATACACGCGGTGTGTTTGCAATTGCTCTAGCAATCGCGATCCGTTGCTGTTCCCCACCAGATAGTTCATTTGGAAACATCCGAATTTTGTGTTTTAAATTCACTAGGTCAAGAACTTCTAATACTCGTTTATTAATCGCTTTAGGGTTCTTTTCAATTACTTCCATAGCATATGCAATATTTTCATAAACGGTTAACCGGGGTAGTAACTTGAAATCTTGGAAAACAACGCCAACTTGTCTTCTTAAAAAAGGAATATTTTTGTTTTTCATTTTCATTAAATCAAAATCGCCAACTTTGATGGTTCCTTTTGTTGGAAGCTCTTCACGATAAATCATTTTAATAAACGTTGATTTACCTGCACCACTTGGTCCTACAACATAAATAAATTCACCTTGCTCGATACGAACAGACAAATCATTCACAGCTGTGATACCATTTGAATATTTTTTTGAGACATTGAGCATCTCGATCATTTTATCACCTATCTAAATGTTAGTTTTCTCTTGCTCAAGTAATTGAGAAAAGCCGTTTTCGGCTGACCCAACAGTTAATCATTATAGCATTCTCCAGAATATTGTCTGTTTTAATTCCTTTACAATTATATTTCATTATAACACTAACCTGTAAGAAACGTCTTATTTTTGAGCAACCCCCTCTATTTGCCCACTTTCAGGCATTTTGATCCGTTTTCTATCTTCTCTAGCAACCATTTTCGAGGATATAAATGATCAAAAATGGGAAAAAGATCTATTTAAATATTACAGAAATAACAAAAAAAGCTTCTGCCAAGATTTTAATTTTGACAGAAGTTTGACAATTTTATATTTCGTCTGTTTTTTCGATCATTTTTGCTAAATAAGCATGGATAAATGGATCTAATTCACCGTCCATTACGCCATCTACATTTCCTGTTTCAACATTTGTTCGATGATCTTTTACCATTGAATACGGATGGAAGACATAAGAACGGATCTGTGAACCCCAGCCGATTTCTTTTTGTTCTCCGCGAAGAGCAGCCATTTCTTTTTCTTTTTCTTCTACTTCACGTTGATAAAGTTTGGCTTTTAGCATATTCATGGCTTGTTCTCTATTTTGCAGCTGTGAACGTTGTGCCTGACTAGCAGCAACCAATCCAGTTGGAATATGAGTGATCCGCACCGCTGATTCTGTTTTGTTGATGTGCTGACCGCCAGCACCGCTTGCGCGATAAGTGTCGATTTTCAAATCATCTGAATCGATTTGAACATCCACATTATCTTCTACTTCCGGAATGACATCGACTGAAGCAAAAGAAGTATGTCTTCTGCCTGCAGAATCAAAAGGCGATATCCTTACCAATCGATGGACCCCTTTTTCCGCTTTCAAATACCCATAAGCATTCGTTCCAGAAACCAGCAGCGTCACACTTTTGATTCCTGCTTCATCTCCAGCTTGATAATCAATCGTTTCTACTTTAAATCCTTTCCGCTCGGCCCAGCGTACATACATTCTGAGCAGCATGCTGCCCCAGTCTTGCGATTCTGTTCCGCCAGCACCAGGATGAAGCTCCATAATAGCATTATTTTTGTCATATGGATCACTTAACAACAATTGCAATTCGAATGCATTCAACTCTTGTTCAAAAGCAATAGTCATTTCTTCCAATTCTGCTTCTAATCCTGCATCAGCTTCTTCTTTGAGCATATCTAGCAAGACTTCGATCTCTTCTTTTTTATCCGTCAATTGATGAAACTGCTGAAATTTTTCTTTCAACTCATTTGATTGATTGATAATGGCTTGCGCTTGAGTTGAATCATCCCAAAAACCAGGCTGAGCCATCCGTTCATCATATTCCGCAATGTCTTGCTCCATGCCTTCTAAGTCAAAGAGACCCCCTAAAGTTGTTTATCTTCTTTTCTGATTTTTCTAAAATATGTCTTACTTCGCTTTGATCCATATTTATTTCCTCCTTGAATAAAGCTTATTCTTTATTGGTTTGCTTTTCCCTCATGCTAACTCGATCATTTTGGTTCTTCCTCTTTTAAAGTTGGTAAAAAAATAGGATTCTAACGGGTTTAGCATTAAAAAAATTGATGATTTACTGACCAACGTTAAATATTGTAGAACCATCATTTTTAGCATTGGATCCTCAAAAAATGTTTTTTCCATGTTCAGAAGAACGCCTACTCACTTCTTTACTTTTTAAAAGGAGCTGAAAATTACTCTCAGCTCCTTTTTAGCAAAGGCTTATGGATCTGTTTTCAGTAAAGTGTCCTGAACTTTTCCATTTTTATTTTCCGTGACAGTTTTTATACTTTTTTCCACTGCCGCATGGACAAGGGTCATTCCGACCGACTTTGCTTCCATCTACATGCACAGGCTTTTTATTCGGCTTTGCCGTTTTCTTAGGATCGCCGCCTGTGTCAGCAGTTTTCGCTTGTTGTGCCGCACTGCCAGAAACTGTTTCACGCTGCAGATTTTGGCGGATTTGAGCTTTCATCAACAAACGAGTGACATCGTAATCGATAGCAGCAATCATTTCTTCAAATAAATTGAATGCTTCTGTTTGATATTCGACCAATGGATTGGATTGTCCATATGCCCGTAAGCCGATACCTTGGCGAAGATGGTCCATCGTATCGATGTGGTCCGTCCATTTATTATCCACTACTCTTAAAACAACAACTTTTTCAAATTCCAAAACTTGTTCTGCGCCGTTTAACTGTTCTTCTTTTTCAGCATATACACGTTTTGCTAAATCTAGCAAGAATTGTTCGATTTCTTCTGCTGACTTACCTTTAAGGTCCTCTAAGGTGACTTCATCACGATGCACAAGCGAAGCACCAGCAAAATCAACGATATTTTGCAAATGCCATTCTTCAACTGGACCTTGCGTGTTGGCTTGAACAATGCGATTGATCGTCCGTCTGATCATCGGTACGGTTACTTTTTTCAAAGATTCTTTTTCCATGATCACTTCTAGACGCTGCTTGTACACCACTTCACGCTGTTCGCGCATGACATCATCATATTTCAAAACGTTTTTACGGGTATCATAGTTGTTTCCTTCTACCCGTTTTTGTGCGGACTCAACTTGACGCGAAATCATTTTACTTTGAATGACGGCATCTTCTTCTTCAACTTTTAGTTGTTGCAAAACAGCTTTGATCTTTTCAGAGCCGAATCGTCTCATTAAGTCATCTTCCAATGAAAGATAAAATTGAGAAACACCAGGATCACCTTGACGTCCAGAACGTCCACGTAATTGGTTATCGATTCTTCGTGATTCATGACGTTCCGTTCCAATAACCGCTAAACCGCCTAGCTCACGTACATCAGGCCCCAATTTGATATCTGTTCCCCGTCCAGCCATGTTCGTCGCAATCGTTACAGCACCTTTTTGACCAGCATTCACAATGATTTCTGCTTCTTTGAAGTGGTTTTTAGCGTTCAATACTTCATGCGGAACTTTGGCTTGATCTAACATTTTTGAGATCAATTCAGATGTTTCAACTGCAACAGTCCCTACTAAGACTGGTTGTCCTTTTGCATGACGTGCTTTGATATCTTCCACTACATTTTGAAACTTGCTGATCAGTGATGGATAAAGTAGATCTGCACGGTCATCACGAACCAGTGGTCTATTCGTTGGGATAGCAATGACGTTCATATTATAGATCTCACGGAATTCTTCTTCTTCCGTTTTGGCTGTACCCGTCATCCCCGACAATTTTTTATACATCCGGAAATAGTTCTGGAATGTAATATTCGCCATTGTTTTAGACTCTTTTTGGATCTCTACGCCTTCTTTTGCTTCAATCGCTTGGTGTAAGCCGTCTGAGTAGCGACGGCCTTCCATGATCCGACCAGTAAATTGGTCTACGATCATGACTTTTCCGTCTTGAACCACATAATCAATATCTTTGAGCATAATGTAGTTGGCGCGCAATGCTTGGTCGATATAGTGGATCAACTCTTGATTTTCTACGTTATACAGGTTTTCAACACGAAACGTTTTCTCTGCCTTTTCGATCCCTTGTTCTGTCAAGGAGATGGTTTTAGAAGAAACATCGATCGTATAATCATCTTCTTCTTTTAAGCCTTTTGTAAAGAAATCTGCACGTGTATAGAACATATTCGACTGTTGGGTTTGTCCTGAAATGATCAACGGTGTTCTCGCTTCATCGATCAAGATGGAGTCTACTTCATCGACAACAGCAAAATTTAACGGACGTTGGACCATTTGTTCTTTGTAAACGACCATGTTATCCCGCAAATAATCAAATCCCAATTCATTATTGGTTGAGTAAGTGATATCTGCTAAATAAGCTTCGCGTTTTTCTTCTGCTGTCTTACTATTCAAGTTCAAACCAACTGTTAAGCCAAGCCAATTATACAATTCGCCCATTTCAACAGCATCCCGACTAGACAGGTATTCATTGACGGTAACAACGTGCACACCTTCACCGCTCAATGCATTCAAATATACAGGCATCGTCGCAGTCAACGTTTTCCCTTCACCTGTCTTCATTTCAGCGATGTTCCCACGATGCAACGTGACGCCGCCCATCAGCTGTACGCGGAAAGGATAAAGTCCCAAAACACGTTTTGCAGCTTCGCGGACTGTCGCAAAAGCTTCTGGAAGCAATTCATCTAATGATTCGCCACTCTGAAACCGTTCCTTAAATTCAGGGGTCTTTGCTTGCAATGCTTCATCTGATAAAGCGGCCATTTCTTCTGCATAAGCTTCGACTTTATCTGCTTCTTTTTCTAATATTTTCAATTCTTTTTTATCTGTATCAAAAATTTTGCGTAATAAATTTGCCATTCAATCTTTCTCCTCTGTATTGGTCATTCACGCTATCCATAATTTGCTATTTGTCCAATTCTGACCTTCATAGTCGTTAATCCCTAATAAAAAAAGCCTATATCCTTAATAATTTTAACACTAGTTGCGTACAAATTAAACCTTTTTTCAAGAAAAAGCCGCTTTTCGTTTCTTAAAGATTCCTTTAAAAAGAAGCTCGCTGTACTGCTCTTCTTAGAGCTCTGCATCGCCCCTTCGAGAAAAGAAGAATGGCTGCTTCTTCATTTTTAAAAACGCATGATGGATATCCTCAATAAGCTGATCCACATGCAGCATCGTTTCCTGCATTTGTAAAAGCTTCTACTGATGTAAGAGAGCAGATCTAGTTGAATTGTCATTACACAGGTATTCACTCATTGAAAAAACTGCACAGACAAAAAAAGCTTCCGCCTATGAAGAAGTATCCATAGACGGAAGCACATTTATTTTTAGAGGACTTTATTCCAGCCCCTATTCGTTCCCATTGTTATTCTGTTTCGATCAAGCCATATTTGCCATCTTTACGGCGATAAACGATGCTCGTACCGTTAGTATCAGCATCTTCAAAGATAAAGAAGTTGTGTCCAAGCATATCCATTTGCAACACTGCTTCTTCGCTGTTCATCGGTTTTAAAGATAGACGTTTTGTACGCACGATTGGTGTTTCTTCTTCAACATCTTCTGCGTCTGCATGTTCAAATTCAGTTCCGCCAAGCGGATCCACAGCTTCAACCCGGTTACGGGAATTGCGGTTTACTTTTGTTTTATATTTACGCATTTGTCGTTCTAGTTTGTCTGAAACCAAATCGATACTGCCATATAAATCAGGCGAGGTTTCTTCCGCACGTAAGACAATATAAGGTAGTGGGATTGTCACTTCCACTTTTGCAGTCTTATCCGAATATGTTTTTAAATTGACGTGAGCAGAAGCTTCGGGTACATCATTAAAGTACTTTTCGATCTTGCCCACTTTTTTCTCTACATAACTGCGGATAGCTGCAGTGACCTCAATATTTTCTCCACGAACATTGTATCTAATCATAAATACTCTCTCCTTCCATCTGACTGCCTTTATTTCTGTCTAAATACAAGAAAAGTTCCCCTTTGCAAGCAGGACCTTGTTGTTTTCCTGCATTTAAACAGGTTAAATGTTGGATCAGATCACAAGACATCAAATGGACCACTCATTTGATGCACTTGTTGTGTTGCTTATCTTAATTATAGGAGATAGCGCTTTAATTGGCAAACAAAAGCTACATCTTTTCCCTTTTTATTTTTGCTGTTAACGAGCTAATGTGATGGTCTCTACAGAACGAGCGCCATTCTTTAATAAACAGTCCGCACCATGAAACAACGTACGGCCAGTTGTATAAACATCATCAACTAAAAGAATGTCTTTGCCTTCGATGAATTCTTTTTCTGCTTCTTTTATTTGGAAAGGCTGACGCGTTTCCATTCTTTGTTTTCGATCTTTTTTAGATTGCTTTTCTCCCATAGATGTATTGACCATGATATCTAGGTAAGGTTGTCTTGCTGCATCTAGCAATCCAGTGACTTGATTAAAACCTCTAGTCGCAAGGCTTCGTTGGCTAACCGGTACAGGGACAACCCCTTTTGCAGCAACTTCCTTTCTTTTCAACAACTGTTGGAGAGGCTCTGCAAAAATCAGATTCAGCCGATAGTCCCCTTTAAATTTATACGCTTCGATCATTTCTTTTATCAAACCTGTATATTGAAACAGTGCTTCGTTGTGGAACGCATAGGAAGGATACATCAACTTCCACCTCTGGCAATCCGGACAAGGTTCTTTTTCTTGCCATAGACGCCCGCAGCCTTTACAAACTGGCTGCTGTTCTAGCGGCTGTAACTGTGAAAGACAATCCGGACACAAAATCGGCGATTGGATCGGTTTTAATAAAAGCAATTCGCGAAGTTGCAATGTATGTCCAATTTCTTTATGGCACCACAAACAATGAGCTGTCATTTGATCAACCCTCTTTTCTTTGCTAATCGATTCATCGACAGGATTTGCTGTCTTGCATGGATCATCTCTTTTGTTCGACCGTGATGTAAATAAAGAACCAATCCTTCAGGGTAATCTTTGTGCCGCCCTGCTCTTCCCGCGATTTGTACGAGCGCAGCTTCTGTAAATGTTCGATCTTCTGCTCCCAGTACAAGTACATCAATATCGCGAAAAGTGACGCCTCTTTCTAAAATAGTAGTGGTCAGCAGGCAATCTAGTTTCTCATCACGCATCGCTTGTACTTTTTCACGACGTTTCTCATCTGCAGCAAAAACGCTGGCGAATGATAGATCAGGCAGCCATTCCTGCAGACAAACTTCCAATTGCTGCATTAAATGAATATTTGGAACAAACAATAAAAAACGCCGCTTGTTACTCAAGAGCTGACAGATCAAACGATAAAGCTGTCCTTTTTGTTTCTTTTGTATCATTTCCTGCCAATTCCCGATCCATCTCAAGACAGGGACCGGCAGGATAAAGCCATGGTAACGAGCCGGCAAAATCGTAGCTAACAAACGCTTTTTAGCTACTGCTGCCTGCAATTGTTTATTAGGTGTAGCTGATAAATAAATCAAGGCAGCAGTCTTCTTTTTCGCCTTATTTGCTGCAAACTGCAGTGTTTGATCAAGATAGAAGGGAAAAGCATCCACCTCATCAATGATCAATACATCAAATGCTTCCTTGAATCGCAAAAGCTGGTGAGTAGTAGCAATCACCAATTGCGTATAGCGATAATCTTCTTCCATTGCGCCATGCAGTACAGCCAGCCGCACACTTGCAAAAGCTTTTTGTAAACGAGGTCCCAATTCCAAACAAACATCTACACGCGGAGAAGCAATACACAATCTTTTTTTCTGTTGCAAAGCCAAAGCGATCCCTTGAAACAACATTTCTGTTTTTCCTGCTCCAGTCACTGCCCATATCAAACGTGTCTCCTTTCTTTCGATGGTTGCGACAATATCATCTGAAGCTGCTTGCTGCTGTTTTGACAAGGTGCCTGTCCACGTTAAAATAGGCTCAGGCATCATAGGGAACTGGTTTGTTTCCGGCAAATGATAAAGTGTACTGCAGCTTTTTACTTTTCCCATCTGAAGACAGTTCGTGCAGTAAAAACAATTCTCCCCACACGTACAAGCTGTTCGTGCACGATGCTTTTTTTGATTCGAGCCGCAGCGGTTACAAGTTATCGCTTGATCATTTATGGTGAAACCTGGTCTTTTTTCAGCCGCTGTCAACGATGTCGGCGAGTTTTTCAGTTCTTCCAGCAGTAATTCCCTTCCGATCAGTTCTTCCATAGTGCGCTCCTTTGCCTTGTCTTTTTTTGCTTTTCTTATAGCAAATATACGCAAAAAAACCGACAATCGTTTTTCGCTGTCGGTTTTTTCTCTATTTTGAGCTGAAATTTTTCCATATTTGAAACAACATTTTATTCGCTTGTTGCACTGCTTGTTTCCATACTGTCTGTTTCACTGCTGTCGATCGCATTTGGTTCTAGTTCTAAGTGACGTCGCAATTCTGCTGAAACGGCTGCTTTTTTGTCCTCATTCGGTTTCCAAACATAAACTTCTTGTCCATAAGATGGAAAATAGATCCGGTCTTCCTCACCTTCCAGCACTAAACTAGTGATTTTGTTCGCTGCTGAAGCATAGTTCGTTCCTAAAATCCAAATTTCTCTTCCAGAAAGGTTAGTCGTCAGATTAGGAGCGATCGCATTAAAGATACGATTGAAATTTGTTAAGCTGGAGATCGATATGATTTCATCGATGATCGCTTCGATCACTTGCCGTTGACGTTCTTGTCTTCCCCAGTCTCCGCGCGGGTCTTGCTTACGCATACGGGCATAGCCTAAAGCCTTCTCACCATCCATATGTTGAACGCCTTTTTTGACTTGAATAGCATTGCTATGTTCATTACTATCTTGAACAGTAAAATCAAGAGGTGAATCAATCGTGATCCCGCCAATAGCATTGACTAGGTCGACCATGCCTTGAAAGTTGATTTTAGCATAATAGTTGATCGGAATATCTAAGTAGTCTTCAACGGTTTCAACGACATAGGGAATACCGTCATAGGCATATGTCGCATTAATTTTATCCAATTCTCCTGATTTAGGCAATTCGATCAACGTATCTCGAGGAATAGACAACAATTTTACATCATTCGTATTGGGATTGATCGTAGCCACAAGAATCGTATCTGCACGTCCTTTGTCTCCTGGCCTTTCATCTACTCCAAGCAATAAAATCGAAAAAGGTTCTTTGTTTTCAATGACCACTTGATCTGTTTCATTAGTACCTTTGTTTGGCAGATCATCACCTTGGATCTGGTTAAAAAAGTGATTAGCAGAAAAGAAAACGTATCCTATGTAAAGTCCAATCCCCAATAATACTACAAGGATGGATGAGAGAATCAGAAATTTTCTACTTTTTTTATTTTTCATTTGCCGTCGCTCAGTTCTCATATGTTTAGCTCCTCATCAGCGTTTTCAATGTTTTCGTCTCATCTTCTATTCTTTCATATTTTACGTTATCCATCTACCTAATGCAATTGTATTTCGTTTATATAGTTTGTATAATGAGAATATTAAATAAAGCAGTCGTTAAAAATAGCTGCTTTCTGTTATAAGGATGGATTAAGAAATGTATGATATGTTTCGTGTTTTACTGACCTGTATTGCGGCTGCCTTGTTTACTTTATTTTTGACGCCAGTTATTAAAAAACTAGCTGTGCGTGTCAAAGCTGTAGACAATCCAAATGAAAGAAGGATCAATAAACGGCCAGTGCCCACTTTAGGCGGACTAGCTATTTTCACCTCTTTCTTTTTTTCGATCTTTTTTTTGCTTCCCATTCCGAATGAAGAAATATGGCCGGTGTTTGCTGCTTCACTCGTGGTCATTCTTACTGGTATCATCGATGATATTAAAGAATTAACACCAAAATGGAAAACTGTAGGAGTCGTGATCGCTTCTCTGATTATTTACTACAGCAGCGGAATCAAACTGGATATGTTGAATCTTCCTTATCTTGATCCGATCTATTTCGGCGGCTTTAGCTTGCCACTAACGATTTTTTGGATTTTAGCCATTACCAATGCTGTGAACTTGATCGATGGATTAGACGGGCTGGCAACAGGCGTTTCGATTATTGCACTCCTAACGATGGGAACGATCGGTTATTTCTTTTTGACGGTTGACAGCATCGTTGTCCCGATCATGATTTTTGTTTTGGTAGGAAGTCTTGCAGGCTTTATGCCTTATAATTTTTTTCCTGCTAGCATCTTTCTAGGTGATACAGGCGCTTTATTTATCGGTTTTATGATCTCCATCCTTTCTTTACAAGGATTGAAAAATGCCACTTTGATTACTTTTATCATTCCAATTGTGATCTTGGGCATTCCGATCACAGATACCTTATATGCCATCATCCGACGAAAGATGAATAAACAGCCGATTGCTACTGCAGATAAGCTGCATATCCACCACCGTTTGATGTCTTTTGGATTAACTCACCGTCAAACTGTTCTAGCCATCTATTGTTTGGCCGCTATTTTTTCAGTTATCGCACTCCTTTATCCTATTTCTACATTTTGGGGTTCACTACTGTTGACGATCGGTCTCTTACTGGGGTTAGAACTTTTTGTAGAAATCATTGGTTTGACTGGTCCAGACCGTCAGCCGCTTTTAAAAAGACTGAAGATCTTTGCTAAAAAATTGAACCGCAAGCGGTAAGATAAATATTCGTTACAGTACTTAAACTTAAAAAGGTTCTTCTTCTTTTAACGTTGGTAAAGAAATTTCCTACGGTCGATGGGCTACTGAAATTTCTAGAAATAGGATTCTAACGAGTTTAGCATTAAAAAAAATGATATTTTACAGACTAACGTTAAATATTGTAGAACCCTTAAAAAGACATTTTCGCTGACGAACGATTACTTCTTCGTCGACGAAAATGTCTTTTTGACGGTTTATTTTTTATTTTTAGGACCTTTTGCTATGTTGCATCCTAGTTATATTGATTAGCGTACTCAGTTTGATAATTGGTTTGGAACTGATAATCTTCTGCATCTCTTTCATCAGGTTCTTCAAGATCTAAAGCTACTTTAAATTTATGACTGATGTATTCAACACTATCAGGAAAAAGTTCAACCATACTGGCGCCGTTTTTCTTGAAATCTGTCCAATCAAAGATATAAGAATGGAAGGTATAAGCTCCCGTCAATCCAGATTGCGCAACCCCCAGCATGTCATTAAAATGCATATCTGTTCGCATATTGCTGCCGATCACTTCGATCACATCTGCCAGCTTCGTTACTGATCCTACACTTAAAGCTTTCTTAACGATTGCTTGAATGATCTCTTGTTGTCTCTCACCGCGCTTAACATCATTATCGATTTTTCTTGTTCGCGCCAACGCCAATGCCTCTTCACCATTCAATGTTTGATAGCCTTTTTGCAACTCGATCTGGTGCATCTTGCCCTCTGAGTTTTGTTCAGAAATGGCAACGGGTACGTCCATTTCAATCCCTCCCAAAGCATCAATAATGTCTAGGAATGCATCAAAGTTAAACGTTGCATAGTAATGTACCGGCAGATCCAGTAAATTTTCAACCGTCTCGATCGTTGTTTTTTCTTCTCCATACTCATACGCACTGTTGATTTTGTTGTAGTTAAGCACTTGACCATCTTTCACGATTTCTGTATACGTATCACGTGGGATACTCACCATATTCACCTCATGGCTTTTAGGATCAATGGTCAAATAAATTAGGGAATCTGTCCTCGAACTACCCAAATTGCGGTTTTCTGTATCGTCAACTCCCATGACCAATAAAGATATCGTGTCTTTCAACGGGTCTACTTCTATTTCCTTTCCTCTATCGATAGAATGGTAGGATTCTCCAGCGGCATTTTCTGCTGTTGCAAACATCTTTGCAGCATAAACTGCTACAAGCAACAATACCGTAAGGATCGGAATCATGAAACTCAAAATAATTTTCTCTTTTTTAGATTTTTTTCTTTTTGTTCGCCTTCTGCTAGAATGCGCCGGACCTGCTTGCTTATTCTTTTTCACGCTTTTCACCTTTTCAACTAGTTTTGCGTCATGGGACGGAAGATGAATCGAAACTTAACATTTTCTCATTTGTATCAATAAATCTTCGTTCATTTTATCACGAAAAGAAAACGGAAGGTAGAGGTTTTGATAAATGTAAATTTTTTTTAATATTTATTTATCGAAGGGTGTCTCTACATAAATCCATGTATTGGTTTCAAAAACAGCTTGTCCATTTGTCCATTCCGTTACATCATCATAAAAACGATCTGTTCTTCCTTCCTCTATCAAACAGTTAAAAGCTACTTTATCTGTGTATTTAATATCTTTGATCGTATAGGATCTCCCTCTTAAGTTATTCTCCAATTTGCCGCTAAAAGTGTAATCAACAGTGGCTGTTATTTCAAGTTGACGTCTGCCTTCTACTAACCCTACTTCTTCCAATCCAGCGCTGACAGCTCCTCCATAAGCCCGAATCAAACCGCCTGTACCTAGCTTTATTCCGCCAAAGTAGCGAGTGACTACAACAGCTACATTTTTTAGTTCTTTTTTCTTCAGCACTTCCAACATTGGCACGCCAGCTGTTCCTGAAGGCTCTCCATCATCATGTGCACGTTGAATGCCATCTTGTTCTCCGATCAGATAAGCAGAACAATTGTGATTAGCTTTACTGTGCTCTTTTTTTACCTCTGCAATAAAAGCTAAAGCATCTTCTTCGTTTTCTACTCTTTTTAAAGAACAAATAAAACGTGATTTTTTTATTTCCGTTTCGTGTTGCCCATCTTTTCGGATCGTTCGATAATACTGTAACATCGTCTCACCTTTTCTTCTTGATCTAACCATCTTTCGTTTAGTTGAATACTTCTTTAGTGTACAAAAGAAATGCTGATCAAACAACTCTCTATATAGCTTATCCGATAGCCAAGCTCATTCTTGGCTTTTATCACAAAAATACAGAACCTATCGATGATTGTTCTGCTGATTTCCTCTACATGACCACCTAGTTTCCAACCCTAGATTCCTTTAAAACTCGCTTAATTTTATTTTTGTTTATCTTTTTATCCTTGCATAATGTGGTATAATCTTAAACTATGGCACCCTTGTCTGTTTTTATGATGAGGGAAGAATAGATAGGAGGCAAGAAATTGACTATTGCTATCGTAACAGACAGTACTGCCTATTTGACAGACGAACAGTATAGAGAACATCACATTTATCGATTACCCCTTTCTGTCATTATTGACGGAAAAGTATTAAAAGAGGAAGAAGAAATAAACAGCACAGATTTCTTTGATCAAATTCGTGACGATAAGGATCTCCCTACTAGCTCACAACCAACAATAGGCGAAATAGAGTCATTATTTCATCAACTTTCAAAAGACTATGACGCAGTGATCAGTATCCATTTATCCAGCAAAATCAGCGGGACTTATCAAACAGTGTCCAGTATTTCTCACTATACGGAAGATATTGCGGTTTATCCTTATGATTCAGGCATTAGTTGTTCTGCTCAAGGATATTTTGCGCTAGAAGCTGCACGTATGGCACAAAATGGAGCTAATGTAGAAGATATTTTTGAACGTTTTGAAGAAATGCAGCAAACATTGCAAGCTTATTTTGTTGTAGATGATTTAAAACACTTGGTAAGAGGCGGACGTTTATCCAACGGTGCTGCTCAGATCGGTACTTTATTAAAAATCAAACCGATCCTTTATTTTGAGCAGAAACAAATTGTGATTTTTGAAAAAATTCGGACAAGTAAAAAAGCGTTGAAACGGATCGAATCTTTGCTTGAAGAAGATGTCGACAAAGGATATCCTATTGTTTCAACGATTATTCATGCTAACGCAGAAGATAAAGCCGTTGAATGGCGCGAACAACTGGAAGCTCGCTTTCCATCTGTAACGTTCAATATCAGCTACTTTGGCCCTGTTATCGGTACTCATTTAGGTGAGGGCGCACTTGGAATGACTTGGGTAAAAGATTTTTCATAATAATTTTGCTATTATTTTATTATTTTCTAAACAAAAAGGAGCCGGGATCATCTCCCGACTCCTTTTTGTTTTGATTTCTCTATATGACTGCTTCATGAACAGACTGAAATCTCGCTTCGTATCCTTGTAGTTGAGCTGCACTCCCCAGAAATTTCCGCCTAACTTATAACATCCGCACAGCCGCTCCGCTGGGTTGCTTGCGTCAGGATTGCGATAGTTTTCGCTTTCTAACCGTGTTTCTCCGCATCCTATTTTTTTCCTTTTTCTAGGTAGAATTCGAATCGGTCGCCTACGTATTGTGTGCGTACGTATTCGAATGGTTCGTCTTTTGTTGAATAGGTGATTTGTTTGAGACGAAGGATTGGGTCGCCACGTTTGATGTCCAAAAACTCAGCGGTCTGTTCGGAAGCTAGCATGGCTGTTACGGTTTGTTCGGCTTTGCCTACTTTTAAATGTTGCTTTTCTTCTAATGTTTTATACAATGAGGCGGTGATTTCTTCTTTTCCTAAAGAAGAAACAAAATGGTAAGGAATGGTCGCCACTTCAAAACAGATGGGCTGTCCATCTGCGTAACGGATTCGTTCCATTCTTAAAACCAGCGTTTCGTCTTTCAGTCTCAATCTTTCTGCTTCACTAGAGCTGGCCGGTTTGACATGATAAGAAATCGTCCTGCTCGTTGGTGTGCGTCCTTGTGATAAGATCGTTTCGGTAAAGCTTTCGATACCTGTCATCTTTTCTTGGACTTTCTGGCTAGAGACATATGTCCCGGAACCTACTCTTCTTTCCAGAATCCCTTCATCTACCAATGTTTGAACAGCTTGTCTCAAAGTCATACGGCTGACTTGGAAAGTTTTTGCCAGGTCTCTTTCGGAAGGGATCCGTTCACCAACTTTCCACTTTTCCTGTTCGATCATTTCTCTTATTTGATTGTGAATTTGGATGTAAATAGGTTTTCCTTTCGCCATGCTTCCACCTCTATTATAATAATGATGCAGCATCCTCATCTAGTAGAATCACAGCGTCCGGATGCTGTTGTAAAACACTTCCTGGCAGATCCTCTGTTACAGGCCCTCCAACTAGTCCTTTCACTGCTTCTGCTTTATTTTCTCCAAAAGCCATCAGAAGAACTTTTTTAGCTCTCATAATGGACTTGATTCCCATTGAATAAGCGTATTTCGGTACATCTTCCTCTTTTTCAAAGTAGCGTTTATTTGAATCGATCGTTGATTGGACCAATTTCACTTTACGTGTCACTGAATCAAATGAAGAACCAGGTTCGTTGAATCCAATATGACCATTTGTTCCGACCCCTAAAATTTGTACATCAATAGGATGTTCTTTCAAAATGCCTTCATAACGAGCGGTTTCTTCTTCCTCGTCAGTTGCCAAACCATCTGGTACATAAGTTTCTTTAAAAGGTTTTTGATTGAATAAATGTTCTTGCATGAAGTAGTGGTAGCTTTGTGGGTCTTCAGGAGCTAAGCCTACATATTCATCAAGATTAACAGATACCATATTTGAAAAGTCTACATCGCTAGCTACCATTATATCATAAAGTTTTTCCGGTGTACTACCTGTTGCCAGACCTAAAACTTCAGCTCCATTTTCCATTTCTTCTTTGATGATCTCAAATGCTTTTTGACTTGCTTCTTCTTTTGTCTTTTTAATGATGACTTCCATTATTACCCCACCTTTTTATTATTTTGTATAAACTGTTTTTCCGTAACTGATCGTTTGTTCAAGCTCTAATTGTCCGTTGAACACAACCATATCTGCATCTTTACCCACTACGATTTCACCTTTTTTAGTCAAGCCAAATTCTTTAGCTTGATTGACAGAGCTCATTTGGACTGCTTCTGACATGCTGCAACCGGTAAACTTTTGAATATTCTTGAAAGCATCTTGGAACTCCAGAACACTTCCAGCCAAGTTGCCTGTTTCCAAACGGGCTTGTTTATCTTTTACGATCACTTTTTGACCGCCCAGTTCGCTCACGCCATCTGGCATGCCTTTTGCCCGCATCGAATCTGTGATCAATTCAATGTGTTCAGGTCCTTTTACTTCATAAGCAATTTTGATCATTTCAGGATCGATGTGGAAACCGTCTGCAATAACTTCAGCATAAATATCATGTTCTAAAAAGGCATGGCCCGTTACTCCAGGTTCTCTATGGTGCAAACCACGCTGTGCATTGTATAAGTGAGTGATGTGTGTTACTTTCGATTCTTTCATTTCTTCACGTGTTGCATTCGTATGACCTGCAGATAAAATAATGTTATTTTCCATACAGTAACGCTCAAAAGCAGTAGCATCACTCGTTTCAGGCGCATAAGTCACAAGACGGATTCGTCCGCCTGTTAATGCGTTCCATTTTTTCATTTTTTCAGCATCTGGTGCAGTGATATATTTTTCAGGTTGAGCACCTTTAAATACAGGTGAAATAAATGGTCCTTCTAAGTGGATCCCTTGAATGACCGGATTTTTTTCTGCTGCTTCCCCTATTGCTGTTAAAGCTTTTTCAATATTTTCATCTGATTGTGTCATTGTTGTAGGAAAGTAAGAGGTGATGCCTTCTTGGAACATGAGCTCAATCATTTCGTTCAATTTATCCGGATCTGCATCCATCGCGTCTATTCCATAACCACCATGTGAATGAACATCAATAAATCCCGGAACCAGTGTTTTCCCTTTTAGATCTTGGATGGTTTCATCGTTTTCTTCCTTGAATTGTGCCATGCTGCCGACTTCTTTTATTTCTTGGTCAAAGCGGACAAATCCATCTTCGATCACTTCTTTTCCAGTGTAGATCGTTACATGCGTAAATACGGTCTGGTTCATACTGTTTCCTCCTTTTATTTTCAACACTCTTATTATAAATGGTATAGACCATAAAAACAACTGGCAACCTTGCTAAAAAAAAGAAATTTATTCGTAAAAATCGGCCTCTTTCGTATATTGTTTCCCTTCCAGCAAGTCATACTGCAGCTCAGAATATTCTTGTAAAAGGACTTGGGTTTCTGGTTTTAGATCCGTGCGCATCTCTTTCAACTCTTCTGTCCCCTTTTCCAAATATCGACCTTTTTCAAAAGCTGGCAAATAAGACTCCAACTGCATTAAAAAAGCCTGATAGGGTGTAACTTTGGCATGAGCAGCTGTTAACACATGATTCATCAAGAAAATCGGACTGATTGTTCCAAAAGAAGCTTTCGTGGTCTCAAAATTTGCATAAACAAAAGCAGGTGTCTGATGCAGTGCCAGTATACTGTTGTTTTCTTTAATGCTTTCTCCATAAAAACCTGGCAGGTGATCGCCCCAAAAAACGATCATTGTTTTTTCATCTAGATGATCAACTGCATTCAAAAATGTTTCGATCGCTTGATCGCTGTAGCGTAGATCTTGAAAGTAGTTGCGTGCCTGTTCATGATCTCCTGAACCGTTGACATCGAAAGAAGTAGAAGGATACTTGCCAAAGTAACCCATGTGATTCTGCATGGTCACTAAATGAATAAAATCCGACTGATCCGTTTCCTTCAAACGATGCAAAACTTCCTGATAAGCAGCGGCATCTGAGATATAGGGATTCTGTTCCTTTTTAGCTGTATAGTTCATCGTGTCTTTGTCTAAAAATGTTTGAAAACCAAAAGCATCATATACTTCAGAACGCTTATACATCGTTGTATCAAAAGGATGGATCGCTGTGGTGGCATAAGAACGCTGAGACAGCAATCGGCTGATATTTGGCAATTTCTGCATTTTGGTCGCGAGTTGAGTATAAGGCGTCGCCACATTCGTAGCCAACGGTTCAATAGAAAAACCAGTCAAAGCTTCGTATTCACTATTGGCTGTTCCGCCGCCATATCCTTCCGCAAAGACATTACCACTGACAGTTTTCTTTTTCAGATCACGTATATAAGGGATCGGATCCTCATTCGCCATTAACCCTTCTAACGCCATCGGATCTGAGAAACTTTCATTCATGATGAAAATCAAGTTGATCCCTTCAAATGTTTGGTCACGTGTTTGATTGATTTTCTCTGCTTCCTGTTGATACTTAGCAACCAACTTTTCCATGGCCTCTTTTGAATAATTGTCTGGTTCTTCAACACTCTTCATCCGTAAGTTATATAAAAACCCGCCTATAAAGCCGTTGTTATAGTAATTCATTTGCTGGCTGTACGGTATCCAATAGGCATACGGATCAAAAGCTGCGCGCACTTTATTCCCTTCTTGATTAAATAAACTAACATACAGCAATAATAGCGAAGTGATAAGAAAAGTACATCCTCTAATGATCCAACGCTTTTCTTTGCGTATTTTTTCGTTTCTCTGAAACTTCTTTTTATACAATACAACCGCTAAGATGACTATCACAATCAACGATGCGCCAACTACCAGTAACCATAAAGGAACCATTTTGACTAAAAAAGAAACTTCAGAGATCATCCTCAGATCAGAAGGATAAAACGGCTCACCTCTTGTTGTCATTTTTTGCCAAGTGATCGTGCCCAACAGCAATGCTAAACCTAAGACCAAAAAAGAACTGGTCCAGCGGCTGCCTAACAGAGCAGTCAGCCAAAGGTAAAAAATAAATAAAATACCCATACTCATCAAAAAAATCTCTGTATGCCATTCAAAAGCAAATAGCCTCGCAATGGAGAAATCTAATTTATTTTGAAACAATTGCAATAAAAAATTCGCTACAAAAGCTGTAACGATTCCTATGACAGCGGTTTTAATTGAATCTAACAAAAGAGACCGTTGTACATGTTTTCGCTCTTTCACTATTTTGATACACCTCTTTAATTAAACTGCCTTTCTTTCCAGAAACAATTGAAGCTTCTCATTGAATCCTTCACTTTGAGAATTACTTCAATAAATAAAGGAGCAGGGTCTCTTATCCCTACTCCTCCCTAAGGTTCTTTCTTTTATACAATTCGATGACCCAGTATCGCTTGTTCTCTTATCTTGATCTTACTTCCAAAATTCATCATAGATCGTGATCGGCATATTGCGTTTATGACGGCTGGACGCATACCATTTCTCAATGACTTTTGCTTCTTCATCGCTGACCTCTTTGCCTTCCAAATAGTTATCGATTGCTTCGTAAGAAACACCTAATGCCATTTCATCAGGCAAGCTTGGACGATCATCTTCTAAATCAGCTGTCGGCACCTTCATATAAAGATCTTCCGGACAATTCAGCTCTTTCAAAAGGGCTCTTCCTTGTCTTTTATTCAATCCAAAAATAGGGTCAATGTCTGTACCGCCATCGCCATACTTTGTATAAAAACCAGTGACAGATTCAGCAGATTGATCAGAACCAGCTACTACACCTGCATAAGCACCAGCGATCGCATATTGCGTGATCATTCGTTGGCGTGCTTTGATATTGCCCTCATTAAAGTCACTGACTAATACACCATCATCTGCCAAGGCTTTCACCATCGCATCAACGGCTTCTTTAATATTGACACGTACGGTACGATCAGCTTGCATAAAATCGATTGCTCGCATGGCATCTTCTTCATCCGCTTGCTCTCCATACGGCAAACGCACGGCAATAAATTGATAAGCCGCATCTTTTGTTTCTTCCCGCATTTCAGTTATCGCCATTTGACACAATTTTCCAACCAGCGTCGAATCTTGACCCCCGCTGATTCCTAATACGATACTTTTGATAAAGGAATGCTTTTTCAAATAGGCTTTGATAAAGTCGACTCTTTTTCTGATTTCTTCTTCAACATCGATAGTAGGTGAAACTTTCATATTCGCTAAAATTTCTTTTTTTAATTCTGTCATGTTCGTTCATCCTCCTATACAATTTGCTTTGTTTTATTTCGTTTCATCTTTGACTTTTTGTCTTGTTTCATGAATGATACGTATTTTATTATCGTATAATTTTTGAGATAAATCAACTGGATAGGGCTCTGGATTCAAGCCTCTCTTGTATTCTTCCCAAAGGCTGGACAAGCTGTCTTGAGCATAATGCTTGATCTCTTCTAAAGTTGGCAATTCATAGACCAGTTTGCCCTCTACAAATATCTCTCTCAATACAGGACGTGCTGTAAAGTTTTTAACTGTTTTGTTAACATACGTATGGACAGGATGGAACATAAACAATTCTTCCTGCTGATCAGGACGTTCATCCCAAAATGTAATGTAGTCTCCTTCTGATTTTCCTTGTTCATTACTCGTGATCCGCCATACTTGTTTTTTACCTGGCGTAGACACTTTTTCAGCATTATTCGTCAGCTTGATCGTATCATGCATCTGACCATCATCATCTTCGATAGAAACAAGCTTATATACACCACCTAATGCTGGCTGTTCATAGGCCGTGATCAGTTTGGTTCCCACGCCCCAGACATCAACTTTGGCGCCTTGCATTTTCAAGTTCAAAATCGTTTTAACGTCCAAATTATTAGAAGCATAGATTTTAGCATTTGGATAGCCCGCTTCATCCAACTTTTTACGAACTTGTTTTGAAATGTAAGCCATATCGCCGCTGTCGATCCGTACACCTAAAAAGTTGATTTTGTCTCCCATTTCATCTGCTACGCGGATAGCATTCGGTACACCAGAACGAAGCGTATCATAAGTATCTACTAAGAAAACACAATCTTTGTGTGATTGGGCATAAGCTTTAAAAGCTTGGTAGTCATCACGATAAGCTTGGACTAAGGCATGGGCATGTGTCCCGCTGACTGGAATACCAAAGATCTTGCCTGCGCGAACATTACTCGTTCCATCTGCCCCCCCAATGTAAGCTGCTCTCGTGCCCCATAAAGCTGCATCCATCTCTTGTGCTCTTCTTGTTCCGAATTCTAATAGTGGATCGCCATCTACGACCGTTCTGAATTCTGAGGTTTTTGTAGCGATCAGCGTTTGAAAATTCACGATATTTAAAATGGCCGTTTCTACCAACTGACAATGAGCAAGCGGTCCTTCAACTTGTATAAACGGTTCATTGGCAAAAACCAATTCTCCTTCTACTGCCGAACGGATCGTTCCTGCGAAGGTAAACTCTTTTAAATAGGTTAGAAAATCTTCTGGATAATCTTGTGTCTCTCTCAAAAAAGCAATATCAGCATCGGTAAAACGCAGGTTTTTAATATAGTTCACGACTCTTTCCAAGCCAGCGAAGATACCATAACCGATCCCAAATGGATTTTCACGATAATAAGCTTCAAATACTGCTTTTTTATCTGCTTTTCCCATTTCCCAATAGGTTTTCATCATATTTATCTGATACATATCCGTATGCAGTGTTTGGCTGTCGTCACGATAAACTTTTGTCATTTTTGCATCTCCTAGCGCTTTTTTATTCTTCCTTATCATATCACAGAAGCAGCTTTTTGACCCGTCATTTAAGTTGTTTTCCGTCTTGCTGCTTCTTGGTCAATCAGATTTTCGTTTAAACTTGCTGCCGGTATTTTTAGCACGCAGCTTTTTAAGTAAAGCAGCAGAAGATTGGGCTTTTTCTTTTGTTAATTTTTCATCGATTCCTTTGATTTTAAAGGTATCTCCTTGTTCTTCAATCGTGAACCAAGTATTTTTGCTGCTTCCTTCAGGCAATATCGAACGAGGAACGACCCATTCTTTTTGAATCTCCTCGATCAGGATCACAGCTTTTTGCTGACTTTCAAACCGATCTAAGACGCCTTTCATTTAGTTTCCTCCTCCTATAGCCGCTTTTCCTTCTTGCTTGATCGCTTCTAATCTAGATGGACCGATCCCCTCGATTTGAAGTAGGTCGTCCAATGACTTGAATGGTCGGTTCTTTACGATCTCCTGAGCTCTTGATGGACCAATATGGACAATCGTCTGCAATTCTTCTATAGAAGCTTGATTAAGATCGACCTGGTCATCCTTGACCTGCTCTTTCTGTTCTTCTGCTCTCGTTTCATTTGATGAAGCAGATGATGCCGCCGTTTTTGATGAGGCATCATTATTTTTAGAAGCAGCAGGCTTAGTTGTCTTGCCGCTCTTTTCTGTTGTCAATTGGTAATCTTTCCCATCTGTCGTAACGGTGATTGTTCCGTCAACGTCTGTTCCATAAAGGGGGATGTGTTGTTGTTTCATCAAAGAAACAACTTCTTGATGCGGATGACCGTAAGAATTATCTTTCCCTGCACTGTAGATGGCTATTTCTGGATCTACTGCATCAATAAAATCTGGATGGCTAGCTGTGTTTGAGCCATGGTGTCCAAGCGACAGAATCTCAGCTTGCAAATCTTCTCCACTTGCGATCATATTCAGTTCGCTTGTTTTACTTGCATCACCTGTAAATAAAAAGTCCGTTTCCCCATAAGAAGCCATCATGGAAAGCGATTCTTCATTGGTTTTTCCAGTTATTTCTTCAGGATATAGAATACGGATTCCCAATGGACCAATATCAAACGTTTCACCCATACGCGGTTCGTAATAGCCGATTCCTTGTTCATCGATTGCCTTTAACGCTTGTTGGTAAGTATCTGATGTGCTCGTATTTCCTGACATCCAAACTTCTTCAACATCAAAGTGGTCAATGATTTTAGCTAGTTGACCGATATGGTCTGCATCAGGATGACTGACGATCACTAAATCCAATTGGTCAATGCCTTGTTTTTGTAAGTAATGGACGACATCATCCTTGTTCCAGTCCCCTGTGTCATATAATATATGGTAAGTTTGGTCTTTATCTGCGAACTCAAATAACGTCGCATCTGCTTGTCCTGCGTCAATATAGTGTACCTGCAGCTGCCCAAGTTCCTGATTCGCTTTTTTCTGTTTCTCTCCAGCAACACTGCTTTCATTCTTTTGTCCATCTGCATGGCTGGCCGCCTTTTCTGTTTGCGGGGCTTTTGATAGCTCCGGATCGGCTGAAGAGGGTGGTTGGCATCCCATTAATGTAAAAGACAGCAGGATCAGACCGATCAGTTGTTTCATTTTTTTCATCTTTCATTCTCTCCTTCATTCTTTTACTAGAATAGCACAAGAAAAAGCACTTTGCAGAAACATTTCCCTTCATTCACAAACCGTCTGCTAATGTGCTAAACTAGGAACAATGGAGCAAGTTGTTGTTTCTAAAAAATAGATGCAATGTGAACAACTGAGTAGTAGGTTTCAGCCGTTACACTTCGTTTGAAGCTTGCACGACTTGAGACACAACTTTCGACTCAAAGCATTCTTACAGCTTTCCATCAGTAGCTCATTGGCTGGAAGAAATTTCTTTACCAATGTTAGAAATGAAGAGACGAAATAAAAAGCACGAAACTGCTTTAACAAAGAACCAAGGGAGACAAAAATGATTTTATTACAAGCGCAACACGTTGCTCGTCATTTTGGAGCAGATGTGTTATTTGAAAACATTTATTTAGAAGTACAAGAACACGCGCGTATTGGTCTTGTGGGTCGCAATGGTGCAGGAAAATCGACGCTGCTAAAAATCATCGCCGGTATCGAACAACCAGATGAAGGCGGTATTTCTAAAAGTAAAGAAGTATCGATCGGTTATTTAGCTCAACATACTGGTCTGGATTCGCAATTAACCATTTGGGAAGAAATGTTGACCGTTTTTGAACCAGTTATCCAACTAGAGAAAAAGATGCGGCACATTGAAGAAAGCTTGGGCGATCCAAAGCTCTTAAACGATCAAGAAGCGTACGCAGCGACACTCAAACAGTATGATCAGCTGCAACATGACTTTAAGGAACAAAATGGTTACGGTTATGAAGCTGAGATCCGTTCTGTTTTGCATGGTTTCCGTTTTTATGAAGAAGACCATGATAAACAAATCGACCAACTTTCTGGTGGTCAAAAGACACGCTTAGCCTTAGCTAAGTTGCTGCTGCAAAAAAAAGATTTGCTGATCTTAGATGAACCGACGAATCACTTGGACATTGAAACCTTAGATTGGCTGGAGGGTTATTTACAAACGTATAGCGGAGCCTTGCTGATCGTTTCGCATGACCGGTATTTTCTAGACAAAGTGATCAATGAAGTTTATGAACTAAGTCGTCAAAAGATGACCCACTTTAAAGGAAACTATAGTAAATATCTTGAATTAAAAGCTGAACAGCTTGAACGTGAATGGAAAGAATTCGAAAAACAACAAAAAGAGATCGCTAAACTGGAAGACTTTGTCAATCGAAACCTCGTTCGAGCGTCCACTACTAAACGAGCGCAAAGCCGTCGAAAACAATTAGAAAAAATGGATCGTTTAGATAAACCTCAAGGTGATGAAAAATCTGCACACTTCAGTTTTGAAACAGCCAAAGAAAGCGGCAATGTTGTTTTAACTGTAGAAGATGCCGCTATCGGTTATGATCAAACCATTCTTTCTGAACCCATCAACTTAGATATTCGCAAAACAGATGCTATTGCTCTAGTCGGACCGAACGGCATCGGTAAATCTACTTTATTGAAATCTTTGTTAGACATGCTGCCGTTGATCAAAGGAAACAAATCCTTTGGCGCTAATGTTGATCCTGGCTATTATGATCAAGAACAAGCTAAGCTGCATTCTAGCAAATCCGTGTTGAGTGAGTTATGGGATGAACACCCTACAACACCTGAAAAAGACATCCGTTCTATTTTAGGAAGCTTTTTATTTTCTGGCGAGGATGTTGAAAAGTCTGTTAATGCCTTAAGCGGCGGCGAAAAAGCACGTCTGGCACTAGCCAAACTTTCTATGAATCAACACAATTTCCTTTTGTTAGATGAACCCACTAACCATCTCGATATTGACAGTAAGGAAGTTTTGGAACATGCGCTGATCGACTTTGAAGGAACGTTGCTTTTTGTGTCGCATGACCGTTACTTCATCAACCGGATCGCCAATAAAGTTGTTGAACTTTCTCCTGAAGGCAGTACCCTTTATCTAGGCGATTACGATTACTATGTTGAGAAAAAAGCTGAGCTGGAAGAATTGAAACGCTTATCAGAAGAGCAAACGAACCAAGCTGAGACGGTAATAAACGAAGAAAAAACAACGCAACCTGCTGCCAATCGATCGATCAATAAAGAAACGCAGAAATTGATGCGTCAACTAACGCGTCGTATCGAAGCTATTGAAGAAGAATTAGCCACTATCGAAGAAGACATCTATTCTCTAGAAACTACCCTTGCAGAACCGGAAATTTATGAAGATCATGTACGTGTTCAAGAACTCAATAAAAAGATCGCAGCGTTGTCAACTGTTCAAGAAACGTTGATGGAAGAATGGGAAGAAAAAAATATTGCGCTGGAAGATCTAAATGAAAGCGAATGATCAAAACCTATCTCTTTGACGATCAAAAAAGCGTCCATAATGGATCTGCCTTTAAAAGATGATTTGTGCTATCTATCTTTTAGAGTCAGTCCAAAATGGACGCTTATTTTATTTGTTTGCCGTGAACGATTGAAGATGCAAAGACACGTGCTTTAAAGCAGCAATCCCGGCTTTGCATTCAAGTCTAGCGCTGCAAACTCTTGCTTGTCTAATGCTGAAAATGCAGCAGCCCCGATCATGGCCGCATTATCTCCGCAAAGAGATAACGGCGGGATCACGAGCTCAACGTCCGGTAGTTCTTTGGCCATCGTTTCTTTCAACGCTTCACGCAATCCTTTATTAGCCGCTACGCCTCCTGCAAGCAGCAATTGTTTGATTGGATGCTCTTTAGCTGCTTGAACCGTTTTTGTCACCAACACCTCTACCACACTGGCTTGGAAACTGGCAGCTAAGTCTTCGGGATCCAGCTGCTCACCTTTTTGTTCTGCATTATGGACTTTATTGATAAAAGCACTTTTTAATCCGCTAAAACTGAAGTCATAATTGTCTTCTTTGAGCATGGCACGTGGAAAACCATACACATCTTGTCCTTTATGCGCCATTTCGTCGATTTTTTTACCGCCTGGATAAGTCAGCCCTAGCACACGGCCAACTTTGTCATAAGCTTCCCCAGCTGCATCGTCGCGTGTTTCGCCGACAATTTCAAAAGATCCGTCTTCTTCCATATAAACAAGCTCTGTATGCCCTCCACTGACCACTAGGGCTAATAATGGAAACTTCATCGGTTCAACAAGCTGGTTCGCATAGATGTGCCCGGCCATGTGATTGACAGCGATCAACGGCAAATGATGAG
The DNA here is from genome assembly GCF_900113675.1 of Pisciglobus halotolerans. Classification (GTDB taxonomy): domain Bacteria; phylum Bacillota; class Bacilli; order Lactobacillales; family Carnobacteriaceae; genus Pisciglobus; species Pisciglobus halotolerans. The sequence continues at coordinate 74,981 of NZ_FOQE01000007.1, forward strand.
CATAAGCTAACGCCTTAGCTGCATTGACACCGATCAGCAGCGCCCCTACAAGACCTGGACCTTGTGTAACGGCAACAGCAGCCAAGTCTTCATAATCGACTTCAGCTGTTTCCATCGCTTCTTCAATGATTTGGGTGACCTGCTCTACGTGATGACGGCTGGCAATCTCAGGAACGACACCTCCAAAGCGCATGTGGCTTTTGATTTGCGAAGCCACGATATTGGATAGAATTTTATTTCCATTTTCAATAACGGCGGCGCTTGTTTCATCACAGCTGCTTTCGATCGCAAGGATCAATTTCTTTTCCATGGTGTTCTCCTTCACACTTTCTATTTAGATATTTTTGAATGTATATTGCATGATGACCGCATCTTCTACCGGCTCCGTGTAATAGCTGTAACGTTTATCTATTGATTTAAAACCCATTCGTTCATACAAATGGATCGCGGCTTGATTTCCTTGGCGTACTTCTAAAAAAATTTGCGTTACTCCGTCAGCTTTTAATTTTTCAAACCAAGCGGATATGAGCCGAGTTGCGATCCCTTGATTTTTCATCGTATTTAAAACGGCTATATTCGTCACTTCTGCTTCATCGTATATTTTTCGGTAGCCAATAAAGCCGATCGTTTTGCCGTTCTGTATGGCTAATCCGTACCCAGCATAGGGATCCATCAAGTCATTTGCAAAAGCTTGTTTAGACCACGGTGAACCATTGGGATAACTTTCAGCCGCTATTTGTATCAACTCCTCAGCAGAAGGCTCAGCTTCTGGTGTAAAGATAAATTGGAGCTCTTTATCATGTTGCATCAACTTGTTCCACCCTCACTAAAGGCTTGCTCATTTCAAGAGCGTCTTCGAGATTGCTGGAATAATACCCTCTTTTGATCTGTCCGTCAACAAATCCCAATTTTCGATATAAGCGTTTTGCTTTCTCATTTGAGATCCTGACTTCCAAACTGAGGACTTTCATTTGTTCCAATATCGACAGACGTTCAAGCTCATGAATCAACCAAGTCGCGATCCCCATACCTTGGTAATCTGGGATAACTGCGACATTTGTAATGTGTGCTTCTCCTTCGACAAGCCACGCACCAATAAAAGCAACAGGCAATGTTTCATGTTTGAGTAAAATATAGAATGCGCGCGTATTGCGTTTCAGTTCATGTTGCAAAGCTGCCGCATTCCACGGCGTCTTTCCGTTGTAACACTTTGCTTGTATCGTCAACATATCTTGAACATGCTCATGTGAAGCCACCAAAACCTGAAGCAGATGCTTTTCAGCAATCAGCAGCTGGCTTTCGCTCAATTCTACTCGCTCTGCTAATCGTTTGTTAGCTACTACAGCAGATGATCCGTTCGGCACTTCACCAATCAGCCATTCTTTAAATTTTTTCAACATAAGCATCCTCCAGCTCGTTTGGATGAGCTTTACGCCAGTTTTCCTCCGCTTCTGCCAGTTTTAAATAGTCTGGGATAAACGTATGAACATCTTCAGCTGCTTTCTCCTGTCCAAGCAGTCCTAGAACACTTGCTCTTGGCAAATGTTGCTGAGAAGGGGCTGCCGTCACCCGTTCCTGTAAATACTGGCGAAAAGTCTCAAGATATTGTTCAACGTCTTCTCCGACTAAAACAAATTGCCCTTCTTTTCGGCTCAAATATTCTGCCCATTGTTCAGCTGAAATATGGGTATCCTCTTCTATTTGCTGTAATTGACCTTGTTCATCGTATTGATAGAGACCTGTGTAAATGTTCCCTCGGCGAGCATCAAATAAAGGGACAATAAAAGCACGCGTTCCAACACAGTTGGCTGCCAAAGTCTCTAAGCTCGACACACCGGCCAGCTCCTTACCTAAAGTCCAAGCTAACGTTTTAGCCGTTGTCACCCCGATACGCAATCCTGTATAAGACCCAGGACCTTTAGCGACTACGATCCGGTCGAGCTGCTCTGGCGATTCATTCACTTCTTTCAAAAGTGCATCAATCGCTGGCATCAATCGCTCACTATGATTGCGTTTGATATTGGTTGTCCACTCTCCGATCACTCGTTTGTTTTCCAATACCGCAATACTCATCGCTTGATTAGAAGTATCCATTGCTAATACTTTCACGATTTTTCTGTCCTCATTTCATTTTTTTGATAGCTTTATTTTAGCATAAATCAGATGGAAGATTAAGCAGCAGTCTGTCCATATACGAAGCTTCAGTTATTCCATATGTTTAAGTTGGTTTTATACTCACCTCACCTTTGCCTTTATACAAAGCAGAGCTAAAGTTTTAAAATAACAGCGAATCAAGCATTGTCCCCAACGATGATTGTCCAGAATAACAAATATAATGAAATGCAAATGATCAATGCGCCTATCACGATACTCATGGCAGCTGAAACCTTATTTTCTTTTCGCATTTTAATTCCAGCAGCTAACAGTAGGATGCCGCCAATCAGAAAAACAACTTCAACTAGCAATGCCGGCCATTTGATTTCTATTGATTTTTGAATGAAGTTCATAAACTCCTCCCCTTTTTTATCGGTATAACTAAAATGAATGGCAGTAGATATATAGATGAAACAAAGATAGATAGTATCATTAACACGACAACAATCACAATAAACTGTAGATAAATACTTACTGAATGAATCATGCAGTTATTCCCGCTTCTGCTGTCCCGATGCGTGAAGTGAACCAATCAGACTTAAAGAGCCTGTAGTTTCCTTAAGGTTTCGAGCTTGATTGATAGCATCAATCTTAACGAAAGGGTACAAAGCGAGTGGAGCGAGGCTTTGCATCCGCAAAAATCTTTGGGTTTTCTCCTTATCATGTTGGGATGATTTGCTGCCAAACTGCATAACAGTCGATTCTGTGAACGAGTTGAAGCTTTTACGCTCTGAACTTGATCACAGCAGCCTAGTCTGTAAACGAGTTGAAGCTTTTACACTCTGAACTTGATCACAGCAGCCTATACTGCGAACGAGTTGAAGCTTTTACGTTCTGAACTTGATCACAGCAGCCTAGTCTGTGAACGAGTTGAAGCTTTTATGCTCTGAACTTGATCACAGCAGCCTAGTCTGTGAACGAGTTGAAACTTTTACACTCTGAACTTGATCACAGCAGCCTAGTCTGTGAACGAGTTGAAGCTTTTACGCTCTGAACTTGATCACAGCAGCCTGGGCTGTGAACGAGTTGCAGCTTTTTTACTCTGAACTTGATCACAGCAGTCTGGGCTGTGAACGAGTTGAAGCTTTTATACTCTGAACTTGATCACAGAAGCCTGGGCTGTGAACGAGTTGAAGCTTTTACACTCTGAACTTGATCACAGAAACCTGGGCTGTGAACGAGTTGAAGCTTTTACGCTCTGAACTTGATCACAGAAGCCTGGGCTGTGAACGAGTTGAAGCTTTTACACTCTGAACTTGATCACAGCAGCCTAGTCTGTGAACGAGTTGAAGCTTTTACACTCTGAACTTGATCACAGCAGCCTAGTCTGTGAACGAGTCAAAACTTGCAACTACTACTAAAAAAGTAGCAGAAAACATTGTCAGCAGTATATTTTCAATTTGTTAAACAAGCATTACACATTAAGACAACATAGGAATGAGGCGTCATTAGGAAAGCAAAAGCATATTGTTTGCCTAAATAAATGAAAGCCGTTAAACTTTAGATGTATCAATGGTAATGCTTTATTTATCCATTAAAATTTATTAGGAGGCGTTAGATATGGTAGAGCATCACGATCACGACAGCGGAATGAAGGACAAAGCAAAAGGTCTTAAAGACAAAGCAATGGGAGAAGCAAAAGATACTTTCGGCGACATGACAAATGACGCATCAACAAAAGCCAAAGGTAAAGCTCAAAAAGCACAAGGCGAAGTTGAAAAGAAAGTCGGCGAAGCAAAAGATAACTATAAAGACAGACACGAAGATAGATAAGATCTTAGACATAGATCGATGTTTTTCTCTCAGAGATACGATCTCTGAGAGATTTCTTATTTATGAAAAATTAATAGGAGGACTGTTATGGCTAACATATTGATTACAGGTGCAACTGGGGCAATCGGCTCCAAACTGGTAGAACATTTAAAGCCAAATCATCATTTAACCCTTGTCAACCGTTCTTTTGATGATGCGCCTGCATCCTTAACAGAAGGGACAACAACAAAACCGTTAGACTTGGTCGAAAGAGAAAACTGGAATGGGCTATTAGAGGGTATTGATTATGTGATTCAATTGGCAGGTCAAGCAGATGCAACAGCAGGCTTTTATGAAAGTTTACTAGATTTAAATTATAAGCTGCCCTATAACTTGTTTGAAGCTGCAGCCGAAAGCAAGACCTTAAAACGAGTAATCTATGCCAGCTCGATCCACGCTTCTGATGCTTATCCACAAAATGTACAAGTGAAAATTTCTGATATACCAAGACCAGCTGATCTTTATGGTGTATCAAAAGTTTATCTTGAAGGATTAGCCTCTTATTTTGCTTATAAAAAAGGTGTAGAATCAATTGGCATCAGAATTGGCAATTTCCAAGGCAGCGATGATGAATTTGAACCCGATTCATCTCCTCAAATGCACGCCATGTATCTTTCCAGTAGAGATATGTGTCATTTGATCGATTGCTGTTTATCGGCCGAGTTGGATGAACCTGCACTTGTTATCAATGGCATCTCTAACAACACCTTCCCTCGCTTGGATATTGACCAAGCACGAGTGAAAGTCGGCTACCAGCCGAAAGACAACGCTTTTGAAAAAGCAGGAATTTTTAAGAAATAAAGAGCTGAGAAAATCTCAGCTCTTTTTTTTATGATCGATGTTTAAATAATGGTTACTAAAAATAGATGGTCAATCACACATTTTCCTTTTGTTCAGCAGACAATGGGCAACAGGAAATACTTTTTACATGACTGCTCAATCCCAATCCAGCCCAAAATTCAGATAATGGTTTTGCTTTTTCATTTTCCTGCCGTCTCTATCGACCTCGCTCCACATTGTCATGACTCTTGCGATTTTAATCGCTTAGAGACATGATACACTTTGCCGGAACGGCAACAGTGCTTCCGATAATGGTTTTGCTTTTTCATTTTCCTGTCGTCTCTATCGGCCTCGCTCCGCATCCGGGTTTTTAGTAGCTGCTTTCTCTGATGATGAGGTCAGTGGAGAATTGGATTTTTTTGGCGACTGTTCTTTCTGAGTTGATTTTGTCTAGCAGTAAATCAAAGGCTGTTTCGCCCATCAAGTCGGTAGCGACTCTCACTGTGCTCAGTGTAGGGAAGCTATATTTGGCGACGCTCATATCATTAAAGCCAATGATGTTAATGTCATCGGGCACTTTCTTTTTCTTTGCTTGCAGCGCACGCAGGCAGCCGATCGCTAATGCATCATTGGCGACAAAAAAGGCAGAGGGCATATCTTCTTTGAGTGTTTCAAGAGCTGCTTGCATGGTTTGTTCTCCTGCAGTCACACTGAAAGCAGGCGCTACAAACAAATACTTCTCTTGATACAATTTGATTTTTTCCAAAGATTGTTTGAAAAAGGTCAAGCGTTTGTCAATAATCTGGTCAGATTGATCACCATAGCTTTCTTGTCCGCCAATAAAGCCGATTTTTTGATGTCCTTTTGCCTCAAAATGATCGACCACACTTGCAACGGCTTGCTCAAAATCAACAACAACAGAATCTAATTTCTGCATCGACTGATCTGTATCGACAAAGCAAAGACATTTCGTCCAGCTTCTCAATTGTTTGATCTGTTGGTCGCTAAATTTTCCAATGGCAATGATCCCCATGATATCCGCTGACATTTCAAAAGGCGTATCTTGAAAGACGCGCACGACTTCATATCCTTCTGCTTCAGCTCTTTTTTCGATCCCTAAACGTATCGACAAGTAATACAAGTCATTTGCTTCTTCTTGTTCTGTATACCATTGTACGATCGCAATCTTGGCTTCTTTTTTCAAAATCTTTTTCTGGTGTTTCGTGTAAGCCAAAGTTTTTGCTGCTTTAAAGATTTTTTCTTTTGTTTCATTACTAACAGAAAGGGTTTCATCTTCATTCAATACACGCGAGACAGTTGCACTGGAAACACCGGCCATTCTAGCAATGTCTTTAATAGTTGCCACTGCTCCGCCTCCTTTTACTGATCTTGTTCAAATTGAAAAATCGTCTCTGAGTGAAAGACCTCTCCCGGGTACAAAATGGTATGACCAAAATGTTGATGGTGAATAGCATCTGGCAATTGCTGTGTTTCTAGCGCAACTCCAGCATAAGGTTCGACTTTCTTTCCATCAATTTGATAGTTTCCGCTTACACCATTATGGGTATAAACCACAACAGCATCACGGTCTGTCGTGATGACTACTTGTCGTCCGCTATTTGCTTCGCTGAGGATCACATCTGGTTTCGCTGCTTCATGTGTCAGTAAGAATGGCGTATCCAAGCCGCCATTCATTTTCAACTGGGGATGTTCGCTTTCGATCGCCTTGACTAGCGGTTGTGGTTCTCTTAAATCAAAATCCGTTCCTTCGACTGGCATCAGCTTACCTGTTGGAATCAAGTCTGCTCTTACTTCCGCCACATGGTCACTTCTGATTTGCAGTTCGTGCTGCTTTATCGTTTGCTCATGATTGCCTGTCAAGTTGAAAAAGATATGGTTCGTCGGATTGAATAAAGTTGGTTTATCCGTAGTTGCTTCATAATGAATGATCCATTCATTTGCCTCAGTCAGTGTATAAGTAACTTTCACGTCCAGGTTTCCTGGGTAGCCATTTTCACCATCAGGGCTAAAGTAAGAAAAAACCAGATGAGCTGTATCCCCGTCTTCTACTAATGCTGTATCCCAAAGATAAGCATCAAAAGCAGGATTTCCGCCGTGATGATGATTTTTGCCTTCACTTTGCTGCAGTTGATACGTTTCGCCTGCTAACGTAAATTTTCCTTCGTCGATTCTTCCTGCTGTACGTCCCACTAAACAACCGTAAAAAGGACGATATTGCACATAATCTTCAATATCATCAAATCCGAGCACAATATTTTTAAACTGTCCTTTTCGATCTGGTGTCCGTATGCCCGTCACTGTTCCGCCAAAATTCAATGCTGAAAGCGAGAGCCCTTGCTTGTTTTTTAAAGTGTATTCATAAACAGGGCGCCCTGCAAGTTCACCGAATTGCTTTTTCGAGAATTCCATTTCTCATCCCTCCTTTTTTTGTAACTTTTCAATAAAACGTAAGAAAGCTGTTTTTCCTTCTTCCGTCGTTTTATAAACGCCAGCATCTTTTAATACTTCTAAAAAGACTTCACCAACGGCCTCTTTAATCACTTCTTGTACATTTTCAGCAGTGACTGTGTTGGATTCCTTTAGCATAACTGCCCATTCTTTGTGATAGTCTTTCATTTCGTTAGGCTGATCAAGCAAATAACGCGCAACTTCTTTTAGTTCCGGTTTCAAGCGCGGCGGTAAAATTGCTAACCCCATTACTTCTATCAATCCAATGTTTTCTTTTTTAATGTGTTGGACTTTTGGATGCGGGTGAAAAATACCGTCTGGGAATGCAGTCGAGGTTCGATTGTTCCGCAAAACTAAGTCAATCTCGTAAGCCGCTCCTTTTCGCCGAGCGATCGGTGTGATGGCATTATGCGGCTCTCCATTTGAAAAAGCTACAATGTCAGCGTCCTCGTCTGAGTACCCTTCCCATTCGTTTAAGATAAAAGCTGCCGCCTGCACCAATTCTTCTTTGTCCAAGCTGTTCAACCGGATCACCGACATCGGCCATTTTACGATTCCTGCCTGAACTGTAGAAAAAGCAGGCAAATCAAATGAATACATCACTTCTGCTTTCTCCATTGGAAAAGTATGTCTTCCCCCTTGATAGTGATCATGAGACAAAATAGAACCGCCAACGATCGGCAATCCTGCATTTGAACCAACAAAATAATGCGGCAGCGTTTCGACGATAGCTAACAAATTGCGGTAAGCCGTTTGATCTACCAACATTGGCCGATGTTTAGCAGATAGAAAGATCGAGTGTTCTGGATAATAGGCATACGGAGAATACTGGAATCCCCATGTTTCATCATTTACATTCATCCGAATGATCCGATGATTTGCTCTTCCGGGATGATTCAAGTTCCCTTCATATCCTTCATTTTCCATGCACAACATACAGGCAGGATAGCTTGAAGAGGGCAACGCTCTCTGCATAGCAATTTGTCGAGAATCTTTTTCAGGTTTTGACAAATTGATCGTGATTTCTAAGTCGCCAAATGCAGTTGCTTTTGTAAAAGCAATATTTTTTGCAATGCTGCGCGTTTTGATGTAATTGTTCTCTCTGCTCAAGTCATAAAAATAATCCGTTGCTTTTTTCGGGTCTTCTTCATACAAAGACCAGAATCGTGTGTTCACTTTTGAGGGCAGCGGTGTCAGAATATCCATGATCTCTGCTTCTAAAATATCTCGTTCTGACTGCATCTCTTCAATCGTGCCGTTTTCAACGGCTCCCTCTACTAATTGATCTAAAACTTCGAGTAACGGCGGTAAGGGACTGCTTGGTTTCTGTTTCAATTCGACCTCTTTTTTGCCCACTAAGCTCAGCAGACGATTGGTCCAGTAAATACTGTCCATTCTTTGAAGGAGTCCTTTAGTTAAACCAATGGCAATAAAATCCACGATGGCCTGATCCATACTCATCACTCCTTTTCTGATGCTGGTGTGCCATAGCCCTGTGGATGACTTTCATGCCAATTCCAGGCAGAAGCAATAATGTCTTTTATGCTAGTATACGCCGGTTGCCAACCTAAAATCGCTTTAGCTTTGTCGCTTGAAGCCACCAAGGTACTTGGATCTCCAGCCCTTCTTTCCACCACTTCAGCCGGGATTTCTTTGCCAGTGACTTCACGAGCCGCTTCTAACATCTCCTTGACAGAAAAGCCTTCATTGCTGCCCAAATTGAAGATATTGCTCTCATGGCCGTCTTTTAAATATTGAAGTGCTAAGATATGTGCATTGATCAAATCTGTCACTTGTACGTAATCACGGATACAAGTTCCATCTGGCGTATGGTAATCATCACCAAAGATTTTCAGTTTTTCTCGTTGTCCTAGAGCTGTTTGCAAAATGATTGGAACCAAATGGGTTTCTGGATCATGGTCTTCTCCAATACTGCCGTCTGCCTTTGCACCTGCCACATTAAAGTAGCGTAAAGCGACAAACTTCATATCATAAGCTTGGTCACACCATTTCAGCATGCTTTCCATCATTAATTTTGATTCACCATAAGGATTTTCAGGATGCGTTTCGGCTGTTTCCAAAATCGGTACTTCCTTTGGTTCTCCATAAGTAGCTGCAGAAGAAGAAAAAACGATCAATTTAACACCGTATTTTCCCATCATTTCTAACACTACTTGTGTGCCGTAAACGTTGTTATTAAAATACATTAAGGGATTTTCCATTGATTCGCCGACTAACGAGTTGGCTGCGAAATGAATGACGCCTTCAACAGCTTCTTTTTCAAAAACAGATGCCATAAAAGCTTTATCGCGAATATCTCCTTCATAAAAACGGGCTTTTTTTGCGACAGCTTCTTTGTGGCCTGTTTGTAAATTATCAACGACCGCCACATCAAAGCCTTTTTCGATCAATTGATCTACACCATGTGAACCGATGTAACCTGCTCCTCCTAATACCAATACCGTCACTTTACTTCAACTCCTTTAATACTTTTGCTCCATCACTAACTTGTGCAACATAAAACTCGGCAGGGTGACCGATTTCTTTTTCATACACTTTTCCTACTTCATCTACAAAACGTTCAACAGCTTCTTTTTTTACAATCGCGATCGCACAACCGCCAAATCCAGCGCCTGTCATCCGAGCACCTACTACATCAGGCTGCTTCCAAGCTTCATGGACCAAGGTGTCCAATTCAATCCCCGTGACTTCGTAGTCTTTTTCGGTTGATAAGTGTGAATCATTCATCAATTGTCCAAATGCTTCTAAGTCGCCGTCTTTCAAAGCTTGTGCTGCCTTTATCGTTCGCTGATTTTCATAAACAGCATGTTTGGCACGTCTTTCCAATACGTCGTCGTGAATAGCCTCTCGATGGGTTTCAAATGTTTCTTCGTTCAAGTCACCCAGTGTATCGATATCTATAACCGTTTGCAATCTTTTCAAGGCTTCTTCACATTCGCTGCGGCGTTCATTATATTTTGAATCTGCTAGTTCACGTCGTTTCTTCGTATTCATGATCACGATCACATTCCCATGGAGCTCCAATGGTATCTTTTCATATTGCAATGAATTGGTGTCTAACAGCAACGCATGATCTTTTTCACCCATTCCTACTGCAAATTGGTCCATAATACCAGAATTCACGCCGATAAATGCATTTTCAACTTTTTGTCCGATTTTGATCAATGCTAACTGATCGATGTCTAGTTGGAACAATTCTTTAACGATCACTCCTGTCAGCAGTTCGATAGAAGCCGATGATGACAAACCGGCGCCATTTGGTATGTTGCCTTCGATCAAAATGTCCATCCCTGAAGAAACGTTATAACCTGCTTCTTTCATATACTTAATGACACCTTTAGGGTAATTGGCCCAATTGTCTTCCTTTCGATACTGCAAATCATTTAGATAAAAAGAAATGATCCCTAAATCCGGAAAGTTCTCCGAGTATAGATTGATTTGACCATCTTCACGTTTTACCGCTGCTCCATATGTTCCCAATGTGATGGCACACGGAAAAACATGACCGCCGTTATAATCTGTATGTTCTCCAATTAAGTTGACACGTCCAGGGGCAAAAAAAAGGTGAGGATGAGTTGCACCAAAACGTTCTTTAAATGCTTCTTTCAATCGTTTCTTATCCATTCTGCTCTCTCCTTTAAAACGTTTTCGTTATTTCCTTCATTCTAGTTCTTCCAGTAAAATTATTCAAGTAAACTTTAGTAAACTTTTTCAATTCTTCATCTTCTAACGTTGGTAAAGGAATTTTCTCCGACCGACGGGACTACTGGAATTTATAGAAACAGGGTTTTAACAAATCCTGCATTGACAAGATCATTTTTTATTGACTAACGTTAAATAGAGTAGAACCAGCTTTTTCTATCCCTTCTTTTTTCATATTAAAAAAGATGCAGAAACTGTGTAGCGAATCCCACCAGTTGGACCAATCCTAACCGGTGCAGATAGCACACAACCTGCATCTTTCTTTATTTAATGGCTTTATTTTTCTGCTTCTTCTATCTCTTTTTGGATCGCCCAGACAGCTGCAACGATTCCTAAAGGCAGCTTGGGATGGATACCATCCTTAACTTCCAAAATAAATGTTTCGCCCATTGACAGTTTTTTCTTTTTCAATGTAGCAATCGTTTTGAAGTTATTTTTGATATGGTAATCATTGCCTTCCACATCTCCTGAAAGCCTCCATTTAGAAATACCGATTTCATAGTCAGAGCCTATCCAGCTCTTGTCTTTTTTTACAGTAGCCAACTTTTCGTGCTCGTCAGAAATCGTATACTTTGGATGCTTGCTGAGCTTATTTTCTTCGATCGTCACAACTTTTTCATTTAATGGATTTGAAATGTTGATTTTGTTGCCCATCGAAATCAGTTCGCTTTTGATCTCAAATAACACATCATCTTCTTCATCTCTCACCAACAAGGTATCGTGCCAAGCAAACCGTTTTGCCTTAATGTACAGTTTCATTTTCTTCAGCTCTTTTCTTGTTTATTCATAACCATCAAAGTTTTTTTGTTCAGTGCATCGCACATCAGTGGATGATCAATTCGCCGTTGAAAGGATGCAGCAACTGCTGAATATCTTCTATAGCAGTCTGCTGACTGATATATCGTTCTTCATCTTCTTTTTCTAGGATTACCGGCATCCGATGGTGGATGGTTTTCATTTGCTCATTTGCTTCCGTCGTTAATAGGATAAAAGCAGGTCGTTTCTCGCCACTTTCTCCTTCATACCAATCATAAAAGCCAGCAATCGAAAAAATCGACAAGTGTTTTACAGAAATTTCTCTTTTTTGCTTTTTATCTCCTCTTTTTTCCCATTCAAAAAAAGAGGTTGCGGGTATGAGACAGCGATTTGCTTGAAAAGGCTCGCGAAATGTAACTTTTTCAAGCACCGTCTCTTCACGAGCATTGATCAAAGGTCTTTTGGCAAAGGCTGGTGTCAGCCCCCAATAAAATAAACCTGAACGCTTTCCTGGCAAGACCACTGGTACAGTATTGGTTGGAAAAATCTCTGCTCCTTCATCAAAAGAAAAGGGAATATCTTGAAGATCATATCGCTCCATTAGCGCTTGCGAATTTGCTGTGAAAGTATAACGACCACACATGGGATTCCGCTCCTTTTTCTACAGCATAGCATGTTCAGAAAAGAGATGCTATCCAGATACATTTCACCAACACCAACAATAAATCTTTCATGATCTCTAGCAACGCAGCTTTCTTTTATTGCTGCTGTCGAAAGCTGATCAGAACAGTCTAAGCTTCTTCAGCAAATTGACTGTGGTATAGTTTTTCATAAAAACCGCCTTTTGCCAGCAAACTTTCATGAGTGCCTTTTTCAACGATATGTCCTTGATCCATGACAAGGATCAAATCAGCATCCCGAATAGTTGAGAGACGGTGGGCAATGACAAAGCTCGTACGTCCTTCCATGACTTTTAACATGGCTTTCTGGATCAATGCTTCTAATCGTGTATCGACTGAACTGGTGGCTTCGTCTAAAATCAAAATTTTAGGATCAGCGATCACCGCACGCGCAATGGTCAACAGTTGTTTTTGCCCTAATGAGACATTAGTACCTTCTTCATTGATCAACATCTCATAACCATTGGGCATTGTACGGATAAAGTGATCGACATTGGCTGTCTTAGCTGCATCTACCACTTCATATTCCGTTGCATCTAGTTTCCCAAAGCGAATGTTTTCCGCGATCGTTCCTGGATAGAGCCAAGCATCTTGCAGAACCATGCCAAATAATGAACGAACATCACTACGGTTCATCTTTTGTGTATCAATACCATCGATCTTGATCGCGCCTCCTGTCACATCATAAAAACGCATCAATAAGTTGATCAACGTTGTTTTACCCGCTCCAGTAGGTCCCACGATCGCGACCGTTTGACCAGCTTTTACATCAAAGCTCAAGTCTTCGATCAACGGTTTTTGTGGATCATAGCGAAACGAAACTTGTTCAAACGTAACTTGTCCTTTGATCTTTTCTGGTAATGCAATATCTTCCTTGTTCTCTTTTTCTTCTGGTTCATCCAATATTTCAAAAATACGTCTAGCTGCAGCTGAAGCACTTTGCAGAACAGAAGACAGCTGTGTAATGGTGCCCATCGGCTGGCTGATTTGCCAGACATATTGTACAAAAGCCTGCAGTTGACCAACAACGATCACACCTTGGATCACATATAAGCTTCCCATTACAGCGATGCCGATATAACTGCCATAAGCCGTTAACTGTACCAGCGGCATCATCAAGCCAGAGATAAAAGCAGCACGAAAGCCATAAAAATTCAAGCGGTGATTAACTTCTTTGAAATCAGTCAAAGATTCTTTTTCTCGTCCGAAAGCTTTCAAAACACTGAAACCTGTCATATTTTCCTGCACAAAACCGTTTAGTTCTCCTAAAGCGTTTTGCTGCTTTTGAAAGTACTTTTGTGAAACGTGAATGACGATTCTTGAAATCACTAAAGATAAAGGAATCATCAACAATGAAAAAGCAGCCATCGCAAGATTGATATATACCATCATCACTGCCGCCATAATGATGCCTAAAATGGCTGTCAAAATAGCAATAAAACTTTGCTGAAGAGCATTGCTCAACGCATCTACGTCATTTGTGATGCGTGATAGAATATCCCCCTGCTGATGGCGATCAAAGTAAGAAACGGGCAGGCGATTGATTTTTTTCTCGATGTCTCGTCTTAAGTCTTCCATGGCTTGCTGAACCACATTCGTCATCAAAAAACCAGCAGACATTTGGCTAGCAGCATAGCCCAATCCAATCAAGAAAATACCGACTAAACATTTTAAAATATAAGAAAAATTAAGGGTTTCATTTGCGGCGATATTTTTTGAGATCTCAGTGATGGGCAGCCCTGTTACATAAGGCAAAGCTGCATTGAAGCCAACAGTCAAAACAGTTAGCACGATAACGAGGGTAAATATTTTTTTATAGGGAGCCAAGTAAGCAAATAAACGCTTCAAAGCTTTCCAGGATGTATTCATGCTAATTCCTCCTCTGTTAGCTGTGATGCTGCGATATCATAGTAAACGGAAGATGTCTTCAATAATTCTTGGTGTGTTCCGATGCCGACAATATTGCCCTCGTTTAATACAATGATCTTATCTGCATGCATGATCGTACTGATGCGTTGCGCTACGATCAAGACAGTGGCATCCGTAGTTTCTTTTTTTAGTGCTGCTCTCAAAGCTGCATCTGTTTGAAAATCTAGAGCAGAAAAACTATCGTCAAAAATATAAATGGCCGGTTTGCGAATAATGGCACGTGCGATCGCTAAACGTTGCTTTTGACCACCTGAAAAGTTTGCCCCGCCCTCTGAGAGCACTTCATCAAACCCTTTTTCTTTTTGCTCAATAAAAGCGGCAGCTTGAGCAATTTCAGCTGCTTTTTTCATCTCCTCCAGTGTCGCATCTTCTTTTCCAAAACGTAAATTCTCAGCAATAGTTCCTGTAAACAATAAAGCCTTTTGCGGAATATAACCGATTTTGGCTCTTAAGGCTGCTAATGAATAGTCGCGGACGTTCACGCCATCGATCAGAATTTCTCCTTTTGAAACATCGAAAAAGCGTGGAATCAGCTGAACCAAAGTCGATTTCCCGCTGCCGGTACTACCGATAAACGCAACGGTTTCACCAGGACTGGCTGTAAAGCTCACATTTCGAATCACAGGACTTTCTGTATGACCTGGATAGGCAAACGTCACGTTATTGAAAGTAAGATAACCTTCTGTTGAAGTCTCTTCCTGACCTTCTTCATTGCCTTTAACAGTCGGTTCTGTATCAAACACTTCTTGGATCCGCTTAGCAGAAACATTTGCTCTCGGATACATCATAAATACGCTAGCAAATAGCATAAAGGAAAAAAGAGCGTGAAAAATGTATTCGATAAAAGCAATCAAGTTCCCTACTTGTAGCGTTCCGTTATTGATTTGCACACTACCAAACCAAATGATCAATACCATCACCACATTAAAGAAAAAGAAGAAAGCTGGTTGAGCGGCAATCATCAATTTATACAATTTCTTTGAACTTTCTGCGTAATCTTTGTTGACACGATCAAAACGCTCTTCTTCAAATTTTTCATTTACAAAAGCGCGGATAACCCGTAATCCAGATAAGTTTTCCCGCAGAATACTATTCACTCGATCTAGGTTCTTTTGCTGCTTTACCGATAAAGGATCTGAAAATTTTGCAATGATCACAACGCCAATCAGTAAGACCGGTAAAGAAAAAATAACAGCTAGCGACAATGAAGGACTCGTTCGCATGACCATATACAAACTTGATAGAAACATCATCGGTGTCATAAAACCTGTACGCAAAATAATACCCATAAACAACATGATTTGATAAGCGTCATTCGTAGTTCTAGTGATGAGCGAAGACACGCCAATATCTTCATACTCTTGATGAGAGAGCGTTTGAATCTTCTCATACAAGTCGTCACGAATATCTCGTACGATCGTTGTCGTTAGCTTGGCTCCAAAAAAGCCGAGCAGAATATTCAAGGTGATCCCGATCAAAGTGATGCCGATCATCAGCATCCCTTGGCGTTTAATGTAGTCGGTATCTTGATTGACTACACCAACGTCGATCATCTTTGCCAATAGAGTCGGCAACCCCAACTCGATCAAAATAAATCCAAATACGCAAATAAAATCGAGCAGCAGTAATCTTTTATTCCGCATTGTATATCTCCACATTAGTTTCAATCCATCATCTCCTCGTTCTCCTGCATTTAGGAAGATTATTATTCAACATCCGTTGAGCAATCGTTATCCTAAAAGCACCTTATTAACTGCTTTGTTTTTAGCATATTGGCTTCATTATAGCAATATCTTGACCTGCAAAGATAGTATAAATTTTTGAAAAATAACAGTTTTTTTTGCTTGAAGAATAAAATGTGTAGATTTTTTTGCTGTCATCTTACAGCACTTCATTTCCCATTTGAGAATGGACTCTTTATAATAAAATTAAGAAAGCGTTTTAAGAAAGGGGTATTGTATATGAATCTACTGGTCACAGGTGCAACTGGCATGTTAGGAGAAAAAGTTGTGCAAGCACTGATGGAGTTGGTTCCTGCTGAAAGTATCTCTATAACAGCTAGAAAACCTGAAAAAGCGGCAGCTTTAAAAGAAAAAGGGGTCACTGTTCACCAAGCAGATTATGAAGATCCGCTCTCACTAGAGGAGGCTTTTACAGGTGTAGACCGTCTATTGTTGATTTCTTCGCAAGGTGATGATGAAACGCGAATACGTCAGCACCAAAATGTCATTCAAGCAGCTAAAACAGCGGCAGTTTCGCTACTCGTTTATACAAGCTGTACAAAAGCGGATAGCAGTACTTTGCCGGTCGCAGAAGTTCATCGGCAAACAGAAGCAAGTATTCGCCAAAGTGGATTGCCTTATGTCTTTTTGCGCAACAACTGGTATATCGAAAATGAGATTGATACGGTTAAACAAGTGTTGAATGGCGGCCCTGTTTTAACAGCTGCTGGTGATGGACGTGTCGGCTGGCTTCCTCGTGTCGATTATGCAGAAGCAGCTGCCGTTGTTTTAGCAGAAAACAAACAACCCGATAAAACATATGAGCTTTCCGGTATTCCTTATTCCTACGCCGATATGGCAAAAGAACTTTCATTGATCCTCGGCAAGAACGTTCCCGTGCGTAACGTTGACGAGCGGACCTATAGAGAAGTGTTGCTTGCAAATGGTACGCCTGAACCTTTTGCAGATTTTGCATGCGAGATTCAAGTCGCTACTCGAAAAGGGGATCTAGAGGTCCATAGTCATGACTTGTCTCAACTCATTAATCGGCCAACGATCAGTTTGCATCAATCGTTGACAGAAATCGTCCATAAGTTTTATGGTAAACAGCAGTAAACACAGCAAACAAAAAATGGGATCTTTCTCGATTCCTATTCTGATTGCTTTTATTCCATGCAAAAAGGCAGATAAACGTCACATTTACCTCATGACCTTTACCTGCCGAGCCTATCAACGCTATCATTTTCGGTGAGACCTGCTTTAATATGGAAACGATCTTCCTCGTAAGATCGTTTTTTTTGTCATATAGTAGAAAAAGACTGATTTTTTTTGTACATTATTTTTGTCATAATTTTGTCACTTTTTTGCTTCTATCACAGCAGCCAAATACTCTTCGTGATTGATCGCAATATCGTTCGAACCGATGCTATACATCATTTGGACAGCTTTTTCAGCTTCTTTTTTTCCTTGTTCGACTTCTTCATTTTTGATTTTTAGGATCCCTTTTAAAAAGGTCAGTACAGTTCGTTCATAAAAAAACCTTTCTTCAAGATTCATCCCCTCTATCGTTAAAACAAAGTACAAAGCTTCATTTAGAAGATCTGCGTCTAAACAAACAATAACCGTATTGAGCAGCAATTGGACAGTTTGAACAAAGTCAGCCGGAATAAAGCTGTAGACAGATGTTTTTTTGACGACTTCTTTAGACAACGCAATAACGGTGTCTGTTGGCAAGACACTCAATACATTCGCATACAACATCAATTCGTAATTTCCCCAAATTTCAATATTAAAAAGATACTGGATCACGAATTGCCTTTTCTTTTTATCGATTTCTTTTTTTTGCAAATTCAGCAGAAAAGCTTCCGCCATGATGGCATTGCATAAGTAAGTATCCAATTCATATGTTTCCCATTTTTCATACTCTTTACGTTGAATATTTTTCAAACGTGCTTGGTTGTTTCGTTGGTAGGCAAAAGTAATATCCGCTCTCAATTGATCTAGTTCACTCAATTGGTAGCCATTTGCTGCGAAAGAAAATTCATCAAGGGTGATATTTAAGCGATCGATGATCCTCAAAAAATGGCTGAGAGAGATGTCCGACTCTCCCCGTTCAAACTTTGATAAAAAAGAAGCGGAGAGAATCCCCTTTGAAACTTGGCGCAAAGAATAGCCTTTTTCTTCTCTCAGCTTTCTCAAAACCTTTCCATAGTTTCTTTTCATCCTCTTCTCCTCACATTCCTCTTTATGACACATTTTATCTTTTTTATCTTTTTTGTCTTATAATGGTAGTAATTTAAAAGGGCAGGTGATCATCATGAAAAAGTTTGTTCGTAACCATTTCGTTGATATCGTCCACATTTTAGGCATTTTGATTGTTGTAAGTGTTCCACTTGTCAACCTCTAAGCTTTGTCAGTGGTCCTAAAGAAATTTGCTGTATCTTGTTTCCCCTTTAAAAGTGAGAGAAATAGCTGTAGTCATCCCTTACGTTGAACCCATACAGCTTTTTCTCTTCTTTTTATCTTATCGGCTTTTCTTTATTTTGCCATATTCTCTCAAGTTTGTCATATCAGACCTTCTTGCTCTACCTATTTACATAGACTTGAGCGCACATATGGATCAGCTATCAGCACTTGAGATCGTTTTAAGGATCACTTGAATAGCTACACAGATTCGCCCATGCTTCGATTCGATTATTGCTAAGGTAAAGGAGCGATTCAGTATGAATACCCTAAACAACCAGCTGATGGAATCTTATGCATTCGTCCTCGTAAAAAAAGATGAAACTTTCATCCTAGATATTGAAAAAGAGGATCTGATCATGAATGCAGATGATGAACTAGATGTACCTTTTGACCAGGTTTTAAGAAAACATAACCTGACTCTCCATGACTTGTATCATCTACAAATCGATGAATTGCGCTTTATACGAAGCAAGAACGACACATCCTCTGTTTTACGTGTTATTCCGCTCAATATCAATTTATGATTGTTGCCTTTACATTCATAAACAGCAGCATACTCTGATCAGTTTCTCAACTGCATCAGAGTATTTTTTTAAAATTAATCTAGTTTCGATAACTAGGTGATGCATTATCAATTGTTTTATGCTATGATAAACGTATAGAAAAAACAGAAAGTAGCTCTAATGAATGATACATTTTAGAGCCCTTAAGCTGTCCATTTGATTATGTATACTCAAGGAGGATTTTTCATGAACGATTTGCCGGTATCCACTAAACGTTATTTGATTACCAACGAAGTGTTAAATGCTGTCACTCACGGTATTGGAGTGATTTTAAGTATTGTAGGACTCGTTTTTTTATTGCTTAAAGGGAATGCGCATCACTCACCGACTGAAATAGCGGCTTATGCGATTTATGGTGCAAGTATGATTCTTCTTTATCTATGTTCTACCCTTTATCATAGTTTTAGTTTTACAAAAGTAAAAAGAGTGTTTAAGATCTTAGATCACAGCAGCATTTATCTTTTGATTGCTGGTACGTATACACCTTACTGTCTTATCACGATTGGCGGCACACTCGGCATGATCATGTTGATTGCAATTTGGCTGATTGCTGTAGGCGGCATCGTCTTTAAATCTTTTTTTATTGAAAAAATCCCCAATGTTTCTACATTGATCTATATTGGAATGGGATTGATGTGTTTGATCACGGTTAAGCCTTTATATGAAGGTTTAGGCATGAAAGGATTGATGCTGCTTGTTGCTGGCGGTGCTACTTATATCGTTGGTACGATCTTCTATAGCTTGCGGAAAGTAAAATATATGCATGTTATTTGGCATCTGTTTGTTTTAGGCGGTTCGATCTTAATGTTTTTCTCGGTTTATTTTTATGTATAATCCCTGATCAGTAGGCAGCTCTTCTTGCCTGCTGATTTTTTTGTTTATTTTTTTGATTCATACCAGCTTAAACAATATTCAATTTACTTTTCCCCTAAACGTGTTAAGATAAGAACAAGAATAGGTAAAAAAGGAGACTGTTTATATGCCATTTTACTTTATGTTTGACTCAACTTTTATTTTTATCATTATCGGGCTCGTCTTGTCTGCCCTGGCAAGCAGCTACGTTCAAAGTACCTTTAATAAATTTAGTAAAACACGTAACCAGAACGGCTATACCGCTTGGGAAGCTGCTCGGATGATTTTAGACAATGCGGGTCTGCAACAGGTTGAAATGGACCGCATCAAAGGAAATCTAACAGACAATTATGATTCCAGCAATAAAATTTTACGCTTATCAGAAGCGACGTATAACTCAACTTCCGTTTCAGCCATTGGTGTTGCTGCTCATGAAGCTGGCCATGCGATCCAAGATAAAGAAGCTTATGTGCCTTTAAAAATCAGAAGTGCACTTGTTCCTGTCACGAACTTCGGTCAAGGCGTTTCTATGCCGCTGATTCTAGTGGGAATTTTATTTGGCTATAATCAATCGCTGATCAACTTAGGGATTTTGTTTTTCTCACTGACTTTTCTATTTCAAATCGTTACCCTTCCTGTTGAATTTAATGCTTCGCGTCGTGCACTTGTCATTCTAGAACAACAACATCTTCTAAGCACTGATGAATTGGGACAAGCTAGACAAGTTTTACGCGCAGCTGCATTAACTTATGTAGCAGGTGCCATTGCTTCCTTCCTTCAAGTTTTACGACTCGTTCTTTTATTTGGAGGCGGCAATCGAAGAGACTAACTAAACAGGCGTCGACTCGTTTTCTTTCGATTCGGCTCCTGTCTTTTTATCTCTTTTTGCTGATCGAAAGTTTCATTCGAGCTATTTTTATTAAAATAAAGCTTTCTTCTTTTTTTGCCTCGAACATCAGTTTTTTTCATATTGAGAATCAATGGTTAACAGTCGACTTCAGCTGCTATTTATCCTAAAATGAAAGTCAGGGATAAAGAATGTAGCCGTTCAGAAAGGAGATTTTTTAAATGGGGAAAGACAAAGAAATCAAAAATCTTGTTATTAAACGCGTCTTTGATGCCCCTGTCGATAAATTATGGAATGCATGGACTGATGAAGAAATGTTAAAAAAATGGTGGGGGCCTTTTGATTTTTATACCACTATAGCAAACGTGAATTTGAATTCTGGCAGAAAGACATTACTCAACTTAACCTCTAAAAAGTATCCGGAATACGGAACCATGTACAGTACTTGGGAATACCGGAATATTATTTTTTCAAAACGTCTCGAATTTTTGCATAACTTGACAGATGAGCAAGGACAACCGCTGGATCCAACTGAATATGATTTGCCGCAAGATTTCCCGCAAAATCAATTGCAAATCATCACCTTTAAGGATCTTGGAAACGGACAAACCGAATTGACCGTTACTGAAAAAGACTGGGTCATGGGCAAAACGTATGAAAATGCAAAACAAGGGATGGAAGAAAGTCTAACCAAACTCGCTCAATTGCTTGAAAACAAAAAATAGCCATTAACACGAAAAACCTCGCATAATAACACATGCGAGGTTTCTTTTACTGTTCATTTATTCTCTCTTTTGTCAAAAGACGGATTTGCTGTACTTGACTTTTTTAAATGCTTTAAAGGCTGTATCGATCGTAAAAGAAGACAGGGCAATCATGACAGCGATCTTGATGGCATCTAAAAAGTTGCCAGCAGAAGCTTCCGTATTTCCTTGCAACAATTCATAGACCGTTAAATACATAGCAGAACCTGGAACAAGCGGGAAAAATCCCGGTATAAAAAATACAGTGAGCGGCGCTTTGAACCAGCGGGCGTAAAGGTTAGCCATCAATGAAATAGCTAATCCTGCTATATATGTGCTGACAGCCAAGCCGAAGTGTAGTTGCGCTATTTGGTAGATTCCCCAGCCAACAGCTCCAATGATGCCATTATAGTATTTGTATATTGACGGTGCTTCTAACAGAATAGAGCAAGCAACAACTGCAATGTAAGCACCGAAGATTTGTACGATCAAAAGGCAATCCCTCCTGTAGCAAGAATACCTAATGCAACGCCTAGTGCGATCGAAAAGGCAATCATGATGGCTTCTAGAGCTTTAGCGCCCCCACTCATATAATCTCCTTGAAAGGTATCGCGAATGGCATTTGTAATCGCGGTTCCCGGAACCATCGGCATAATGGCGGCAATGATCAGGATATTTACATTGACTGGTGCCGGTGAAATTTGTCCGATCAAAGCTGCCGTTGCTGCAATCAAGATCGAAGACAGCAAGTTGCGCATGAAAGCACTCATTTTAGCTTTCTGTTCTCCTTTTCGCGCCAATACAAGAACTGTACCAGTAACTAGCGAAAACAAAAGCTCCAATACGCCCCCACCTAAAAGCAAAGAAAAAGAGGTAACCAAAGCAATAATAGCTAGGTCACTATGATAAAACTGGTATTCTGCTTCATGGACATGCTGCAAGGCCTCATAGGCTTCTTCCAATGAACAGTCCTTGTTGACAAGCCTTCGCGAAATCGTGTTGACTTTAGCGATCTTGTTCAAATTGGTATCGCGATACGTAATCCGTTTGACGATCGTGATCGCGGCAATCGAGGGATCATCTAATGTCGCAAACAAGCCAGTTGTAATAGCAAATGCCTCAGCTGTTTGCAAGTTAGATGTCCTTAAAATACGGTTCATCGTATCTTCTACTCGATACGTTTCTGCATTGCTTTCCATCATGATCGTTCCGGCTAAAATAGCCGTTTCCATTAGTCGCTTGAAATCCACTTTGCTCCTCTGCCTTTCTTCAACTTTTGGCCGTTAGTATAGCAGATCCCTTAATTCATACATTTAAGAAAAATTTAAGTCTGCATTTTTCCCCGTTCTTTGAGCAAACGTCTGCTTTTTCCGCTTGCTTGCCCGCAAGTTGATGTCTCATGAACAAGTGCAATTATTTTTCTGCTCAACTTGATCACAGGGTCCTGGTCTATGAACAAGTTCAACACACATTCTACTTCAACTTGATCACAGGGCTCTGGTCTATGGACAAGTTCACGCTTGTTTTATCTCAACTTGATCACAGGGTCCTGGTCTATGAACAAGTTCACGCTTATTTTATCTCAACTTGATCACAGGGCCCTAGTCTATGAACAAGTTCACGCTTATTTTATCTCAACTTGATCACAGGGCCTGGTCTATGAACAAGTTCAAGCATATTCTATTTCAACTTGGTCTCAGGGCCTGGTCTATGAACAAGTTAATGCATATGTGTTGTTTCAACTTGGGCCGCGAGCTGACATTTATAGGTAAGCCAAGTCTTTTTCCAGCAAAAATTCTCCTTGCAGTTGTTTCTAAAAGCTAATAGAAAATAAGTTCAGAAAGAGCCTTTCTCTTTCATTCTTTAATCATTATCTAGCTTTAATCCCTTCAAAGCATCTGCCAAAGCAGTATTGAGCGGTTCTTCTTTCTCTTGCCGTTTCATATATTGAGAGACCGTTCGTTTGTCTGCTTTTCCTGTTCCCTTTTTTTGCTGCCGTTTCTTGAAAGCTGATAGTTTTTCTCGGTAACCACATTTGCAGACAAAAATTTGTCCAGCACCTTCTCCATGCAGCTCCATTTTCTTTTTACATTCTGGACAACGCGCATTAGTTAAGCGGGAAACCGAACGGCGATAACCGCAATCTCGATCCTGGCAAATCAGCATCTTGCCCTTTTTACCATTGACTTCTAACATCGGTTTGCCGCATTCCGGACAATGTTTGGTAGAAAGATTTTCATGTTTATAAGTTGCTGCACTCATCTTGATTTCAGAAACGACTTTTTTCGTATACGTCTTAGTTTCTTTGATAAAGGCTTCTTTCTGTAAGGTCCCTTTAGCGATTCGTTCCAATTTTTGTTCCCAATCTGCTGTCAGTTCAGGCGATCTCAAATCTTCAGGTACCAGTTCCAGCAACTGTTTGCCTTTGGAAGTGGCATGGATATCTTGTCCCTGTTTTTCGATCAGAAAAGAACGAAACAGTTTATCGATAATATCCGCACGCGTTGCAACAGTTCCTAATCCGCCAGTAGCTTTCAGCGTCTGTTGCAGTCGTTTATTTTGGTTATCCATATAATGAACAGGATCTTCCATTGCTGATAAGAGAGTAGCTTCATTGAAATAAGCTGGCGGCTTTGTCTGTCCAGTCGTTTCTGCTACTTTTTTGACAGTCAGTATGTCACCTTTGGCCAATTCAGGAAGCGACTGTTCCTTAGTGCTTTCTTCTTCATCGTTAAAGGTTTCTGTATGATAAACTTCTTTCCAACCTAAATGTTTGTCATTTCGGCCTTTTGCTATAAAATTCGCTTGGTTGATCTGGGCTTGCAGTAATACTTGTTCGTATTCATAAGCGGGCAATAATACAGCTAAAAAGCGTTGCACGACCATTTGATAGATCTGACGTTCTTTGTGAGACAATTTACTCAAGTTGGCTGCTTGCTCAGTTGGGATGATGGCATGGTGATCAGAAACTTTGCTATTATCGACAAATGACGGTTTACCTTTGATAGGTTTTGAAGTGATGTTCTTTCCAAAAGCACGAAATTCTCCAAAAGCACAGGCTTTGACCCGCTCAGCCAAGGTGGAGACGATATCTGTTGACAAATAACGCGAATCTGTACGAGGATAAGTCAAAACTTTATGCTGTTCATAGAGTTTTTGCATCACATTCAATGTTTCTTTTGCCGAAAATCCGAATCGTTTGTGCGCCTCTCTTTGCAATTCAGTCAAGTCATATAGCCCAGGGGCATAATGTTTCTTCTCTTTGCGCTCAACAGCCACGATCTCAGCTTGATTTCCTTGAGCGGATCGAATGATTTGTTTAGCTTGCTGCTGATCAAAAAGGCGATGTTGTTTTGTTTTTGCATCCTGCCACGTAAATGTAAGTCCATGTTCCGTTTTGGCTTCGATCCCATAATAAATTTTTGGTTTAAAAGCCTTGATTTCTTCTTCCCGTTTGGCAATGATGGCTACCACAGGCGTCTGTACGCGGCCAGCGTTTAACTGAGCATTGAATTTTGTTGTCAATGCACGAGTAGCATTCAATCCTACATACCAGTCAGCTTCAGAACGCGCTACAGCTGATGCATAAAGATCTTCATATTGTTTTCCCGGTTTTAATTGTTTAAATCCTTCTTTAATGGCTTTGTCCGTCACTGAAGAAATCCACAATCTTTTGATCGGCAGATGCGTTTTGGCTTTTTCCAAAATCCAACGTGCCACTAATTCACCTTCACGTCCCGCATCTGTTGCGATGATCACTTCCTTGACATCTTTTCGGTGAAGCTGTGTTTTAATTTGCTGAAACTGTTTCCCTGTCTTTTTGATCACGGTTAGTTTCAAGTCTCCAGGCAGCATCGGTAAATCTTCTAATTTCCAAGTTTTATATTTTTGGTCGTATACTTCAGGATCAGCTAATGTCACCAAATGTCCTAAGGCCCATGTCACAATATAGTGTGAGCCTTCTAAAAAACCGTTCCCTTTCTTGCTGCAATTCAACACATGTGCAATGTCTCTAGCTACCGAGGGCTTTTCGGCTAATACTAAGCTTTTTCCCATTTTTCATCGTATCTCCTTATCTCTTCTTTTCATCGTACTACTATACCACAAATTCCCTAAACCTGAATACTTTGATCCTAGCTGCTTTCTTTTTACTTCCATTCATTAGCGTGCTACACTCACAGTGAATAAGCATGTCAGTCAATTTCTCTTTCTCTACAGTAGTATTTTCCTAAAATCAGAGCTGCTCAATCCATGATTTATTGTGCTATACACAAGTTTAAGGAGGTTTCCTATGTTATTCCAAAATGAAAGCGCATCATCTCATTTTAATCCCCCCAATTCCTTATTGGCACTCATTTGACACTTTGCCAAAATTTCCTTCTTTAACAGAAAATATAACGACAGAAATTGGCATTGTCGGTGGCGGAATTGTTGGCATCATCAGCGCTTATCTGTTAGCCAAAGCTGGCAAAAAAATTGTTTTATTAGAAGCTAATCGCTTAATCAGCGGCACGACCGGCCATACCACTACTAAAATCACAGCTCAACATAGTTTGTTCTACAATGACTTGATCAACACGATCGGCGAAAAAAAAGCACGTCAATATTATGAAGCCAATCTGGACGGATTGCAATTCATTAAGGAAAAAGCTAGCGCCCTTGACGTCCAATGTGATTTTGAAGAAAAAGATGCCTTCGTTTATGCGGAAACAGAAAAAGGAAAGAAAAAGCTGGAAAAAGAAGCTCAAGCTTATCATACATTGGATATCCACGGCGGCTTGGCAAAAGAACAAACTGATTTACCTTTCGATATCAAAGAAGCTTTGGTCATATATCAGCAAGCGCAATTTCATCCAGTAAAATTTTTAACAGGATTGGTTGATGCCTTTATTCGTATGGGTGGAAAAATTTACGAAAAGACGCGTGTCAGTGAAGTTTTAAAAGAGCGTCCGCCGTTGATCGTTACAGAGCATCAACATCTTGTGCTGTGTCAAAAAGTGATCATTGCCAGTCATTATCCAGTCAACGACAAAGAAGACCTTTATTTCACTCGTCTCTCCATCAATCGTTCTTATGCGATCGCTATCCAGTCAGAAAAAGCTATTCCAGAAGGTATGTATATCAATGCTGAAAAACCTACGCATTCCTTACGCTCGATCCCAACTGATTCTAGCGAGACATTACTGCTGATTGGCGGAGAAGGACATCCAACTGGAAAAAGTAAAGGTAAAACCATTTTTCATTACCGTGGTCTAGAACAATTTGGCGAACAATACTTTTACGCAAAGGAGACGCGTTTCTTTTGGTCTACCCAAGATTTACAGTCGCTTGACCAAGTTCCTTATATCGGACAAATGACCAAAAATAATCCAGATATCTTTGTCGCCACCGGATTTAATAAGTGGGGTTTGGCAGCCGGAGCCACTGCTGGAATGTTACTGAGCGACTTGTTACTCGGATATGACAATCCTTATGAGACCTTGTTTGATCCTAATCGCCCGAAATTAACATTAAAAGATGCGCAAACTTTCCTCAAAAAAAATACAGCAGTCGGAAAAGATTTTATTGCTGGAAAAGTAAGTCGTCCTTCAACTTCATTAGACGAATTGCATCAAAATGAAGGCGGACTGATGATGGTCGATGGACATAAAATAGGCGCTTATCGAGATGATCAAGGCCAACTTCACCAAATAAAGCCAGTTTGTACTCACTTAGGCTGCAGTTTGAGTTGGAATGATGCTGAACGCTCTTGGGATTGCGCTTGCCATGGCTCCCGCTTTTCCTATACAGGAGAAGTATTAGATAGACCAGCCGTTCACCCCCTTAAAAAACCAGATGAATAGGACTAAAAGCAGTTTTACTTTTTTAATTAAGCATCTTTCATCAACATACTCAGCGACTAACGCTACAACGAACATACTTTAGACAACAGTCTTCCCTTTCTAAATGGATGATTTTTTTGATCTGCATGGAAACATTATTTATGATGTAAGCTGCTTTCAATAGAGGTTATTTCCTTTTGAAATTTTTGTATTCGAAGACCGTAATCAGTTTGAGTTGGTCAATAAGAGACGTTAATAACAAACTCGAGAGCCATAACTAGTTTAAGTTGATCAATAATCAATAAATAAATAAATGCAACATTCGAAACCAATTCGAATGGATGCGCAAATCGAGCTCTTTACCGATTTAGAGATTGTAAGGGATTAGATAGGTATACACTTGTCAGTACTAAAGCTTAAGAATCAAAATGCTCTTTATGCAATGGGACAGCAGAATCGGAAATAATCGCATGACCTATGTAATAGATCGTTTATGATGTTCGTTGTAGTACTAAAAAGCACTGATTTATTTGATCGTTTCCAAAAAAAAGGTTCTACAATATTTAACGTTGGTCTGTAAAAAAATCAATTTTTTTAATGCTAAGCTCCTTAGATCCTATTTCTAGAAATTTCAGGAGGCGCATAGGGCTACTGATAGCCATGAAAAAAGATGCAATGTGAATTACTTAGTGTTAGGCTTTAGCCGTTACACTAAGTTTGAAGCTTGCAAGCATTGAGACGCGATTTTCGGCTCAATGTGTTCTCATGGCTTTCCATCAGTAGCCCATCGACCGTAGGAAATTTCTTTACCAACGTTAAAAGAGGAAGAACCAAAAAAAAAAGAAGCAGCCCAACAAATGTAGTGACCCCCAAATATTAGACTTTTTTGAAGTGGAGAAATCCACTTCTTTTTTTCTACTTTTATCCGCAAGAAACTTCTAACCCTAAGCGGCGTTCTGAATTTCTTTACGATAGTCGATTGGACTCATCCAATCGAGTTTCCGTTTGATTCTTCTGTGATTGTAATAGTCGATAAATGTGACGATTGTTCTCTCTAGTTCTTCGTAGCTATGAAAAACTTGTCCATGATATACTTCTTGTTTCAAAAGACTAAAGAAATTTTCCATTGGTGAATTGTCCAAACAATTTCCTTTACGAGAGAAACTTTGGAAAATGCTG
>NZ_FOQE01000049.1 GCF_900113675.1 Pisciglobus halotolerans
AATCAATGCAGGGGTAGTCAGTCCCAGTCGGTTGGCTGTTTCTCGATAGGTCAACTCTGTTCTTGAATACAACTCTACCGCATCTAATTTAAATTGAACAGTATAATCCCTGTTCGTTGTCCGTCTCTGTAACCCTTCTTCACCAAACTCTTGATAAACTTTCACCCAATCACGTACTTGGCCGTAGCTTTTAATGCCATGTTTTTCAGCTAGAGAGGCATATCCGCCAAAACCTTTGATGTACTCCTTCACGACCATTCTTTTAAATTCAAAGCTATATTTAGCCATAAAAAATGACCTCCAAATGTTAGATTTTTGGTCTAACATTTGGGGGTCAGTATACTTGTTCCAATTGAACAGGTGCTGTTTTTTCTAGTTATAATTGATTTAAGGCGTCTGTAATAGCTTCTTCCCCTGAGATCAAATCGAAAGCTTTGCGATATGTTTGTTTATTTTGCAAACTTTCGATCACTACATTTGCGACATCTTCTCGAGGCACTTCTCTTTTATCCGGTCCTTCTAGATCGAGTAAGGCTGCGATTTTCACTTTTCCTGTACCCGCTTCATCCAATAAAGCCCCCGGCCGCACGATCGTATAGTTCAGATCCGTTTGCATTAATTCACGATCTGCATAGTACTTGGCGACATAATAAGATTTAATAGCCTCACTCCATCTTTCCCTACTGTCTGCACCAAATGCACTGACCATAACAAAGCGATCGACCTGTTCCTTTTTAGCAGCTTCCATCATTTTGACCGCACCGTCTAAGTCGATCAGCAAGGTTTTGTCTGCTCCCGTACTGCCGCCTGAACCAGCTGAAAAGATAATGGCATCCATTCCTTTAACGGCACCTGCCAAGTTATCCACTGTATCCTCTAAGTTAGCTAAATAAGCATCAATCCCTTTTTCTTTTAAAGCAACAGCTTGGTCTTCTTTTCTAACCATTGCTCGCACAGTATAGGCTGAGTCTTGATGCAATTTTTCAACGATTTGATGACCGATTTTTCCATTTGCTCCCACAACTAAGACTTTCATGATTTACGCACTCCTTCTATTTGTTTACTATCCTAAGCATAACAAAAAAGTTCGTTTAAGCCAATTTATAGGATTATCGATTCTTGAGTAGGAACTTTTTGACATTTGAATGGCTCGCTTTACCATAAGATTTCAGTATTTAAACAAGCAAATCACTCTTTCTGCTTTTAGTTCCTTTACAAAGCTCATATAAAACGTCCTTTCCGTATCATGGACATTATTTCTTGTAACCGTTATAATTGTACCGTGATATGAAATGGTTTTCACGAATCTAGATCGTTTTACCAAGGAGGCTCGATCATGAGTATAAAAAGAGAAACACTAGCACAATTGGAAAAAAATTACTTATTTGCCGTTATTCGAGGTAACACTGCTCAAGATGCAGTTGACATCTCAAAAGCAGCCTATAAAGGCGGAATCAAAAATATCGAAGTCACTTTTACGACGCCCGGTGCTGAAAAGGCGATTGAAGCATTAGCACATGAGTTTAAAGATACGGAAATGATCATAGGGGCTGGTACAGTAATGGATAACATCACTGCTAGGATCGCTATTCTTGCAGGAGCTAAGTTCATCGTCAGTCCTCACTTTTCAAAAGATATTGCTATCCTTTGCAATCGCTACACGATTCCTTATTTGCCAGGTTGCGGATCAGTAACCGAGATCGCCAATGCTATGGAGACTGGAGTTGAAGTTGTCAAAGTATTTCCAGGCGGCGTCTTAGGCCCTGGTTTTATTAAAGATGTTCACGGACCGATTCCTCACATTGATTTGATGCCTTCAGGCGGTGTCAGTCTCGATAATATGGAAAAATGGGTCGCAAATGGTGCTTGGGCTGTTGGTATCGGCAGCGCTTTGACAAAAGATGTAAAAACGGAAGGATACGACAGTGTTGCTGTGCATGCTAAAACGTTTGTTGACCAATATAAAACCATTTCAGAACATCACTAAGTCCATTTTATTCATTTCAAATGAGGGGTATCAAAATCTTTCACAAACAATTTTGTTTACGCTTTAAGCATCAAAAAGGAGCCGATCACTCGACTCCTTTTTGATGTTCTTTCTTTTAAGACTGCTTGTCTTCTGTTTTAAGTTCTGTTTGCGCCTTTTTCAACTGGCTTACATCTATTTTTTGGATCAAATTGCTCTGCTCCGTCTGTGTTTTTCCTGCTGGTCTGCACATGCCTGTCTCTAAATCACATACCACATTGTGTTTTTCTTCTGTCATTTTTCTCTCCTGCTTTTTCTGTTTACCAGTCTTTAGGACTCCATAACGAACCATCCAGCTCGCCTTCTTTTTGCTCGATCCGCAAGTACTGCTCTTGCAGCAAACGAATGGTTTCCGCAAGCAAGGCTTTTTGTTTGTAATCACGGCTGTTGTGGTATACCCGCTCCAGCTCAGACGTGATCCACTCTTTCTCTTCCATCAACAAATCCCCCTTTTATGCTTGTTCAAAGATTCCGCTGCAAGATTTAACTTTGTCGCACCTGTTCTAAAATAGCGTCTAATTCATCAATCGTTTCTCGATTTTCTTCAATTCGTTCGATTGCCTGCTGGATCACTTGTTCATCTCCAGATGCTAAAGTTGCAGGATCCGTTTTTTCTAGTTCGTGGATCAGCCATTTTTCACGAGACGCTAAACTGTCTTCTCTTTCTCTTGTCAGCATTTGCTGATAAGCAATCAACAGCTGCATCTTTTGCTTTTCTTGCATGTAGGCGAATTGCGGGATCACTAAAGGCTGCAAATAGGTCATCTTTGTTTTCATCGCTATTGCTTGATAAGGCTTAGTCAATTCGCTGATGCTGAACCCTTCTTTTCCACCTGCCTGGTAAGCTGTTGCTTTTACCCCAATCGTTAAAATCAAGCCAAATTCTTTCCCTGCCAATCGGCTGCCTTGAGCTCCATATGCAAAACCATCTGTCAACACATCATCTTGCCATTTTTTTAATAACGCTGGCGAACTATACCAGTAAAAAGGAAATTGAAAGAGAATACGGTCATGTTCCATCAATAACCGCTGTTCAGCTTCGATATCGATTTGACCGCTTGGATAAATACTTTCCAAATGATGCACGGTCACAGCTTCCTTTTCTGGTACAGAGCTCAATAAGTATTGTTGGCTGCCTGATTCAGCTATTTCAGGGTGGGAGATCACCACAAGTGTTTTCATCTTATCGCCTCTCTTCCGATTTGTTTCTTTTATAAAGGGTAGTGATCAAAAAAGTGAAACATTTCTTCTTGAGCTGCAGCAATCAATGGTAATTTTTGAACCGGCACAGCTTCGATCCTTAATTCTCTCATTAATGAACCTAAAACAGCTGCCACTTGGTTGACCCGGCTAAAGTTCAACACGATCGTCGGCGGCTTGACCATCTGTTTCAACAGCAGCTGCAAAAAGATCCGCTGAATCTCTTCTGTTTTCTTCTGCTGGATGAATTCAGCTAATATCACTTCTCCGCTTTTAGCATCGATTACCATCAACAACCTTGGGAAAATGGCTCGTTCGTCCTCTTGCTCAATACTTGATAAAGGAACAAAGTTGATGTCCAATTCCCAGATAGCTTCTCCCATTGGCAAACGCTCAGCACGCTTCATTTCAAATTTTGTCACTTCTACTGGTGCTTCTTCTAGAGATAAACCTAACAAACCTTCGAAAACTTGTCCAGGTATTGTAAAGCGTCCATCTTCATAAGTACCATCTTCATGATACGTACGCATCAGCACTTCTTCCATCTCTTGGTCTTCATAAAAGTCGGCTTGTTCTCGAAAAGCCTCTCCCGTTTCAAGGAACTTTTCCAGCACCTCGATCATAAAAGGAATTTCCTCTTCAGCGATATCATCTGGGTAATAACCAGGCCGATAGTCCGTAAAAATAGGCCAAGCTTTTTTTCCTCTGAATGTAACACCGCTGTCCTTTATACGTTGGTAATCTTCTTTATCTAAGTCTTCTCGATTTTCGTAAGTTAAAGAAAGGCATTTTTGCGATGCAATACTTTCTACAGCATCTTCAAACTCGTTCCCCAACGTTTTCCTAGCTGTTTCAAAAAAATAAGCAAGGTCTTCTAAGTCACGGCAAACCAAAAATCCAAATTCTCCCTCTGCTTTGCCTAAAACAGAAACAAAAACCGGCTCTTTTCGATTTGGGAGCTGCAAAGCAATAATATCCATATCCCAGAAGTCATTCCAGAGCTTTGCCTGATAAAGATGTTTAGCGATTTGAAATAATTCCTTCTCTTTGTTCACGCACTTCTCTCCTTGTGGACGATTTCGTTTTAAGTCTCTTTATTTTAATTATCTTAACTGATTCGTTTCTTATGAAGATGTTTGTGGGAAATAAGGTTCTTCTTCGCACAACCGTTCCTTATTTCCTTCTTTTCAATTGAAGCTTTTCATCATCTGACTATTTATATGTCTATTATCTCAATTATATGCTTCTACTACAATCTAATTTTTCATTTTTCCTCTTTTTTTGTTTGCAGAGCCTCTTGTGAAAACATGAATTTTCCCTTCCCTTGAATAGGTTCTGTTTGTTCTTTTTAAAGCAAACGTTTACAATAAGGGTGCAGCAACATCTATACTTTGGGAGGTACATTTGCATGAAAAAAATCATAAATGATCCATCTGCTGTTGTTGATGAAATGGTCAAAGGTTTGGTCTTTGCTTATGATGGCTTAGTTGAACAATTGCCTGATACCAATGTCGTCCATCGAAAAGCAGATAAAAATGGCAAGGTCGGACTCGTCAGTGGCGGCGGCAGCGGACATGAACCTTCGCATGCCGGTTTTGTCGGAAAAGGGATGCTATCAGCAGCAGTTTGCGGAGAAGTCTTTACTTCCCCTACTCCTGATCAAATTCTAGAAGCTATCAAAGCCAGCGATGAAGGACAAGGCGTTTTCCTTGTGATCAAAAACTACTCTGGAGACGTCATGAACTTCGAAATGGCTAAAGATCTGGCAGATATGGAAGATATCAAAGTAGAATATGTAGTGGTAGACGATGATATCGCCGTTGAAGACAGCACTTATACAGCTGGCCGTCGCGGCATTGCCGGTACTGTCCTCGTTCATAAAATTTTAGGGGCTGCAGCGGAAGAAGGCGCCTCTCTTGAAGAGTTGAAAGCTTTAGGAGACAAAGTCGTTTCTTCACTTAAATCGATTGGTCTGGCTTTAAGTCCTGCGACCAACCCAGAAGTGGGCAAACCCGGCTTTGAGATTGGAGCCGACGAAATCGAGTTCGGTGTCGGCATCCATGGCGAGCCTGGTTATCGTCGGGAAAAACTTCAACCTTCTGCTTCCCTTGCTGAAGAATTGGTCACGCAATTGAAGAAAGAATTCAACTGGCAGTCAGGAGACTCATTCGCACTCTTGATCAATGGAATGGGCGCAACTCCTCTGATGGAACAATTCGTTTTCACGAATGACGTTCATCATTTGCTGCAAAAAGAAGAATTGGACTTAGCCTTCAAAAAAGTCGGTGATTATATGACTTCGATCGATATGGAAGGAATCTCGCTGACCTTACTAAAAATAGCCGATTCAAAATGGCTCGATTACTTGAACGCCCCTGTTACAACGATTGCATGGTAGAAAGGAGTCTATAATGATAAAAGTCGAAACAGCAAAAAAATGGTTAGATTTATTTATAGAACAATTACTAGAAAATAAAGTTTATTTGAGTGAGTTAGACACAGCAATCGGTGATGGCGACCACGGCAACAACATGGCTCGCGGCGCTACTGCATTAAAAGAAAAGCTAGCTGAAAAAGAATATGACAACTTAACAGACTTGCTGAAAGACACCGGTATGGTAATGGTCAGCAAAGTCGGCGGCGCTTCCGGCCCCTTATACGGATCAGCGTTTATCGAAATGGCAAAAGCAGCAAAAAACGATGAACAAGTCGCATTAGCTGATTTGTTACAGGCTGGCTTAGACGGCATCCAAAAACGCGGAAAAGCTGCCCAAGGTGAAAAAACAATGGTCGACGAATGGATCCCCGTTATTGAAGATGTGCAAAACAATCAGCTGACAACTGAAAAAGTGGATGAATATGTTGAAAAAACCAAACCGATAAAAGCGACAAAAGGCCGAGCTTCTTATTTAGGTGAACGCTCGATCGGCCACATCGATCCTGGTGCTGCATCAAGCGGTCTGTTATTTAAAACGATGTTGAAAGCGGGTGTAGCAGATGAGTAAGACACATGGTATATTGCTTGTTTCTCATGTCCCTGCTATCGCAGACGGCTTAAAAGAATTGCTGTCGCAAGTTGCCGCTGATGTGACGATCATTAGCGCAGGCGGTACGGATGAAAATGAAATCGGCACAAGCTTTGATAAGATCTCACAAGGATTAGAATCTTTTGAAGAAGAGCGCGTGTTGGCTTTCTATGATTTAGGCAGTGCCAAAATGAATTTAGAAATGGCAATGGAAGTCGCCACAAAGAAAGTGACGCTATACGATACCGCTTTTGTTGAAAGTGCCTACACCGCTGCTTCGCTCTTACAAGCAGATGCACCGATCGACATGATCGAAGAACAAGTCAATGCCTTAAAAGTAAAATAAAGCATTTGTCTCAAAAGGAAACGATAGAAAAGCTGCGACCCAAATCAGGGACGCAGCTTTTATTTGATGTTATGTTCTAAGGAATCATATTGTATAATAGCGCTGCAACGGCGCCTCCAATCATTGGACCTACAACTGGGACCCACGAATAACCCCAATCAGAATGTCCTTTGCCAGCAACCGGCAATACTTGGTGAGCGATCCGCGGACCTAAATCACGAGCTGGGTTGATCGCATAACCCGTTGTTCCGCCTAACGATAGTCCAATAGAAGTGATCAAAGCACCGACGACTAATGGGTTCAATCCTTCTGTAAATTCCCCACGCGTAAATGCCAATAAACCAAAGACAAGTACGATCGTTCCAATGATCTCACTGACCAAGTTAGCACCCATACTGCGGATGGCAGGACCTGTCGCAAAAACAGCTAATTTCGTTTCATCATCTTCAGTGGCTGCCCAGTGCGGCAAGTATTGGATCCATACTAAAACAGCTCCAGCAAAAGCCCCCAGCATTTGAGCAATGATATAAGGCAGCACTAATCCCCATTCGATTTCTCCTGCAACAGCCATTCCAAGGGTTACAGCCGGATTCAGATGTGCCGGACTTAAAAATCCGGATGCATAAACAGCGATCGTTACTGCAAGCCCCCAACCGAGAGTGATCATGACCCAGCCGCTGTTTTCACCTTTCGATTTATTTAAAACATTTCCGGCTACTACACCATCCCCTAACAACACTAGGACCATTGTTCCGATAAATTCCCCTAGTAATTGCTGCATTGTACTTGTATCCATTCCCTTTCCTCCTCACAATTCATGTTTAAAACATTGACCCCTTATATTGTAAGAAGCACTCCCCATTTAATGGAAGAACTCCTTACTCGTACGCCTTTATCCATATGCTCTAACAGCCCATGTTTCAGCATACGCTCACGCAGGACTGTAACAGATCGCTGCTGCTTGATTCATTTACATATTCAAGCATGCTTAAGCTTTCTTTTCTTGCTGTTCGCTTTTCTTGAGTGGTTTATGTTTAAAGACTTTGGTTGCTTCGACAGCATTTTCCCAACCTTCATATAAATCTTCCCGTACATCTTCAGACATTTCCGGTTCGAACGTAGCTTCTTTTTCCCAAAGTTTCTTGATTTCATCTTGGCTGCTCCAGAAACCAGTGGCTAATCCTGCCAAATAAGCTGCGCCTAAAGCTGTCGTTTCATTTACTTTTGAGCGTTCGATCGGTACATTTAAAATATCTGATTGAAACTGCATCAAGAAGTCATTATTTGCTGCTCCACCATCCACTCTCAATGTCTTGATCTCGATGCCTGAATCTTTATTCATCGTATCGATAACATCACGTGTTTGATAAGCCAATGATTCTAATGTCGCCCGAATGAAATGTTCCTTAGTTGTTCCACGTGTAACACCAAATACAGCGCCGCGCGCTTCTTGATCCCAATGCGGTGCACCCAGTCCTGTAAAAGCTGGCACCACATAAACATTGTCGGTCGTATCTACACGTTTTGCATAATCTTCCGATTGAGGAGATGTTCTAACCATTCGTAAGCCGTCTCTCAACCATTGAATCGCTGAGCCTGCCACGAATATACTTCCTTCTAAAGCATAGGTGACTTCGCCATCGATCCCATAAGCCAACGTCGTTAATAAACCGTTGTTGGAAATGATCGGTTCTTTTCCAGTATTCATGATGATAAAAGCACCCGTACCGTAAGTATTTTTGACCATTCCTTTTTCATAAGCTGTCTGACCGAACAAAGCTGCTTGCTGGTCACCGGCGATTCCTGCAATCGGTATTTCATAGCCATAAAAATGTTCTGGGATACTCTTACCATAAATTTCTGAAGATGAACGGACTTCAGGTAAGATCGCTTTAGGGATATTCAATAGTTGTAAAATATCTTCGTCCCATTTCAGGTCGTAAATATTGAAGAGCATCGTACGGCTAGCATTTGAATAGTCTGTGACGTGTACTTTACCGCCAGTCAAACGCCATACGATCCATGTATCGATTGTTCCAAACAACAATTCTCCATTTTCAGCACGCTCTTGAGCGCCTTCTACTTTGTCCAGCAACCATCTGATTTTTGTAGCAGAGAAATAAGAATCGACCACTAGACCTGTTTTTTCGTGGATCATATCTGTGTGGCCGTCTTTCATCAGCTGCTCTGAAATTTCATTCGTTTGTTTAGACTGCCAAACGATCGCATGGTAAATCGGTCTGCCCGTCTTTTTATCCCAGATCACAGTGGTTTCACGTTGGTTCGTAATTCCAATGCTGTCCACTTCTTGCGGCTTGATTCCTGACTCGATCAAAGCACCGGCAATAACTGTCAAAACGGAGATCCATATTTCATTCGCATCATGTTCTACCCAACCAGGTTCTGGAAAATATTGGGTGAATTCTTTTTGATAGGTCCATTGCGGATTCCCTTGCTTGTCAAAAATAATGGCTCGCGTACTTGTTGTTCCTTGGTCGATCGACATAATATATTTCTTTTCCATACAGTAAAACCCTCCTATAATGTTTTTTACTTTTTACTATTGAAAACCCTTTCCAATAAAAATATAACACCTAGCTTACAAAAAGTAAAACCCTTTCATAAAAATAAGCGCTAAAAAAGGACAGAAAAACACTGCTGTTCCACCTTCTTTATTTGTTAGAAACGCTTCGCAGCAGTGCTTGTTCCGACCTCTCTCACTTTCTTTTTATTTAGATTTTTGATCAACTTCTTTGTTTCCTCTATTACATTCAGTAGATTTTCTAATCTTACTGATCGATCATATATTGAAAAACAAGCCGTCCGACTTCTTGCAGCCAAGCATAAGCTAATGCTTCGTCTTGAACATCACTTGCTAGAGCAGCTACATAAATTTCCTGTTCTTTATAGCGGAATAAAGCGACATCATGACGAATGTCGGTATCTTCTTCTGTTTTATTGAGGATTTCTAAAATTGGAATGCCCTTTTCATGCAAATAACCCGGCAATCCATTTCTGAATTGTTGTCTTAAAAATGGCCATTCGATCTGTTCCTTCATTTCAGGGTGTCGCTTACCAAGATCTATGATTTCCTGCAATACCGCAACTGCCCCTTTTGCTGTAATCTCATTGGTCAAGCCAGACGTATAATCCATCAAATAACGACGCAAATGAACTTCTTCTGCCCATGGTTTTGTTTGGATCCATTCTTGAATGGTTCTCAATCCAGCTTTGGCGATAAGATGGTTCGTGGCTTCATGGTCTGAAACAGCAATCATAAAAATCAGCAGATCATTCACTGTCCACCGCTGAATATGTGGAACGAGATGCAAGACACCCGTACCGCTAATGCGGTCCTCTGATGGAATATCAATTTCTTCTGATAAATCCAGCTGCCCTTTTGCAGCGCTCTCAACATAGTATAAATAAATGGGCAACTTATTTAAATTTGCGGCAGTAAAAGGACGATCTTCTTTTTCTGCTGCCAAAATTCGTGTACCGTCAGAAATAAACAAGCCAATGGACAACTGCTCGGCATACGTTTCATTCAGACGTTTTAATTCCTGTGGTAAATCCATCGTAATCCCCTCACCTTCTCCTATTTATTGAAGTCAAATCATAGAAGATCAGTTATATCCTACTTCACCTTTATCATAAAAGTTTTTTGATAAAAAAGCGAATAATGATAGTGTCAATTAATTGTTGGAAAAAAGTTTTCGCACTTATGCCGACAATGTTTTCTATTTTTGATTCTTTTTTATTTTTTTAAAGCAAGCATTGATACATGCAGGGCAGACACTTCGCTTTCCGCGGGCGAACCGCGAGCCTCCTCGAACGGCACTGCGTTTCGTTCTG
>NZ_FOQE01000045.1 GCF_900113675.1 Pisciglobus halotolerans
GGCGAGTTGGAACGATAACTGATTTGCGGTCCTACTCAAATGGATTTTGTCCGGTGAGTTGGAACGATAACTGATTTGCTGTCCTACTCAATTGAATTTTAGTCGGCGAGTTGGAACGATAACCGATTTGCGGTCCTACTCAATTGAATTTTGTCCGGTGAGTAGGAACGGTAACCGATTTGCTGTCCTACTCAAATGGATTTTGACCGGCGAGTTGGAATGATAGCTGATTTGCTGTCCTACTCAAGTGGATTTTGTCCGGTGAGTTGGAATGATAACTGATTTGCGGTCCTACTCAAATGGATTTTGTCCGGCGAGTTGGAATGATAACTGATTTGCTGTCCTACTCAAGTGAGATTCACTGCGCGAGTTGGAGCGATAACTCCCTTCTCCTCCCAGCTCTGCTTCGTTCTTATTTGTATAATAAAATAAAAGAGCCCTTATCGCATACTCAAACTTCTGAATATGCCATAAGTGGCTCTTTTGTGATTTCTGCTAGAACGTCATGCTACTCAACGATATGGTAGTACACACGTGAGGTGATGTGATAAATCAGCCAGTAAACCAAACTGAATAGCAGCACCACTACAGCAGTAGATAAAAGCAGATAGTGATTATTGGTGATACCAAATAAAACCAATAGTTTTTGAATAATGGGGAAAGCAAAGGCAATATGAATGACCGCTACGATCAGTGGCAAGAAGAACATCCAAACGATTTGGAAACGAGTTGTTTTGCGAATCATCTTCTTGTCCAATCCTACTTTTTGCATGATTTGGAATTTTTCGCGATCATCATAGCCTTCAGAGACTTGTTTGTAATAAGTGATCAAGATTGCTCCAAATGTGAACAACGCGCCTAAGAAGATACCTAAGAATAAGAATCCTCCATTCATGCCGTACCAGTCTTCTTTGTTTTGTTCTCTCGATTCATACACTTGGAAAGCTTCAGAATCTTGTCCATCATTCTCTTTGTTTAATTGTTCGCTGATCTCATTGCGATAGCTTTCTTTTTCATCTTCTGTACCTGTGGTGTTCCAACCGATAATGCCATACAAGCTGGCAGCTGTTGCATCAGGCTGTTCTGTTTGGTAATCCTCAACGATCGATTGGGCTGTATCAAAGGAATCAACCACTAAAATAAGGGTGTCGATCAGTTGCTCTCCTGAAAGATCTTCAATCGTTTCTTTGCTCTTGCTGCTTAGCTGACTATTTTTTAATGCAGCTGTTTTAAACGTTTCTTCTCCGAGGGTCAAGTCGCTCGGCACATCAACATCTTTAGAACTGAAAAATAATGCTTCATTTTCTTTTACTGAAAGATCTTGTTCAATAACATTTGAAAAGTCATCTGCTGAGAAAATGAGCATATTCATTGGCGGCAATTTGCCAGCTTCACTTTTGCTCACTACAAAGGATTGATCTTTAATAGTTCCGAACATTTGTTGATAACGATAATGATGCAAATCTTGAGTAGAAAGTTCCTTCTTTTCCGTTGTTTTCTCAATCGTTGCAAGTGTGTTTTCCATCATTTCATTTCCGTTGTAAATCGTAACATTATTTTCATAAGGGAAACGATTTTCTAACGTTTCTTCCGTTCCAAGGAAAAGGGTCGCTGTCGTCGAAACCGCAATGATGACCATCGTTGCGAGGATCGTAATATTAGCTAAGCCCGTTGCATTTTGTTTCATACGATACAACATGCCTGAGATCGATATGAAAGCATTTGGCCGGTAATACAATTTTTTATTATTTTTCAACGCTTTTAAAATGAAGATCTATCCGGAAATAAATAGGAAATAGGTTCCGGCGATCACCAACAAAACGGCTAAGAAAAATTTCGTTAAAGCAGCGATAGGATCTGAGATCGTCAAAGAGATCCAGTAACCTGAGCCGAGCAAACCGATGGCAAGTAAAAATAAGAAGATAGAACTTTTTGGTTCCTTTTCTCCAGCTTGCTTCCCTTTCATCAGCTTAATGGGATTTGAAAAAGTCACCTGACTGATATTATACAATAAAGCAATCAAGAAAATGACTGCGAAAACACCGACTGTCAGCAAAACAGTGCCAGCTGACAAGGTAAAGTTCATTTTTGCCGGAAAATGCAGCACATAATTC
Organism: Pisciglobus halotolerans; assembly: GCF_900113675.1. Classification (GTDB taxonomy): domain Bacteria; phylum Bacillota; class Bacilli; order Lactobacillales; family Carnobacteriaceae; genus Pisciglobus; species Pisciglobus halotolerans. Next base: position 2,115 of record NZ_FOQE01000045.1, read on the forward strand.
AGCGCTAAAAAGGACAATTTGCCAAGAACGGTTCCTACAATTAAGCCAAGTAGAATGCCAATTGAACCGGTGATGAGCGTTTCTAAAAATAATACCCGTACGACATGCAGCTTCTTCATCCCTAAAATAGCATATAAACCTAATTCTTTTTTACGACGTTTGATCAGGAAACTATTCGTATATAATATGAAAATAAATGAAAAGATCCCGATCACGACGACACCAAAATTGAACAACAGGGGCAGTGTAGATGAACGTTGATGGATAAAGTCATTGTTCAATAAATTGGCCATTAAATAAAACATACTGACGGTTGCCACAGCAGATAATAGATAAGGTAAATAAATTTGCTTATTTGACCGAATGTTGCGAATCGCTAGTTTTCTAAATATCGCATTAGTCATATTGACCACCTCTATTTGCGATCACCATCAAAGATTGGGCAATTTTGTCCATGAATTGATCAACGGTTTGTTCTCCTCGATAAACTTCATGGTAAACTTCCCCATCTTGGATAAAGAGAACACGATTAGCATGTGCAGCTGCGCGTGTACTATGCGTAACCATCACGATCGTCTGACCAGCTTGGTTGATGTCTTCAAATGTTTCCAACAAACTTTGAGAAGATTTTGAGTCGAGTGCGCCTGTCGGTTCGTCGGCTAAAATTAATTTTGGATCTGTGATCAAGGCACGTGCAACAGCAGCCCGTTGTTTTTGTCCCCCTGAAACTTCATAAGGATAGTGCTCGATCAACTTTTCGATTCCCAAAGGTTTCACGATGGGTTTCAAGCGCTCTTCCATTTCCTTTACAGGCGTATTCGATAACACGAGCGGCAGAAAAATATTGTCCTTTAATGAGAAATTATCGAGCAAATTAAAGTCTTGGAAAACAAATCCTAAATCATTTCTTCTAAAATCAGACATTTCACTGTCTTTGATATCAGCTAAAGACTTGCCTTCTAATAAAACTTCACCGGATGTTGGGGTATCAAGTGTCGACAAGATGTTCAGCAACGTTGTTTTTCCTGAACCTGACTCTCCCATGATCGCTACATATTCTCCTTTTTCAATCGAAAAATTCACATCTTTTAAAGCTTCCACCTGTTGTGATGAGAAACGTGTTGAATAAACTTTTTTTAAATGTTTCACTTCTAATAATGCCATATTCTTTTCCTCCTTCATTACGATCCTTATTGTAAAACAAGTTGCTCACTGCTGCCTTTATCTATCCTTACAAATGCTTAAGGTATCTTACAAAAATGTAAGATAGGCCATTTTTTTGGGTTCTACAATATTTAACGTTGGTCTGTAAAAAACCATTTTTTTTAATGCTAAGCTCGTTAGAAACCTATTTCTAGAAATTTCAGGAGGCGCATAGGGCTACTGATAGCCATGAAAAAAGATGCAATGTGAATCACTTAGTGTTAAGCTTTAGCCGTTACACTAAGTTTGAAGCTTGCAAGCATTGAGACGCGATTTTCGGCTCAATGTGTTCTCATGGCTTTCCATCAGTAGCCCATCGACCGTAGGAAATTTCTTTACCATCGTTAAAAGAGGAAGAACCTTTTTTTGTTAAAAACGGTAGAAACGTTGGGTTAGGATCGCACACCTTTATTACTGATTTCTATCCGCTCTTCCATCCCTAAACGAAACGGATGACAAAAACGAGTCTTTATGCTTTCTCTGTTTGCAACAATCCGAAGAACGGTGCCGTTATGTAAAAAAATCTGAACAAATGTGCTCAGATCTTAAAAAAACTTGATTTCTTTGACATCTAGATCAATCGCAACTTTGGTCCCTTTTCCGACTTCAGATGTGATGGAAAGTGGATGACCTAATCGTTTGCTGATTTTTTGACTCAAAAACAAACCTAAGCCGGTGGATTTTTCTTGTACTTTCCCATTCCAGCCTGAGTAGCCCTTTTCAAAAATTCTTGGCAAGTCTTCTGAACGAATACCGATGCCAGTATCTTCGATGATCAGCCGTTTTGTCTGCTTTGGATCCAGGTAGATCTTGATTTGACCTTTAGGAGGCGTATATTTCAAGCTGTTCGAAAGCAATTGCTCTAACAGTACTCTCAACCATTGTTCATCCGTTAAGACATCCAGATGGGTTTCTTGGTAATCTAGCGTGATCTGGTTGTAAATAAATAAAATAGAAAAGGTTTTGATCGTTTTTTTAATGACTTGGTCTAAAGAAACTTTTGCTAAGTCTAAATCTTTTCCAGATTGCTCTAACTTCAAATAACTCAGTGCCATTCGCGTATAATTTTCAATTCTTAATAATTCTTGTTCCAGCTGACGTGTCAGCTTTTTATCCGTAGATTGCTGCAGCACGAGTTGGATAGCTGCGATCGGTGTTTTGATCTGATGCAGCCATAAGGTAAAATAATCTAACTGATCTGCTTCCTTGCTTTCATTTTTCAATGCCTGCTTTTGCCGTTCTTTCAGTAGTTGACGGATCGTTTCTTGATAAAAGGTTTCTGCTGGATCGGAAGGCTTCTCCAGTTTATTTAACATACTTTGCGGTTGTTGATAAAGTTCTTGCAAATAGCGGTAGCGATCCGCATAACGCATGAAAGAAAAAAGTCCAAAAATACCGCCGATAAAGGCAGAGACTTCAACACTGTAAAAATAAAAATTGAATGGCAAACGTCCAAATAAAAAAATCAGACCAAAGACAAAGATCGTCAAGCTATACAGGGCAATTGCGGTTCTTTTACTTTTCAAAAAAGCTTTGGCTATTTTTAAATACTCCCGTCTCGTCGTCATATCATCCCTCTTTTTTCAGGCCGTACCCATAGCCTTTCTTCGTCACAATAAACTTTTCCAAGCCGATTCCTGCTAGTTTCTTGCGCAAGCGGGCTATATTGACCGCCAGTGTATTATCATCAACAAACGATTCATTTTCCCATAGATTGACCATGATCTCTTCTCGTGTCACGAATTCATCTTTATGCAAAAATAATTGCTCAAGGATTTTCATTTCCGTTTTCGTTAATTCAGCTTCTTCATCTTGGTATTGAAGCTTCATTTCAGCTGGTTTAAGGTAAATATTCTGATACGATAAAAAAGGATCACTTTCTTTAAAATCATAGGTCCGTCTTAACAGAGCCTGGATTTTTGCGATCGCTACTGACAAATCAAATGGTTTGCTGATAAAGTCATCTGCGCCCATTTGAATCGCCATTACGATATCCATTCGCTCGCTTTGAGAAGAAATGAAAATGATCGGCACTTGCGAAACTTTACGAATCTCTGTACACCAATAGTAGCCGTTAAAATAAGGTAAACGGATATCGATGAGCACAAGCTGTGGTTCCCAAGCTGTAAATTTTTCCATAATCGCATTAAAATCAGTCACATATTGTGCATCATACTGCCATTTTTGCAGTTCCGTCTGTAAGCTTTGTGCAATCGTCAAGTCATCTTCAATAATCAAAATTTTAAACATAACGTCCCTCCTCAAACTCGTTTTCTATTATACAGGAAACAGCACAGAAAAACTGCCCTCTTGCGTCAGAGCACTTCCTCCCCTTCTCTAGCTTGAGTTTCCTATGGTGTCACTGTCTTTTCAATCGAAAAATTTGTGCCAGCATCGCTTTTTCGAGTCTCTAGGCTAGCAACACGATAATATAACGCTGTTATTTATAATATGTCTATTTTCTTACAAATACTGATTTCATATAGCTATCCTTTTCGGTTTAAGATAAGATGAATAAAAAGGACTAAAAGGATGGTTGGTATGCGACATAAGAAGCGCTTATTTAACATTGGAATGATTTTATCTTTAATCGCGATTTTAATCGTTGTCGTTGCTCTAGGCATGCGACAGCAAAAAAATGGACGTCAACAAGCTGAGGCTGAAGCGGCAACGATGCGAGCAGATCAGAAAGAAGAACAACTGGTTGCTGCAACAGAACGCAAAGAACATCGCTTAGTTTTAATGAATAAAAGCCATGCGACGGAAGCTACGCGTAATGGACTGGAAACCTTTTTCGCTTTGGATGAACAACAACCAGAAGAGCCAGCAAAAGAAGTTGTTGATACGGAACAAATCGAAGAAGAAGACCAGGAGCTTCTATTAACAGAAGAAACCGAAAAGGAAGCAGACGAAGATCAGGTAACTGTGCCAGAAAAAGAGCAAGCTGCGTCAGATTCAAACGCAACAGCTAAAAAAACCACTTCTAGCAAAAATAGCCATACAGATACCCAACAATCTTCCAAGAAGAAAACGTCGAACCGTTCATCTAGTAAAAAACAAACCACTACTAAAAAGCAAAACAATAAAACAAATACGAATAAACAAACGAACACTGATAAAAAAACGAATACTGATAAAAAACCAGAAGCGCCGGCAAAACCAAATCACAACAGCCAAAGTGAAGCTTCAAAAGACTCTGCGACTTCTAGTGATAGTGGAAACAAAACAGAAGCCCCTTCTGATAAAGAACCTTCCTCCGACTCCTCTTCTGCTAATGTAGAAAGTTCAGATTCATCAGAAGTCCCTGAGGAAACGGATAGTACTTCCAGCACCAGCAGCAGCGAAGTAGAAACAGAATAACCATTAAAAAACCTTCTGCTTAAGCAAGGTCTCCAATCGTTAGTGATCATCACTAATAAATCAGAGTCCTGCATAGAGCAGAAGGTTTTTATTTATTTATAACAAGATGACTGCTGAAAATGTCTCCTCTTTTAAACGCTATCGTCAGCAACTGCTTGATGTGTTTGTTTAATACATTGGATTAATCTTTGCGTTCATCTCCATAGAAAAAGAGGGCAACTGTTCCTGGACCGGTATGAGAACCGATAACGGTACCCACGCTGTTGATCACGACAGGGCCATTCAATGAAGGAAATTTTTCTTCGATCAAGTTCGCTACTTTTTGAGCATCGTCATAGCTTGCTGAATGAGAAATGAAACATTTCCCTGTATAATCATTCCCGTTTTCCGCATGTATTTCCATCATTTTAACGATTTCTTCAATCACGCGCTTTTTGCCTCGGATCTTTTTGCGTTGGATCAATTTTCCTTCGTTGTCCATATTCAAAAGTGGGCAAATGTTAAGTAAGGACCCTACTGCTGCAGAAGTAGCCGAAATGCGTCCGCCGCGTTTGTAATGGGTCAAATCTGTTGAAAAGAACCAATGATTGATGCGCAGCTTGTTAGCTTCTGCCCATTGTTGTACTTCTTCGATCGAAGCCCCTTGATCACGCATATCAGCTGCCATGTCGACCAACAATCCATAACCAGATGAAGCGCCTAAAGAATCGACGATCATGATTTTTCTATCTGGATATTTTTCCGCCAATTCTTTGCTTGCCGTGATCGCTGATTGACAAGCTCCTGATAAGCCAGATGAAAAAGCAAGGTGTAAGACGTCTTTCCCTTCTTTTAATAAAGGCTCAAAAAAATCCATGAATTGACTAACATTTACTTGGGAAGTTGTTGGCATCGCGCCTTCTGCAATTTGACGATAGAATTCATCAAACGAGACTGTCTGCCCTAGATCATCCGGATATTCTTTCCCGTCTAAAATATAATGGAAATAAACATAGGGAATCTCTCTTTCTTTAAAATACTCAACAGACATATCTGCTGTAGAACTGCATGTCAACACGTAATCAACCATTTTTTATTCTCCTTTTTTATTCAACCGCTGCCTAAATTTGCTGCCACCCATCTTTTCGGTCGGAAAATGATCGCTTCATTCCGCTATATGAATGACAGACACAAATTTAGCGCTCTAATCTATCATACCTTATTCAATTAGTAAATTACATTTTATTTCTTTATTTGTAAAGTCCTATAAAAGAAAAAGTTGAAAAAAGCTCTTCCATTTTTTGTAGAAAAGATGCTACATCTGAAAAATGGTTCTTCCTCTTTTAACGTTGGTAAAGAAATTTCCTACGATCGATGGGCTACTGATGGAAAGCCATGAGAACACATTGAGCCGAAAATCGCGTCTCAATGCTTGCAAGCTTCAAACTTAGTGTAACGGCTAAAGCCTAACACTAAGTGATTCACATTGCATCTTTTTCTATGGCTATCAGCAGCCCTACTCCTCCTGAAATTTCTAGAAATAGGATTTTAACGAGCTTAGCAGTAAAAAAATTGATTTTTTACAGACCAACGTTAAATATTGTAGAACATGAAAAAGAAGAAACAAAAAAAGGAAAGAGAAAAGAAATCTGTTCTTTTCTCCTTCCCCATTTCATAACCAAAAAATAGACTGCTATTTATCTTTACCCGTCCGACAGCATCTCGATCGTTAGCTGCGACCTATTGCTGTTGCTCGCCGACTGCAACGGAAAGACGTTCTTGTTCTTCCTCATCTTTGAGCTGTTGTTCAAAATGATCAAGCATCGAACGTACTTCATCTGTCGATTCTGTACTCATCAATTGATTTCTTAAATCGCTGGCGCCTCTAAATCCACGCACGTAGATCTTGAAAAAGCGTCGCAACGGTCTAAATGGACGTGGTTCCAACTCTTCTGAATATTTATCGTGAAGGTTAAGTTGTAAACGCAAAAGATCAAGCAATTCTTTGCTGCTATGTTCTTTTTGCTCTTTTTCGAAAGCAAATGGGTTCTTAAACACGCCTCGACCGATCATGACGCCATCTACACCATATTTTTTGATGAGTTCCATTCCTGCTTGTCGATCAGGAATGTCTCCATTGATCGTTAAAAGCGTGTCTGGGGCAATCTCATCCCGCAACGCTTTAATTTCTGGAATCAATTCCCAATGGGCGTCCACATTGCTCATTTCTTTTTTCGTACGCAAATGGATCGAAAGGTTTGCAATATCTTGTTTCAATAAATGTGCCAACCATTCATGCCATTCTTCTATGTCTGTATAACCCAATCTTGTTTTTACACTTACAGGCAAACCGCCCGCTTTAGCTGCTTCAATGATATCAGCCGCAACCTCTGGACGACGGATCAGACCGCTTCCCTTTCCTTTTGGTGCCACATTAGGTGCAGGGCATCCCATATTGATGTCTATCCCTTGAAAACCTTGTTTGGCTACCCCGATACTCATTTGACGAAAGTATTCAGGTTTGTCTCCCCAAATGTGAGCAACCATTGGCTGTTCATCTTCTGTAAAGGTTAAACGGCCGCGTACACTTTGATTTCCTTTAGGATGGCAGTAGCTTTCTGAGTTTGTAAATTCAGTAAAAAACACATCTGGTCTAGCTGCTTCGCTCACGACATGCCGAAACACCACACTCGTCACATCTTCCATCGGCGCTAAAATAAAAAACGGCCGCGGCAAGTTACGCCAAAAATTATTTGTCATATTCAAATTTCAATCCTTTCATTGCAGGACACCGACTCAGTTTTCTTCCATCAAAAATAAAAAATCCTCAGTTTTGAATAAAGAAAAGGTGCTGAGGAAGAAACGTTTTAGGATAGCGAGACTGGTGCATTTTTCAATTTTCTACTATACATCTTCGGGAACTCTCTTGTCAATAGCAGATAACGTCTTGTATGTGTCAAGTTTTTGATCACTTGATTTATATGAGAAAAGATATCGCCTACTAATTCAGCGAATAAATCGTACATATAGAGCTGTATCAACTCATCTGTCCTAATTAAATCGCTTGATTCTTTTATTATTTCATATAATTTTGTTATAATTTTATCCATAAGAAGGCTTCTTTTGTTTATGTATTTGCCGCTCAGCATACATTAATGATAGAACGCCTTCTTTCTTTTTGCTAGTAAAAAAATAAAAATTATCTCGAGAACTATTTTACACATACAAAATTTCCTGACAAAGAAAAAAATTCTCTAAAACAACAAAAACATCATGCTGTTTTAGAGAAAGGTTTAATACGTTCATTCGATTTTTTATAGAAGTATAACCTTAATCTGTATTTGTCTTGCTTTTTCATACAGTTGAATGGACTTTATTTTTTTGTCAGCAGCACAACACACTCGATATGTCATGCTGGCAACATATCAATTGATAATTATGTATTTGAAATGTGGTTTGAATGCTTGTTAATATAAACTATTGACTGACCATTCCCAAATTTTAAATCATATAACGCCCTTTGATATACCCCTAATACTTTCATTGTATTCTCACTCTGCGACTTTGAGTGAAAACAAAAACGTCGTCTGCCTTTTTCATCAATACCTGATTCAAATCCGGACACTTCATAAGCCGATACCACTGTATTATCTATCCCCGTATTGATTCCTAAAATATATTTAACTTTTTCAGCATTATCTTTCGCAACTACCCAATTCCCTAACGTTCTAGATTTAATATTTTGGTCATCTCTATCATAAAAAGAGTAGTCATACGTTTCATCCTTATCTAACTGGAGAGAATCTGTTATCTTGACAGCAAGTATAAGTTTATTAGTTTGAATTTCATTTATGGACAATGGGACACTGCCAAACTGCCTTTCCAAATCACTAACTTCAATCCCTCTTACTCCATGGCCATTCACCTTATTTGTTAGATTTATATCTGAAAAAAAGTTAAATAAATTTATCAAAGTATTCTCACTCGCGAATGCTTCTCGTTCTGATAACCAATAATTTATAATTACTTTTTTAATTTGGAATCCTTCAGCTTTAATATCTCTGATTCTATTAATTTTTAAGTCTTCTGCTTTGTCTTCATTTTCTAATATTAGTTCTAACTTTTTATTAAAGGCTGCTTTCTCGTGATTAAAGACACGATTTCCCTTTCCTTTCCCAATGTAGAAAATCTCATCTTTGTTATTTCTACTATCCACCAAACAGTAAATGTAGAACTCTTTTCCTTTGTGCATATTTAGATATGACATTACTCTATCTGAAAAATTCTTCATCGCATTTTCCTCTTTATCATTTTTTAATTTGCAATGGATAATTTACTACTTAAAATATTAATCAATTAAATAAGGGATATTCAAATGATGTTAGGATGATTTCATGGACACGATTTGGTAGAATTTTACTGCTAAGAAAAGGACGTGTCCAAGATGGTAAAAGCCAAGAAAAAATTTGATGAAAACTTTAAGAAGATGATCCTTGATTTAAACCAGTCAGGCCAATCGGTCGAGGAACTGGCAGCGCAATATGGTATCGCTACACAAACGATTAATCGCTGGAAGAAGCTTCATACAAAGAATGAAGCAATCGGCATGACTGAGGTAGAAATCCTAGCAATGAAAAAGGAACTGGCCCGCATGCAGGAGGAAAACACCATCCTAAAAAAGGCTTTAACCATATTCGCTCAAAAGTAAAAACGAGTGATGTCTTCGAATTTATTCAGTCAAATGCTCATGATCATAACGTAAAACAAATGTGTACCGTTTTGGAAGCACCAAAATCCAGCTACTATGACTGGAAGAAAAAGAAGCCTTCCAAGCGCCAAACAGAAAACGAACGCTTAAGTCGCTTGATTTCAGGGATCTACCTTTGAAAACAAGGGTATCTATGGTGCGCCTAAAATTCATAAGATTCTTGTTAGCCATGGCGAGACCTTGTCCCTAAAGAAAGTACAAAAACTGATGAGAAAGTTGGGCTTACGTTCAATCACCCTGAAAAAGTACAAGCCTGGCAAGCAAGCGAAAGTGAAAAGTGAAGGACGCAAAGACCTGTTAAACCAAGATTT
>NZ_FOQE01000054.1:0-6702 GCF_900113675.1 Pisciglobus halotolerans
TGCTTTTGCGATCTTCGTCAAATTGTCGCCGCTCTTAATAACATATAAAGTAGCATCTGCAACATTTGATTCATTTAAAGAAGGAGTATCTTCAGGCTTGTCGGTTTCTACTTGGTTATTGTCTTGGTGATGATTTTGTTCATTATCTCCAGTAGATGTGTTACCAGAATTTAGAGTATCAAAACGTGTTAAATCATACTTTTCAATCAAGTCATTCAATTTTTTAGCATAACTGGGATCCGTTGCATAGCGTCCTTCCAACCATGCAGTAGCATCTTTATAGCTTGACGTATTCACTACCCACGTTCCTGAATAGAAATCGTGTTTCCAAGATGTTCCATTTCTCAGCAAGTAAGCATTATCTTCAAATGATTCTGCATAAGAAGGATACTTCTTGAAATTTTGATAGATAGTGATCCAACCGTTCTTTGATGAATATTCTTTGGTTTTCATAGACACGGAACTACCTTTATAAGAACCTTTGATACCAAATAGATTATAATTTGGGGCTGACGAAAGGGAACTTGATCCGAAACCACTTTCTAAACTAGCTTGTGCAATCATAACAGAAGCATATAAACCATTTTTCGCAGCAACTTGGCTCGCGAAGCTTCCGATTGTATTAATAAAATCTTGTCTACTGTTCACTTTATCGACAGACGAATTAGGCAAACTATTATTGTTAGAAGAACTTTGTGCTTTTTGATTAACGGTTAGTTTTTGACCAACCTTGATGTTATTTTTATTGGCAATATTATTCCATTCAGCTAATTGATCTGCGCTCACACCATATTTTTTACCGATCTTATTTAATGTATCTCCGCTCTTGACGACATAAATAATCGGGTCAGCAGTCGAGGACGCAGTTTTTACCGCCGTTGTTGCTGACATCGTCATGAGTGTATTCTTTTGTACTTTTGGCGTTTCTTTTTTAGCAGCTGTTTTATTTTCTTCTTTAGTTTCTTTTGTTGTTGAAGTAGCTTCCTCTTTTTTGTCCGTTTTCTCTTCTTTCCCCGGTGCTGTCTCTTCTTCTACAACAGGTGCTTCAACGTTTTCCTCTGCGGCTTCGATCTCAATTTCTTCAGCTTCTGCTGTCTCTTCTTCTGCCACAGGAGTTTCAACAACTTCCTCTACTGCTTCGACTTCAGTTTCTTCAGCTTCTACTGTCTCTTCTTCTACAACAGGTGCTTCAACGTCTTCCTCTGCGGCTTCGATTTCAATTTCTTCAGCTTCTGCTGTCTCTTCTTCTGCCACAGGAGTTTCAACAACTTCCTCTACTGCTTCGACTTCAGTTTCTTCAGCTTCTACTGTCTCTTCTTCTACAACAGGTGCTTCAACGTCTTCCTCTGCGGCTTCGATTTCAATTTCTTCAGCTTCTGCTGTCTCTTCTTCTGCCACAGGAGTTTCAACAGCTTCCTCTGCGGCTTTGGTTTCAGTTTCTTCAGCTTCTACTGTCTCTTCTTCTGCTACAGGAGTTTCTTCAGCTTCTACTGCTTCTTCTGTAACAGGAGTCTCAATAGCCTCCTCTATTGCTTCAGTTTCAGTTTCTTCTGGCTCTGTGTCTTGAGTGAGATGTGACTCATCCACTACTTCTGCTACAGCAGCCATTGTCAATTGATCCTTTTCATCTAAAGCAACGTCCATCAAGGTTCTGACTTCGGTTATATTCAGTGTATCAAAATGTATGGCATTAAAAATATCAGCTGAAACAAGTTTGCTAAACTCCTTGATCAACTGTTCTTTTTCAATTGCTAAATCTTCAGAAGAAAGATCTTCTGCTTCTTCCGAAGTAGTTTCATCTGAAACAGCTTCTTCTGAACCAGTGTTCTCCGCCTCAACTGCTATTTTCGTGCCCTCTTGTTCTTCATTTAGATTATTCTCATCCACAAGCACTTTTTCATTACTTGTTGTTTTTTCATTTGTTTCTTCTGCATGAACTGCAGTTGAATATGTAGGAAATGCTATTAATCCCGCTAATAACGTTGTGCTAAATAAAGCGGCATTTCTCTTAGTATATAAATTTGTTCTATTTAATTTTTGTATGTATTTTTTCTTTCCTTCTGCAAACATTTTTTCTTTTTTTTCCAAACTGAGCCCTCCTTGTTAGACACTCTCACTTAGTTATCAGCAACTATTCCAATTTCCGTATAAGATATACAGGATTATTATATCCTCAAAGAAATTTTTTTAAAACCGAATTTTAAAGAATATAAAATATTTAATATACGTCATAGTACCGTAATAAAACACATTTGTTATTGACTTGTTTTTTTGCATTACGTTTAATCAAATGGAGAACTTTTTTCTATTATGATAAACTTAGGTCTTAAAGAAAATGAATAAAGGGGTTTTAATATGCAAGAAACAAGTCGTCAGAAAACATCCTATTACTTTTTATGGAGTTTTTTTCTCCTCACACCGTTTATATTGATTTTATTAGCAACCGCTGTTAAACCAGAATGGATCCATTTATTTGATCAACTCATTTCCTCGCCCATTCTTAGTACCAGACAACCATCCTATACTCCTATTTTTATTGCATTGACTGAATTAGGAGACATTCCTTTTATCGTCATTTTTGTATTATTGTTTAGCGTTTATTTATACTATAGGAAGAAAAGTAAAATATTGTCGTTTGGATTTTTTATTCAGTTCATTTTAGGTGCGGGTTTATTGAACCAAATATTGAAATATATTTTTCGTCGTCCTCGTCCTGAAATCCAACACTTAGTTGAACAAGGCGGCTACTCATTCCCAAGTGGTCACTCAATGGCTGCCATGGTTTGCTATGCTGGAATGGCGTTCATTTTGATTTATCAAAGTCACAGACAAATAACTAAATTCTTTATCGTTCTTTTTGCTTCTGTTTTGATTCTATTCGTAGGGATCAGTCGCATTTACTTAGGCGTCCACTTTCCAACGGATGTGATCGGAGGATATTCAGTGGGTGGCGCTTGGCTCGCACTTATTGCTGGTCTTTATTGTCACTTTGAAAAAATGAAACTAATTAAAGAAGGAAAGGAAGGAGAACATTGCTAGAAAGCGCCCTGACATTTAGTCATACCTTATTAAAACAATCGATCGTTTTAGGGGACACAGTCATTGATGCAACCGTTGGAAATGGGGGTGATACGGTTCTTCTGGCCAAATTAGTAGGCAAGCAAGGAAAAGTCTATGGATTTGATGTTCAAGAACAAGCACTTAACACTACTAAAGAAAAATTGCTTTTTACCGGCTTATCTGAGCAAGTTCATTTATTTCAGCAAGGACACGAGACAGTAGGCAAGGTTTTAGGAGAAAACGAACAAATCAGCGGTGCCATTTTTAACCTCGGTTACTTACCTAAAAGCGATAAAACCGTTATTACAAAAGGTGAAACAACATTAGCTGCACTTGAGGCCTTGCTTCCTCATCTGCGAAAAGGTGCACTGATCTTACTTGTGGTCTATTATGGGCATGAAGGCGGAGAAGAAGAGAAAGAAGCTGTTCTAACGTTTGCAGCACAGTTACCTCAAACAAACTACCATGTTCTGCAATATAACTTTATCAATCAAAAAAATCAACCGCCTTTCCTTTTAGCGATTGAAAAAAAATAGTTTATTGAAGTGCCGAGATAAGTGTCTCGGTTTTTTTTTATTATTTTCGCCATACAAAAATACTCTTTACAAACCACTTTTTCCGTTTGTAAAGAGTATTTTTTTATTCATGATGTTGAGTAAATTCTTTTAAAGCATTCGTTTTATCCGTTTTTTCCCATGGCAGATCGATATCTGTACGACCAAAGTGTCCATAAGCTGCTGTTTGTTTGTAAATCGGTCTTTGCAAATCAAGCATCTTAATGATGCCAGCCGGTCTCAAATCAAAATTTTCACGAACGGCTTCAATCAATAGCGACTCGCTGACTTTTCCAGTTTCAAAAGTATCAATTGCAATGGATACTGGTTGAGCAACCCCAATAGCATAAGCTAGTTGAACTTCACATTTATCAGCTAGGCCTGCCGCAACGATATTTTTCGCAATATAACGAGCTGCATAACTAGCAGAACGGTCAACTTTTGTAGGGTCTTTTCCAGAGAACGCACCACCGCCATGACGTGCATAACCGCCATAAGTATCAACAATGATTTTGCGTCCAGTTAAGCCGCAATCGCCTTGAGGACCGCCAATAACAAAACGTCCTGTTGGATTGATAAAATATTTTGTTTGTTCATCTAATAAAGCTTCAGGAATTTCATGCTTTATAACCTGTTCGATCATATCTTTCTTTAATTGCTCATAAGTCAGCTCAGGACTGTGCTGCGTACTAATCACTACTGTATCTACGCGCAACGGCTTATCCTTTTCATCATACTCGACAGTGACTTGAGCTTTGGCATCTGGCCTCAAATAATTTAGGACTTTTTCTTTTCGCAATGCAGCAATGCGTTTGGTTAAACGATGACTAAGAGAGATGGGCAGCGGCATCAGCTCTGGCGTTTCGTTTATGGCGAAACCAAACATCAAACCTTGGTCACCAGCACCGATTTGGTTTAGCTGATCATCATTCGTTTCCTTAAACTCAACTGCATCATCGACACCCATAGCAATGTCGCCAGATTGTTCATCAATGGCTACGATCACACCACATGTATCGGCATCAAAACCAAATTTAGCTCGAGTATACCCAATTTCCCGTATCGTATCACGTACAATTCTTTGAATATCGACATAAGCTGAGGTTGAGATCTCGCCTGCTACCAAAACAAGTCCAGTCGTAACTGTTGTTTCACAAGCTACACGAGCATCAGGGTCTTTTTCCAATATCGCATCTAAGATAGCATCACTTATTTGGTCAGCGAGCTTATCTGGATGTCCTTCAGAAACAGATTCTGAAGTAAATAATTTTTTTTCTTTCATTCTATACTATTCCCCCTTAATTTTTACGGTTACAAGGCTTCTCCACTTTGAAAGTGAATCCTATCGGGAATCCATTTGCAAACCTAGACCATTTTATCACATTTACCCTTAAAAGGATACGCTTGTTTAGTTGTTCAACACGAAATAACGTTTTCTTCTTCATTTTAGCAGATCTTAAAGATGTATCTTAAGCTCATTTTTGGTATCATAAAGAAGGATCTCATAGAAAGAAGGTTGAGTAGTGTTTAAAAATAGTATATCTTCCCTTGAGCGGATTCTTTATAACCCCTTGTTTATTGTATTGATGACGCCACTAACGTACATGCTTGTTGGAACAGTTTATGCCCTGCGTTTCACTCATTTTCATTTCTTGCCTTTTGTTTCTCTTTATATTTTTTTATTGATCCACCAGTTTTTAAAAAAGCGGGTAACTGAAGTTGATGTGCTTTCTAAAGATTTTCTCACGTCGACTTGGATACTTTTAGGACTAGTCAGTTTATTTCTTCTGATTTACTTCATTTTTTATGTCAGCAAGTTAGTCGGTATCTTGCTGATTCTTTACAGCATACTGATTCACTTTCACTTTTACCTTAAACAAATGGAGTTGCCTTTTCTCTCAAATGTGCTATTAAGCTTTTTTAAAGGACTCATTCTGACCTTTGCCAGCTTTTTTATTCAAATTCCATTTATTCCGACTGGTCTGTTTAAATGGAGTATACCGTTGATCTTGATAAACTTTTTAGTTGAATCTTGTGAGTATGATCCACTGTCTATAAAAAACTATCCTTTAAGTGATAAAATTTCTTTCTCGACACGTCTGCTTCTTATGCTGACGATTGGATTAAGTTACTTTATCGTTCTATTTGGCTTATTCTCTACATTTCAATTCTATTTGCTATTTTTTGTTCTAACTATTCCAGCGCTTATAAAAGTTGTCCAAGCTTATTACTTACATGACCATGATCAAAACACAAACTTGAAAAAGCGCCAAGTACATGGCTTTGCTATTGTGTATTACCTAGTCTTTTCTCTAACTGCTTTTTCTTCCCTGTTTTTCTGAAACTAATACCTTTCTTATCAATAGGAAAACACGCAACTCTCAAAAACAAAAAATAGAAGAACCGAACATTTAGAAAGAATAATTTTCTGCTTTTTTTAAAAAGGTTCTTCCTCTTCTAATGATGGTAAAGAAATTTCCTCTGGTCGATGGGCTTCTGAAATTTCTAGAAGTAGAACCTTAACGAGTTTAGCATTAAAAAAATGATTTTTTACTGACCAACATTAACTATTGTAAACCAGAAAAAAAAGGAACAATATTGCCATTTCAGCAATGTTGTTCCTTTTTTGATGATGACCCGTACGGGATTCGAACCCGTGTTACCGCCGTGAAAGGGCAGTGTCTTAACCGCTTGACCAACGGGCCAATATAAAATCAAACTATATCAATGGGCCTAAATGGACTCGAACCATCGACCTCACGCTTATCAGGCGTGCGCTCTAACCAGCTGAGCTATAGGCCCAGAAAGACATAAAAAAAAGAGCGGGTGAGGAGAATCGAACTCCCGACAACAGCTTGGAAGGCTGTGGTTTTACCACTAAACTACACCCGCATGAGAAAGTGGCGCGGGACAGAATCGAACTGCCGACACATGGAGCTTCAATCCATTGCTCTACCGACTGAGCTACCGAGCCATTTCAGTATAAAATTGATAAAACGGTCTCGACGGGAATCGAACCCGCGATCTTCTGCGTGACAGGCAGACATGTTAACCCCTACACCACGAGACCTTTAACTTTGTTTCAGCT
>NZ_FOQE01000054.1:7472-8426 GCF_900113675.1 Pisciglobus halotolerans
TTTAACATGCAATTGCGGGGGCAGGATTCGAACCTGCGACCTTCGGGTTATGAGCCCGACGAGCTGCCAGCTGCTCCACCCCGCGATAATAGAAAGCAATAGAAATTGTTGATTTTTATCATATTGTCCATAGTCGAAACAATAGATTGATGATAAAAAGGAGGATAAGGGATTCGAACCCTTGCGTGCTTTTACACACCTGACGGTTTTCAAGACCGTTCCCTTCAGCCGGACTTGGGTAATCCTCCAACATTACAAGGTATAAAAATCAAAAAGATGACAATGGACCTTGTAGGACTCGAACCTACGACCGGACGGTTATGAGCCGTCTGCTCTAACCAGCTGAGCTAAAGGTCCAAGTTCTTTCAATTAAATAGCGGCGGAGGGAATCGAACCCACGACCTCCCGGGTATGAACCGGACGCTCTAGCCGGCTGAGCTACACCGCCATAAAATATGTTGCTATGGAGCCTAGCGGGATCGAACCGCTGACCTCCTGCGTGCAAGGCAGGCGCTCTCCCAGCTGAGCTAAGGCCCCAAAACAGTCGGGAAGACAGGATTCGAACCTGCGACCCCTTGGTCCCAAACCAAGTGCTCTACCAAGCTGAGCTACTTCCCGTAAAAGTTACTTAGTTATTGATCAATAAAAAAGCAGATCAATATGCACCCAGCAGGAGTCGAACCTGCAACCGCTTGATTCGTAGTCAAGTACTCTATCCAATTGAGCTATGGGTGCTTCATATTAAACTATATAAATGGTGCCGAGGGCCGGAATCGAACCGGCACGGTTATCACTAACCGCAGGATTTTAAGTCCTGTGCGTCTACCTGTTCCGCCACCCCGGCATTGAACAAGTTGTCTAGTTTACTAGAAGCGGAAGACGGGGTTCGAACCCGCGACCCCCACCTTGGCAAGGTGATGTTCTACCACTGAACTACTTCCGCATAAAAATGGT
>NZ_FOQE01000008.1 GCF_900113675.1 Pisciglobus halotolerans
CAGCATTTTCCAAAGTTTCTCTCGTAAAGGAAATTGTTTGGACAATTCACCAATGGAAAATTTCTTTAGTCTTTTGAAACAAGAAGTATATCATGGACAAGTTTTTCATAGCTACGAAGAACTAGAGAGAACAATCGTCACATTTATCGACTATTACAATCACAGAAGAATCAAACGGAAACTCGATTGGATGAGTCCAATCGACTATCGTAAAGAAATTCAGAACGCCGCTTAGGGTTAGAAGTTCCTTGCGGATAAAAGTAGAAAAAAAGAAGTGGATTTCTCCACTTCAAAAAAGTCTAATATTTGGGGGTCACTACAAGATGAGCTGCTTTTTTTGTACGAGAGATCAATCATTCCTTTTCTTTGTTGATATAGCACTTTTATTAAAGTAAATCTTAAATGAAAGATTTGTAGTGACTGACAGAACGGTAATCGTGTTGCTGTTTGTCTACAGATCATTTTCTACCATTTCTTACCATACGCTTGATGGGTCAACTTGATCATAGGCATAGGCTCTACTGACAAGTTTTTTCTTTTTTACTTTAACTTGTTCACAGACATGAACCTTATGGAAAAGTTGTAAACAATAATGGATTTGAGCGGCTTAGCAAAATTTTTTTTAATCATACACAACGAATCTTTGACACTCTTTGTTTCTTTTGTTTTCATCAGATCCAAGCTAAGGTTGAGCTGAACAATATACAAAGGAACAGACATGACTACGAATTTGCAGATTCCAAACTTAATCCTAAGCCGACACTTGTGCAATACATTCTCAGCGAGATCCTCACATAGTTTCTTACACGCAAAAAACAGCAGGAAACTTGGTATGTTTCTTGCTGTTTCAAACTATTTAGTCAATGCTGTTCGCTGTTTCTTTCACGATCGGTGTTTATCCAAAGAAAGCATGGATCAGTAAAACGCCAAGCAAAATTTGAAGTGTACCGACGATCAAGCCATAGGTCAATGATTTCTGTCCTTCTTTTATGATGTCTGCAAATTTCACGCGCATACCGATTGCTCCTAATGCGATCACTTCGAATTGCGTACTGATCCATTTTGAGGCTTCCAAAACATATGCTGGAAGGAAGTTTAAACTTCTAACGATAAATAGGATAAAGAATCCAATAATAAACCAAGGAATACCTACTGAAACTTTCTTCTCTTTTGTTGTCTCTTGAGCATTTTTCTTTGTAAACAAACGTCCATCTTCTTCTACATTCATTCGACTATAAACCAAAGCAACCCCCATGATCAGCAGCACACGCATCAGTTTAAAAACGGTCGCCATCGAAACGGCATCATCACTGACCATTTTAGCAGAGGCAATGACTTGTCCAATCGATTGAACAGATCCACCGATTAAAGCACCTGTAGGCAAAGCTGCGTTTTGATAAAGCAAAGCCGTAACAAGCGGCAATACGATCATCAGAAACGTCCCCGTCACATTAACGATCGTGATCGAGATCCCTTTGTCTTTATCATCAGCTTCCACAATAGGCGATACGGTTCCGATCGCAGAAGAACCGCAAACGGCATTACCGGCTCCCATCAATAAAGCAAACTTTTTGTTGAAACCAAACCATCTGCCCAACTGGTAAACAAAGAAAATCGTTAAACACATATTGAGAGCGATAAAGAAGAAGCCTTTCACACCCGCAGACTGGATCATTTGAAAATCTAAGATCAATCCGTTCAAGACAATTGAATACTCCAATAAGCGTTTTTCAGAAAATTTTGTCCCACTATCTAGCTGTTGACCTGTAAAGATGGTGTTTCCCAAAATAATACCTAAAAAGATAGCGATCAACGCAGACCCGAGCGACGGCAAAACTTGAGCGAGTAGTTGAGCAACAAGCGAAATAACGATACTGATCGTGAGTCCGGGCCCAATTCCATTCAATTCTTGTTTGATTTTTTCCATTTTTTCTTGTCTCCTACGTTTTCATATTTTCTTTTCATAGTGTACATAAAAATTAGCATAAAATAAAATAATAGTTTATTATTGTACTATAAATACAATTAATAGGAGTGGGAAAATGCTGGATTATCGCTATGAAACTTTTTTAACGTTAGCAGTGGAACGCAATTATACTCGAACAGCTAAAAAATTAAATTTGACTCAACCGGCTGTCACTCAGCAAATTCGGCTTCTACAAGAAGAACTGGGTGTCGCCTTATTCTATTTTCAAGGAAAACAGCTGCTGTTGACAGAAGAAGGAAAATACTTACAAGGACAGCTGATTTTACTAAGTCAAGACATTCAACAGATCCAACGTCACTTATATCAAACCAAACACACGATTTCGCTAACTTTTGGTGCTACTCTTTCCATAGGAGAATATATCATGCCGACGATCATCAGTGCGTATTTAGAACATTATCCTGATAATCATGTGAACATGATAGTCGGGAATACGAAATCTCTAATAGAAGGCGTGGAATTGGGAAACTTAGACTTTGCGTTGATCGAAGGAGATTTTAACCAAAGCAAATTCGGCTTCTACAAGTTCTCAGAAGAAAAAATCGTTGCTGTTTGTTCACCAGATAGTCCTTTATGGAAGACTGAACCATCCCTTCAAGATTTATTTACCACTCGTCTTTTTGTTCGTGAACAAGGATCCGGTTCGAGAATGATCATTGAAAACGGCCTACGCTCAAAAAGCGTGAGCCTCAGCAGCTTTTCTCAATCTACTATTATTGGCAACATCGGGGTCATCAAACAACTCATTAAGAAAAATCAAGGAATCTCTTTCTTATACTATCCCTCCGTTAAAGAAGAAATCGCCCAAGGAACACTAAAAGAAATTCCGATCAAAGATTTTGCTCTTTCTCACCCTTTTCATGTCATTTACTTAAAGAAAAATCGCGAACTAGATAAAATTCAGCAGTTCATGCAGTTTCAAAATTCCTTATAAAAATAAGAGTTCACTTACTGCTCTCATTCAAAAACCAGCACAAGCAGCAAGACATTTTGTCTCCGCCTCTCGTGCTGGTTCTTTTTTACAAATCCAATTGATACAATGTAGTCTCTCGGCTGTCGATAGCTGTTTCTGCCCATTTAATATTTTTTTCGTTTTCATCCTCAACGAAATAGCGTAAGGAAAAGACTTCTTCTCCATCGTTGATGAACAGTTCAAGCAAAGAACTTTCGATCAACAACTGTAAAGAGTGAAGACCATTTTGCAAATGAACAGCTCGCTCTTCGATTTCCTTTGACAGCCAATTGGTTCGACTGACGATCAAACGTTGGTCAGCAGATGAATAGGCGATTTGAACAGCTTTACGGATCTCTAACTTCATTTCCTCTGCAGCTTCTTTCCACTGGATTTGCAACTCACTTTGCAAAGAAGGTAAAACAATCGTTTGCGTTGTGCTGGACTGAGATGCAATCGAGACAGGCTTTCTCATTTGCGCGATCTCTTTAACAGGCCGTTGTTTCAAGCGTCCCTCTTCCATTATGATCTCTCTTGGAAAAGTTAAAGCATGCAGCCAACCGTCCTTGCGTGTCGGAACAGCTGCTTCTACTGCAGGATCCATCACTCCTAGCCATCCCAATAAGATGCGTCTGCCTGTATCATCGATAAATGTTTGAGGTGCATAAAACTCAAAACCACGATCAAGTTCTTTAAAGACACTTTCTTTATCCCATTCAAATTTCCCATTTGCCTTGAACTGACCTGTAATATAACCAGTTTGATAAAAGTTTTGAAACTCATCGCCTAAAACATCCATTCCTTGAGGCGAAAAGACAAAAATATCTTTTTCAGCAAATAAGCATAAATCTGGACATTCCCACATATAGCCGAGTTTAGGACGTTCAACAATCAAAGGGCCATCGTAATCCCAATCTATTAAATTTTGAGAATGATAAACAATACAATCTCCTGACAGATCTTCTCGTTGCGCTCCTAGAATCATCCACCAGATCCCTTCAGCATCTTGCCAGACTTTTGGATCCCGCACATGACCTGTGTACCCAGGCGGCTGTTCGAACAAGGGGCCTTTTTTCTCAAAATGTACCCCATCCTCCGAAACAGCCATGCATTGGTAACTCGTTCGACTGCCATCTTCACCCCGAACATTACCCGTATAGAATAAATACAATTTACCGTCTGCTTCGACTGCACTGCCTGAGTAACAGCCATTTCGGTCAAACCAATCTACCGGCTCTAAAGCAGGCGGGTGCGTCTCCCAATGGATCAAATCTTTAGAAGATACATGTCCCCAACTTTTCGTTTGATGAGTCGTATCCTGTTGGTTCCATTGATAAAAGACATGGTATACTCCTTTGTATTGGATCAACCCATTTGGATCGTTTAAAAGACCTTTTGGCGGACGGATATGATAAGCCAAATCGTATTCATCTTGCTTTGCTGATTGTTTCAATTGATTTCTTCCTTTCAACTACATGCTAAGCGGCATCTATATTTTTTGCTTCTTTATCTGTAAAACCTAAGAAGTACGTTAATGCAAATGCAACCCCTATTGCTACCACGTTCACTAAAATATACCATGGCAATTGACTATTCAAGTACAGCAGCGCACCTGGAATAACCGTGACGGACATCCCTGTACCTTCTAATTGTAATAGTTCAGCCAGCATCCCGCCAACAGCTCCACCAACCAAGCCAAATGCAAAAGGTTTAACATAGCGTAAGTTGACCCCAAAGATAGCTGGCTCTGTGATTCCAAGGAACGCAGATAATGCAGAAGGGAAAGCCAAAGCTTTTAACTTTTTCGACTTGGTTTTCATTGCTACAGCCAATGTAGCTCCGCCTTGAGCAGCAACACTGTTTGTGATGATCGCATTATAGGGATTGACTCCAGTATTGGAAAGTAGTTGTACTTCTAAGAAGTTAAAGATATGGTGTACCCCAGTGACAACGATCAATTGATTCAATCCGCCGATAATCAAACCAGCAAGACCAAATGGCAATTGCAAGACCCAGATCGTAGCATGTAAGATGACTTCTTCAAGCGAGTGGAACACTGGGCCAATAATGAATAAGGACAAGATGCTCATCAGCAGAAGTGTTAAAAATGGCGTCAGCAGTAAGTCTAAGTATTCTGGCACTCGCTTACGAATCGCTCTTTCTAATTTAGCGCCAACAAAACCAGCTATAAAGGCAGGTAAAACCGTTCCTTGATAACCCACAACCGGAATAAAACCGAACATCGTGATTGGTTCAACGGTTCCAGCTGCCACTTCATAAGCATTTGGCAAAGCAGGATTAACGAGCATCAATCCCAGAACGATCCCGATAACAGGCGAACCGCCAAAGACTCTAAACGCAGACCACGCAACCAATGCTGGCAAGAAAGCAAATGCCGTGTCTGTCAAAACTTGTGTGTACATTAAGAAATTGGCACTGATACTTTCCGGCGTCAGTCCAAAGACAGCTAAGACTTGCTCTTGTGTCAGCAACCCACGCAGTCCCATAAACAATCCAGTGGCAACCAAAACAGGAATAATTGGAACAAACACATCGCCAAATGTTCGAATCGCTTTTTGGAAAGCATTTTTATCTGCTACTTTCGCTTCTTTTGTTTCTTGAGTCGTTTGTTCAGCAATCCCTAGTCCCGTTACTTCTTCATAAATTTTATTGACGGTACCGGTTCCAAAAATAATTTGATATTGTCCAGAATTAAAGAAAGCACCCTTTACTTTTTCTATGTCTTCTACTTTTTCTTCATCGATTTTTTCGCGATCTTTGACCATCACTCTTAAACGAGTTGCACAGTGTGTTACTGACTGTATATTCTCTTCCCCGCCAACAGCGCTTACAACTTCTTTTGCAATTTCTTTATTTGTTGCCATTTTTACTCCTCCTCTTTATTGGAACCGGTTCTATTTATGTATAGAATACCGCTTTCATTTTGAGAAGTCAACTGTTTTTCCCTTTTTTTAAAATGGAACAGTTGACTCTCTGATTTCTAGCCGATTTGGTAATGCGATGTGTTCTTTCATTGGTTTTCCGCTCACCAATTCCAATATCTGTTCAACGGCTACCTTACCTAGTTCTTTATAGGGATATTTAACCGTCGTGATAGAAGGCGTCACAATGGATGTAGTCGCATATCCGCCAAAACCTGCCAAAGAAAATTGCTGCGGAATAGACATATCGAGGGTATGAGCCGCTTTTAAAACAGCCATTGCAATATTATCCGTTGCGCAAATAATAAAGGTAGCTTGCGTTGAAGGCAAAATCACCAATGCCTGTTCATAAGCTTCTTGAAAAGAAAAACTCGTTTCAATCACTTCAACTGTTCGATCTGCTCCCTCTTTTAATGCATCCAATACCCCTTGAGCCCGCAATTGTCCAACAGCGACATCTTCCTTAAAGACAGATAAATACAGATACTTCTTGTGCCCCAAGTTTTTAGCATAGCTGCCCATTGTAAAACCAGCTTCATATTCTTGATGTGAAATAGTATGCAGCCCTTCACCTACTTGTCCTAACAACAAGACAGGGATATCTACTTCAGCAATTGCTTTACGATGCGCTTCCGTAATGATCGTTGCCATCAGTATAATACCCGCTACTTTCTGCTTGGCTAGAGTATAAATATTTTCGATTTCTCGTTCAATACTTTGATTTGCATTCGTGATCAGCAGCTGATATTGCTGATCTCTTAAAGAAGCATCAATACTCGCCAACACTTCATTCGCTGAGTAAGAATCTAACCGAGGAATAATCATGCCGATCATCTTGGTGTGTTTTGCTTTCAAGCTCTGAGCAAATGTGTTCGGTGTATAGCCTGTTTCTTTTACGATTTCATCTAGTTTTGCACGTGTTTTTTGACTAACTGATCCGCCATTCAAATAGCGAGAAACTGTGCTTTTCGCTACTCCAGCCCGTTGTGCAATATCTTTGATGGTTACCATATGCTTACTCCTGTTCTGTTCTGCGGTTTTTCTTCATCTACTATACCATAGGCAAGACAGGATACGCATACTTTTCAACATTCTCCTCTGCAGCTGCATCCTCAATTGATAGACAATAATATCCCTTTTTTATTCCGGATAGATACATTGCCCCTAAACACATCGGACACGGTTCTCCGCTTGCATACATGATACAATCTGATAGATCTACTGTTTGGGTTTCCAGCTGTCTTTTACGAATCGCCTGCATTTCAGCATGAACACTGACATCACAAACTTTATGCAGTTCATTGATTCCTTCTGCTACAATTTCTCCTTCTTTCACTAAAACAGCACAAAATGGTTCTCCCTCAGCTGCTGTGTTTTCATTTGCCAACTCGACCGCTCGCTTCATAAACTGATCTATAATCCATTCTCCCTTTTTTTAATCTTTGCCCTTAGTCTAAAGGAGAAGTCTCCTATTTAAAAAAATAACTTTTTTATCGGTTGGCCGAATTTCATTATTCTGTTGCCTTTTTTGGTGTGCCGATTCAAAAAAATTCCTTTTGGCAGCGTTTTTTTATTGCGATGAAAAAAGAATCATGCTATTCTATAAAAAACAAAGCAAGTGCCTGCTTTTATAACATGAAACTCACATAAGACAAGCTTATTGCCCCTATTTGTCCATGCAACGCCTAAAGGAGGAAAACATTTGAGAACGACGTTGAACCATGAACAAAACTTTGCTGTTTCAAACCTATCCGATCGTGCGATCTATTGCTTGCTATTGGTTTTTGCCGGCCTATTATTTGGATTTGCTTTTCTTTTTAATACACCCCAAGAAATATGGAAAGGCAGTTTGACCATCTTATCGTCACCGGCAAACCTAGTGACCGATTATTTCGCCTTAGCCAATGTTGGCGCAGCTCTCGTAAATGCATCTCTGATGACTTTAAAGAGTCTTCTGCTGATTCGGATCAATAAAGTCCGACTTTCAGGACCTTTATTAGCAGCAATCATTACTGTTGCAGGCTTTTCTCTATTCGGCAAGAATCTATACAATTCTATCCCCATCATTGCAGGAGTTATGCTATATGCTAAATTGACCCGCTCGCCATTCAAGGATTATTTGCTTGCTGCTTTATTTGGCTCAGCTTTAGGTCCTCTCGTCAGTGAAATCACCTTTAATATAGGGCTTCCTCTGCCTTTAGGAATTTTGGGCGGCTGTTTAGCAGGAATATTGGTTGGCCTACTATTACCTCCAATGGCTAGTCACTTTAAATCTTTTCATAAAGGATTTAGTTTGTACAATATTGGCTTTACAGCTGGGATCATCGGTATGACGTTTATCGCGCTTTTCAGAAGCTTTGGAAGCGATGTCCATACCGTTCAGATCCTCTCAAGCGGCAACAACGTATTCTTTTCTATCTTCTTATTCAGTCTATTTTCCAGTATGTTCGTTCTTGGCTTCTTCTTCAACCATCGTTCGTTTAAAGGTTATCTTACTTTTCTAGATGAAGACGGCATTGGCGGTCCAGATTACCTTTCTAAATATGGATTAGGACTGACATTGATCAATATGGGCTTACTCGGCAATACTGCGACCGGCTATTGTTTGCTTGTTGGAGGAGAACTCAATGGACCAGTGATTGGTGGCATCTTCACTGTTACCGGCTTTGGCGCCTTTGGTAAACATATCAGAAACGTCAGCCCGATTTTAGTCGGCGTACTCCTTGTCGGTCTCTTGACTTCTGCAGACTTAGGCAGCACCAATTTGCTGCTCACGGCTTTATTTGGAACCACTCTTGCACCGATCAGCGGCCATTACGGTGCCTTAGCCGGAATCATCGCTGGCGGATTTCATATGGCAATGGTTACTAACATCAGCTATCTTCATGCCGGTATGAACCTGTACAACAATGGCTTTTCTGGCGGCTTCATCGCAGCTGCCATCGTTCCGCTGCTAGAAGTCTTTCATTTCCATAAAAAAGAGCGGAAGAATCAGTCAGCTATTTCCAAGAATATAATGGAAGAAGCTCCGAGTAAGACAAGCAGCCCAGAACAATTAGCTGTTTTTGACGATATGGATTAACCGCAATTATATAAATTTGAAAGTTAAAAAAGCTAAAAAGATGCAGATAATTGCGTCTTTTTAGCTTTTTGATTATTCATTTACTTTTCTAGTAATGATGCAGCAGCTTCATCTATGATAACAATAACATTATCATGATTTCTCAAAGCTGTAACCGGACATTCTGTAGTTATTTCACCTTCTAAAAAGGCTTTTACCGCTTCAGCCTTATGCTCACCTGAAACTAAAAGAACCACTTTTTCAGCATCTAAAATTTCAGTAAAACCTAGTGTGATCATTTCAGTTGGTGCTTCTTCTCTAATAATCCCATATTCTTTCATCGTACTTTGAATTGTTGATTCTTCATGTTTGGCTAGAAACATCGTCGAGTCAAATGGTGTACCTGGTTCATTAGCTCCAATGTGACCATTTGTTCCAAGTCCTAAAATTTGAATGTTTCTTTTATGTTTTGAAAGTAAATCTTTATATCTCTCGATTTCTTTCTCAAGATTGTCAGCTGCACTATCAATCAAATATGCATGTTTTGGTTCGTCTTGAATCAAATTGAAAAGATTTTCGTACATGTAAGTTCGAACGGTATAAACAGCACCTTTAGGTCCTACATACTCATCCAAGTTAAAAAGAGTAGCTTTACGGATATCCAGTCCATTGTTTATTCCTTCTACTAAGTGTTTAAATAATCCTCTTGGAGTTCCTCCTGTATTCAGAGAAAGCACTGGATCCTCATTTTTTTCAATAACTTCTCTTACTAATTCATAAGCTTTCTGTGACATTTCATCATAATCTTTTACAAATATTGTTTGCATTGTTGTTTCTCCTTTAAATATTTTATTTTTATCAACTAACTAAACAATCATCACCACTTTACAAGTTATTGAAGATATCGTTTTTTATTACACCATTGGTCAAAAGCTCTTAAGATAGCCCATGAATTAATCTTGCTTTCGAGTGAAGACACGAAAGTATAGAAAAATACTTCTTCTTGGATCGCTGAACCCAGCAGTTGTTTCTTTACTTGTGTGCTTTTTTGCTTCAAATGGACATACTGATCCTGTTGATATGGCAGCAGCTGCATACAACTATATACAATTGCCATAAAGTTGATATACCGTTCGATACCTACCTTGCTTCTGATTCGGTATTCGCCAAAAGACCAAAATGTTTTTTGTTCATAAAAGATCGTTTCAATCTGCCAACGAAAACCGTATAAAGTAAACGGCAGAAGGGCTTGATCGACATCCGCTTTTTCGATGATCTCTTCTTCCCATGATTCTTCCAAAGCTGCATTCGAGAAGATGTCCTCCGGCATAAGGGTACTGATGAACAAACGATAGGTAGATGGATTGTCTGTATTACCAGCAGAAACCATTGCATAGACAGGGTCTGGAAAGAGATTAGTCATGACCTTTCTCATTCCGATATAATAATCCCCTAACTGACGGATCAATTGAAAGTCCTCTTGTATCGCCAATGGCTGACCTTTTTTCGGTGGTCTTCCTCTTTTTCCGGTTGGCTCGGGTGGTAAATCATACAGACTTGTATCGACTCTTACATTCGCAATCAATTCTAATTGGGAATGAGCAGACACAGCTTTTCTTACGGCGCCTTTTGGATACCAGCTATCACAAAGCAGAATGACTTGTTTTTCCGAAGGGAATGACGGAAGAGATTGCACGATCATTTCAGCAGCTATATCCAGTTTGTTTTCTTTTTTTGAGCGCAAACGATAGCGGATCGGGACACTTAGATAAGTCAGCTCACCTTCATTCAGTACCGGAACGCAAAGCACTAAACCAACAAAGCAGTGGCCTTTCAAGTAGTTGTTTCCGTTATGAGCAGCATGATCGAACATCACTTGGTATTCTTCAAAATGAGTGCCGAATTTAGGCTGTAACGTGTCATCGATCAGTAAAAAGTAAGGATATCCAGTCAATTCTGCCGGAACACAGGAAAGAGCGATCTGAATGGTCGTTCGACATAAAGCATCCAGTGAGATTTCTCCATAAGAAAGAAGATAGTAGTAGGCGTTTAGCTTGGTAGAGCTGACTTTTTGTAAAAACCAATGATACAAAAACCGAATCGACTGAATGCCTTGCATGGACAAAATAGCAAGGAAAAGAAGAAAAACTTTCTGTTCAGTTGGTCGGGTCATTCCAATAAAATAAGGTGAAAAATAGGACTTCAAACTATTTATTGTGTGGCTCTTTTGGTATAATGAGTTCATAACAAACAACTCCTTTTTTGTTGGTTTTTCCCTCAAATCAATCATACAAAAAAGTTAGAGTTGTTTGTATTTTTATGTCTTCAATGACTTAAAAAGTTGTAAAGTGGTGTTAATTTTACAATTTGCGTTTAAATAAACTAAGTATACTGTATTAAATCTTACAATATTAAAAATTAAAAATAACTTTCTTTTTTATAGATATATATGCTAAGTTATGTCTATAAAAAAGAAAGAGGTGTTATATGAAAAAATTTACATATCGTATTTCCATAGTAACAATATTTACATTAATATTTGGTATTTTCGGATTCACAACAAATTCTGTAGTCAGTGCTGATAATCTAGTTGATGAAAATGATAGCGCAATCAACGTTGAAGATGTACTCTCAATTGAAGAAACTGCGCTTATTGTAGATGATGTCGGTGATTCAATTTCAATTGAAGAATATGATCAATCTGTAGTTGTCACCATAGATGGTATTTTTGTACAAGGTGTATTTTACTCTCAAGATGAGTTTGAGGACTTATTAATTAATGCCACCTATAGTGAAACAGAATACCAGTTAAACCAATCAGCGCCTTCTAATGGCATTTCACTTATGGCTGCTAATCCTGCTGACCTTGCTGGATTAGCAGCTGGAACTTGGTGGATTCCTGGTATTGGAAAGGTAGTTGTTACGGTGGCTGGAGTTGTTGTCGTAGCAGGAGTAACAATAAAAGGTGGCACTTGGGTTTACAACAAAGTGAAGGCATATTTTGCAGAAAAAAAATATGAAACAGCTAAAAAAAATGGATCAAAAGCAGCAAAACATTCAAACCAATCTACTTCTAAGGGTACTTCATTATCTACCAAGGGAACTCCATTATCCTCCAAAGATTTAAAAGACAGTAAAGGAACTAAACAAAGAAGGTATTATGACAAAAATGGGAATGCAGATTTAGACATTGATTATAGACATGCTGGTAAGTATAAATTTCCTCATAGACATACATGGAATAACGGAAAAAGAAGTGGACATTAAGGAGGTTACATTATGGAAGATAACTTTACTGACATTCCTGCGGGTACACCGCTAGACTTCGATCAGCTCATTTTTTATTTAGAACAAGGAAGAGAAATCGAGTTTACTTATAAAGGCGTAGAATACTTTATTTCAAATTCTAAAAAGGAAGGACGTGCCCTATGGAGCGGGGACCAAAAATTAAGTGCTAATTTTACTACATTTAATCTAGAAGTGTTAAAAAATATAAAACTGCAAGATAAGAGTCTAGATGATATTTTTAAAACACATAAAGGATTCGTACAAGCAGTTTTTTAAAGCTAAAGACAAGTAAATTATAAAAACACTTAGGAATTTAGTCATCCTAAGTGTTTTTTCTTAAACAAAAGACAGAGCATTTAGATGAATTCATCTAGACGCTCTGTCTAATACTTCAGCTTTATTTAACAACTTTGTTGCTTTATTGAATATCGATTCGTTTGGTTTTTGGTTCTTCGGTTTCTTTTTTCGGCAGGTCGACGGTCAGTACGCCGTTTTCGAATTTAGCAGTTATGTTTTCTTCGTCTATATCTCTAAGCAAGAATTGACGGCTATAAGAACGAGTTGAGCGTTCGCGGCGAATATAGTTGCCTTCTTCGTCTTTTTCATCTTTGCCTGTTTCTTGGTGAGCGCTGATCGATAGGACATTGTTTCTATAATCAAGTTGAATGTCTTCTTTTGTCAATCCAGGCAAGTCAGCTTCTAACGTATAGGCTTTGTCTTTTTCTTTAATATCCACACTGAAATCACCAGCATCTGTAAACAGTTGGTCAAAGGAGTCACCAAAAAAGTTGCGGTTCATATTCATAAAATCACGTCTTGATGGAAACAAATTATTCATTGTTCTTCCCTCTTTCTTTGATTTTTATTTTGTTGTTCCTTTGCACAAGGTGTTTTCCTTGCTACAACTCTATTCTACCGCTTTTTAGCAATCGAGTCAAGAGAGTGCTAAATTCTTATTCTTACTTCTCTGCTTCATCGATTTCTTCTTGTAAGTTAGCATAGTCGATATCATTTCCCATAAAAGTTGCATTAGACACTGGGAAATGCTGTTCAACAGTCTCGATCATTTGTAAGGAAACTTGCCCTTCATCCAAAGTAAAGTCGAGCAAATGGCCGCCGAATTGCTGATCATCACTTAAAAAATGGAGATGGAAACCAGCTGCTGCTACACCTTGGAATAATTCAGGTGTATAGAAACCGATGATCGTACCTTTGATTTTTTCAGCTTCAAATTCAGGCTGCGTTCTAGCTGCTTCTACCAAGCGCGGGTACGGTTTTTCCTGTTTTTCAACAGCTCGTACGCGGACATAACTAAATGTTCCCGTTACTTTAACTGTTTGGAAAACGTTCGTACTGCTCATATTTTCTTGAATCTGCTGTTTAACAGCGTCAGCGGCTGTTTTTTCCTTGATGGTCAGTTGGAACGCTGGTTCGAATGAGGCCACTGCCGCATAAGGGACTTTCTCTTCCCCTTTCAATGCTGTGATCGTGCCATCACCTTTTGCTTGAAAGGCCGCTCCGTCTAACACGATCAGTTCGCCGTCTAAACTATCAACAGTTCCGATGCCCTGATCACCTTTTTTTAAAAGCTCATGAATCGAAAGCGTGCCTTCGAATAAGCCTGCCATCAATCCGCCTAATGTGCCATGTTGATACAATTTTCCTGCTGCCAATACGATCTTCCTTTCTTTTAATAGAATTGATCCGGCAAAATCGTTTTGCCCAATTCGTGGTTGTCCGAGTAATCAACTGGGATATCGACGACTACTGGTCCTTCTGCAGCAAATGCTTCTTTCAAAACGGAAGCCAGTTGATCGGCTGTTTCAACGCGCAAGCCTTTCGCACCAAACGCTTCTGCGTATTGGACAAAATCAACCGCTCCAAAGTCAACACCAGCAGAACGCTCATATTTCATCTCTTCTTGGAATTCAACCATGTTATACGCTCCATCATTCCAAATAATGTGAACGATACTCAAGCCCAAACGTACGGCTGTTTCTAATTCTTGTCCTGAGAATAAAAAGCCGCCATCCCCGGATACGGAAACGATTTGGGTATTCGGTCGCACAAGAGCAGCTGAGATCGCCCACGGCAGTGCTACACCTAAAGTTTGCATACCATTACTAAACAATAGATGACGCGGTTCGTAGCTTCTAAAATGACGAGCCATCCAAATGTAATGACTGCCGACGTCTACAGTCACGGTCATTTCATCTGTTACTTGCCGCTGCAATTCTTCAATGATGGCTAACGGGTGAACATGGTGCGGTTGATCTGCTTCAGGCGGCACGTCTCGGTGTCTTAGTTTGTCTTGCATCGTTTGCAAGTAATCTTCAGCACCTTTTGATAGTTGATAATCTTCTAGATGCGGCAGCAGTTCCATCAAAGTTTCAGCCATGTCGCCGGTCAACTCTGTTTGCGGCTGGAAGTAGGTGTCGATTTCTGCCAATGTATCATCGATCACAATGATCCTAGCATCTTTTTCTGCATTCCAGTTGCGTGCTTCATACTCAATAGGGTCATAGCCGACTGCGATCACTAAGTCACTGCGTTTCAGCAACATGTCGCCTGGCTGGTTGCGGAACAAACCAACACGGCCAAAGAAGTTGTCTTCTAATTCGCGTGAGATGATGCCAGCGCCTTGGAAGGTTTCAACAACTGGCAAATCAGCATGCGCAACTAGTTCGCGAACAGCTGCCGTCACTTCTGGTGATGAGGCACGCATGCCCAGCAGTAGAACAGGTAAGCGAGCGTCTTTGATCTTTTGCGCCAGTTTTTCGATTTCTTTAGCATTTGCCGGTCCAAGTTTAGGGGCGGACAGCGGTGCTAAAGCTGGTAAAGTTACTTCTGCATCTGTAACATCTTGCGGGATACTGATAAAACTAGCACCCTGCTTTGGACTTTTGGCTGCTCGGTAAGCATTGGCAATGACTTCCGAAAGATTTTCTGGCTCTTCGACTTCCGCACTGAACTTAGTGATCGGTTCGAATAAAGCAGCATTTTTCATACTTTGGTGTGTCAGTTTTGTTAAATCAGAACGTTTGACTTGTCCGGCAATCGCCAAAACCGGATCTCCTTCAGCGGTAGCAGTGACAAGTCCTGTCGCTAAATTACTGGCACCTGGTCCGCTTGTGGCCAATACTACGCCAGGTTCACCAGTTAAACGTCCGATACCGGCTGCCATAAATGCCGCATTTTGTTCATGTCTGGTTACGATGAGTTTAGGGCCTTTGTCTTCAAGTGTGTCAAACACACGATCGATTTTTGCGCCTGGTATCCCAAAGGCATATTCAACGCCTAAGTTCGTCAAGCTATCGACGATCACATCAGCACCGTGTCTTGTTTGTTTATCCATTTTTTTGTATTGCTCCCTTCTTTTTGCATCCTGCTGATCTCATTTTAGCACGCTGCAGTAAAAAAAACTTGTTGGGCGCATATAGAACGCTTTCTCTAGACGATCTTTGTCCCATGCGCTTCTTGAACATCCAGTTCTCTTTCAATTAAAGGCAAGTTTTCTTTTGTAATGCCGCCGCCTGGCATGATCGTGATGTTTTCTCCTGCCATTTCGATCAGCTCTTTCAATGTCTCCAACTGCTGTTCAATTGGCTGAGTCAAAGGACCGCCATGCGTTAAGATACGGTCAAAGCCATTCGCAGACAACCATTCGATGCTCTCTTTTTGTTTTTCTTTTGGAATATCATCAAAAGCCATATGGAAAGTCAATGACAGACCGACTTCAGCTGTTATAGATTTAACGACAGACAAAAAGGCCGTGTCTAGTTCTCTTTCGTTTGTCAATGCACCGATAACGATTCCTGAAACATCCGTATCAATGGCGGTCTGAATATCCGCTAGCATTATCTCTTTTTCTATTGCTGTATACACAAAGTCTCCTCCGCGCGGTCGGATGATGGCCATGACAGATACATCTTCCTGTCTGCAAAATTCAATTGTTTTTTCGAGCACACCTTTACTGACAGTCGTTCCGCCAACCGCTAAGTTATCGCACAATTCGATGCGGTCTGCTCCTCTGCGAATCACTTTTGGTACATGTGTGAAATTTTCTACACAAACTTCTTTGATCATTTTCCATTCCTCTTTTCTCTTATTTCGCTCATTCGTATGGTTGGTTCAAAGTATGCATCTGTTTATTCTATATCGATTTCCATCTTTTTATGGTAATAACGTCTATCCTCTTCATTGATTTCTCTTATTACTCTGCAGGGGTTTCCA
Source organism: Pisciglobus halotolerans (assembly GCF_900113675.1). GTDB lineage: Bacteria > Bacillota > Bacilli > Lactobacillales > Carnobacteriaceae > Pisciglobus > Pisciglobus halotolerans. Next base: position 16,464 of record NZ_FOQE01000008.1, read on the forward strand.
ACAGCGATCACATTGTCCGGAAGATCTTTTGTGACGACACTGCCGGCACCAATAACGGTGTTCTCTCCTATTTTGACGCCAGGAAGCAGAACGGCATGGGCTCCGATCCAGACATTATTTCCTATATGGACGGGCACATTATATTGCGCCTGTTTGCTTCTTAACTCTGGATGAATGGGATGCGTGCCTGCAGAAACAGTAATATTTGGGCCAAACATCACGTGATCACCTACAATAATATCACAGTCATCTACGAGCGTTAAATTGAAGTTTGCGTATACTCCTTTGCTAAAATGAACGTGCTTCCCACCCCAATTAGCATGCAGCGGCGGTTCTGTCTAGTATTTAGACTACATCTACTTCTACTCTTCTGACCGATGCAATTCCTAATTTGAATGCGATTCCTTACCAATTGATCATTCACGAACAGAAACAGTTGACGGCTGATGAAGATTATATGGCCATCGAAAATGCCATCAGCTTTTTGCAAATGGAGCTGTTGAAGCGTTATGCGTTGACGCAAAACGACCTTACTTATCGCAATGAGATTCTCTCTGATTTGCTGAACGATCGCACTGAAAATCGGGAAGAACTTTTGCAGAAAGCCGCGATTTTAAAGTTAAAGCCAACAGCGGCTTACCAAGTCGTCTCCTTTACTTTCAAAGACATTGCAGCTGAGTTGACGACGGCTCAAAAGAGATTGTTCCAGTTCCGCACCTGCTTTCTCGAGCAGTTATCTAGGAAACAACTGCATTTTACTTATTTGGCACGGAAAGATAAAATCATTTTGACCGTTGAACAAACAAAAGAAGAAGTAAATTAAAAAAATGATTTAGAAAAAGCATTGCTGCTCAGCAAAAAAGTAACAAAGATGGAAGACTTGAAGATCAATGGCAGCATCAGTATGCCGGGAACCTTATTCGACTTGCCAAAACTTTACAATCAAGCACGAGAGATCCAAAGAGCCATTGAATTGTTCGGAAAATCCAATCAGTTCTATACCTATGCAGATATTGGCATTTTCCAGCTGTTTTTAAAATCGTCGGATCCGCAGCAACTGCAGCATTTTATCCCTGAAGAACTGCTGCAATATAATATTGGTCTGCGTTTGCTAAAGATCTTGCCTTCTACATAAAATAACCGAAAGCTCGAATCAAAAAAGCTGCTGCAACAAGACTTTGACGGTCTACTGTTGGAGCAGCTTTTTTGCATCATGCTAACTGTGGTGCATTTAATCCCATTTTATTACAAAGCACCTGATTGCAGTCCATTTGGGGCAAACACACTTAAAAAGAAATTTTTTTATCCGTATTCAAAAATAATATCATTTATTGAATATCCCTAAAATTTGCGATGTAATATCTTCGGGGCTCCCTTTTGAAACGACCAGATCTGCACCTTTTACAGGTTCCAGTTCTTTCGTTGATTGTCCAAAAGCAATACGTGACTGAATAGCTTCTAAATTGTCGCCTCTTTTTTTCATTCGCTCAATCATTTCCTGCTCCGTGATTTGGAAAAAAATGACTTTGGTTTCTTGAGGAAACTGTTCTCTCAAAGCACTAACGCCATTCTTATCCAAAGTAACTTGTACGGTATCATATTTGGCCAGTTTTTCTTCGACTTCCTTGACCGTTAAGCCGTACACATTTTTGGCATAAAAGGTTTGTTCAATAAAAGGCTCTTCTTTCATTTGATCCACCGTCTTGAAGTAATAATCTACCCCATCTCTTTCACCATCTCGAGGCGGTCTAGTTGTTGAGGTGATCAATCTTGGGATACCTCTTTCAGCCAACATTCGGCTGACAGTTGATTTGCCGCTGCCGCTGGGACCTACGATGACTAAGATCCTCTTTTGTTTTGCCATTTTACTCCTCCTTGTTCGTTTTGCGATTGACCTTATTGTAACAAAAATAACAGAAAATTCGATCATCTTAGCTTGTTTCTCTCGAGAAGATAAAAAGATTTCTATCCTGCAAAAATTTAAGCGCTTTACATTTATTAATGACCTTTTTAAATGAGATAACAACAAACTTTTTAATAAACGTAAATTGTTTGGAATATTCTCTTTTTTTACTTTGACAAAATCTTATTTATAGTGTAAATTAGCATAGGTGCGAATTTTAATAGGAACATTAATCGTTAAAGTTCGTTTTTTAGATAAGAACACTTAAATGAAAAAGAATGATTTTCGATAAAGGGGAATGAGGAAAAATGAGAATTTTTGATTATGAAGACGTACAGTTGATCCCAAATAAGAGTATTGTTAGAAGCCGCTCAGAATGCGACACACATATGGCTTTTGGTGATCGTACGTTCAAAATGCCTGTTGTCCCTGCAAATATGCAAACCGTTATTGATGAGGAACTGGCGGAAAAATTAGCTGCAGATGGTTACTTTTACATTATGCATCGCTTCGACGAAGAAAGTCGTTTGCCATTTGTACAAAAAATGCATGAAAAAGGCTTGTTCGCTTCCATCAGTGTCGGCGTAAAAGAAAAAGAATATGACTTTGTCAATACATTAGCTGAAAAGAACCTATTGCCTGAATATATCACAATCGATATCGCTCATGGTCATTCACAATCGGTGATCGATATGATCCAACACATTAAAAAACAATTACCAGAGGCCTTTGTCATTGCTGGGAATGTGGCTACGCCTGAAGCTGTTCGTGAATTAGAAAACGCCGGTGCCGATGCTACTAAAGTTGGCGTTGGTCCAGGTAAAGTCTGCATCACGAAATTAAAAACTGGCTTTGGTACAGGCGGCTGGCAGTTATCAGCTTTGCGCTGGTGCTCAAAAGCGGCACGTAAGCCTTTGATCGCTGACGGTGGTGTACGCGACCACGGCGACATTGCTAAGTCGATTCGTTTCGGCGCTTCCATGGTGATGATTGGTTCTCTATTTGCTGGACACGAAGAATCTCCAGGTAAAACCATTGAAAAAGACGGCAAGAAGTATAAAGAATACTTCGGTAGTGCTTCTGAATACCAAAAAGGCGAACGTAAAAACGTGGAAGGCAAAAAGATTTTGCTTGAACACAAAGGCAGCATCGAAGACACATTGACTGAAATGCAGCAAGATCTGCAATCATCAATTTCATATGCTGGCGGACGCGACGTTGAATCGATCCGCAAAGTCGATTACGTGATCGTGAAAAACTCTATCTTCAATGGCGACAGATAATTCATCAAATTGATAAAAACCGATTGATTGAGAGATCCTTTCCAATTAATCGGTTTTTTCATGTATAGCGTGGTTGACGACCAGCTCAAATACAATGCCGTCATCGAGTTGGTTAATAACTCCACTTATTTACAAACTCAAATATAATACAGCATCCAAGTTGGCTATATTTGTTTCGTCCTTGCCTATCTTCCCCTAGCACAATAAAAAAGAAGCAAGGCTCTGGTTGAACTTGCTTCTTTCTTAACGATTCTTATCCTAAATTTTCGCCGTTGCTTTCAATCACTTTTTGGTACCAGTAGTAAGAATCTTTTTTGTAGCGTTTTAATTCTTTTTCATCTAGCTCATCGCGGTCAACATAAACAAAACCATAACGTTTTTGATAACCGTTCAACCAGCTTAACAAATCAGTATAGCTCCATGTGCAGTAACCTAATACTTCCACACCATCTGTGATGGCTTCTTGGATCGCTTCTACGTGTTGTTTCAAATAGTCAATACGATAAGCATCGTGAATGGCACCATCTTCTTCTAAAGTATCGTATTCGCCTAAGCCATTTTCAGTGATCAACACTGGTAAATCATAACGGCTGGTGATTCGACGCAAAGCGATTCGCATGCCAGTTGGATCGATTTCCCAATCCCAGTTTGTCCGTTCAACAAATGGATTTTGTTCGTCTTTGAAAATGCCTGGTACACCATTAGCTTCTGAACTACCTTTTTCACCAGTGGTATTCGGTTTCCCCATCCCTACGCCATTCAATGGATTGGCAGAAACGGTGGACGTTTGATAATAGTTGACGCCCATAAAGTCAGGTTTGCCTTCTCTTAAGAGGACAAAATCATCTGCTTCCACCTCTGGAGCGATTCCTTGATCTTCCAACCATTTCCAAATGACTTTTGGATAGCGGCCATATACATAAACATCCATCCAGAAGTTGGCTTGCAACTCTTCGTGGTCATCGGCTGCCAGTACATTGACCGGGTTAGAATCGATCGCGTATGTTGGTGAGTAAGCAAAGCTCGGACCGATCAATCCGTCCATTTCCATTTCTCTAAACTTCTTGATAGCAGCAGCATTAGCCAAGTTAGCATAGTGGTTAGCTTGATACATCCGTTTTGGATCTTGAACATCTGGCGGATGCGAGCCTTGCAAATAACCATGTGAAATAAAGACATTTTGCTCATTCAACGTGACCCAGAATTTTACTTTTCCTCTAAACCGGTCAAATAAAACCTCTGCGTAACGCGTAAAGTCAGCTACGATTTGACGAGATTCCCAACCTTTGTATTTGTCTTGCAAAGCTTTAGGCAAATCCCAATGATAAAGCGTTACAACCGGTTCAATATGATGGGCCAACAGTTCATCGATCAAGTTTTCATAAAACTTCAAGCCTGCTTCGTTGATCTCACCATCGCCATCAGGAATGATGCGCGTCCAAGCAATAGAAAAACGATAAGCTTTCAATCCTTGTTCCGCCATCAATGCTACGTCTTCCTTATAACGGTGATAATGGTCTACTGCCACTTCTCCAGTGGTTCCTTTAAAGGTTTTTCCAGGAATATTAACAAACTCATCCCAAACTGATACGCCTTTTTGATCCTCATCCCAAGCGCCCTCAACTTGATAAGCCGCTGAAGCAGAGCCCCATAAGAACGACTTTGGAAAGGCATTCATTTTTTTATGTTCCATATGTCCCCTTCTTTCTTTTGATTACACTTTTATAACCTATACTTTTAATAAATAAGATTATACATATCACTTCTTTAGTTTATCAGGTACACTACAAAGAAACAAGCTTGAAGCTAGGAAAGAAGCCAAAAAAAATGAAGGTTCACATCCATCTTGAAATGGAATAGCTAGCCTTCCTTAGATCATTCAATTAGGGAGAGAGTATACCTAGTGACAAGAAGTAGAGCAGAATAACGCTCAGCATCAAGAGGACTAATGGGTATATTTTTTTGTGTTTTGTCTTTCTTTGGTTATCCTGCGACAATCTGTTCATACTCATTTTCCAAAAAACAAACAGGTTCATCTGTTATCCCTCCTCTTTTTGAAATCGCTTTCTATACATTTATATTATATGATAACTGTTATGAATACAACCTTTCCATCTTTTAAAAAACGCAAATCGTGTTGAATCAGATTAAAATAACCCTAACCATATAAAATAAAAAAGAATCAAAAAAACTGAATATGAGCTTTTCAAATGAAAAGCTTGCTTTTTTCGGTAAAACTTACTACAATGAAAGCAATTTATTTTTTCCATTTGCACAGTGAAAGCAAGGCTGTGCCTTTATCGCCCAGTAGGCAATAAATTCCCTGCTCAGAAAGTCGATGGCTGCTGTAAATCGACCACAGTTTATTTGCTGAATTACACGATAAAGTAACAACTTCATATTGAGAAAGAGGAAAACAAGTCATTGTTTTTGAATTAAGGTGGTACCACGAATAACATTCGTCCTTAGCTGTTTTTAGCTGAGGGCGGATGTTATTTTTATTTCACCAAAAGGAAAGGAGAAACCAAGATGAAATGCGGCGGGATCGTTCGTTATCTTCTCTCTTTTGATTTTATAAAAAACAATCAAAAGGAGAAAAAAACATGAATCAGAAAAATCAACCCAGCATCACAGAAGCAACGATTGTACTCAGCATCACTGTATTCAGCATCGCTTTAGGGGTCGTTGTTTTGCAACTTTCGCCTCCGATCGCTATCCTATTTGCTATTGCGGTCATTATGATCTATGCGGCCATCAAAAAGATTCCATTTGAACAGCTTCATGAAGGCATCATTAATGGCATCAAGCCAGGGATCATTCCTATTTTTATTTTTATTTTAGTGGGTGCCCTGATTGCCATCTGGATCCAAGCAGGAATCATTCCTACTTTGATGGTCTATGGCTTTAAGATCATCAGCGTGAAATGGTTCGTTCCTTCTGTGTTTATCGCTTGCGCCATTGTTGGCAGCGCAGTCGGCAGTGCCTTTACCGTCATGTCTACCATCGGCATTGCTTTTTTTGGAATTGGGATCACCTTAGGAATCCATCCGCCGCTCATTGTGGGAGCAATTGCTTCTGGAGCCGTTTTTGGCGATAAAATGTCGCCTCTTTCGGAATCGACCAACTTGGCCGCTGCTATCGCAGAAGTAGATTTATTTAAACACATTCAACATTTGCTATGGTCAACCATTCCGGCTTTCCTCGTTTCTTTAGTGCTGTTTTCCATTTTGGGCATGACCAGCCAATCCATGCAACTAGTAGAGATTTCCGAAGTTGTCCAAGTATTAGAAAACAACTTTTCTATTTCTCTGTTTGCCTTGGTGCCGCTTTTCTTGATGTTTGTTTGTGCTTGGAAAAAAATCCCTGCCATTATGACGATCTTGATCAATATCGGCGTGGCTATTTTATTCATCCTTTTCCAAAATCAAAACACGTCTGTTTCGGATATCGCTACTGCTTTGGAATCAGGATATGTGTCAACTACCGGTCATCAGCAGATCGACTTGCTGCTCTCCCGCGGCGGTATTGAAAGTATGATGCCGACTGTATCTTTGATCATTTTGACGCTTTCGTTGGGCGGATTATTAATGGAAACCGGTCTTATTACGACGGTGATGTCCTTGTTATCTAAAAAAATTCGTTCTATTTCCGGAGTCGTGACTGCCACTCTCCTTACTTCGATCGGTGTCAACTTATTCATCGGCGAACAATTCCTTTCAGTCATTCTGCCTGGGAATGCCTTCAAAAAGATTTACAAAGATAATGGTGTCGACTTGACCGTTTTGAGCCGGACTTTAGAAGATGGCGGTACTGTGATCAATTATCTGGTACCTTGGGGCATTGCCGGCAGCTTTGTTGCCAGCACATTTGATGTGCCTACACTTGCCTACTTGCCATTTGCTTTCTTCAGCTTATTGTCGCCGCTGTTTTCTCTCTTGAGTGCCTGGACCGGCTGGGGAATATCAATGGCTGAAGGACAGCCAAATGGAGAAAATGAAAGCTGATGCCTTGTTCCATTTGACTGCCTTGTTCTAGAACTACTTTGCTCAATGTAATTGAATAATAAGAGCCTGTGGTCCAAAGTAAACGTCAGAGGTACTAGAAAGATTAAGAACAAAAAGAGATTCTACAATATTTAACGTTGGTCTGTAAAATATCAACTTTTTTAATGCTAAACTCGTTGGAATCCTATTTCTATAAATTTCAGGAGGCGCATAGGGCTACTGATAGCCATGAAAAAAGATGCAATGTGAATCACTTAGTGTTAGGCTTTAGCCATTACACTAAGTTTGAAGCTTGCAAGCATTGAGACGTGATTTTCGGCTCAATGTGTTCTCATGGCTTTCCATCAGCAGCCCATTGACTGTAGGAAATTTCTTTACCAACGTTAAAAGAGGAAGAACCCAAAAAGAGACAGCAAGAGCGTTTTTTCGCTCCTGCTGCCTCTTTTTTATTTGTGTCGTTTCTTCTCTGTTTCTTGACATTACGTCAAGTCTACAGCAGTTACTTCATTATTCTTAGTACCACGCAAGCTGACCTTTTCCGGCTTAATTTCTAGGATCAAAATATTCGGATCATCTTTGCCATCAAAAATCAAGTTCATATATGAACTCCACAAGTGATCGATCAGCGATTGATCTTCTGTTGTAGAAACTTTTCCTTCGATCTCTACGAAGTTTTTGTTGAGCAAACCTTCTTCATAGCCAAGTAAAATAAAGGTATTAGGATTTTGTTCAATGTCTTCTACTTTTTCTGTGCGTTTGTCCGTAAGTGTATAGAGCATAAAGCCTTCATTAAAGAAAGTCATATAGCGGGAAACGGGTTTATCTCCAGAAATCGTTGATAGAACACCGATATTATTTTTTTCAATTACCTTTAACGCTTCTTCTCTTGCATCAGCCATGTGAATCCTTCCTTTCTTTTTTTATACGTTCACTATGCCATACCAAAAAAGTGAAAACAAATGAAATGCCTTTTAATCTGCTTTCTCAGCGACCAGCCATTTGAAGAAATTGACCCCCATCAAAATGATCACGAATAAGAATGGGAAGGAAGCCAAGACAGCTACTGCTTGTAAGGACTCTAACCCTCCAGCATATAACAGAATAACGGCAATACTTGATTGGAGAATTCCCCAGATAACTTTGATGTTTTGCGTTGGCGCTAGGCTGCCGTTTGTACTAAACATCGCCAGTACATAGGTGGCTGAGTCGGCAGAAGTAATAAAGAATGTTGAAATCAATAAGATAGCGATTCCCATGATGATCTTACCTAAACTGCCATAGTTGGCTAACATTGCAAATAACCCCGTTTCTTCCCCTTTTTCAGCAATCGTTTGAATCAGGTTGCTATTGTTGAATAATTCTTGCCAAATACCCGTGCCGCCAAAGACGGAAAACCATAGGAATGTAAACAGTGTCGGTACGATCAAAACACCACCGATAAATTCCTTGATGGTTCTGCCTTTTGAAATGCGGGCGATAAAGGAAGAAACATAAGGTGCCCAAGAAATCCACCAAGACCAATAGAAGAGCGTCCATTCATTGATCCAGCGTCGATTTCCTACATCGAAAGGAGCCAAGCGAAAACTGATAGACGGCAGCGATTGAATGTAATTTCCGATACTTTGTACAAACAAGTCCATTAAGTAAGATGTCGGACCAATAACTAAAACAGCTAACATTAATAGGACCGCCAAAACGATGTTGGCATTGCTGAGGATCTTGACCCCTTTATCCAAGCCGCTGGTGGAACTGATCAGGTACAAAATCGTTACAACGACCACGACAATAAACTGTGACCAAAATGAGTTCGGAATATTGCTATTTAAAAAGTTCAACCCACCTGTGATTTGTTGCGCACCTAATCCCAATGAAGTCGCCACCCCAAAGGCAGTCGCAATAATGGCAATCACATTCACAACCGTTGCAACTGTTTCACGTCGTTTCTCCTTAAATAAAGGTGTCACACTTTCACTGATCAAAGCCGGTTTCCCTTTGCGGAAAGTCGTGTAAGCAATAATCAAGGCAATGAACGCGTATAAAGCCCATGGTTGCAATCCCCAGTGGAAGAAAGTATACGTCATTGATTCCCGTGCGTTCTTCATCATATCTGTTGAAGGGACTGCTGGGTCGTGCAAATGTATGATCGGTTCAGAAGCTCCCCAAAAGACAAGCCCGATTCCCATACCTGCACTAAATAGCATCGCGATCCAAGAAATATAATTGAACTGCGGCTCGTCGTCCGGCTTGCCGAGTTTGATATCGCCATATTTGGAAAATAATAAAAAAATAACGATCATTAGTATGGCGACCATCAGCAAAATGTACAGCCAGCCAAATTCTGTTGAAATGACTCCTTGTAAGTAGTTGGCAACTCGATTTAAAGAAAATTTCCCTATTAAACTCTCTGGCAATGTGCCCCATGCTGTAAAGAGCACACAGATGATGACAGAGATCATATACGCTCTATAGTTCTTCTTTTTATTCATCATATCTGCTCGTCCTCTCGTCTTATTTCTACTCTCAATATGCCACACCTTTCTTATTTTATTCAAAATATATGATTTTCTATAGGAGATGCAATTTAATAAATCAGTTGTTCAAAAATTGATAAAAGGCTCCTTTTAATAGAGCAGGTCTTGCTGATCGCTCTAACCACCTTAAAAGGAGCCAATTTACTTATTATTTTTGTTCTGAATCGATTGAAGCATATTTATAGCTGGTGCTGCCGAATGTCGGACGATGAATGTCTTTGACATAAGGCTTTTCAAGATAAGCATCCGCGGTTTGATAAATTGGTGCATCCACATGATGTTCGCTCAACGCAGTTTTTTCAATCTCCATCATGGTTTGCCATCTTGCCAAAGCATCATCATATTGCGTGTTGCTTTGCTCTACTAATTTATCAATGTCTGCAAAAGAATAGTTGCCACGATTGATTTCTGTGTCAAAACGTTCTAAAAAGTTGATCGGATCAGCAAAGTCAGCCAACCAGTAAGTTGTCGCTAACTGATAATTGCCTTTTTTCACATTATCCAGTCTCGAGTTATCTGGCATTTGGCGAATCGAGATCGTCAATCCTGACAAGTTCTTTTGCCATTCACTTTGGATGTATTCTGCCAACTGACGGCTTTCTTCATCATCTGATGTGATCAATTCAAAAGAGATATTATCTGTTCCCAATTCATCCAAGCCTTTTTCCCAAGCGTCTTTGGCTTCCTCAACGTCATATGGAATCACTTCGCCTGCTTCTTCACGGAAATCAGCGCCTGTATCAGGATTTTTGGCTAAACCTGACGGCACATGACCGGCGATCGGCTGAGAACCATTTTGCAAAACATTTTCTGTAAATGAAGCGCGGTCGATCGACATCGTCAAAGCTTTACGAATATTTTCATTCTTCAATTCTGGTATATCTTGGTTCATTTCTACATAATAAATCCAAGCTCTGTCATATGTTTTGAAGTCAGGATTATCTTTATATTGCGTCACAAAGTTGCCTGTGATTTGGATCGTGTCCAAGTCGCCTGATTCGTACAAATTGATTCCCGTGCCCACATCTTTGATCACTTGTACATCAATTTCGTCTAATTGAACGGTAGATTTGTCCCAGTAAGCGTCATTTTTGACATACTTCCAAGAATCGCCAGCTGCAGAATTCCAATCAGAAAGTTCAAACGGACCATTATAAATGACATTATCGGCATTCAGTCCATATTCATCACCCTGCTCAGTTACATAGTCTTCATTTTGCGGGAAATAACCTGGGATGGTCAACACTTCTAAGAAATAAGGTGTAGGCTTCTCTAAGGTAACTTTCAGCGTTTTATCGTCAATGGCTTCTGCACCTAATGTTTCAACTTCTTCTTCGCCATTGTTGATCGCTTCGGCATTTTTCAGGATACCTGTAAACATGTAAGCATAGCCTGCTGCACTTTCAGGATCAACCATGCGTCTCCAAGCGTAAACATAGTCTTGAGCTGTGACCGGAGTTCCATTTGACCACTGAGCATCTTCGCGGATCTTGAAGGTATAAGTCAAGCCATCTGCTGAAACCTCTGGCTCTTCTGCTGCATCAGCAGGCACAAGATCGCCGTTCAAGTCATACGTCATCAATCCTTCAAAGACATTATTCATAGGGCCGAAATTTGTTGTCGAAACTGTTGTATCCATTGAATCCATCTCGCCAGAAGCATCGATTTTCAAAACTTGTTTTTCTGACTGATCGTTTCCAGAGCCGTTCTCTTTTTCATTTTCGTTCCCACAAGCGCTTAAAAAAGCAAGTAGTATTGCAGAAAGAAATAACCCTTTTTTCATGTGTATGCTCCTTTTTTCTTTTTTCCTTTATACAAAAAGCACAAAAGACCCCTTACTATATATAAGCATTTTACTATAATTACAATCAATTTACGAATTTTTTCTTTTGCTTACACTTAACTATCCATTCACATACTTTATTTAGGGAATATTTTATTTGATATAGGGAGAAGACACTTCGCTTTCCGCGGGCGAACCGCGAGCCTCCTCGATCTACACTGTCGTTTCGTTCTGCGGGGTCTCACCTGGTCCGCTGTTCCCGCAGGAGTCTGCGTGTCTTCTCTCTTATCATTAAAATTCATTTTTTTGCTACTAAAAAATAAACAACCCTTTCATAACTTGACTTGATGAGAAGTCAATAAAAAAAGAGTTGTTTATGATAAGTTTCATTCTATTCAAAAATACTATTCTCTAGAAATAGAAAAGCCTTTCTGACTGCTACAAGACGTTAAGGTTCAATCTATTCCATCTAGTACAATACGGTCTCTTCCTGTTCTAACATCTTGTTAATCGAATGGAATATCTCTTCTAGCGAATGTTTGCGGCTACGCCCGCAATTTTTAGCTTCATCTTCACATACAAAACACTTTCTTACAGGCAGACCTAGTTCTTGACGATTGACAGATCTAATTTGTTCAGTAGTTTCTTTAAAAAGAACATCCATATCAAATAATCTTCCTAAAGTCGTTTCTTCAATTTGAACAGTCAGCTTTTTCAATTTACTTGGACGTATGTCTGCGACTAAAAAAAGTTCTGGGCCAGTTACATTATCCCATTCTTTAGACATTAAAACGTTGACTTTGTTTTCTCGCAATTTGATCATTAATGCCGATTTTCCAACATCAAAAATCTGTTTTATCATTGGATTATTCTTAATAGGGCCAGGTATATTACAATTAAATGAAACTAAGGAACCCGAATATCTTTCAAGTAATTTTTGTTGAAAGAAGGCTCTTTTTTCTCGATTTTCTAATACTTCTTCTAAAGAAACATGTTTTCCTGAATTAAAAAGGTCCATTTTGCAACTCCTTTTTTCTTTAGTTTTATTAGCTAAAAAATTGTAATAATACGCCGGCTGCTACTGCTGAACCAATCACACCTGCTACATTTGGTCCCATAGCATGCATTAACAGAAAGTTCGATGGGTTTGCCTTTGCTCCTTCTTTTTGAACAACACGTGCTGACATCGGTACAGCTGATACGCCAGCTGCGCCAATCATTGGATTAACTTTACCGTTCGTCAACTTACACATTAACTTACCCATCAAAACACCTCCTGCTGTTCCAACAGCAAAGGCAACCAAACCTAAAATGATAATTTTGGCTGTCTGAATAGATAGAAAAATATCCGCTTCAGCTTTTGCTCCAACAGTAACCCCTAATAAAATCGTGATCGTATACATTAAAGCGTTTTGAAGAGTATCTGTAATTTTAGGTACTTGCCCGCTTTCTTTAATTAGATTACCAAGCATCAGCATTCCGATTAGCGGTGCCGCTGACGGTAATAATAAAATGACAAAGATAGTAACAACAATAGGAAAAAGAATTTTTTCTTTCTGAGACACTGGTCTTAATTGTTCCATCTTAATTTCACGTTCTTTTTTAGTTGTTAGTAACTTCATAATGGGTGGTTGAATAATTGGTACCAATGCCATGTAAGAGTAAGCTGCTAACGCAATACTTGAAAGCAGGTGAGGAGCCAACTGACTAGTTAAGAAAATAGCAGTTGGGCCATCTGCACCTCCAATAATACCGACAGAAGCTGCTTCAGGACCCGTCATCCCTAAGGCCAATGCTCCAAAGAAAGCAATAAAGATTCCAATTTGAGCAGCTCCACCTAGTAATAAAGTTTTTGGATTGGCAATTAACGGACCAAAATCAGTGCTTGCACCTAAACAAAGAAAAATCAAAGGAGGATAAATGCCTAAATTTGTTCCTTGATATAAATAGTACAATAAACCACCGTTATTTCCATCAACTGGTGGAGTCATCAATCCTGCTATTGGCAGATTGACTAATAGCATACCAAAGGCAATCGGAATCAGTAAATAGGGCTCATACCCTTTTTTGATAGCTAGATATAAGAATGTACAAGCAATGACAATCATAATAACATGTTTATAAGATAAACTAGCAAATCCTGAATTTATCAACGTATCTTTTATTGCTTCAATCATCGTATTAACTCCTTGTATAACATTATAGTTTGACTAGCGTGTCGCCAGCCTCAACGGATGCTCCTTTTGATATATTCACTTCGCTGATGGTTCCATCTTCAGGAGCTACGATTTCGTTTTCCATTTTCATTGCTTCTAATACGCATAAGACTTGTCCGGCTTTTACGGCTTCTCCTACTTGAACACTTACTTTGATAATATTTCCAGGCATAGGAGCTGTAACTAATGTACCGCTAGAAGCCGTGGAAGCAGCGGTTTTTTGCTGCATAGGCGGCTCTTCAGGAGTAACTGTAGACGAAGTTTGTTGATGTGCCTTAAAGCTATTTGCATCTATTTCTTCTACTGATACTTGGTATACTTTTTCATTCACTGTAATTTCATAAGATTTCATTCTATTGAACTCCTTTTATTTCACACGTTTTATCGAGGTTACTTGGTAGTGTTTGTCTTGCTGGTCTTCATTAGCTAAAATCAAAGCAGTTAGAGCAGCGACCATCTTGGTTTCTTCATCTTCTTCTAAGCTATCTTTTTTTGTTTGGATAGGCGCATTCTCTGTTTTTGTTAACTTTTCTTTTTCTTCTCTGAAAATATATTTGAATGAAGTTAAAATCAGTTGCAATCCTAGAAGCACCAGAAAGACCATTACAATAGATGTAACTGAAATATTTATTCCTTTTAATAAACTAATATTTGTCATTCTGCTCCTCCTTATAAAATCGCGTTAATCCGAACTGCTTCTGAGCTTGGTGCTGACTTAGGCTGGTATTTTTTTTCTAAAAAATGTTCACCTAATTGTGGGAACATGGCATAGATCAAAACATCTTCGTCGCTCTTAGCTATCTTATTTACTTCGGCTTTTTGCTTTTCAAATTCTGGTTTCAATAAATCTGCTGGTCTACCAGTCAACACCTCTTCATTTCCGATAATTTTTTGTTTGATCGTTTCACTGATAGGTGCTGGTGGCTTTCCATATGAGCCACGAACATAATCTTTGATCTCATTTGGAATCATTTTGTATCGTTCTCCAGACAAGACATTAAACACAGCTTGTGTACCCACCATTTGACTCATAGGCGTAACCAATGGAGGGAACCCTAAATCTTCTCTCACCTTAGGTACTTCTCTTAGAACTTCTTCATAACGTTCTTCAGCCTTTGCTTGCATCAATTGTGCATATAAATTAGATAGCATCCCTCCTGGCACTTGATAAATTAAAGCTTTTGGATCAACTGTCATCATTTTAGGGTTTAAAATATTTTCTTTTAAATAATGTTCTTTAATTGGCTTAAAGTAGTCTGCAATTTCTTCTAACGTTTCTTCTTTCAAGTGAGTATGATAACCAAGCTCATTCAAAACAATACTTAAGGACTCGGTAGCGGGTTGACTTGTTCCTCCTGAAAAAGGTGAAATTGCTGTATCAATCAAATCTGCCCCTACTTGAACAGCTGTTAAATAGGTCATTTCCGATATGCCGCTTGTGGCATGTGTGTGCACTTCTATCGGTAACGAAGTCACTTCTTTCAATGCAGGGATCAATTTTTTCACTACAGCTGGCGTTAAAATACCTGCCATATCTTTGATACAAATTGAATCTGCACCTAACTGATCTAATGTTTTAGTTAACTCTTTATAATACTGAATCGTATGAACCGGGCTTATTGTATAACAAATAGCCAATTGAGCATGTCCGCCATATTTTTTAGTAGCTTTTACACATGCTTCCATATTTCGTGGATCATTTAAAGCATCAAAAACACGAATAATATCAATACCATTTTCAATAGCTTTTTCAATAAACTTATCAACGATATCATCTGCGTAATGACGGTAACCTAAAAGATTTTGTCCACGTAAAAGCATTTGTAGCTTCGTATTCTTCACGCTCTTTTTTATTTCTCTCAGTCTTTCCCAAGGATCTTCGTTTAAAAAACGAATAGCAGCATCAAAAGTAGCGCCACCCCAACACTCCAAAGCATGATAACCTGCTGCATCCATTTTCTCTAAAATAGGCAACATCTCTTCCGTCTTTAAGCGTGTAGCCATTAAACTTTGATGCGCATCTCTTAATACAGTTTCTGTAAATTTAACTTCTTTTCTTTCGTTCAATCTTTTCACTTCCGTTCTACAAACATTTCTTCCAATAAAAGACAAAGGGCTGGGATATACATCTCAGCGCCTTGACAAAATACAAATAAATTTTTAACCAGTTACAAAATCGACTTTGGCTCATTAAGCGAAAAGTAAATTTTGAATTATCTCTGTTTTACTTTTATAAATGATTTTATGGTTAACTTATTTCTATCTTTGAAAGCATAAACAAGATAATAAAGCGATATCAATTTTTTAATATCTATAGGAACAATCCAAAAATCAAACTACCAATCACTAATACCATACCTCCGCCGAGCCGTGAAGATAGTTGAGCGTATGAAACCAATCCCATTCTATCTGCAGCACCAAGTACAGCGATGTCACCGGAACCTCCTCTGTTTGCCATACACAAACCAGCTGTCACAGCTGAATCAATTGGGTAAAATCCAACGAGCCATCCGACAATAGCTGAACCTAAAATCGCACCAATCACAATGAGTAATGCCATTAAAACATTTCCGAAGGTAATAGCTGCAAACAATTCACTTAAGTCAGTATCTACTCCCACTCCTACCATAATCACAATGACCATCGTTTTTGTAAAGAAAGATTGCATAGCTTGGCTAGCTTGCCGAGTATCGTTTGGTATTAAACCAAACGCATTAGCTAAAGCAACAAAAACAATCATATACGCGAATGAGTGAATCGCAATTCCACCGATTGTTGGCAATAAGTATTCACCGAACAATCTGGCTAATGCGTAAAAAGATAAACCTAAAACCATTGCTCCACCATAATCTTTCATTGATAGCGAAGCTTTTTCTTCTTTTTCTTCTATTTCATCTGCTTTTCTCATTAAATTGGACTTATTACCCGTAAGATTTTTCTTAGATTCTCCAATTTTATTTAAAATACCACCAGCAATAATAGCAAAAATATTGGCAATCGTTAAAATAGCAATAGCAAACGTATAGTAATCGGCTGAAGGGCTGCCCGTTACTTTTTCATACATTTGACTTAGCGGAATAGCGCCAGCGCCATTCCCTCCGCCCATGATTGGTAAAACGTAGCTAATCATAGCATTTGAAGGAGAAACGCCAACTACTAAGCCACCAATAATTCCTAAAATCGCTGCTCCTGCAACGCCTCCTAAAATAGCAGGTAAATAACGAACAATAGATTTAACTAACAATTGGCTATTCAACCCCAAAATTGAACCAGTAATCAGCATAGCGATGAAAAAGGTTAAAAAGTCCATGTCTCCTGTAATCAAATTAATGGAGTCCACATATTGCTGAGGAATGAGGTTAAAGTATACTAGAGCTGCTGTTCCTAAATAGGCTAATACAATACCGCCCCCAATATAACTATTCCATATTGGGATACGTTCTCCAATTTCATTGAAAATGATACCAATGACAAACATTAAAGCAAATGTTCCGGGCAAGTCAGCTGATAAAGCTCCTGTATAGGCTGCTACTAACACAACTATGGACACTCCGATTAGAACTGGCAGAGACAAACCAAAATATCTTTTATTTGAGTCTGCCACTTCTAACGTATTTTTTTTCGCTTTTGCTACCATCGCTTTCTCCTTTTAAAAATTTATTTTTATCATTTTTCGATTTTGAAATATGCTTTAGTGTTATTCCTTTACCTTCTGAACAACATCGATGATACTGCCATCACGGTACTCAACAACCGCAACTACTTTGTCTTCATATTCAATTGGGTCTGGCGTTCCAACTACGGCATAAGCTTTTTCTTTTAATTCTTCGATTGTAAATTGCGGGACTGGAATATTTTTAAATATATCCATTAAATCTTTTCTTAGTGGATTAATACAAATTCCAACTTCTGTTACTACTACATCAACACTTTCACCTGGTGTGACAACAGTATTAACTTTATCTACTACAGAAGGAATTCTCCCACGAATAAGAGGTGTAACAATGATACTCATTTTAGAAGCCGCAGCTGTGTCGCAGTGACCTCCAGATGCACCACGAATGACACCGTCTGAACCAGTTAGCACATTTACGTTAAAGTTTGTATCAATTTCTAACGCAGAAAGAATAACGATATCCAACTTATTAACTGCTGGTCCTTTCGTTCCCGCCGAAGCATAGAAGTCAGCTGAAATTTCGTAATGTTGTTCATTTTCTTTAATTGATCGTGCTGAACCTTTGTCAAAAGATTGGACATCAATAATTTTCTCTACTAATCCTTCATTCAACATTTCAACCATTTGCTGAGTAATTCCGCCTAAAGCAAAACTAGCCTTAATATTTTTTTTCAACATATCTTGACGTAAAAAGCGTGCAACGGCAAGAGCAGCTCCTCCAGTACCTGTTTGGAAAGAAAAACCATTTTTAAAGTACGGAGAATGAGTGATAACTTTATTTGCATTTTGCGCAATCAATAGGTCCTTTGGATTTTTTGTAACACGTGTTGCACCTTTAGCAATTCCATCAGGATTTCCGATTGAATCAATTTCTACTACGTAATCGACTTGCGTTTGAGGAATACTGATTGGTGTGTTTGGATAAGGCACTAAGTTATCTGTGATTACCACAACTTTGTCAGCATATTTTGCATCAACTTGCGCATATCCTAACGAGCCACATGTTGCCTTGCCGTGTGAACCATTGACGTTTCCATAATCATCTGAACTAGGAGCTCCTATAAAAGCTACATCAATGTGAATATCACCAGCTTCAATGGCTCTTGCACGACCGCCATGTGAACGAATGATCACTGGCTCATTCATCAACCCTCTGGAAATAGCTGCACCTAGATTATCCCTTAATCCACTAGAAGTAATATGGGTTACAACGCCATTTTTAATGTGATCAATCAAAGGTTCATGCACGTTTGCAATGGAACTCGGAGCAATAGACAAATTCTTAATGCCCATTTTTGCTATTTCTTCCATGACTAGATTAATCACAGCATCTCCTTCACGAAAATGGTGATGAAATGAAATTGTCATCCCATCTTTTAAGCCTGTTTTCTCAATTGCTTCTCGAACAGAACTTAATAACTTGTTACTTCCGGGAGAAACTGGTGCCACTTCAGCTGATGCCCTTTGGTATGTATCTTCTTTGATGCTTGCGCCTGAGAATGTACCATAGCGTTTATTAACCACTGATTCTGGAATCTGTCTTCCAATTTTATTCTCTGCCATTATTCTTGAGCTCCTCTCTTAATCAATCCTGCTGCTTCTGCCAAGTTTAAAACGCGTTCTGCACGTTCAACAATTGGCTTATCAATCATTTTTCCGTTCAATGCAATAACGCCAGAACCTTTTTCCTCTGCTTCTTCAATGGCACGAATCACATTCAGTGCATTTTCTATTTCACTTTCGTTTGGTGCAAAAACACTGTTAACAATTGGTATTTGGCGAGGATTAATTACTGACTTTCCATCAAATCCTAATTGTTTAATGACTTCAACTTCATGACGTAAACCCTCTTCATTATTTACATCTGAATAAACGGTATCTAATGCGGCAATTCCAGCATTACGAGCTGCATGTAAAATCATACTTCTAGCAAAAAACAATTCTTGTCCTTCAGGTGAGCGTTTTGTGTGCATATTTGTTACATAATCTTCTGCACCTAATGCAATACCAATCAGGCGTTCACTAGCTTTAGCAATCTCAACCGCATTCAAAACACCTTCCGCACTTTCAATTGCTGCCATCATTTTAGTAGATCCAATTTCTCTACCAGCTTTTTTCTCAACTGCTTCAATTACTGACTCAACATCAAGAATATCTTGCGCCGTTTCTGTTTTTGGTAAACGAATCACGTCAATGCCAGCACGGACTAAAGCTTCTATATCGTCACGTCCACCTGCGTCTAATCCGTTAATACGCACTACTGTCTCTGTTTTTCCATAGTCAATTGTTTTTACTGCCTGATAGACTAAGAAACGAGAAGTATCTTTTTCCTTCAATGAAATTGAATCTTCTAAATCAAACATGATGGAGTCTGCTCCATAAATATAAGCATCTCTCAACATCCCAGCATTACTTGCCGGTACAAACATCATCGTTCTTCTTAAACGTTCCATTCTTCAATCGCCTCCCAATCAATCGCTTTTGTCGTTTCTGCTGCGCGATGAACAACTGCAATCGTTCTAGCTTTGATCGTACAATCAAGCGCACCTTTGTCTTCAACAACCAACTTAGCGTCATGGATTTCTAAATTCTCTAGTGTTTCCTCAATAACCTCGCGTATTCTTCTACCAAATTGTTTTGCGACTGAGCTATTTAGCTCAATTTCAATTCCTTTATTGGGATTTTGGTCAATAATGATTTGAACATCAGAAGATTCTACTGTTCCTGCAATAGCTTGTTTTTTTATCATAAGCTTATCCAATCTTGATCACTCCTTATCTTGTAATTTAAGTTGTATTTCTTTGCCCTTTTGAGTTTTTAAATAATCAAAAGTTGTTTGAGGAACAAGCGGCTTTATTTCTTTCAGTTTGTTTGCTGCTAATAAGGCCCGAACGCGCGAAGCACTGATCACTTCTCCATCTGTTTCTTTACGCGAAAGAATGGTCAGCTGAATATGATGGTCGAATACTTCCGTCATAGCTTCATTATAAATACGGGTTGCTTCAGAGTAGGGTTCTTCTCCTACATAACGAAAATGAATATTTAAAGTAGGCGCGATTGAATCCCTAAAAATTGTGGCATCTAGCTTTGCTTGAATTTGAGTAACATCACTATTTTCTGTTAAAAAATAAGAAGGAAAAGTAGCAGATGAAACGAGATAACTTTTGGTATCGTGAATAGAAACATTGTCTAAGTGTTGGATACCTTTATGAACAAGGTTTTTACGGTCAGTAGCTGGAAAAACAGAAATATCTTCAGAAAGAACAAACACATGAACCCAGTCGTTTTCTTTAGCTGCAGCTTCAATTAAATATTGATGTCCTTTAGTGAATGGATTTGCATTCATAACGATACCAGCTATGCGATCACCTTCTACAACACTTTGAGATAAAGCTTGAAGATACGATTCAAAGCCAAAAGAAGCTTTCTCCATAAAAACCAATTCTTCTACTCGTGCAATCTCTTTAAATCCTAAATGCTGAAAAGACAACGTTGCAGCTGGTTTAGTGTAGACATAACAAGCAGTCTCTCCTTTTTCAAACACTAAATTCATTAAGTGAGAAACTAACTGATTAATGGCTCCTCCTCCTGTATAATCCTTACAAACGGCTAAACACTTTAAGACATTATCTGCAATTGAACCTGTACCAATTAGCTTTTCTCCATCAAAAAGCCCTACCGTATATTGAACATTTTCTTCTGTTCTTATTCCTGCGTGATGAAGTAATTTTTCCCATCGCTGATAATCTTTTTTACTTTTCTTAACCCATAAACGTTTTAATTGAAAGTCCATTTTTCCCCTTCCTTGCTGATTCGCTTCATCATCAATATTTAAAATCATTGCACTTTAAATTATACGCTTATATTTTTTAGCAGCAGGAAAAAGACAGTAAAAAAACACGAAAAACAGCTTAAAAACAAAAAAAGACCAACTTTTTAATTGTTGGTCTTTCTTAATTATCTAAAAAAGAGTTTCTAATTTCCCTAAAAAAATAACAAGAATCAATAAGTCTGCACTGCCGCCTGGACTTAGATTTTTTTCTACAAATAGCTCATTTAGTTGTTCAATTTTAAAGATTGTAGTTGATGTAAATGTTTTTTCTTCTTTTATCAGGTTCTTTGCTTTTTCTTGGACAAACAATAAAGCATCTATTCCACCACGATGAACAAGATTCGAATCTTCAACTGTTGCCATTAAGTAAAATAAAATTTCCAATAATTGCAAATGAAAAGCTTGATTCTTGTCTTGTTTTTCTATCATTGGCAAGATCCTTTGCTGAAGGATAGGATAACCTGCTTCAGCTTCACCTCTAATACCTGTAAAGCCATACTTTAAATAGAGTTTTTCACCATGTGTCAATTGGTTTTTTAAATGAAGATTTTTAAAATCATCAGAAACTAATCCAGCTGTCATCTTTTTAACATAAGAGAAAAGCATTTCTCTTTCTTTTGGTCCGATAGTCGGCCACTTTTTTTCCTCTGAAAGTTGTGGCTGAAATACCTTTCCAGCTGCTGCAAGAAAGATCCCTAATGAAAAGATAATCCCTTTGTGTGTATTGACACCTTTTGTTTCTTTAAACATTTCTTTTTCTGCTGCCATTCCTATAGGACGAATAGCTTGAAAAAGCTGTTTCGCTTCTCCTCTCCAATTCAATCCTCTTAAGGCAAATTCATAAAAGCCTTTCCCTAAACCTGTTGAGCTATTTAGAAAAGTATAGATATTCATATCTGTATGAGAGCCGCTATTTTGAGCATCTACTAAGCCGGGTTTTGGAAACAAGATAGCCTCATATAGAACAGCTTGTTGTGCATAAATTGCTAGTTGTCTGGCCCATTTCTGTGCTTTTTCTTTTTTAATTTCCATTTTGTTGTTTTTCCATTTCTGCCAAAATAAATTTTTCTGAATAGCTTAAATGTTCTTGAATGATCAGTTTTATTTGTTCTGCATCTTTATTATACATTCCTCTATAAATCATCCAATGTTCGTCCAATGCTTTCCTTCTTCTTTCTTCACCTGTCAATGATATATCTCTGAAACGCATTAAATATTCTCTTAATTTAGTAACAATTGAAGTTAAACGCGGCATCTCGCTAAGCTGGTAGATTGTTTCGTTAAAAACTGAAAATAATCGTATAACTTCTGCAAAATTTTGATTATTTTTATTGGCTTCTTCTGTTTTTTCTAATAGTTGTTTCAAATCGTCAAATTGTTCTTTGGACATTTTATTCATTGCATTAACAGTTGCAACTACATCTAAAGCTTGGCGTATCTGATAGATTTCCTTCGCATCTTCAATGGTTATTCTTTTAACGACTGTTCCAAACTTAGGAATATATTCAACTAGCCCTTCTTTTTCTAAACGATGCAGCGCATCACGTATGGGCGTGCGACTAATATTCATACGTTCTGCAAATTCTTTTTCTTTTATTCTTTGCCCAACAGGAATACGCCCAGTAATAATTGCTTTTCTAATACCATCATACACAATTTCGTTTAATGGCTTAAACTGTGAGGTATCTGTAAAACAAATAATCTCATTGATGTAATCTTCCATCTTTTCTCCCTCCTTAAGTTTTATAATGATCCTCCATTTTTATATTTTCAATTTTTTCATTTACTCTCTTTTTAAAAAGCGCTTTCATTTTTACTTTATCTTAATTCTTATGTTAACACAAGAACATGTCTCTTAAAATTTTTCTTATTTTCTCTATAACTGTTTTAATATCCCTACAACGAATACTCTTTAGAAAGCAGTCTTCTCTTCCTGTGCTCAATATAGACTGATAGACTTCTAGACATATACTATCATGCAGTTTTGCAGCTAATCGGTCCCGGCGTGACGAGAACCAAGAAAGGCTTTTAATGATGCAAAGTCTCGCTAACTTTGTGCCATTTCACTAACTGTCATTTCATAGACAAATTAAACCTGCTTTTGTTAAGTAGAATATATAAAGAGATTATAGCATTCCTTTCGTCCTACTGATCTCTTTCCTTTTTCTTAATTTAAAGTTTTGAAGATCAATTATTTTGACAATAGTAAGAATTATATTTTTTGAACGGTTAATGGTTAAGGCTATAAAAATAAAATCTACTATTATTTTTATAGCGTCTACATTTATACTAAAAAAAAGCTGTCTCTAGTTGGCTAGCTAAAGACAGCTTTTTTCGTTTTAGAGTCTGTTAGGTTTGTTTTTTCATTTGTTTATTTTTTCAACGGTCACATCTTCTTGGGTGATGGTTACTTTGAATCGTTCTTGGCGGTATTGGATGGAGAAGGCTAGTTTTTCCCATTGCTCAGGCAGATGAGGTTCAAAATGTATGCCGTCTTCTTTTACGGTCATGCCGGCAAATCCGTAGACCATGCTGAGCCAAGTTCCGCCAAGGTTGGCTGCATGAATGCCGTCTTTAGTGTTTCCTTGCAGATCCGTCAGATCCATTAAAGCGGTGCTGTTAAAGTACGGATACGCTTTTTCTTGGAAACCGAGCCGGGAAGCCATGATTCCGAAAATCGAACGAGACAGCGATGAATCATGGGTCGTGATTTTTTCATAGTAGAGGTAATCGCGCCGTTGCTGCTCGATCGAAACAGTATCTGGAAAAAGATACTCGGCTAATATGGTATCAGCTTGTTTGCTGACTTGGTGCTGATAAATAATGACAGGGTGGTAATGCAACAGCAATGGGAAGTTTTCTTTAGGAATAGTGGTCAGATCCCATGGCTTTCTTTCCAAAGCTGCCTCATCTTGCAGCGTCAGTTTCAAGTCTGGGTCATACAACAATTTCATGTTGACTGCAGCTTTTTTCCACGCTGCTAATTCTTCCTCTTTTACTTCCAAGTGATCAAAAAGTGCTTGGTAGCCATCTTGCTGCCAGTATTTATCTGCATATTGAAAAGCCGCTTCTAAATTATTTTTTGCCATTCGATTCGTATAGTAGTTATTATTGACGAGAACAGTATATTCATCCGGCCCGGTGACGCCGGTGATATGAAAGGCGTCTTGTTCATCAAAGAAACCAAATGATGTCCAAAAGCGAGCGGTCTCGATCAACAACTCCAAACCATAGGCCTTCATAAACGTTTCATCTTTGGTTGTCTCATAGTAAAGCTGAGTGGCATAAGCAATATCACCATTGATATGCACTTGCGCTGTACCAGCTGGGTAATATGCACTGGCTTCATGTCCGTTGATCGTCCGCCATGCAAACCAGGCACCTTTTTCAATCGATAACTCCCTAGCACGTTCACGAGCCTGAGGCAAGATCGTATGCCGGTATTTCAACAATTGACGGGCGATCTCTGGCTGTGTGTAAATGAAAAAAGGCAGCATGTACATTTCAGTGTCCCAGAAAAAGTGCCCTTCATAACCATCACCGGTCAAACCTTTAGCGGCGATATTTGTTTGACCATCTCTGCCGGCAGCTTGGTACAAATGAAACAAATTAAAATTCAATCCTTGTGCCAATTGGTCGTCACCGGTCAATTCGATGCCAGACGCCTCCCAGAATCGCGACATATGAGCAGCTTGTTCTTCAAAACCATTATCAAATCTGTTCAATGCCTGATTCAATTGTTTTTCGATTTCTGCTGGTGAAACGGCTTGATGCGCTGTTACTGGAGCGAAGTCACCATAATAAATAGCACTTTGGCATACCTTTGTTTCTTCTGGTTTCAACGAAAAAGAGAAAGTCTCTTCATACGTTTGGTTTGCCTCGTCAAAAGTCAGCTGTTTTTCTGTTGCTTCGTCTTTGACCGTTGTTTTTTTGCCGACAACTACTGCCAGTCGGCTGCGATTCGTTTGTGTCTCTAACAGAGGAAAGTGTTCAGACAACTTTTCATAATGCAAATTCCCTCTCGCTTGTGCTTTACGCGGATCATCGCTGACTTGGTCTGCTTCTGTTTTTTCTGGGCCTAAGCAAGTCTTGAATTGGAGTGGCTCAGCAGCTTGGGAAAGGTTGGTCAGCTTCGTCTCGATCAGCAGCAAATGAGGATCTTCAAAACTAGCCATGCGCCGTGTTTCTATCCGCACTTTTACCCCCGCTGCTAACCAAATGAAGGTCCGCTCATAAGTTGCCTTCTTCAAATCAAGCTTCCGTTCTTCTTCTAAAATTTCGCCATCTCTGCCTAATACTTGATCACGGTAGATTAGCGTCTGCATTTTCCCATTTGGCACCCGTTGGATGGTTTGATGTTCTTTAGCATAACCAAAGGCCGTTTCGCCGTAAGTGATCAGCTCACTCTCATAAAAACCATTGATAAAGGTCCCTTCGTCTACCAACTCATGCGAAAAAGCCGCTTCTTCCCGGCTGCCTCGCGTGCCAAAATGCCCATTACTCAAGGCAAAGATCGTTTCAAAAAAGCCTGGATCTCGTTCAATCGGAAAGTCTTGCTGTTGAATCAAAAACTTGTCTATCATCGTTATCTGCTCCTTTGATAAATTTGGGTTTCAAATGGTCTAAAGCAGCATTCATCGGTTACATTTGCTAAGCATTCAGAATAATTACTGAGAACAAGTGTCCAACTTTGCTCGCGCACTTGAAAGGGCAAGTAAAAAACAGCTTCTGTCTTCGAGAGATTGATGAGAATCAAAAAGGTTTGCTTTGCGCCCCGACGTTCATAAATCATCATTTGCCGGTGTTTCAAGTTGTGGATATGAAAGGTCCCGTTCAGCAATGCTTCTTCTGATTTCCGCAATTGAATCAATGTGCGATAGTAATGCCAAATCGAATCTGGATCCTTTTTCTCAGCAGCGAGATTGATCGTGTCTTTGTTGGGATTGACACGCAGCCATGGTTCAACTTGGCTGAAGCCGGCATATGTACTGGTGTCCCATTGCATCGGCGATCGGGCATTGTCCCGTGAAGCTCGCGCTAATTTTTTGAACACGGCTTCTGGATCCTCTCCTTTCGCCACTTGCTGTTCATAGTGTCTGCGGGTATCCACTGCATCAATTTCGTCAATCGACTGAAATGGGACATTGGTCATTCCCAATTCTTGCCCTTGGTAAATAAATGGCGTCCCCTTCAGCAACATAAACAGCGTTGCCAGTGCTTTAGCGGATACTTTCCAATATTCTTTATCTTCACCAAATACAGAAACGGAGCGCGGCAAATCATGATTTTCCATAAACAAGGCATTCCAGCCATCCTCTGCCAAGGCGTACTGCCAACGCGCCAAAGCTTTTTTCAGCTGACGAATATGCGGTTGATCTTTAGGATCATTTGCCCAAACATGAACATGATCAAATGTAAAAATCATACAAAAGTAGCCATTTTGGCCTACCCATTCATGCGCATCAGCAACAGGGACCCCACTCGCTTCACCAATGGATAAAGTTGCCGGATATGCATCAAAGACTTGCCTCAGTTTTCGCAAATAAACCCCGATGCCTTCCACATTCATATAAGTATCGGCCAACTTTTTAGAGACATCTTGTAAATCGCGCTTTTTAATATGGGTAATTGCATCGATACGAAAGCCGTCGATTCCTTTGCCAAGCCACCAACGAACCATTCGATACAGCTCCTGACGCAAGACGGGATTTTCCCAGTTTAGATCCGGTTGTTCTTTGGCAAAAATGTGCAGATAATACTCTTGGGTCTGTTCATCCCATTCCCATGCAGAGCCGCCAAACAATGACGGCCAATTCGATGGCAGTTCACCATTTGAGCGCGGCGGATGCCAAATGTAGTAATCGCGATAAGGGTTATCTTTACTCTGCCTCGATGCTAAGAACCAAGGATGCTGATCAGAAGTGTGGTTGATCACCAAATCCATGATCAGTCGCAGGCCTTTTTCATGCACAGCTTCTAATAACCGCTCAAAATCTTCCATCGTTCCAAATGCTTCCATAATATCTCGATAGTCACTGATGTCATAGCCATTGTCCACATTAGGCGAAGGATAAATGGGACTCAGCCAAATAAAGTCAATCCCAAGCTCGACTAAATCATCCAAGTGCTCACGTATCCCATTTAAGTCGCCGATTCCATCCTGATTGCTGTCTGCAAAACTTCTCGGATAAATTTGATAGCCGATTGCGTTTCTCCACCATGCTTCTTCAACTGCCACCGATACCCCTCCTCTCAACTACTAGCTGGTTGTCTGCTCATTTAAACCTGCCATTTTGTGCGATCAGCTTTCTCTAAATAAGGCTGAGGTGTCGGATAAGTGATGATTTCCAAAGTAGAGCCCCATGGCGTATGAACGTAGCAAAATTGGTTGCCTTTTCCAGCTTCAAGCCCGCTTAACGGCTGGGGATCGGCCAGCCTCTTACCGCCCGCTGCTTCCACATTTGCCAACGTCTTTTCCAAATCATCGGTATAAAAAGCGATATGCGTCCACCCAATATCGCTGGAGCAGATTGGCCCTTTTTGATCTGGCCCTTCGAATTCGAATAGCTCGATTCCAGGTCCATTTGGAAAAACCAACATGCGGATCGCCCGCTGCGCCATTGTATCCGGCACGCCTAAACGTTGTTGTGTTTCTGCGTCATCGCGTTTGGGCTCCGTTTTCTTCAGTGTTTCATACAAAACTTCACCCTGCAAAGCCTCGATGAAAAAAGTAGTCGCTTGTTCAATATCCGGCACCGTTAAACCGACATGATCGATACCGTGAACAGGTGTTTGTGACATTTAATCTCCTCCATACTGTATCGTCGTCGGGTTTCTCTTTTTTCATGAGAAACCCTTTTCATCTTCACTTTTTATTATAGTTGTCCCCACAAAGGAAGTAAACTTTTTGGTCACCCGCTAATCTTGATCTTGAACATGCCGCAAATCAGCATGACTTGCTTCTATAGGGACAACTCAAATTCATTTTGATTTGCGAGCTGGAACGCAAACGGATTTTGTATCCAACTCAAATGGATGCTGATCACTGAGTTGGAATGCAAACGATTTTTAGGTCCAACTCGAAGGAGTGCTGCCCGTTGAGTTGGAACGCAAACGGATTTTAGGTTCAACTCGAATGAGTGCTGGTCGTTGAGTTGGAATGCAAACGATTTTTAGGTCCAACTCGAATGAGTGCTGCCCATTGAGTTGGAACGCAAACGGGTTTTAGGTTCAACTCGAATGAATGCTGATCACTGAGTTGGAACGCAAACGGCTTTTAGATCCAACTCGAATGAATGCTGACCACTGAGTTGGAACGCAAATGGATTTAATGTCTAACTCGAATGACTTCTGGTCACTGAGCTGGAACGAGAGCCCATTTGCAGCAGCCAAAGTGAACAGAAATAGTGCACGAGATGAGTTTTCAGAAAAACAAACTGACTTAGAAGGCTAGCGTTAAAAAGATTTCTGCTTGTCAATTTTGATAAAAGCTTTATAATGATAAAAGATGTGTTTTGGCTGCCTTTCTTCTATGAAGCGTTCTACTAGCTGATGAAGGAAGGCAGTTTACGGAATGGAAAGCGAGTGAGGGGAAATATGAAAAAAATCGGATTTGATTCGGAGAAATATTTGCAGGAACAATCTGCCTATATATTGGAACGGGTGCAGCATTACGATAAGCTTTATTTAGAATTTGGCGGAAAGCTGGTCGGTGATAAGCATGCTAAGCGCGTCTTACCTGGATTTGACGAAGATGCAAAAATCAAATTGTTAGAAACGCTGAAGGAAAAAGCTGAGATCATCATTTGCGTCTACGCTGGCGATATCGAA
Source organism: Pisciglobus halotolerans (assembly GCF_900113675.1). Classification (GTDB taxonomy): domain Bacteria; phylum Bacillota; class Bacilli; order Lactobacillales; family Carnobacteriaceae; genus Pisciglobus; species Pisciglobus halotolerans. Next base: position 45,522 of record NZ_FOQE01000008.1, read on the forward strand.
CGCAGCAAAATTCGCGGTGATTATGGCATCACTTATGACCAAGACGTATTGCGCTTGATCGATGAGTACCGTGCTTACGGGATTTCAGTGAATAGCGTCTTGATTACACGTTATCAGGAACAGCCTAACGTCAAAGTGTTTATGACTAAGTTGGAGCGCAGCGGCATCAAAGTCTATACGCACCAAGCGATTGAGGGTTACCCAACCAATGTTGAAGCAATCGTAGGCGAAAACGGCTTTGCCAAAAATCCTTATATCGAAACCACTAAACCGATCGTTGTCGCCTCTGCGCCCGGTCCAGGCAGTGGAAAATTAGCTACTTGTTTAAACCAGATGTATCACGAGTATGAACACGGCCGCAAAACAGGTTATGCCAAGTTTGAAACTTTCCCAGTCTGGAACTTGCCATTGAAACATCCGGTCAACACGGCATATGAAGCTGCTACCGTTGATTTGAAAGATTTTAATATGATCGACAATTACCATTATGAAGCATATGGCGAAGTGGCGGTCAATTATAATCGTGACATGGAGACTTTCCCAGTTATCAAGCGTATCATTGAAAAAATCACTGGCAAAGAATCCGTCTACCAATCCCCAACCGATATGGGTGTCAACCGTTTGAAAACGGGAATCATAGACGATCAAGTGGTTCAAGAAGCAGCCAAACAAGAAATCATCCGCCGCAGCTTTGCAGTAGAAAATGACTATAAAAAAGGGCTGGCTGATGAAGAAACTTTGCGCCGCATGCAAGTGATCTTAGAAGAAAATGACTTGAAGAAAGAAGATCGTGCGCCTGTCTTACCGGCTCGCAACTATGCAAAAGAAGTCCAAGAAAGAATCCAAAGTACGAATTTGCAAGCTGTGATCGCCATTGAACTGCCAAATGATACGATCATTACAGGACGTACCACTACACTAATGGATGCTTCTGCCGCTGCCATTTTGAACGGTTTAAAATCACTGGCTAATATCGCCGACGAAATCGATCTTTTAGCGCCTATGATTTTGCAAACCATTCAAAAACTGAAAACGGACGATTTGCACAGCAAAGTCCCAACCTTAAGTGCCAATGAATTGTTGATTGCTTTAGCGATCAGTGCAGTAACCAATCCAACAGCTCAGCTGGCTTATCAGCAGTTGCCGAATTTAAAAGATACACAAGCTCACTCCACGGTTATTTTAAACCGAGAAAACGAACAAACATTGAAACAACTGGGAATCGATATTACAAACGATCCCGTTTATCCAACTGAAAACTTGTATTACAACTAAAAAAACAAAAGCAAGAGAATGCCCTTTAATTGAGCGTTTCTCTTGCTTTTTTTAGCTTCATGATTGTTTATCTTTACGCTTTCTTATTTCTTCTTTTATTTTCTCCAACTTTCATTAGTGGTATGATGAGTGAACGAAAAAAATCAATTATGAAGGTGAAGAAATATGTTCGACTTTTTACCCCACTCTTTTTTGCAAATGAATGCCATTTTTATTTCGATTCTGATCGAAGCTCTGCCATTTGTCTTATTAGGGTGTTTGATTTCTGGCTTGATCCACTCCTTTTTGACCGTTGATGTGGTTAAAAAGTATTTGCCCCAAAATAAGTTTCTATCGATTTGTACTGGCTCGCTGATTGGTGTATTGTTCCCTTCTTGTGAATGCGGGATCGTCCCGATCAGTCATCAATTTATTCGCAAAGGAATCCCGCCTCATACCGCCTTTGCTTTTATGCTGACAGCGCCTATCATCAATCCAATTGTTATTTTTTCAACGTATATCGCTTTCAGCAACTCATGGACGTTTCCTCTTTTGCGCGTTGCCGGCAGTTTGCTTGTCTCTATCGTAGTTGGCACATGGATGGCTTACTTTTACAAAGATGACATCATCAAAGATTTGCCTGAAGAAGCACATGCAGCAGAACATCAGCACACGGATGCAAAAAATGCTGCGGCTGTTTTAGCTTTTGCTGCTGATAAAGCGCACCTAGAAGATGCTTCAAAAGCGCCAGTTCAATCTGCTGCCGCCATCAGCACGGCACTTCCTTCAAAAACAAAGAACTTTTTTGACTCATTATGGGAATCATTGGAACATGCAGTTGAAGAATTTTTTGACACGGGACGCTATTTGATATTTGGTGCTTTAGTCGCTTCAGCCATGCAAGTTTATTTAAAAACTTCTCTTCTATTGCAAATGGGTTCCACCAAGCTGTCCAGCATCCTGGTTTTGTTGCTGTTGGCTTTTATCTTATCCTTATGCTCTGAAGCAGATGCTTTTATCGGTTCCTCGCTGTTAGGGTTATTTGGTCCTGCTTCGATCACCGCATTTCTCGTGTTTGGTCCCATGGTGGATATCAAAAATCTGCTGATGATGAGTCATCACTTTAAAGGAAAATTTATTGTTCGACTGATAGGTCTCATTATCGTGACCGTTGTGGCTTACACTATTTGGATATAGGAGGAGGATCGTCATATGATACGTTTTATTCTGCTGCTCAGCTACTTTGAGCTGATGAGCTTTTTGCAACTCAGCGGACGAGCAGATCAATACATCAATGTGCACTATCAGTACTTAACCAAGCTATCGATGGCGCTGGCTTTCTTGCTGGCTCTCGTTCAGCTTGTTTCGTGGACGCGCAGCGGCCATGCAAATGAACCCCATCATCATCACGGGCATACCCATTCACTAGGCAAACCGTGGCAACGGATGATTGCCTATTTGCTGCTGGCTTATCCGATTGTTGCAGGAGTAGCCTTTCCAACCGTCAGCCTAGATGCCGATATCGTCTCCGCAAAAGGCTTTACCTTTCCGATCAGTGAAGAATCGGTAGGAGATCCTGAAATGACTACCCAATACTTGAAACCTGATACGAGTATGTACTTTAACAAGACAGATTATGACAAGCGAATGAACCACGAACGGCAAGATTATCTGGATCAAGATAAGATCAAGATCACGGATGATAATTACTTGACTATAATGGAGCTGATCTATAATTTTCCAAAAGCATTTAGCGGCAAAACGATTCAATATACCGGTTTTATTTATCAAGACCCTGTAGGAAAAGAAACAGACACCTTTTTATTTCGTTTTGGGATCATTCATTGCGTTGCCGATTCAGGGGTGTTTGGGCTGCTCGTCCATTTGCCCGAACAAACGCAAGTCTCAAATAATGATTGGGTAACGGTAACGGGAACCATTCAAATGGAGTACTATCCATCTTTCAAAACCTCTATCCCTACACTAAAAGCTGATAAATTAAACCCCGCAAAAGTTCCATCAAACGAATATGTTTATCGGGATTATAATGATTAACGGTACTAACAAATGGTTCCCACAATAAGTTAAGAATAAAAAAACTTTACCCCAGCATCTTAGTCAATAGATGTTGGGGTAAAGTTTGCCAATAAACCTGTTCATTTTGACGGTTCATGACCAGCTGTATGATCAGTTTTCAATATTGAAAACTCAACCATTGCCTGCTGTTTTTTATTTAAATGCATCTTGTGTCGTTGGTTCGTCACTCAATAATGTATTTTTGTACATCAAGTAGTACGCAGCTGCAGACCAGCTAAAGTTCTTCGTGCTGATTCCTTTACCGTTCAATGGGTTATAATTTTCATGGATCGGTCCATTGCCCATCAAACCTTCTGCATGGTTAAATAACTTTTTGGCCATGTCTGTTGCTTCAGTGTTAAAGCCATAATTTTGTAAAGCTTCTACTCCAAATAAAGCTTGGTCTAACCATACTGGTCCACGCCAATATTTGCTTGGGCTGAATTTTTCGTTGTCTTTTGAAGCTGTTGGGAAAGGCACATACGTATTGAACTTTTCTTCGTCCATCATGTTGTTCTTTACTTGCTCTGCTTGTTCTTTTGTAGCTAGATTAGCCCACAATGGAAGCCATCCTTCTGTTCCTTTACCGCGGTTAACCAATAACATCTTTTTAGATCCGTCGTCATTGATTTGCAAGTCATAAAAGAAACCAGTTTTTTCATCATACATATGTTCATCGATATAATCCTTCAAGTCACTCGCTTCTTCTGTCATTTTCTTTTCATCTTCAGAATAGCCAAGTTCAGCTGCCATCAATTTTAAGAAACCTTTTTCAGCATACAAGTAAGCATTCAAATCAACAGACTCTTGGTTTATAGAGTAGCCAACTACTTGTCCATCTACTTCATTTTCGAATACTTGCACACCTACATCATCTTTACCTACGCCTTCTTGGTCAAAGCGAGTCGCGTTATCCATACCGCTTTCCCAAGCTGCTGCTTCAATAACTGCTTCGTCATCGAATTCAGGTTTGCCATCTTCGCCTTTGACCACATTCCCGTTGTCATCTGTTTTCCAGTGCGCATCGCTGACCATGGCACCATATTCAGCAACGCCATTTTTATCGTGATCTCGGTTTGTATACCACCAATTGTGGTAATCCATTAATTGAGGATAAATTTCTTTTAAGAATTCTTTGTCTTGTGTTTCTTTGTAAATGCTCCAAACGGCCCAAGCAGTCAATGGTGGTTTTGAGTTACGCTCGTTCCAGTTGCCGCCTTCTCCTCCGCGTGAACTGTCTTGGTTATAGAAGATAGCATCAATGATGGCACCTTTATCTTGTGGACGTACATCATCATCAGATTTAATTTGGTAATCAAATAAGGCACGAATATTGTTTTTGGCTAATGCTGGATTGAAACTAGCTAATGCTACATCTGCTTTCCATGAATCCCATCCCCACATACCGATAAACCATTTGTAAGACATGGATGGAATAATACCGTCATGTTTGATTGCACCTGCTGGACTGATCCAGTTCGTCATCAAGGTTTCGATCGATTTTACGGCAACATTTTGATACTCTGGAAAATCTTTTGCTTTGTCGCCGGCAAGTGTTTTATCGAGATATCCTTGCCATCTTTCTTTATTTTCTTTAAAGTAGTCTTCTTGTTTATCAACATAATCTGACAATTTTTCTTTTTCTTTAGCAAATTCTTCGTCTGTGAAAGTGTAGGTTTCCGTTGTGTAAGTTGAGAAAGTTTTTTCCGGATCCAATTCAATCGATTGATCTAAAGAAGCTGTATAGTTTAGTCCATCTATCGTTGTATTCACTTTTTTGTCGTGATTGATAGAATACTTCACTTGATCTGTTGCTAAGTAATCCCACTGCTCTCTCACGTTATCAAAATTCACTTGAATAGCGTTTTCATTCTTTTCTAATGTAGCACCTGTTTCAATCGTTGAATCTCCTTCAACCACTTGATCAAAAATCGATCCTGTCCAAGAAACGTCTAATGTTAAAGGTTCTTCACCTGTATTTTCAATCGTCGTACTGATCAAAGCTGTACGATTGCTGACAAAAATCAAAGATAAGTGCAAGTTAAACTCATCCATTTCATAGATTTGCTCTAATCGTCCTGGATAAGAAGATAAGTCGATATAATTGCTCTGGCTTAAATCATATTGTTCGCCTGTTTCTTTGTTGGTCAACTGAATGCGCTGAATAGAGTCAGAAAGATTCACTGGATATTCTTCCGCAATGATCAATGGTCCTGCAAACCCACCTAGCAATTTTTTATTATCTTTAGCCGGTTGATAATATCCATGCCAAGCACCTAAATCAGAAAAGTGATTAAAGTGGTTCGTTTCATATACCCCATAAGTTTCTTCGGTAGGATTTGCTGACAAATCTAATACGTTTGCAAATTCATCAACCTTTGTACGAGCTAATACCGTATCTGAACCCACTTCTGCATTGGAATTGGATTCAGCAGCATGGGAGTCTGAGTTTGCAGCAGCATCTTGATCAGCTTCCTCGCATCCTAACACAAACATTGATAGCGCATCATTCCTAAGCCCATTGCTAGCTTCTTTTTCCTTACTTTCTTCATAAGTATCCTCCTTAAATAGATATAAATGAAATAAAATCGCCTTATTTACTGTAGCCTATTCCAAACTTATTGTCAAAATTTTCTGACATTGCTTACCGTGTTGCCGCCGATGGCTTTTTTTTGATCAAATGGTAATCGTAACAGCTTTGATTTCCTACTCAAATGAATATTCTCTCTTGAGTTGGAACGATAATCCTTTTGCGCTCCTACTCAAATGGATATCCTCTCTTGAGTTGGAATGGTAACGCTTTTGCTATAAACTTTAACATCACTTTAGACGCCTATTCTTGTTTACCAAAAAACGTGGTTCTACAATATTTAACGTTGGTTAGTAAAAAATCATTTCTTTTTCATGCTAAACCCTTTAGAAATACTTTTCTAGAAATTTCACTAGCCCCATCGACCGGAAGAAATTTCTTTACCAACGTTAGAAAATGAAGAAACAAAAATGCCTTGCCTGCAACTTTTAGAAAAAAGCTGGAGACAAGACATTTTGAAATAAAACAAATTTAGGTACGTCAAAGATGTAAACCTTTACTTTGCTCATTGCTTTTCATTTCACTAGCGCGATATAATGTGAATAGAGAAAGAAATATGCTGTTTAAAAAGGAGAATCTCATGGACATTAGACAATTAAAGTATTTTATTGAAATTGCTGAAACGGAAAGTCTTTCTCAAGCTGCTCGAAATTTGTTTGTTACGCAGCCCACTTTATCGCTAGCTTTGAAAAAAATTGAAAGCGATTTAAACACCAAGCTTTTTTCTCATACGGAAAAGCCGTTCCAGTTAACTGCAACTGGTGAAGTCCTCTATCAAAAAGGGCAAACCGTCGTTGAGCTATTTGATGGTCTTGTACAAGAAATCCACACGATGGAGCTCACTACGCAAAAGGAAACGATTCGTTTAGGACTGACAACTTTATTTTCTATCCAATTTATGGATCAACTAGCAGAGTTTATCATCAAGAATCCAAATGTCGAGCTAAATATTCGGCAAGAGGGTTCTGCAAAGCTGCAAAGGTTGCTGGTCGACAATACGATCGATATCGCTTTGCTGTCTTTCCCTAACCATGAAACGGATAAAGTAGCGATCGAACCTTTGGAAACGACTACGAAAGGCTACACCGTTTATGTGGTCGTACCGGAAAAGAATCCCCTTTCGAAAAAGGATGCATTAACCTTTTCTGACTTGAAAGATCAAACATTTGCCTCTTTAACGAAGGACTTTATGATTGGAACGATGCTGACAGAGCGAGCTCGAGCGCATGGATACGAACCGAATATCACCATGTACCACAATGACCTTCAAGTTCTGCTTTACAGCTTGCTCAAGTCTAATGCTATCTGCCTGCTGCCGATCGAGTATAAAAGCATGATTGATATCAAAGGCCTCAAATGGATTCCTTTAAAAGACAAATATAGCCATTATTCCATCGGCATCGGCTTAAGAAAGGATCATGTCTGCTCTAAAGCTATGAATGATCTGATCGCGATGATCAAAAAGAACTAAGTTGACTAACCTAAAAATTTAAAAGCTTCGTGTTTGTCATATAGTTTCAATATCTTTTCAAATAAGAACTGAGCGACGAATCCGGCAATGATTGGAACAACGAACCAGCATAAAATCAAAGGTACAACGCCCAATCCAGCGTCTAATGATGCTAAAGGTCCGACTAGCCCAACCAAACCGAAACCAGCTGAAGCCGGCGTTCCAGATACAGAAAATAGGACAACTGGAATAGCAGAAATTGCTGCTGTAAATAAGCATGGAAGCAAAATAATCGGGTAACGGAATAAGTTTGGCATCATCAGCTTCATCCCACCTAGTGCGATTGCAAGCGTAACCCCAGACTTATTGACTTTCCAAGAATGGATGACCAAAACAATCGTTGTAGCGGCTATCCCCATGGCTGCTGCTCCTGCCGAAATGCCGTCTAATTGAATAGCCAACCCGATTCCCACAGTTGTCACTGGAGAAATGATAATAGCTGCAAAAGAACAAGCAATCAAGATACTCATCAAAATAGGCTGCAAATTCGTAAAGTTATTAATAATGGCACCAATTCCTACCGTTACTTGAGTAACATATGGATAGATCAACATTCCGAACACACCAGCACCAATCCCAACGACGATCGGCAAAGCAATGATCGAAACTGAACCAAATTTTTCTCCGATCCACAACAGGAGAAGCACAGCGGCAGAAGCTGTGATCATAATATTGATGATATCACCGGTTCCAGCACCTACATATGCGCCCATTTCAGGATCAAATTTTATTACGCCAGAGCCAACAAAAGCAGCTCCGCCTGTGATCATCGTTTTGGCTGGATTAAAGCCGAACTGCAAGGCAATGATCCCGCCCATGATCAAAGGTGTAGCCAATTGGAAAATAACGGCTGCACGAATCACAATGGCTGCTGCGGGGTAATCAGCAAAATAATTTAAAATGGCAGACAAGACGGCATTAGGGATCAAAGCCACGATGGTCCCTGTTGCTGTACCTGCCAACACCTTGTTGATAAAGATCTTTGGAGTCAGGTTATTATTGTCAGGCATGCTTAACACTCCTTCTCTATACAAGAGAGTTTATTTTTCTATGGGATCAAAATGAATCGTCTTCCATCGATCCTCTCTTTTACCCTTTAAATCTAATCATCGACATCATTGCAAAATGAGTTTATCAGCATTTTACAATGATGCCATGATCCGTGTTTACAAAACGTTCATTCCTTACATCAATACAAGTCTGAATCAGTTGAAAAACGTTTCAGGTTTTCTTTTACATCTTTCAAGAAGTTTCCGGCTTGCATGCCATCAAGGATACGATGGTCGATCGACAAGCATAAGTTGATCATATCTGCTGTCTTGAAGCCGCCATCTTCAGTCGGTACAAGACGTTTGTTGATCGATTCAACTTGCAAAATCGCTGCTTGCGGATGATTGATGATGCCCATCGATTGAACAGATCCTAATGTACCAGTATTGTTGACCGTAAACGTGCCGCCTTGCATATCTTCAGATTTCAAATGGCCGCTTCTGACATCTGACGCTAAGCGATTGATTTCTTTAGCGAGACCTGCCAAGGAGTAGCGGTCAGCGTTATGAATAACAGGTACAAATAGATTATCTTCTGTTGTGACCGCAATCGATAAGTTGATATCTTTATGGTAAATGATGTTGCCATTATCCCATGAAGTATTCATTTTCGGATTTTTCTTCAATGCTTGTACGACCGCTTTAACAAAGAATGGGAAGTAAGACAAGGAGATTCCTTCTTGAGTTTTAAAGGTCTCTTTTGTTTGATTGCGCAGTTTAACGATATTCGTCACATCTGCTTCGACCATGACCCATGCGTGCGGGATTTCGGTTGTACTTTGAACCATCTTCTTCGCGATTGCTTTGCGAATACCTGTTGCAGGAACAACTTCATCTCTGTGTTGTGCTTGGATTGGTTCGCCGCTTGGTTTCGGTTTACTGCTTGCTGGAGCTGAAGGGGTTGGTTCATCGACATGTTTTCCTTCAGCGCTGACTTTGGTTGGTCCCTCTTTTGGTTCTACAGCTACTGGCATCTCTTTTTCGACATGTTTAGCTGGTTCATAGTTCATGATATCTTTACGTGTGATACGACCGTCTTTACCTGTCCCTTCCACTTCGGTTAAATCAATATTCTTTTCTTGGGCCAAACGCATAACGGCTGGAGAATAGCGGGCTGCACCTGCACCTTTTGCTTTTGGTGCTTCCGCTTTAGCACTTATTGTTGGTTTTTCTGCTGGTTCCGGAGCTGCAGTTATTGGTTCTTCTTTTGGTTCTTCTTTTGGTTCTTCTTTTGGTTCTTCAGATTTACTTTCCTCTTCTGAGGCACCGCCTTCTACTTCGATCGTCATGACTGGTGTTCCAATCGGCACATCAGTATCTAATTCAATCAGTAATTCTTTTACCACTCCATCCATATCTGATGGGACTTCAGTCGTCACTTTATCGGATACAACTTCCATCAATGGATCGTAACGGGACACTTTATCCCCTGGATTGACTAGCCACATGGTGACCGAAGCTTCTGTTACACTTTCTCCTAGATTAGGCATTTCAACATTTTTTATACTCATTCTCATATCCTCCTACTAAAATTCGGCTAGTTCGCGCATCGCATCCATCACTTTTTCTTCATTCACTAAGAATTCTCTTTCAAGCGGCAAAGCATAGCCCATTGCTGGCACGTCTGGACCGGCTACTCTTTGGATCGGCGCGTCTAGATCAAATAAAGCTTCCTCTGAAATAATAGCGGCAATTTCACCCATGACACTGCCTTCTTTATTGTCTTCTGTGACCAGTAAGACTTTACCTGTCTTCTTCGCTGCTTCTACAAGTGTTTCTTTGTCTAATGGATAGATCGAACGCACATCGACCACTTCTGCTTCAATACCTTCTTTAGCCAATTTTTCAGCTGCGTTCATCGCATGCTGCAGCACCATTCCATAGCCGATCACTGTGATGTCGCTGCCTTCCCGAACAACCTTTGCTTTATCGATCGGAACGATATAATCGTCTTCAGGTACGTCTGCTTTTAATAAACGATACAAACGCTTATGTTCGTAGAAAATAACTGGATCATCTGAACGAATCGCTGCTTTGATCATCCCTTTAGCATCACGCGGATTAGAAGGTGTGACGATCCGCAGACCTGGTTGGCCAAAGAAGATTTTTTCAGTTGATTGCGAGTGGTAAAACCCGCCGCGAACGCCGCCACCATAAGGTGCTCTAAACACAACAGGTGCTGTCCAATCTCCTTTGGTCCGGTATCTCATACGACCAGCTTCTGAAAGGATCTGGTTAACAGCCGGCAACATATAATCGGCAAACTGGAACTCACCGATTGGTCGATAGCCTACTAAGCCTAATCCTGTGGCCAGTCCGGCAATTTCCCCTTCTGTCAAAGGTGTATTGAAACAGCGGTCATCACCAAATTTTTGGGCTAATCCTTTTGTGACCCCAAATACACCGCCTTTTACGCCACCCACGTCTTCACCAAAAATCACTACTTTTTCATCCCGTGCCATTTCTTCTTCGATCCCTTTATTGATCGCTTCTAAATAAGTCATTTCAGCCATGTTTGATATTCATCCTTTCTGCTCGCTTATCTGTTATTCTGCGTATACTTGCTCGTAAAGTGATTCAGGCGTTGGATCCAGCATTGCTTCCGCATCATCCGTTGCTTTGTTGATTTCAGCTTTCAATTCTTTATCCATCGCTTGCATTTCTTCTTTTGTCATATAGCCTTCATCTATCAATTGTTTTTCAAAAGCCAATAACGGATCTTTTTCCTTCAATGTGTCTAATTCTTCTTTTGAACGGTAGATCGTGTGATCATCATCAGCTGAGTGAGATGTCAAACGTGATACCATCATTTCGATCAGTGCTGGTCCCTTGCCGGCACGTGCATCTTTGACGGCTTTTACAAAGGCCAAGTACGTTTCAGTAAAGTCTGAACCGTCGACCGTCTCACCAGAGAAGCCGTATCCTGCAGCACGTTCTGACATCTTCTTATTGGCATATTGCTCTTTGCTTCCTACAGAGATGGCGTAGTCATTATTCTCAACGACGAAAATAACGGGCAGCTTTTTGACCCCTGCAAAGTTCATTGCTTCTTGGACTTCGCCTTGGTTAGCTGATCCTTCTCCAGTAGTGGTCAGGGCAACATAATCTTTGTTTTCAAGTTGAGCTGCATAAGCTACCCCTGTTGCTAATGGCATTTGCGTACTAACCGTTGAAGAGTGAGAAACGATGTTATGCTCTTTTGAACCATAGTGGTTAGGCATTTGACGTCCATGAGAAGAAGGATCATCTTCTTTACCAAATGAACCTAAAATAATGTCTTTTGGTGTCATCCCCCACACTAAGCAGGCCGTCATATCACGATAGTAAGGCAGGAAGTAATCTTTTTCTGGTTCAAATGCTAAAGCCATCGCTACTTGAGCAACTTCAGCACCTTGACCGGAAATATTAAAGGAGGTTTTACCGATCCGCGTTAGCTGCCATAACCGTTCGTCTAGGCGGCGCCCTCTTAATATAGCTTGATAAGCTTGGATGATTTCTTCTTTAGATAAACCAGATGATTTTAGTTTTTTCATTGTTCTCCCTCTTTCTTTTATTTGTGAATAGCTAAGTGATAAGTGTCTAATGCTGCTTCTTGAATTGCCTCAGATAGAGTTGGATGCGCATGGATTGCTTCCCCAATTTCAAGTGGTGTCGCATCGAGGTAGATCGATGTGCTCGCTTCAGCGATCAAGTCTGTTGCATGCGGTCCAATGATCGAAACGCCTAGCAGATCATCTGTTTCTTCATCTCGGATCACTTCAACGAATCCTTCAGCTTCTCCTTCGATGAGCGCCTTGCCGTTGCCAGTAAAGTTAAAGGTTCCGATGGTTACTTTCTTGTCTTCAGGAACGGTTTCTTTTGTATAGCCGACACTAGCAATCTCTGGAGTCGTATACGTACATCTTGGCACGTTAACATATTGGATCGTTTCGACCGTTTCATTCAACATATGACTGACTGCTATCTCTCCTTCTTTCTCTGCAACATGTGCCAGTTGCAAGGTATCGATACAATCTCCGATAGCATAAATATGATCTTCTGTTGTTTGGTAAAACTCATTTACTTGAATCCCTTTTTGGTCATATTTGATGGAGGTATTTTGCAAGCCGATGCCCTCTACATTTGGTTTCCGTCCAACAGCTACCATCACTTTATCAACTGTCAATACATCGTCTTCGCCTTTGATTTTGACTTGAACTTGGTTGTCTGATACCTCAGCAGAAGTGACTTCGCTGCTTAACTTAACGGTAATGCCGCGTTTTTCGAATGCTTTTTTCAACGTTCTGGAAATGGTTTTGCTTTCGTTGATCACTAAGCGGTCTAAAAATTCGATCAAGGTGACTTTTACACCCAAGCTGTTTAATAAAGAAGCCCATTCGACACCGATAACACCACCGCCGACGATCGCAATCGATTTAGGCAGTTCTTGCAATTGCAGCATGCCGTCTGAAGAAAGGATCTGTTCTTCATCCAAAGGCAAAGCTGGCAATGTTTTTGGACTTGAACCTGTCGCAATGATCACTTTTTTCGGGACAATGATTTCTTCTTCCACATCAGGATCATCAAAAGTTACCGCGACCGCACCTGAAACAGGAGAGAAGATGGAAGGTCCTAAAACAGCTCCTTCACCCTTTAAGACAGTGATTTTATTCTTTTTGCAGAGTCCTTCAACACCTTTATGCAGTTGGTCGACCACGGACTGTTTCCGTTGCTGGATTTTTTCAAAATTAACAGTTAAAGCGCCTTCATTTTCGATACCGAAATCATCCGCGCGTTTTAACGTGTCATGGATCTCAGCACTTCTCAATAATGCTTTAGTTGGGATACAGCCTTTGTGTAAACAAGTTCCGCCAAGTTTGCTTTTTTCAACAAGCACAACTTTCATCCCTTTTTGTGCAGCTCTGATCGCTGCAACGTATCCCCCGGTACCTCCTCCTAAAATGAGTACATCTGTGTCTCTTGCCATACTTACCCTACCTCTACTTTCTTAATATTGGCTTCTTTATAGTTACGTGCGGGTTCTCTATTTTCGAAAACACGAACCACTCCTTCATAAAGCGCTTTCATTTCCATTTCTCCAGGAAGCACTTCAACAGGAGCTATCCATTCTATGTTGGCTTTGATTTGGTCTACGATATAAGCGGAATAGCTGACGCCGCCCGTAAGAACGATAAAATCGACTCGACCAGCTAAAACCGTCGCCATTTCACCGATGCTTTTTGCAATCTGATAACACATACCATCAATATAGTACTGTGCTTTTTGGTCGCCGGCTGCTATTTTTTTATCGATGATCCTTAAGTCCGTCTCGTTTAAATAGGACTTGATACCGCCATTGCCTGCAATCAATGCTTTTGCTTCAGCAATGGACAGCCCTTTGGATTGAATGACCCGTGCAAACTCGATGAGCGGTAAACCGCCTGTTCGTTCGGGAGAATAAGGCCCCTCACCATCTAAACCGTTGACCACATCGATCATTCTGCCTTTTTGATGTGCGCCAATGCTGATGCCGCCACCTAAGTGAGCCACAATGATATTACTTTCTTCATAAGCATATCCATTATCCGCTAATACTTTTCGTCCGGCTGCTTTTTGGTTCAAAGCATGCCCTACACTTCTTCTCTCGATCCCTTCTAACCCTGAAATGCGTGCAATCGGATCGAACTCATCAACAACTACAGGATCTACGATATAAGCTGGAATACCATACAATTCAGCAAATTCATTTGCGAGAACAGCTCCTAAGTTAGAAGCATGTGTACTGTACTTTTCCGACTTCAAATCTTCGATCATTTCGTCATCCACTGAATATGTTCCGCCTGGTATAGGCTTCAGTAAACCGCCTCTGCCTACCGCAGCGATCAAGTCTTCAGGTTTGATATGATTTTTCTCGATAAAGTCAACGATCAAGTTTTTTCTAAAGTCTAACTGATCAAAAATGCTCTTAAAACTTGATATCTCCTGTGTCGTGTGCCGAATCGTTTCTTCAGCAAGGAGCTGATGCTCTGCGAAACAGGCAACTTTTGTTGAAGTTGAACCTGGATTGATCACCAATACTGTGTTTTTCATTGATTGCCTCCTCGCGTTTCTTTATATGAATATTTTTTGTCTGCAGGCTTATTGAACTTGCTTCATCGCAAATTCAAGTGAATATAATTTACTTTCTAAAGCGTCACTTCTAGAAGTTAAGACGATCGGTACTTTGGTTCCAACGATCGTACCGCCTGTTACAGCTTTTCCAAACAACACAAGCGACTTGTACAAGACATTTCCGACATCTATATTCGGCACGATCAAAATATCCGCATCTCCCTCAATAGGACCGGTGAAGCGTTTGTGTGCAACAGCTTCCTTAGATAAAGCCAAATCTAAAGATATAGGACCGAATACAGTGACTTCTTTACTTTCTGAAAAGTGTTCTGTCACTTCTTTAGCCAATACGGATGAAGGCATTTTCGGATTAACATTCTCAGCAGCGCTCAATAATGCGATTTTAGGTTTCATTAAACCGATCTTGGCTGCTACGCCTGCTGTATTATGGATGATATCAATGAGTTCTTCCTTTGATGGTGCAATATTCATGCCAGCATCGGCCAAGAGTATCGGTCGATCGATGTTAGGCAAGTCGATCAATGCGGCATGAGAGAGGACGTTCTGTGTTTTGAGGCCATGCTCTTTCTGCAACACTTCTTTCAAAATCGTATGGGTCTGTACGATTCCTTTTAATAAAATTTGTGCTTGATCATTTGCAACAGAAGAAACAGCTTTCTTCACCATTTCCTTTTCATCTTTACAAGGGATATATTCCCATACGCCTTGTTGATCGATATTGTCTGCTGTATCAAAAACGAGGAAAGTTAACGTTCCCGGATACTTTTCATGTGCGCGAGTGACCAACGCGAGAATTTCTTCACGTGATCCTCCTGCAACGGCTACTGTTACCATTTTTCCCACCTCTAAACTTTTCTTTATAAAAAAAGATAGCGCTTACAACATTTATATTAGACCATCCACTAGGGACTGACAATTTGTCCTTTTTAATACTTGTATTGACAAAATTTATAGGTCTATAAGAGCTGTCCTATTTCTATTTTCATTTTAATCATCTTTTTGATTTCAAACGTTGAATTATTAAGCACTTTCACTATATAAAGATACAAAAGAGGATGTCCGCTGCTTTTTGCGATCATCCTCTTTCATCTTCTTTTAATCTATTTTTTCTTCTTTTTCTCTTTATCTCTTAAACGAAACACCATTTTTGAACCCGTCGATCCTTGTTCGCGTTTCGCTCAACTGGGTTTCTGCAATTTTTTGACCATCTTTAAATGAATAGTGCACCGGAACTTGACGTCGGATCGCTTCGTATTCATTTTCAGCCGGTAATACAACAAAATCAGCCGGTTTGCCTTCTTCAATGCCGTAGCGGTCTTCAATGTGCAAGGTTTTCGCACTATTAGTCGTGATCAAATCAATGGCATTGACGATTTCTTCATAACCGGTCAACTGGCTGGCATGCAGTCCCATCAGTAAAACCTGCAGCATATTGCCTGTTCCCAACGGATACCAAGGATCATAAATATCATCATGGCCAAAACAAACATTCATCTCTGCTGCTAGCAGTTCTTTGACGCGCGTCAGCCCACGACGTTTTGGATACGTGTCGAATCTTCCTTGCAAATGCATATTGACTAATGGATTAGAGACAAAGCTGATCCCTGATAATTTCAGTAAACGGAATAATTTGGAAGTATAGGCATTATTATATGACCCCATTGCTGTTGTATGGCTGGCCGTCGTCCGTGCTCCCATCCCTCTTTCATAAGCTTCTTTAGCTACCACTTCTACAAAGCGTGATTGTTCATCATCGATTTCATCACAATGGATATCGACTAAGCGGTCATACTTCTCTGCTAAGTCAAAGGCTATCTTAAGGGATTCTACGCCATATTCTCGTGTGAATTCATAGTGTGGGATGCCCCCAACTACATCGGCGCCCATCTTCAAGGCTTCTTCCATCAGTTCTTTTCCATTTGGATAAGATAAGATGCCTTCTTGCGGGAACGCGACCAATTGGATCTCCACATACGGTGCCATTTCTTCTTTTACTTCCAACATCGCTTTTAATGCCGTCAACTGCGGATCAGTTACGTCTACGTGCGTCCGCACGTATTGGATGCCTTGTGCAATTTGCCATTCCAGTGCTTTTTTTGCGCGTGTTTTAACGTCTTCATGTGTCAAAAAGGCTTTTCTCTCTGACCAGCGCTGAATGCCCTCAAATAAAGTCCCGCTTTGGTTCCATTCCGGTTCACCAGCAGTTAGGGTGGTGTCCAAATGGATATGCGGTTCGATAAACGGTGGCAAAACCAATGAACCGTTCACGTCTAAAGCCTTTTCTTCTGTTTCTGGTGCTTCTGATTGCGGCACGATCTCAGCAAATTTGCCTTCTTTTATGGTGATTTGCCACAGTCCTTCTTTTCCTCTTAAAGCTGCTTGTTTGATGATCATCATGTTCACTCTTTCTTTGTTGTTGGGGAAGGATGTGAGGATTCTCTACAAAAAGTCCTTCCTATTGGTTCTTTATTTATTTTCTTCAAGTGCTGGTGTTACTCTAAAGACTGGTACTTTCATTAATCCGACATAGACAACACCCGTACCAATCAATGCGTTCAGTGGAGCAATACCAGGTGCAAACTGTGCCAGCGCGACACCCATTACCCATGCACCCAAAGCTGCCCAATTGACTGTCTTGAAGGTTGCTTGTTCAAATTTGACATAGCGTCGGCGTTGGATGAAAAAGTAGTCCGCAATGATGATGGCGCCAATGGAAGGGATCGCTGCACTAAGCAGATTTAGAAAGCCTACAAAGTTGTTGTACATCCACATAGCGAAAAGCGTTCCGACGATGCCATTTACAAAAACCCAGCTTTTTTTAGACCAGTTTGTGATATTTGCAAAGCCTAGCCCTGAAGCATAAAGTGCATTATCGTTCGTCGTCCAAATGTTCAACCCCAGTACTAAGATAGCCGGAATCGTCAGTCCTTGCAGAAACAATACTTCTGAAATATCAGACAAACCATACACCATGGCTCCCACTGCTCCAAATAAGAACATCAGCGTGTTGCCTAAGAAAAAAGCTGCAGAGGTTGCGGTAACGGCTGAGCGCGTATCTTTAGCAAACCGAGCGAAGTCAGCCGTCAATGTCCCGCCGCTGATAAAGGAACCGATACAAATCGTCAGTGCTGCTGCGATGGTTAAGTCGGTTTCCGGTCGATAAGCAAACAGTGCTTGCAGCCCGCCCATATCAGCAGCTGCAGTTGTTGCTGAATAGCTGCCTAAAGTTGCGATCAGCGGTACAGCAATAAAGCTCAAAACGACCAATGATTTCATGCCGTAAAGTGAAGCCAATGTGATCGCTGCTCCAAAGATAAAGATCAGCAAATAGCTGTTCCAGCCCATTTCTTTAGCAACAGGTACAGCAAACATCGCTACCCCAACACCAAACCAGCCTACTTGAGTGAATCCTAGCAGAAAGGACGGCAGATGAGCGCCTTTTTCGCCAAAAGAATACTTCGCCAGCAAATGTGTCGATAAACCTGTTTTAGCTGCAATATGCGCTAGCGCTCCTGTATAGAGACAAAGTGCTAAGTTCCCTATCAGTACAACCCATAAAAATTGCTTGAATGTCAAGCCAAGGCCCAACTCTCCTCCTGCCAGCATGCTGGCTGAGAAAAAGGTAAAGCCGAGCATCACTGCCATCGTCTTGCCAAAAGAATGACGGCTCGTTTGTGGTACCGTCTGAAATGAAAACTCTGTATCGGTTTTCTTCATGTATCTTTCCTCCCATTTCTATGGGTACCAAAAAGCATAAAAAGAGGCTGATCATCAGTGCTCCTGACAATCAGCCTCTTTCTCGACATAAACAAGCCTTATGTATACACTCCTGCACACACTTCGCCCATGTCTTTATCCGCTTCCTTGTCAGCCTCTCTGGACTGATTTAAAGGTACCTGTATTTAATTTAGATTTATTATTCCAGAAAACGAACGCGCTGTCAACCAGATTCTTTTTATAAAGAAAGCCTTTTTTGGAATAAGGTTGAGCTTTAATTGATACCTGTTGAATAATAGATCACGCAGTTATTTTAAAATTGGTCAATACGTAGTGTTAATGACTAACTCAAGAGACCAAACGAGTTTGAGTTGGTCATTAAGTAGTGTTAATGACTAACCCAAGTGACAAAATGAGTTTGAGTTGGTCATTAAGAAGCGTTTATGACTAACTCAAGTGACAAAATGAGTTTGAGTTGGTCATTAAGAAGCGTTTATGACTAACTCAAGTGACAAAATGAGTTTGAGTTGGTCATTAAGAAGCGTTTATGACTAACTCAAGTGACAAAATGAGTTTGAGTTGGTCATTAAGAAGCGTTTATGACTAACTCAAGAGACCAAATGAGTTTGAGTTGGTCATTAAGTAGTGTTAATGACTAACTCAAGAAACCAATTGAGTTTGAGTCGGTCATTAAAGAGCAGTTACGACCAATTCAGAACGAATACTAAGGCAAAAAGGAAAAAACTCGTCTGAGACGAGTTTTGCCTGATTTTGAAATAGGGTCGGTCTTTCCTTATAAACCAAATTCATCTGCCAATGCGTTGACGATTTGGTTGCTTGCGGCAGTGTCCACGACATAAGAAATGCTGATTTCAGAAGTGGAGACACTGTAAAAAGGAATATCTTGTGCGTAAAATACGTCAAATGCGCGTGCAGCAATGCCCGTTTGGTTGCGCATCGCTGACCCGATGATCGAAACTTTGCTGACATCCTCAGTAAACGTATAGTCGGCTGCTAACTCTTTCAGTATCCGCTCAATCTTGGTTTTCGACCCAGTGGTGCTTGTAAAAGAAGTCAACCGGTTGCCTTCATGATCTACAGTATGACTGATGATATCAATATTGATATGGGCATGCGCCAAACGCAAGAAACATTCTGTGATATTCAAGTCTTTATTGTCGCCTGCTTTCAAATTGACAAGAAGTACCTCATCGATTTTAGATACATTGGTTAAAGTCGTTTTTTCCATCCGTTCATCCTCCGAAAGAATTTGTGTACCGATAATGTCTCCTGTATTTAAAGCGACATATAGCGGCACGTGGTATCGATTTGCCATTTCTACACTTCTTGGTTCCAGTACTTTCGCCCCTAAGTTGGCCATCTCCATCGTTTCTTCATAGGTCACATGATCTAACTTATAGGCTTGTTGGCGAATGCGCGGATCAGCTGTATAAATGCCAGCCACATCTGTGTAGATTTCGCAACGTGCATTTAAAACGGCTGCTAAGGCTACAGCAGAAGTATCTGAACCGCCGCGTCCTAGTGTGGTAATCTCTCCTGCCTCATCGATCCCTTGGAATCCCGTCACTACGGCAATCGCACCTTCTGCTAAGCACTGATCCAATTTCTCGCTTCCTGCATTTTCAATTTTGCCTTGCATATGTGCTCCAGAAGTCTTCAAGCCAACCTGAAAACCGGTTAAGGAGCAGGCTTTCGAACCAATCGCATTTAAATAAATCGCTAATAAGGCACTGGAAACCATCTCCCCGGTCGCCATCAACAAGTCCATTTCACACTCGCTCGGCTCGTTGCTCAACTCACCAGCCAGTTCGATCAAGTGATTAGTGGACTTGCCCATTGCCGAAACCACGACGACCAAATCTTTCACTTCTTGTTTGCGCTGGACGACCAGTTGGGCTACTTGTTTGATTTTGTCGATGGTGGCCACCGAAGAACCACCGAATTTCATTACAACTCTTTCCATTTGATCATCTCATCATTTCTTATTAAGTCTTCATAAGTTTCACGTTTGACCGCAACTTGTGCTTGACCGTCTTCTACAAATACAACAGCCGGCCGTTCAATGCGGTTATAATTTGAACTCATCGAGTAGGTGTAAGCTCCTGTTGAAGGGATCACTAACGTATCTCCCGTCTCAGCTTTTGGTAAGTCAACTTCTTTGATCAAAACGTCGCCCGATTCACAGCATTTGCCTGCGATACGGTAAGTTTGTGTTGCTGCTTCATCCATCTTATTGGCAATTGCCGCTTCGTATTTGGCTTGATAAAGGATTGGACGCGGATTATCGGTCATCCCGCCGTCAACGAAGATATACGGATATCCTGCCATCGTCTTTTTGACTGCACCGATCGTATACAATGTCGAACCACTCGCATTGATCAATGAGCGTCCCGGTTCGATACTGATCGTGTTTGGCGTTATGTCCAGCTCAGCCACCGTTGATTCAATGTGCTGAATATACCGTTTCAGAAATTGACTCAATTCAAACGGCTTGTCTTCTTCCGTATAGTAGACACCGAAACCGCCGCCTAAGTTGAGTTCATCCATTTTAATGGCAAATGTTTGTTCAACATCTTTGGCATATTTGATCATTTCATCGACTTCTTTAAAGAAAGAAGCTTCTTCAAAAACTTGCGAGCCGATATGGGCATGCAAACCTGCAAAGTGGAGGTGCTTATTTTCAATGATTCGTTTGATAAAAGGCAGGGTTTGCTGATCAAAAATACTCACGCCAAATTTTGAATCATTCTTAGCCGTTTGAATGTATTCGTGGGTATGCGCCTCGATTCCAGGATTTACCCGCAGCAGTACACGGATCTTTTTCCCTTCGCGTTCCGCCGTCTCTGTTAGCCACTCATATTCAACTTCATTGTCAAGAACAAAACAACCTACACCGGCTTTGACTGCATCATCAATCTCTTTAGGCAGCTTGTTGTTACCGTGAAAATAGATCTTTTTGGGATCCACTCCGGCTTTAAGCGCTGTATACAGTTCGCCGCCGCTCACCACGTCTACATAGAGTCCATATTTGGATACTAATTGTGCCATATAGAGGTTTGTGAAGGCTTTTGAAGCGTAAATAATATGCGTACCAAATGTATTTGATTTAAATTGTGCTAAAAAGGTATGGATGCGATCTGTCAAATCTTTTTGATCAATCACATAAAGTGGTGTGCCAAATTTTTTCGTCAGTTCACTGACAGCTAAGCCGCCGATTTTCAGTTCATGGTTGTCTACTTCCATATTTCCTAATCGTTTCATCTGTTCACGCTTCCTTTTTTATGTTGTCTTACAATGATTGACATAAGCTCCGTTTCAACTAAGCGAATTTTTACAGCTAGCATCAACTAACCATTTGTTCAACTAACTTCTCAGATACGGGCAAAAATAGCATAAAAAAAATCATGAGCAAAAGGGACTCATGATTTTCCTTCTGCCCTCAATATAAGCAGCACTCCGCATTTGAGATGGGCATCTCAAACTAGGCAGTACCATACTTATTCAGCATGGCCCCAACACCTCATGGCATTTCGGCGATTACCCCTTTCAACAAGCTACTCTTGATAACCGCGACCTCTACTTATATTGCTTTTTTATCTAATTGTCGTTTCATTATTTTAATCATGCTATCATATTGGGCAGCGCAAAGCAAATAAAATTTTATTTTAAATTGCTGGAGCTGTTACTAGTTTGCTTGATCTCCGTCATCAAGAGTCGAAACAACTGTTGGTGCACGATAAAATTTTGTATACTGCACACTCGGAAGCTGTGATGGGTTTGAGTGTGCCATAAGAGACCGTTTATCACACACTCAAGAGTTAAAACGAGTGCGAGTGTGCCATAAAAGCTCGTTTATCATACACTCAAGAGTTAAAACAGGCTTGAGTATGCAATAAGAGCTCCTTTATCATACACTCAGAAGCTAAAATGGATGCGAGTGTGCCATAAGAGCTCGTTTATTACACACTCAAGAGCTAAAACGAGTGCGAGTGTGCCATAAGAGACCGTTTATCACTCACTCAAGAGCTAAAACAGGCTTGAGTATGCAATAAGAGCTCGTTTATCACACACTCAGAAGCTAAAATGGATGCGAGCGTGCCATAAGAGTCTATTTATCCTACCCTTGGGAATTGGAACCTAACGAGCTTTGCGGTCCCACTCGTGCGCACTTTCTGATTTGAGTTGGAATCAAAAGAGCTTTGAAGTCCTACTCGAGTCCACTTTCAACTTTAAGCTGGTCTCAACACAGCGGCGGAGTGCTTTTAACAAGCCAAATAGGAAAAGACTCGTCGGGAGGACGAGTCTTTTCTTTATTGAGTTGGGATAACATTTGCAAAGGACACCTAGCTCAGCTCTGCAAAAAACTGGCTTATCCTGCAGCCATTTAGACAGTCACTGTTCGTCTTCCTGTTTCGGATAGATCAATGTAGAGCCTTCTTGAATGGGTTTTGCGCCGTACAGGCCGATCTCATGGGGAATCGTTTTTTTCTCTGTCATAATATGATACACGGACAATCCTTTTAGTGCCAAAGTATTTGAAATCAGCAATCGGTGGCAGCGCCAAGGAACACTTTCGGAACACATATAACAGACGCGCTCCTTCTGTCCAGTCTCGATCAGACTACTGATTCCCTTTTCATATTCTTCGGTCAAACTGTAAGCTGCATAATTACGAAAGGACGTATTCTTCCATCCGTCAACTAAGGACTCATCGATCTCGCGGTTTTTCTTCCTTCTACCGCCTAACACAGGAAAATGAAGATAGCGAATCGAGTGCTCAGGCAGCCACTTTTCCATTTCTTCTTTGTCAAATTGCGGCAAACGTCTGCTGCCAGGATAAGCACGAACATCAACTAGCGTTTCGATCTCGTACGCTTTAAGCAAATCAATAAACTCCTCTCTGCTGTGTGTTGAATGTCCAATCGTATAGATATTCATTGTGGATCCGCCTTTCTTCATCTTTTCAACTAACTGTTACACTACTTTCATTTTTGGCTTTCTTTTCGTTTGTGTCAATAAAAACAGCCTGAGAGTCAATTAGTGGTGTACTCTCAAGAGTTATGAGAATATAGAAGCAAGAAAACAATCTAGTGAGGAGCGGATGTTATGACATTGCAAAAAGATTATACTCATTTAGCTAAGCAAATTATTCAGTATGTAGGAGGTGAAGAAAACATCAAAAAAGTGATCCATTGTGTCACACGCCTGCGCTTTTATTTGAAAGACGAAGCCAAAGCACAAGATGAGACGATCGAAAACTTGGACGGTGTGATGGGTGTCATATCCGCTGGCGGCCAATATCAGGTGGTGATCGGTCCAGCTGTAGATGATGTGTATGCGGCAGTTTCCTCTGAGCTATCCCTTTCTGAAGAGCAGGAGACTGCAGAAAACGGTGATGAACAAGCCCAAACTACAGAAGACCTATCCGCTTGGGGCAAAGTCAAACGAGGTGCCAACCAGCTCTTAGGGGTGATCACAGGTTCCATGATGCCGATCATCAGTATCTTAGCTGCTTCCGGTATCATGAAAAGTTTGCTGGCGTTATTGACGGGTTCGGATTTGATCACGGATACGGGCAATTTTTATTTGATCGTCAATGCTATGGCAGATGCCGTTTTTTATTTTCTGCCTGTATTGATCGGCTTCAACGCAGCTAATCGTTTAGGCGGCAATCCAGTTTTAACAGCGGTGATTGGAGGAGCGATTATGTATCCCGCTATTCTTGACGCTGCTGACCAAGGAATGAATATTTTGTCCATCGGCACATTTGACTTTCCCTTTGTCTCATACACGTACTCCATCTTTCCAATGATCTTAGCAGCTTGGCTGGTGAAAAAAATAGAAGCTTGGCTAAAGACCTGGGTGCCTTCTTTCCTTCAAGCCGTTGTAAACCCGATCATTGTGATTGGCCTTGTCACTTCTGTCACGTTTCTCGTTACCGGCCCTATTATCACGTGGCTTTCATTCGGATTGGCAAATGGTCTCCAAACATTATTAAATTGGAACGCGCCTATTTTTGGTGCTGTCATTGATGGTTTCTATCAATTATTGGTTATTTTTGGACTCCACTGGGGTATTATTCCGATTTATGTCAATGACTTTGCAACATTAGGCTATAGCTACCTTTCAGCGATCGTGAGTGTGACCATCGTTGGACAAGCTGGGGCGGCTCTCGCTGTAGCGGTCAAATCCAAAAAGCCCAAAGTAAAAGAATTGGGCTATGCGGCAACCATATCTGCCTTTTGCGGCATTACTGAACCAGCTATTTATGGGATTACATTACGTTATCGCCGTCCCTTTATCTGCGCCAGCATCGGTAGTGCGGTCGGCGGCTTTCTTACCGGGCTTTTCCATGTCAATATGTGGAGCATTATCGGCTCGATCATTGGGCTGCCGTCTTACATCGATCCTGAAAATGGGATCACGTCTAACTTTTGGTATGCGCTCCTCATCACAGGCATCACTTTGCTCGTCGCCTTCTTGCTGACGTACTTCTGGGGCTACAACGATCAAATGGAAATGAGTGCCAAACGCGAAAAGCCTAAAAACCCGGCAAAAATGAAGCAAGCCTAAACTATTCATGCATAGTAAGCTTGGAGGAGATGCTTTTACTCAAAGTTTATCATGGTTAAAGCATAGCTAATGCTTTAAATAAAAGTGTAAGAAAATTTTCCAAAATTAGAACTGCAGCTTTTTAAATGTCTTTAGTTCCTTAAAAGAGGAGAATCAGCATGGAAAAAAGTAAGTTAATTTGGCTGGAACAACTACTTTTACTTAGTTTATTATTAACTGTTGTTGCAGGTTGTTCAAAATTAAGTGATCCCAATGTAAAGTCAATTGAATCAGCTGTAAAAACAGCTTTTACTCTTCCTGATAAGGAATTGATGGAGGAAGTAAATAACCCTGATAATGCTGAAAAAATAGGAGATGTGCCAGATAACGAAAGTACAACAGATACTTCAGGTGAAAAAAACGGAATAGAAAAGTCCATGCAAGAAAGATATGGAGACATCTTTACAGACTATGGTTACGATAAGTTTACTTTAGGAATAGCTTCTATTTATCCCTCTTTAGCTGAGCAATCAGGGTACCAAACCCGTGTCGAGCAAATAAAGACCAAGCAAGACAAAGACCATCCTGAAAGATATCGCTTTGAAGTAAAACTTAATGTTATAACAAACCAAGGAGAAGAAAAAAAGACAACGATGTTCGGTAAAGCTGAATGCAATCAAAAAGAAGGGAAAATTGATTCTTTAAACATCAACGATGATGGTGGACTGGCGCAAGAAATGTCCGAATCTGCAGCAATCCCATAACCGTTACTTCTTAAAAAGTTAAGATTCATTAGGAACGAATGGATCTTACAAAAAAGAGAGGAATGTCTCACTCAAAAAAATTCATTTCTTTTAAAAAAACCGTCCCCTTATCCTAAGGGACGGTTTTCATTTTTATTAAAAATGAACTTTCCGTTGTGGTGCAGGGATGACTTTCCAATGATTGACTTTGAACTGAACAAGGGCACTGATGCCTAAACCAATAAGATACAAAAGGGCGACGAACATTAAGCGAGGATAAGCACCGTTAAATCCATCAGGCGATGTCACGAAGCTGTATATACCAAAACAGGCCCAAGCTGCCGGCAAAGGAATCGCGGCGTTTTTCAAGGCCATCATCAGTACGATCGCCAATACAAAAGCCACACTCAATAATAGGATCCCCCACATTTCTTCTGATAATCCCCATCTATTCCAGTCGATTTTGACCAAATAAGCGGCGATATTAACGATCGTTGCTACTAACAGCCAACCGTTATACAGCCCGAACGTTAAGGCAAATATATTCTTCCCTTGATTTTCGTCTTTTAAAATTTCTCGATTGATCAAAACCAAAACAACTGTTAACGCTAAAATCAATAACGTAGAGACTAAGACTTGATCGTACAAAAAAGTAACGATCCAGCCAATATTCAAAAGCGACGTCAGCCAGAACAATGGCGAAATCGTATTGATCAGTGCTTTATGACTCTCTTTTTTCCGATCAACAATCAACATAATGATCGTTATCAATACCAGCGTATAAATCACGCCCCAAATGCTAAATGTGAACGGCGCCGGCGTAATAGGTGTAAGGTATTTATTCGACATCTGCTCTTGATTCGTACCATTGATGGCGCCCGTGCTACTAATGTAGTTGACAACTAAAACGATGACCAACACAACAGCATTTAGCCAAGCTTTTATTCCTGCTTTCATGTTAATTCCTCCTTAGATTAGTTTAAAAACACCCTTGGATGAATGATCTGCTGGCATGGCGGTCTTTGTTGAATTTGATAAGGAAAACAAATGAGTTCATAAGCTGCAACCCTAGCAGATCATTATCTTTGTTATCTTAAATTTACATGAAAAGCCTTTAGCTTTCAATTAATTGGCCACACTGGCAAATCATTTCTGTTAACATGAAAGAACTGTTTCGACTGGGCAAATGGGCTCCCCTTACGTATTGAATGACCTGATGCCAGCTTCAAATTGATTGCTAACACAGCTTGTTGACCAACTCAAGCTTTGGACGGCTACCGAGCTTGTCATTAACGCTACTTATTGACTAACTCAAACGTTAGACGGCTACTGAGTTTGTCATTAACTTTACTTATTGACTAAATCAAACGTTAGACGGCTACTGAGTTTGTCATTAACGCTCTTTTTGACCAACTCAACCTTGTTTCTAGTCTCAAGTCATTTTTTTCTAATGGGTTTGAAAAGTTTGTTTCGTGAAACAAACTTTCCCTATTGATATCTCTAAGCTAGATGGTTTTGATGCTCTCAGCGAACTCTTCTGCGGCGGGAGATAAGGGAACGGATTTCAAGCGGACGATGCCGATACTTCGAGGGGGAATGTCTTCTTCCAGTTTCACCTCATACAAGTCGCCTTTTTCCAGCGGTTCTTTGGAAAACTCTTTTATCACACATGAAATACCTAAATTTATTTTTGCAAACTCCATTACCAGATCATAGGAACCTAATTCAAAAACTGGAGAAACTTGCAGCCCTTTTTTATTTAAAAAATGCTCGACATACATACGCGAGTTTGATTTTTTTTCCAAAAAAATAAGCGGCAATTCCATTAGTGTTTCAAATTTGACTGGGGCAGCGGTAATGTCCTTATACTTTTCGCCGCAAACAAAAATATCTTGAATCGTTTTGCATGGGGTGACTTGAATTTGCTGGTCTTGAATCGGCAAATTGCAGATCCCAACATCAACTGCACCCGATTTGATAAAAGTTAAAATATCGGTGGTGGTGCCATTGAGCACTTTTAGACGGATCCCAGGGTAAGCCGCATGAAATTTTTCTAAATACGGCAACAAAAAATAACGTGAGATCGTATCCCCCACGCCGATTCGCAGCTCCCCTTGCTTCAGCTGCTTAAAATCAATAATATGATTTTCCGCTGCATGTAAAATGCCCAAAGCTGAACGAACTGAGTCATTCAAACGCTGACCTTCACTTGTTAAAACGATTCCCTTTGGTGTCCGGTAAAAAAGCTGGATCCCTAATTCACTTTCCAGTTTTGAAATCGACTGACTGACTGCAGATTGGGTGGTATATAATTCCTCAGCTGCTTTTGAAAAACTTTTATGCTGACTGACAACGTTAAATACGCGATACAAGTCTAGTTTCCCTACCATATAACCTCTCCTAATATCCTCTATTATTATGATTAATTTTACTTATAGCATACATTCAGTGTATAGTAAACAAGTAAGATAAAAACAAGATAAAGCCGTTTAAAATTATTTGACCGGCTGCCAGAGGAGAGAGTCAATTGGAAAGAATCGTTGGAACGACCGTAAGAGGACTTCGTGGACCTATTATCAATGAAGGGGACCAATTAGGAGAACTTGCCGTAAGCACTATTCTAAAGGCTGCAGAAATAGAAGGTTTTGCTATTGAAGACAAAGACATCTTCGCTTTAACCGAATCAATCGTGGCACGCGCACAAGGAAATTACGCTACCATCGATGATATTGCTGCCGATGTCCATGACAAATTTGGTGATGAAACAGTAGGCGTCATTTTTCCAATTCTTAGCCGCAATCGTTTCTCTATCTTGTTAAAAGGAATCGCAAAAGGCCTGAAAAAAGTCGTATTGATGCTGAGCTACCCTTCTGATGAAGTCGGTAATCACTTAGTGGATATTGACGAATTAGATATCAAAGGCATCAACCCTTGGACAGATGTTTTGACAGAAACGGAATTCCGCGAACACTTTGGCTATAAAAAACATACCTTTACCGGTGTAGATTACATCGAATATTACAAGCAACTCATTGAAGCAGAAGGTGCTGAATGTGAAATCATCTTCTCAAATAATGCCAAAACTATTTTAGATTACACTCCAAATGTGTTGACTTGCGACATCCACACACGTGTCCGTACAAAACGCATTTTAACCAATCAAGGCGCTGAAAAAGTGTATGGATTAGATGATCTTTTGATCGCATCCCACAACGGCAGCGGCTTTAACGAAACATTTGGCTTACTTGGCTCAAACAAAGCAACAGAAAATAGTATCAAATTGTTTCCAAATAACTGCCAACCGCTTGTAGACCGCATCCAAACTAAGATCAAAGAAGCAACAGGCAAAACGATCGAAGTGATGGTTTATGGAGATGGCGCCTTCAAAGATCCTGTCGGAAAAATTTGGGAACTGGCTGATCCTGTTGTGTCACCAGCTTATACAGCTGGCCTTGCTGGAACGCCGAACGAAGTCAAACTGAAATATTTGGCCGACAACAACTTCTCTGACTTGCGTGGAGAAGAACTGCAACAAGCTATTTCTGAATATATCACGAATAAAAACGAAGACCTCATGGGTGCTATGGAATCTCAAGGTACTACACCGCGTAAGCTAACGGACTTGATCGGTTCATTATCTGATCTGACATCCGGCAGCGGCGACAAAGGAACCCCATTCGTTTACATCAAAGGCTACTTTGATAACTACACAAACTAAATATTACCCTAAAAAACCGCTTGGATATCGTCTTTTATCCAGGCGGCTTTCTTGTAATCCGTACATAATGGACACTACTTAAAGCTTGCCATTAAGCTTGATTGATTTCATAAATCTTAGCGAAAGGGTACAAAGCGAGCGAAGCGAGACTTTGCATCCGCAAAGATCTTTTGGCTTTCTCCCTATCACGTTGGGACGATTTGCTGCCAAACTACATAACAGCCAGGTCTGTAAACGAGTTGAAGGGCTTGTGCTCTGAACTTGATCACAGCAGCTCATCCTGTGAACGAGTTGCGGTTTTTACATGCTGAACTTGATCACAGGAGCCCGGTCTGTGAACGAGTTGAAGATTTTACACTCTGAACTTGATCACAGAGGCCTAGTCTGTAAACAAGTTGAAGATTTTACACTCTGAACTTGATCACAGAAATCTATCCTGTGAACGAGTTGAAAATTTTACGCTCTGAACTTGATCACAGGAGCCCGGTCTGTGAACGAGTTGAAAACTTTACGCTCTGAACTTGATCACAGCAGCCTGTCCTGTGAACAAGTTGAAGATTTTACACTCTGAACTTGATCACAGCAGCCTGTCCTGTGAACGAGTTAGAAGTTTCGTACTTTGAGCTTAATCTAGAATGCTTATAAATTGACTTGTTTTCTTGTGCTATGCTAGATTTAAGACAATTATAGTTGTGATAAAAAGGGGGGTTTTTATGGGCAGAGGCGGTGGAAGCCGAGGCGGCGGTTCTTTTGGAGGCGGTTCATCGAGAGGCGGCGGTGGTTCGTTCGGCGGAAGCAGAGGCGGTGCTGGTCGCAGCAGCGGCGGCAGTGGTCGAGGCGGTGGATCTTTTGGAGGCGGTTCATTCGGCCGTGGATCTTCTGGCAGCAACCGTGGTTCTAGCGGACCGATTTTCAGACCCGGGCCCATTTTTATACCAGGCAGTTCGCGTCGATACAGAAGAGGACCTGGTTATGGTGGCGTGGGTGGCGGAAATTCCGGATGCGGTTGCGGATGTGGTACAATCGTCTTTTTCTTGCTGATTCTATTTGTCCTGTTCTTTTTGTTTGGCAGTTTTCAATCTAGCAGCCCAGGCACTCCAGGAAGCTTTGGCGGATCGAATGATATCACAAAATCAACGATTGAGCGTAAGCCGCTAAATAAGGGTTCCGTCAATGAAACAGCATATTTTACAGATGAAGCTGGCTGGATTGGCAACCAAACAGCACTGACAAAAGGATTGAAGCACTTTTATGATAAAACGGGTGTCCAACCTTATGTTTACATTACAGATGATATCAAGGGCTCATCTCAGTTATCTGACGATGAGCTAGCTGATTATGCTAATCAGCTTTATGATCAATTGTTTACGGACGAAGCTCATCTCCTACTCGTTTTTTATGAACCTGTTCCTAATCAATACCAAGATTACTATGTGACTGGAACACAAGCTAAAAGCGTCATTGACTCAGAAGCTGGCGATATTCTTTTAGACTACATTGATCGGTACTATTATGAAGATTTGACAGATGAGGAATTTTTCAGCAAAGCGTTTCATGACGCTGCTGACCGAATCATGAAAGTCACTCGTTCACCATGGATCACAGTCTTTATTGTATTGGGTATTGTTTTGCTGATCGGTCTGCTCTTCTTCTGGTGGCAGCGTTCTAAACAACAAAAGAATTTAGAAGCCAAACAAACAGAAGAAATTCTCAAGACGCCGATCGAAAAGTATGGCAACACAGAAGCTGAAGAATTAGCAAAGAAATATGAAGATAAACAAAACAAATAAATGATCCTTTAAGGAGGAAGAAAAGATGGCAATTTTAGACCGTTTTTCCGATATTATTCATGCAAACATCAACGCGGTGATCGACCGAATGGAAGATCCTGAAAAAATGATCGACCAATACTTGCGTGATATGACCGAAGACCTAGCAGAAGTCAAACGCAACACAGCAGGCGTCATCGCAGAAGAAACACGTGCGAAACGCGAAGTAGATCAGAACGAAGCTGAAGTTGTGAAATATAACGACTATGCTAAAAAAGCTTTAAGTGCTGGAAACGAAGACGATGCGCGTATTTTCCTAAAGAAAAAGCAAGAGTTAGAAAACGTTGGAACGGGCTTGGCGCAAGCTTATGCTGCTGCACATGAAAATGCTACGAAGATGCGTCAAATGCACGACAAACTAGCTTCCGATATCGAAACCTTGAAAGGTCGCCGTGCGATGATCAAAGGCAAGATGTCTGTAGCAAAAACACAAGAAAAATTAAACGACGTGAGCGAATCAGTGGGCAAAACACAAGGCGCAATGGGCTCCTTCTCACGCATGGAAGAAAAAGCTGACCGTATGCTGGACGAAGCTAATGCAATGTCAGAACTCAACCAAGAACCTGTTGATGAAACGAAAGCATTGGAAGAAAAATACGCTAGTGAAGGTTCAGCTGCTGTTGAAGATGAACTGAACCGTCTCAAATCAGAAATGGATCTATAATCCACATAACTTTATCATTAAAAAGAGCAGGATTGTCTTTTAAACAGACAGTTCTGCTCTTTTTTGTTCATCCGTCACTTTCAAAACCTACAGAAAGCAAGACATTATTTTGTGACGAAACTTTTTCTTTTGTTACAAATTCTTAAAGAAGTGCAAAGATCCACAAATTCATTGTGAATATATTTGCATTATTCCCTTTGAAACGTTACGCTTTAAAGGAGGAAGGCTGTTAAACAAAATAGCATGTTTTATGGCCTTATCTTAATATTAGGAGGTATATTATGTCGAAAACTAAAGTTATTATTGTGGGAGCTTCACATGGCGGTCACCAAGCGGTTTTAGAATTATTGAACAAATACGATGATCTTGAGATCACGATGTTTGAAGCAGCCGACTATGTTTCCTTTATGTCTTGTGGAATGGAGTTATATTTAGAAGATAGCGTGACAAGTGTTTATGATGTACGAAACTTTGAACCTTCCCTATTTACTGAACAAGGGGTCAATGTTTTCAATAATCATCAAGTAAAATGCATTAATGCGGATAAAAAAACGGTCACTGTCCTCGATAAAAAAAATAACCAAGAGAACGACTATACCTATGACAAATTGATTTTAAGTTCAGGTGTTATGCCGAATAGTTTGCCTGTACCTGGTGCAGATTTGGAAAATGTCTTCTTGATGCGAGGATATGATTGGGCAACTAAAATCAAAGAAAAATTAGAAGATGATTCCATTAAAAAAGTAACCGTTATCGGAGCTGGCTATATTGGTATTGAAGCTGCTAAAGCGAGCCGCAGAGCTGGAAAAGAAGTTGTTCTGCTAGACATGATCGATCGCTCATTGGGAACTTATTTGGATACTGAAATGACTGATATCCTTGAAAAACATTTGGAAGAAAATGGCATTCAATTAGGTATGGGGGCACACATTGAAGCTTATGTCGGTGATCAAACAGTATCTGCTGTTAAAACAAAAGATACGGAATACCCTAGCGACCTTGTCATCCAAGCAGCAGGCGTAAAACCAAACACTGAATGGTTAAAAGACATCGTTTCATTAGATGAACGCGGCTGGATCAATACTGATGAATATTTGCGGACAAACTTGCAAGACGTCTATGCGATTGGAGACGCTACACTGGCTTATTCTGTAGCCGCTCAAAAGAAAACACCGATTGCTTTGGCATCTGTTGCACGCCGCGAAGCAAAATATGTGGTTGAACACTTATTTGAAAGCACACCTTCCCTGCCATTCCAAGGGGTGGTCGGATCTTCTGCTTTAAATGTTTTTGACTATAACTTTGCTGCTACAGGGCTAAATACCTTTACCGCTGAACGTGCGGGCGTTGAAGTCGCTACTTCCTTCTACCAAGATACCCTGCGCCCAAGTTATGTTCCGGAAAGCGAAGGCAACCCTGCTGTGTACGTACAACTACTATTTGATCCAATCACTCATATTTTGCTGGGCGGTGCAGTGCTGTCGACTTATGATGTTACTGGTCAAGGCAATGTATTAGCTTTAGCTGTTCAACACCGTATGACACTTGAAGACTTAGCAGTAGCAGACTTCTTCTTCCAACCTGAATTCGACCGTCAATGGGGCGTATTGAACCTTGCTGCACAACATGCACTGAACGGTCCTAAGTTTTAAGATACTGACGATGGTACGTTAAAATAAACATTTGAATACCTAAGAAATGACATTGGTGAGTATGTTCGCCAGTGTCATTTTTCTATTTCTAAAAGCTTTTTTGCCAACCAAGTCTAAAACTTTCTCATTAACACTGCAACGAACACTTTTTATAAAGCAGTCTCCTCCTTCTGTGCTCGGTATAGGCGAATGGATTTTTAGCTCGGTGCTAGTAAACTATGCTTAGCAGCAAAGGTTAAATGCTATTGCACTGCAACTCGTTCACAGACTGGGCTCCTGTGATCAAGTTCAGAGTGTAAAATCTTCAACTTGTTCACAGACTAGGCTCCTATGAACAAGTTCAGAGCGTAAAATTTTCAACTCGTTCATAGACCGGGCTCCTGTGATCAAGTTCAGAGCGTAAAACCTGTAACTCGTTCACAGACTGGGCTACTGTGATCAAGTTCAGCATGTAAAAACTGCAACTCGTTCACAGACTAGGCTGCTGTGATCAAATTCATCATGTAAAAACTGCAACTCGTTCACAGGATGAGCGTTTGTCGACAAGTAGAACTCTATTGCACTTCAATTTCTAGTGTTAACGGCTATTAAATAATTGGACACGCAAAAGTAACAATGAAAAAATCCAGCAATGGTAAGCATCATTTCTATGCTCACTATTGCTGGATTTCTCATTTTCCTGTCGTCTCTGTCGACCTCGCTTCATATCCTGCAATAAAGTCCATCATCAGCTGGTTAACGTGTTCTGGTTCTTCGTGCTGGACCCAATGTGTGGCCTCTCCTAACAATATTCCTTGACCATTTTCGCAATATTGAAGACTTGCATCTGCTAGTCCGCTTCCTAAAAACTGGTCTTTAGCTCCCCAGATCACTAAAGTTGGAACCGTTACTTTTAATGGCGCCTTGGATGCTGTCATTCCCGGCAAATTGGCTCTGTACCAATTGATCATGGAACGCATGGCATTTGGTTGAGACCAAGCCGTACGATAACATTGCAACTCTTCATCATTGAATGTTCCTTTTCGGCTGCTGTTTTGTAACGCGCTCAATGCTGGTTTCCAATTAGAAAACTGTAAAAGCCGCTCTGGTACTTTTCGAAGCTGGAAGAAAAGAATATAAGAGCTTTTTAAGAGCTGACTAGGCTGGCGGACGATTTGTCTGCCCATAGCCGCTTCATGCGGAGCATTTAGAATAATCAATTTGTGAATTAATTGAGGGAACTCTCTTGCCACTCTCCAAGCAACGATTCCGCCCCAGTCATGTCCGATAAGAAAAACTTTTTCTTTACCGGAAGCTTTGATCAAACCAACAATGTCTGCTACTAGATACTCTATGCGATAATCAGTTACCTTTTCTGGTTTATCACTAAGATTGTATCCTCTTTGATCTGGCGCCCACACTCGAAATCCCTTATCTGCTAAATAAGCCATTTGTTTGTGCCAACCGTACCAGTACTCTGGAAAACCGTGAAGAAGAAGTACCAAATCTCCTTCTTCAGGGCCTTGCTGAACAACATGCAATTTTATCCCATTGGTTTCAATAGATTGATGTTCCCGCTTCTCCATATGTGCTGTTTCCTCCTCTTCGGACACTCACCAAAACCTTCTTATTGACTCTACCACTAAAATTGATCCCGTGCTTTGCGCAAAGTGATGAAATCTTCTAATGTCTCTGCAGTAAGAAACGGATTGATTTTTTTCTCTCTGCCAATGGTAGAAGGCAAAGTCGGAACTCCTTTTTTACGAAGCGCATTAACTTGGTCCAATGCTTCCGTAATAGTTTCGTTAGAAGGCTGTACGGAATGAGCAAAACGTAAATTCGTTTGTGTATATTCGTGAGCTGCAAAAACTTTCACTTCATCCTTCAACTGTTTAAATTTCTGCAAAGCATCGTATTGGGCTTGGTAATCGCCTGTGAAGACGCGTCCGCAGCCTGCTGAAAACAAAGCATCGCCGCAAAAGAGCGCTTCTTCCATTAAAAGACTGACATGTCCTTCTGTATGCCCAGCTGTTTTGAAAACTTGGAAACTTTTGCCCAACAATTCAAAAGCATCGCCTTCCTGAATGATATGATTTGCTAAAGAAGCTGTTTCTTGGGGTCCATAAACAGGCGTGTTCGGGTACTGGGTGACGATTTCTTTCACTCCGCCGACATGATCTTCATGGTGGTGAGTCAAAAGAATGGCTTTTAAATCAAGATGGTGTTTTTCCAAGTAGGCTAGAACGCCCTCAGCCTCTCCTGGGTCGACCACTATTGCTTTTGTTCCTTCTTCTATAACCCAAATATAATTGTCAGAAAAAGCTTTAATTGGTTGAATGTTCACCGCAATTCCCCCTCTTTTAAATTATCATTGTAAATCAGCAGCTTATTTCCAAGCAGCGCAATGACCTTTTTCAAATCTTCCGCTAAGATGACCATCGTTTGATCAGGACTAGCAGGAGCAAAAACCAATTTTTCTTGTTCAAATAGCTCTGCATCTACAATTACTGGAATGGAAGCTTCATATCCTACAGGTGTGACTGCCCCTGCTTTTTGACCCGTCAGTTCTTCCATCTCCGCAGATTTTACAATTGAAACTTTCTCTCCCACTACTTGTTTTAATCGTTTAAAGTCAGTATGCTTTGTCGTGAATGTTACAAATGAATAATAGTTTCCTGACTTGCCTTTCAAAAAGAGTGCTTTGGTCTCTGTCCCTGTAAATCCTTTTTCTTCCTTCATGATCACAGCATCTTCATTCGTATAAATCGGATCATGATGATACAATTCAAAATAAATGTCATGCTCTTTTAAAAAGGCTTCAAGGTTGATCAACATTTTTTTCTCCTCTCATCATTTCATGGACATTTGCAGGCTCCTTGATTTAATTCTCGATAGGTTGATACTCTGCTTCCAGACCCTTTTGAACACCTGGTCGTTCCGCAATGAGATGAGCCCATTCTAAAAGATGAGGATATTCTTCTATATTTAGAAATTCATCTGATCCTTCATATAGTTTCCCTAAAGCCAGACGACCATACCAAGGCCAAATGGCAATGTCTGCAATCGTATAGGTATCGCCAGCTACATAAGAACGCTTTGCTAAAGTTTGATCGAGTAAATCTAATTGGCGCTTTGTTTCCATCGTAAAACGATCGATCGGGTACTTCATCGGTTCTGGAGCATAAGCGAAAAAGTGGCCAAATCCTCCGCCAATATAAGGACCTGCACCAATTTGCCAGAATAACCAATTGAGGGTTTCAGTCCGACCCTGAATGTCTTTTGGAATCAATTGGTCAAATTTTTCAGCTAAGTAAAGAAGAATCGAACCGGATTCAAAAATGTCTACACGAGGATTTTGGCTTTGATCCACTAAAGCTGGGATTTTAGAATTCGGATTGATCTCAACAAAATCGGAACCAAACTGGTCGCCTTCCCCAATATTAATGGTATACAAGTCATAATCAGCACCGGCTACACCTAATTCTTTTAATTCTTCCAGCATTACCGTGATCTTGATACCGTTTGGCGTTCCTAATGAATACAGTTGGAACGGAGCCTCTCCTACTGGTAATTTCTGTTCGAAACGACTGCCGGCAGTTGGACGGTTGCCCCCTTTTTCCGTATTCTCTTCTTCCCATTGCCACACTTTTGGTAATTCATATGCTTCCATCAATACCACTCCTTATGATGTTTATTTATAACTTCATCATACTACTCGTACACCAAAGTACTCAAACATTAGCTCACTAACCTATTTAACACTGTAACGGACACAATAAAAGGTAAAAGAATACTTGCTGAAACAGTCTGGGCAAGCCGGTCTAAAACACTGCAGAAAACATTGTCAGTAACATACTTTTCTTCAATCGCTCTTTAGCAAATACATCTGTGTCCCATTGTGTAGTGTTTTTTACCGATATGTTTATTTCATCATCTTTAGTTTATCATTCAATTTTTGATAAACCACCTTCATTTCCGGCTCTGTGCAGGCTTTTACAGCTTCATCTAAATCCATCCATCTCACCGCACTGTTTTCATCCGGTTTAATGGTCGTTTTTTCGTTTTCGTCAGCTTCTATCAAATACGTTACATTCAAATGCAGATGTGTAGCAATCGGTTCGCCATTTTTGACATGCGCTGGAACGCCTAAAATTTCAAGTGAATAAATGTCGTTCGATACCGGAGCAATAGCCGTTAAGCCTGTTTCTTCTTCTGTCTCTTTCAACGCCACGTGCAGCAGATCTGCATCGCCATCTGCATGTCCGCCGATCCATGACCAAGATTGATAAATATTATGATAAGCCATTACTACCTTTGACCGGTCTTGATTAACGATCCAAGCCGACGAAGTAAAGTGAGCAAATTCATTTTCTCGCGTCAGCAAGTTATCAAATGTATCTAGATAGCGCAGCATGACTTCTTGTTCTTTAGCTTCTTGAGCATGATAAGGTTTGTACTGACTGATTTGTTCTTTCAAGTTCATGTAAAAAAACTCCTTTACTTATGATACGGCTCATTACGGATGATCTTGAAGCTTCGGTAGACCTGTTCCACAAGTACGAGCCGCATCAATTGGTGCGGCAATGTCATTTTGCCAAATGAAATTTGTATATTGCTGCGCTGCATCACTGCTTTGCTTAAGCCAAGTGAACCGCCAATGACAAAAACAAGGTTGCTATGTCCACGGATACCCAGCTGCTCGATTTCCTTAGCTAGTTCTTCTGACGTTCGCTGTTTGCCTTCGATCGCCAGGGCAAAGACATAAGCTTGTTCGGGGATCTTGGCTAAAATCCGTTCCCCTTCTTTGTCTTTCACCTGTTCCATTTCCGCTTCGCTTAATTTTTCGGGCGCTTTTTCATCCGGAACTTCGACCAATTCGATTTTTGCATATGCACCTAACCGTTTTTTATATTCTTCGATTCCCATCTTCAAATATTTTTCTTTTAACTTCCCCACATTAATGATTTTAATATTCACAGTTACCCACCTCAAGTCACAAGTTATCCACAAAAGTTATACACATGTCCACAGGTTGCTTCCCATGATTTAGTATGCGAAAATTTGTTCATCACAATATCTAGTCAAAAAATTTTTTTCGAAAAAAAATCCCTAAAGAGATTTCCACAGAAATTACATGCATTTTTCTCTCTTCCTTTTCTTTAAAAAAAGCTGCTATTTCAATGTTTCCCTACTATAAAAAGAAGGGGAAACAAACTTATCCCCACATGTGCATAAGCCTGTGGATAACTTTGTATCTATGCTTTTTTATTGTCTTTCTTCATCTTACAGAAGTTATCCACAGAAATCTATAGAAAGTTATCCCCATTGACAAATCTTGATGTTGTTTTCTCCACAAAAAAAGTCCTTCCTTATCTATCCACTAAATAAGAAGGACTTTTTTCACCTCATTTATAATGACTCATCTGCTTCGGTCATGGTCACTGTTGTTGTTTCTTGCTTGCCATCACGGTAGTATTTGATTTCTACTTCCTTGTTAAGTTTTGTTGAGTAAATAGCTTTTCGTAATTCAATGGAATCCGTAATTTCTTTTCCATCGAACCCAACGATCACGTCGTATTGTTTCAACTTGCCTTTGCTAGCAGCTGATCCTGGCTCAACTTTTGCCACAACAACGCCTGATGTCACATTTTCTGGAAGTTTCAGCACTGTATTTTGCTGTTGTTCAGAAATTTGTGACAGGTCTAATAGGCTGATACCTAGAACCGGTCTGACAACTTTGCCGTTCTTTTCCAATTGGGCAATAATGTCGATCACATCATTACTCGGAATAGCAAATCCCATACCTTCTACCGTATCTTCTGAGATTTTCATAGAGTTGATCCCAATAACCTGACCAGCGATATTCACTAAAGCACCGCCTGAGTTCCCAGGGTTGATTGCTGCATCTGTTTGGATCGCCGTTGTTTCCCAGTCTGCTATACCATCACCATTCGTATCAGTGGCTACACTTCTATTTTTCGCTGAAATGATACCAGAAGTTACAGATGATGCATAGTTGGTTCCAAGTGGAGATCCGATCGCAATTGCCGGTTCACCGACTGTCAACGCATTAGAATCCCCAAATTCAGCGACCGCTGTCACTTTTTCAGATGGAACTTCCAGCACTGCCAAGTCAGTCCAAACATCCTTTCCAACTAGCTTCGCTTCGACCTTTGTCCCGTCTTTCATTAAAACTTCGACTGCATCAGAATCTGCAATAACGTGATTATTGGTAACGATATAAGCCTTGTCGCCGTCTTTCTTGTAAATGACGCCACTACCTTCACTGGCTGTTTGCAAATTGGAGCCTTCTGAGCTGCTGGTATTTTCCGAATTTCCAAATAGGCCTTCAAAGCCATCCATATTTTGTTCTTGCATATTGATCACTGTGACCACTGCATCTTCCACTTTCGCCACAGCGTCCGTGATATCAGAAGACACTTCCACACGTACTTGATTAACGCCTGCCTCATTCGCTTTTTGTTCTGTTTGAGACGTTGCTGAATCACTAGAAGCATTGTCTTTATTTGTCGTCGTTGAACAGCCTGCTAGTAACAAAACAGTCAATGTACCAAACAAACTTTTCTTTAGAAGCGAGCGATCCTGTTTTTTATTATGTTCTTTATTCAACTCATTCACCTCTTAAAATATTTTCTATTTGTTATTAGAATAACCGGAATTTTTGAATTTTGTATGAAACAAATAGGATAAAATTCTGTTCTTATCTCTTTTATTCTATCACAGTTTATTCTTCTTCACGTACTCTAAAGACTTAAAGACCCCATCCATTTTTTAGCAAAATATTTTCACACTGAAACATACTGTTTTTTTACTTCTCGTCCTATCTTTCATGTCTTTTCTCTGCTTATTTTAAGTTCTTCTAACACAACAATAAACATTCTTTAGGAAGGAAGCTGCTCTTTCTAAGCTCGGTACAGATTGACGGATTTTTCGACAAGTGCTAGCAGACGAGGCTTAACAGTATAAGTTAGTTGAATTTTATTGTACTACAACTCGCCTACTGATCAAGTTCAGAATGTAAAACCCGCAACTCGTTCACAGACCAGGCTCCTGTGATCAAGTGCAGAGTATAAAAACTGCAACTTGTTCGCAGACTAGCCTGCTGTGATCAAGTGCAGAATATAAAGCCTCCAACTCGTTCACAGACTAAGCTCCTGTGATCAAGTGCAGAATATAAAACCCGCAACTCGTTCACAGACTAAGCTCCTGTGATCAAGTGCAGAATATAAAGCCTGCAACTCGTTCACAGACTAAGCTCCTGTGATCAAGTTGCAGCGAATTTGTCCCGGCGTGGCAGGACGAAAGTGAAAAAGGTCTTTTTTAATGTTGCAAAGTCTCGCTTCGCTCACTTTGTACTATTTTGCTAAGATTTATGATCTCAATCGAGCTCCATAGCAAGCGAATGAACCTTTATTGTGTGAATTGCAATGCTAGGAATCAACATCGCTGAGAAGGGTTGTTTCTGCTGGCTCATGCTGTTTCTTGTCAATGAAGGTTGTATTTAAAGAGGAAGAAGGTTAGCCTATAGATAGATTTGAAAACGTTTCGTATTGCAAATAGGCTCTTTCTGAATTAAGGGGGATTAAAAATAGAAATAAGAACATTGTTGGAGACTTTATCGATTGCTGAAAATTTAAAGAATACTACTCGTCATTGCTATACATCAAAGGGCAGGCATGAAAGTGTTGCAGAACATAGTTGGATGATGTCTCTCATGGCTTTCTTTATGCAAGACGAATTTCCTGAAGCTGATATCAATAAAGTGATTAAGATGTGCATCATCCATGATTTAGGCGAGTGTCTTACGGGAGATATTCCTGTATTTGATAAAAATGCAACTCATGAAGAAAAAGAGGAAGAATTGCTGTATCATTGGATCAGCTCTTTGCCGTCAACGTATGCAGGAGAAATGAGAGAGCTTTATGAAGAAATGAAAGAACGCAAAACGATTGAAGCCAAAGTTTATAAGGCGATCGATGGACTTGAAGCATTGATCCAGCACAATCTCTCTGATTTGTCTACTTGGACGCCCAACGAGTATGATTTTAATCTTGTCTATGCAGATGATAAAGTGACTTTCTCACATTACCTCACTTCATTAAGGGAAGAGATTCGCAAAGATACCCTTAAGAAAATGGAGCAATAAACAGCCGCTTTTATAACTAAATTCAAACGAAAGGCTCTGCTACAAAAAATAGCAGAGCCTTTTTCAAAATAGTAATGTTTGAGGGATGCTTCCAGTACAGGTTAGACCCCTGCCGCTAAATGTATTTACAGTGAAAATAAAGCGGTCGGTGCATCTGGATCTGTGTCATTGATGGTAAACACTTCATCAACGCCCAATTCCTTTTCGCGGAGTATATTATCTGCGGTTAAATGCGCCAGTTCTTTCATGTTATTGTCTTTGCTCAAATGGCCTAGAAAAATGCGTTTCGTTGCATCACCGATCACTTCAGTCAACGCCAAGGCCCCATCTTCATTGGACAAATGCCCCTTATCCCCTAGAATGCGTTGTTTCAAGCTCCATGGGTAACGGCCCATACGCAACATTTCCAAGTCATGATTGCTTTCAAATAAGTACGCGTCTGCATTGGTGACGATTCCTCTCATTCGGTCACTTACATAGCCTGTATCGGTCAAGATCACAAAGCTCTTGCCATCTTTATGAAAGTTATAAAATTGAGGTGCAACTGCATCGTGAGAAACGCCAAAACTTTCAACGTCAATGTCACCGATCGCCATTGTCTTGCCCATTTCAAAAATGTGTTTTTGCTCAACAGCAATATTGCCTACAATGTGGTCCATTGCTTGCCACGTTTTTTCGTTTGCGTAAACATCTAATTTATATTTGCGTGCTAAAACACCGACACCATGAACATGATCTCGATGCTCGTGTGTCACTAGAATGCCGTCTAAGTCAGCGGGATCCCGTCCGATCTGGTTCATCAAGGCAGTGACTTTTTTTCCGCTCAAGCCACAATCTACTAGTATTCTTTGCTTTGCAGATTCAATATAGGTAACATTACCAGAACTTCCGCTAGCCAAAATACTGATATTTAACCCTCTCTGTAGTTCTTCCATCTTGAACACCCGCTCCTTTTTTCATTCCTATCTAGTTTACAACATTCATGCAAGAATTCCCACTTCAAAAATAAAAATCTCATCTTCCTTTAAACCTCTGTTTTTCGGACCCTATTATTTCTTAGAAAAGGTCTATTTTAAGCTGCAAGCAAATATATTACTGTTAAGTAACATGCATTTTTTCATCCCATCTCATTCTTTAACTCAAGTACGCACAATTCGAATACCGTGGACTTATTTCCGTTCTTCCTCTTTTAACGTTGGTAAAGAAATAGGATTCTAACGAGCTTAGCATTAAAAAAATTGATTTTTTACAGACCAACGTTAACTATTGTAGAACCCTTTTTTTCCAACAAAAAAAGCGAAAAGGCGATACGTCCATTTATGGCGCTGCCTTTCCGCTTAATAGTTGTTCATGCTATTGTTGGCTCTCTGAACCTGATGAAGGAGATGAATCGGCGGGCACATCTTGCGTTTCTTCTTTGTCATCCGACATGCTTTCTTGCAATACAGAGCCGCTAACAGCATCTACTTGTTCAATGTGAATATTGCTTCCTGAGATGATTTCTACCGTCCAAACCGGTGCATACATGCTCAATTCATTCAAATTCAGCGTACGATAATACGTTAAAATCGGTTTACGTACATCCGCATCAGCCGGTATCTTATTGTTTTGATACAAAACTTCGACTGCATTTTTATCTGTAATCAATTGCCGGCTGTCACCTTGAACCGTTACGGGGCCAGCATATGTCTGCTCATAAGAGATGATCTCTTTGCTGCCATTCAGATGCAGCGTGATATTAGCTGTACCATCAGCGATCGGTACGTGATTAGCAATCTGTCCATAAATGATTTGCTTTTTATTCGGCACGTACCGAATAAATTCATATTCTTCTCCAAATAGGACTTGTTTGCTTTTGATAAAGGTATTGATCCGTTGAATGTCACTAGTCGTTAGTTTTTCATCTTCCGACAACTTGACCGGTTCTGAAAGGATGCTGACATATAACATCCCTTCTTCATCAACTACACCCGTCTGCTTTGTCAATTGGTCTTTATTTTGATCTAATAAGTCATTGGCTTCCGCTTGCACATAAGGTACTTTTAATTCTTCATCATCAAAGGCCGGCAACGTGATGTCCTGATTTTCCATTTCAGTAACCAAATCGACTTTTCCTGACTGATTACCTATAAAATTATTTTGGTTTTTTTGCGAAAGCTGATAAAGGAAGAAACCATTTAGAAACAGGAAAGTCACGATAAAAATCATCTCGATCCGTTTAAAGTCCATCTGTGCTTCCTCCTCCATCTTCGATCAATTTTTTCGCGCGCAGCCAATTTCCATGGAGTTCAACATACCATTCTGGTTCAAAGTTAACGACACGAGCTGATTGTTTATTACTTTTCCAAGTAAACCCTAAAGTGATATTGCTGACTTCATGCGATCCATAACCAACACTTTGCAGCCGCGACATCAACTC
Source organism: Pisciglobus halotolerans (assembly GCF_900113675.1). Classification (GTDB taxonomy): domain Bacteria; phylum Bacillota; class Bacilli; order Lactobacillales; family Carnobacteriaceae; genus Pisciglobus; species Pisciglobus halotolerans. Next base: position 89,573 of record NZ_FOQE01000008.1, read on the forward strand.
GTCTCCAGACAACATTTTTTTGTCTTCTTCTTCGTTGGAAATAGGCGTCTGTGCTACGATCAACGGTACTTGCAAGCTAGTTAAACCTGTTTCCGTTGTGCCAATGAACGTTACGCCATGCTTGACATCTCCGAAAATAGGCAAATCTTTTAAATAACGTCTAAAGGAGATCTCATTTGTGACACTTGAGAATTTCGTATAAAAAACATCATTCGGCCAATTTTCATACAGCAGCAATTCATTGAAACTATCCTTGAAACGATCAGGCAAACTCATTTCATCTCCTGATGTCCGAGAACGATGATACGTTAAGATATTTGTTTCTTCATCGATACTCAACTCACTAAAATAATCAAAATACCGGATCAGCTGATCTTTGCGGATCGTTTGGACTTCTGATGTATCTTCAAAAAGCCGTTCGATGAATAAGCTGTGCGGCTGCTGTTCAACCATATAAGAATAGTAGGGAACATTGATTTCTTTTACTGGCAAATAGACGATATCGCCATTGACTTCATAGCTTTTGGCTGAATAAGCTTCTTCAGGAATCGATTCGGCTAATTCACGCAAGTCTTTTTCATCATCTTGTTCGACTTCTGCTTGGTAAAAAGTACCGGAATCTGTATTGTAAAAATAAGCTTCTGTAGGATTTGAAACAGAAAAATAGATACGATTAAAGGTTCGGTTCTGAATATCATTTGGCAAAAAGTCAAAAAATTTCTCATATAACCCAAATGGAATGTTTCCTGAGAAAATGAGTTCGATCGTTTCACCGCTTTGTGCCAAACGTTCGCGATAATCCGCTTTTTTTACAGCAGTAGGATCAGACAAACTAGACAATTGCCACTCATCAAGCATTTTATTCAGTGAAGAAATGGTTTTTGAGTGATTGGTCAATTGACTGTTCCCAGCATTGTGAAGTACGATGCTCGAAGGACCAAAAACTTGAGAGATGTTGCGATTGAATGTGACAGACGTACGAGGTGTATTGTCTTTTTCGTTAGCATTGTCGTTATAATCCCCAGGGTTTCTCCAGATGATGCCGCTCAAATACAAGCTCAAAAAAATCAAGAGTGTCAAAACTACTTTACGGATCAAAGACCAGTTCCATCTCATTCCCAATCACCTTCTTCATAAGGCACATACGGCAGTGAAATGTAAAAGGTTGTCCCTTTGCCTTCTGTGCTTTCTGCCCAGATTTTTCCGCCGTGGTGCTGAATGACTTCTTTAGAAATAGCCAATCCTAATCCCGTTCCGCCCATCGAACGTGCGCGGGCTTTGTCGACTCTGAAGAAACGGTCGAACACATGCGGCAAGTCTTTTTTCGGGATCCCCAATCCTTGATCTGAAATACTCATCACTACCAGATTATGAGTTTCCATCAAACGGCAAGTGATCGTGCCGCCGTCTGGAGAATATTTGATCGCATTATTCAAAATATTATCCAGCACCTGCATCATTTTATCGGTATCGGCATCGACCCAGATTTCTCGATGAGTGAAATCTCGTTTGATCGCATAATGTTTATCGACATAGGCTTCGCTTTTAAGCATCATATCAAATCGGTCTAATACATGATCGAAAAGCTTATTGATATTGGTCAGTTCTGGCTGCAAATTGCTTTTTCCAGAATCCATACGCGACAGCTCCAACAAATCTTGGATCATTCGAATCATTCGGCTCGTTTCTTCCTGCGTTACACTTAAAAAGCGCGGTGCGATTTCTGGATCTTTCCAAGCGCCATCTGATAAAGCTTCCAAATAACTGCGCATGCTGGTCAGCGGAGTCCGCAACTCATGCGAAACATTGGAAACAAAAGCTTTTCGTTCACGCTCGATTTTTTCCTGTTCCGTAACATCATGCAGCACACAGACGATTCCGCTGATAAAGCCTGTTTCACGTTGAATCAATGAAAAGCCGCCTCTTAAGGTCAGTGGCGTGTCCACTGTTGAAAAATCAAAGAGCATTTCTTCTTGTGTTTCCAACAATTGGCGCAAAGTCATATCTGTGTCTCTGCCTAGAACACTCAAAATTGATTGTCCCAAAGCTGCTTCTTGAGAAATCCCCAGCATTTCTTGGGCTTTTTCATTGATGATCACGATTTTTCCTCTGCGATCAGTTGCCAAAACGCCATCTGTCATATGTGTGAGGACACTATCCAGCCTTCTGCGTTCAGCTTCCGTAATTTCTTGTGCTTCTTCTACTTTATTAGAAAGTTCATTGATCGCCATCGAAAGCTGGCCTAGTTCATCTGCGCCGTGAACCAAAAGCTGACCAGAATAGTCGCCGCCTGCAATCTTGATCGTTTGCTGCTTCATTTCTGAAATAGGCTTAGTGATGGCCCGGGAAATAACTTGTGCTAAAATAATGGTTAAAGCACCAGCGATAAGGGAAGCATTTAAAAAGATAATATTGATCTCGTTGATTTGTTTATAAACAGATTCAATATTCGTCTCTAGTAAAACGACACCCAAAACATCATTGGTTCCATTGTCTGCAATAATCGGTGAAACAAGTTTCCAACGCCGATCATTGGTGAGCGGATCGATATACTGGCTCGTTACAGAACTGCCTAACAAAAGTCCTTGCTGAACTTCAGGATCAGTTGACTTTCGACCCACCAACGATTGCTTTGTATTGTCGCTCGTTCCCAATATATAATAATTAGGATCGATCACTCGTACCTCGATCACGCCGCTTCCTGAAAACTCAGTGATCAAATCTGCCACTGATTTCTGGATATCCGCCTTATTCTCGGCAAGCAAGATCGGCTCCAAGGTGTTTTCTAAGAACCCAACTTGAAGCGTCCGCTCTTCTTTAAAGTTACTGACGAGCTCTTTTTCCAGTTGATTAACAAAGTTGGCGCCCACGATCTCCAATGCGACCAGCAGAAGAATAATAAATACCATGACGATCTTAAAACTGATGGATTGAAAAAACTTGATTTTTTTATTCATCTGCTCCTCCCACTATTCCTGTTCAGGATTGCGCAAGTAGTAACCTACTCCTCTTCTTGTCACAAGCCAGGCAGGGTGGCTAGGATTGTCTTCGATTTTTTCTCTTAGACGTCGAACGGTTACATCTACTGTACGGACATCTCCAAAATAATCATAACCCCATACGGTCTGCAATAAGTGTTCTCTCGTCATCACTTGTCCCAGATGCTGAGCCAAGTAATGCAGCAATTCAAATTCTCTGTGCGTCAATTCGATCGTTTCTCCACGCTTAGAGACGATATAGGCGTCAGGATGGATCACTAAAGCACCGACTTCAATGTCGTTAGACTCTTCTTCTTGAACAACGGCATGTGACGTCTGTCTTCTAAGATTAGCTTTCACGCGAGCAGCCAATTCTCGATTTGAAAATGGCTTGGTCACATAATCATCTGCACCCAATTCTAAGCCTAATACTTTGTCGATCTCTGAATCTTTAGCCGTTACCATAATGATCGGCACATCATGCGTTTTGCGCACTTCTCGGCAAACTTCCAGTCCATCCATTTTCGGCAGCATCAAGTCAAGAACGATCAAATCCGGCTCGACTTCATCCACCATTTCTACCGCTTCTTCACCATCATAAGCGGTATATACTTCATAACCTTCTTTCGTTAAATTAAACTTTATAATATCGGAAATCGGCTTTTCATCATCTACAATTAATATCTTTTTCATGTCAGTTCCTCCTCGATAATCGAGACTTTTTTGTTAAAGGACACACTTGTTCTATCATATTTTATATTATACATAACCTGTAAAGGAAGTGCAAAAAAGGCCAGTATCACGCTCTCTAGAAAGACTTTATCCCCAAATTAAAAAGAGCCGCTGAAGCTCTTTTCTTTCCTGCTTATGCGATTTCTAATCTTTTGATCGTCATGGCAACCGTTTTGCCTGCTTTGGCATGCTTTTCATACTGATAAATACATTCTGATAACTCCGTGATGCCTTTGACCACAACAATTGGAATAGTCACATCTATCCCTTTTTCAATCATTTCTTCTCGAGCAAATGTTGCCAGCACTTCGCCTTTTCCGATCATCATGCCTGAAACGAGGTCAGTGTGGAAACCTTCACCGTTTAAACTGATCGTATTGATCCCGATGTGAACCAACACTTCAAAACCGTCTGCTGACTCAATAACATAGGCATGATGACTATCAGCTACTTGATACAGCTTGCCGCTGATCGGAGCGACGACGGTATCAGAAACCGGATTGATGGCAAAACCCTCTCCCGCCATTTTTTCTGAAAAGACCGGGTCTTGAACTTCTGTGATGGGAATGATTTCTCCATCTGCAGCTGCTGTAATGTGGAAGTTGTCCATTTTTTTATTTTCCCGATGCTCTTCCTCTTTACGATTCATCTTTTCCATCCCTGCTTTCTGTGTTTGTATCTATATATCCAATAGTTTAAATGAAAAACAATGATTTGACCATCATTTCTTCATGTTAAACCCCTTTTTTTGTTTAAATCCCAAAGAACTTTTGCGCCTTTCGCCTTTAAAGGTAAAAAAATTAACACCGCTGCTCCTTTGCTGATTTCGTGATTAAACCAAACCCATAAAAAGAAGCACAATAGCAAATCGTTTCTACCATCTCTAAAAAATGAGTTCAGCTGGACAACTCGTTCACAGAACACCCTCCTGTGATCAAGTTGACAGAGTTTTGCCAGTAACTCGTTCACAGACCAAGCTCCTGTGATCAAGTTGACAGAGTTTTGCCGGTAACTCGTTCACAGAACGCCTCCCTGTGATCAAGTTGACGCGAATTTTCCTGAGACTCGTTCACAGAGTACCGATCTGTGATCAAGTTGACAGAACTTTGCCTGTTCTAGCGTCATAACTAAAAAAGAGGTCATGGAGCTTTCACTTTTTCACCTTCTTTCCTGCTTATTATTTGGACTCTTTCTAAAAAAATGGTAGACTGAATCATAAAGATAGGAAGGGTTTTCCTTTCCTTATCTCGTTTAGAGAGGTTCATTCTACAAGGATGGAAAACGCGCATCTACCTGAATAAAAAATGATAGAATTAAAGGAGGCTCATCAGTATGTCGATAGGATTTATCATTGCTCTTGTGATCTTGGTGCTGGCAATCGTCGGTTTAGCCGTTGCAGGCATTATCATCGGTAAAAATATTTCCCGGGTCATGAACGATGTCAATAACACTATGGTAAATGTAAATAGTGAGGTCGATCGCTTTAAGAAAGCTGCAGATGCCATCAAAGGAAAAGTGACCAATATGCAGCAGCGCGTCAATGGGATGACGAAGAATGTGGAAGATAAACAAGCTTATATCGCAGGACTTTCAGAAAAAACAACTGAATTTAGTCACTCTATCAACCACTTAAAAGTTGCCGGTAATGATTTGAGCAACCAGTTTATGTCTTCTCCGATCCAAACAGTTAAAAAAGCTGTCCCTATGGCAACAAAAGTACAACGAACCGCGAAAAAAGTGATTGAAAAAAGAAAAAATAAATAAAAGAAAAGAGGAATAAAGTATGAGTAAAAATCAACTTGGAAGAACATTAATTGTTGGTCTCGCTTCAGCTGCTGCAGCTATGTTGCTGGCACCTAAATCAGGAAAAGAATTGCGTCAAGATTTGATGGATCAAGGCGTAAAAATGAAAGACCAAGCAAAAGGCAAACTAACTGATTTTGCAGATGAAGTCAAACAATCTTATCAAGAAGTAGAAGAAGAAATGGCTTATGACGACATTGATTTGCAAGAAACCATCGATGATATCGCTACTGATTTAAATGTTGATGGTCATGTCGCTCCTGGAATGCCTCCAGAACCTGGCAGTGTTCCAAACCCTAACCCAAGCGGAGGACCTGTGTCTACTTCACCAGCTGCAACGACTGATCCTGCCGTTCCACAAATACAACCAGATGTCTACCCAACAACGGAAAACCGCTTAACAGACGGACCAGATATCCCTGTTTCAAAAGACGATTCAGGACTCTAAAGGTTTATAAAAAGATCTAAGGAAAATACTACTTCCTTAGATCTTTTTTTGCTCTATCCATTTGATAGTATAAAGTGTTTTTAGTCTTTTTCTTGGACCCATACAGAAACAGAACGTTCATTAACAGGGAATTGCCCCATTCCGTTTTCGTCCAAAGTGATTTTTTCTTCCCGATTTCCTAAACAGTCCACATAGACTTTTCCAGCTTTGTCTGCTCCAATCGACATTTCTTTAAATCCTTCATCGCCGTTCGACATCACCACAGCACAACCATCCGGATAATCTTCATTCCCTAATCTTACCCAACCGATGCAATTGCCATGGTCAAAGTAGTCTTGCTCTTCACCATAAGCTGCATTAACGCGCACATCTAGCAGCTTATCGATCATTTCTGCCTGCCCTTCAACAGGATGCTCCCCTTTAAGACCATAATAATCTCCATAGAAAATGGTTGGATAACCGTATTCTCTCAATAAGATCAAACTATAAGTAAGCGGTTTGAACCAGGGCTCTACATAAGATTCCAGCGACTGGCCTGGCTGAGAATCATGATTATCGACAAACGTTACAGAATGCATCGGATTAGCGGACACTAAAGTATCATCAAACAAGGACCGCATATCAAAGCTGTGGTCGCTTTTTGAAGCGTCAGATAGACGATAATGGAACATGACATCGAATAAGTCAAAGTCATATTGCTGATCTTCTAAGTAACCTTCTAGGTAATCAAATTCATTATTCCAGTACTCCGCTACGACAAAGAAATCATCGCCAAATGCTTCTCTTAATTCCGTTACCAATTGATGAATGAATCCTTCATGAATGTGTTTAACAGCATCCAATCGGAACCCGTCTACACCCGTTTCCTTTACAAACCATTTTGCCCATTTGATCACTTCTTCTTTCACTTCTTCATGATCGTAATCAATGTCGGCAAACATCAGATAATCATAATTTCCGAATTCATTGTTCACAGCCCAATCTTCTGCCCAGCCAGTGTCTTCCTCTTTAACAATCATAAAAATCGCTTTTTTGTCTGTCTTCTGATCATAGTCAGTTCCTGAAAAATGGTGATAATTCCAAGTAAAATCAGAATATTTGCCTTTTCTTCCAGGAAAAGTGAATTTTGTCCAAGCTTCAATTTCATAAGGATCTGAAATGGCTTTATTTCGATCGTTAGGATCTACTTCAATCGCTTTAAAGCGTTCCGTTTCATCTGCAGCAGCTTTATGGTTTAAAACAACATCTGCATAAACTTGAATATCATATCGATGCAGCTCTTCGATTGCTGCGATCAGCTCATCTTTCGTTCCATATTTAGTTCGAACAGTGCCTTTTTGGTCAAACTCGCCTAAGTCATACAAGTCATATATGCCGTAGCCGACATCATCCACAGACGTTCCCTTAAAAACTGGCGGAATCCAAACCGAGGAAACACCAATTTCACTTAAGTGTTTTGCATCATCCTTCAGGCGATTCCAATGCTGTCCGTCTGCTTCTGTATGCCACTCAAAATATTGCATCATTACACCATTCTTGTACATAAGAATCCTCCGCTCTTATCATCATCTGTTCTTTGCTTTTTTATTCTTAATATACGTCTTCTGCTTCAAATTAGCAATTTATTCGCTCACTATCAAGGTTTCAGTCCTTTTTCACTCGTTCTAAAAGAGGCTGCCATCAGTACCTTCATCGCAAATAGAAACTGCTCTTGGATGCAAAAAAGAGCCAAGCACACGCTCGACTCCTTATTTTAACTTTTTCTTCTTTCAAATGTCTACTAATTGCACTTTGACAAGGATAAATTCATTAACTGCTAAAATTTTTTTCGGCCTTGTGCTGATCCTCTTTTCTATTTTTTCCAAGTTCTTGGCGAGAATAGGATGATCATTGGAAAAATCTCTAACCGTCCGGCCAACATTGAAAAAGATAAGATGACTTTTGAAAAATCATTTAGTCCAGCAAAACTTTCAGCGGGACCCACTGCCCCAAGTCCAGGACCAATATTATTAAAGGTTGCGGCTACTGAGCTGAAAGCAGTCAGAAAATCTGGAGAATCAAAACTGATCAGTAACAACAGCGCAATATAGATCACCGCATAAATCAAAATATAGTTGGCTACTGCATGTTTCGTCTCTTTGCTCAAGGCCTTTTCGTCGTATCGAATCGATACCACTCGATTAGGCTGGGCAACTCGTTTGATCTCTGACATAACCGTTTTGAAAAGAATCACGATACGAGAGACTTTCAAGCCCCCTGCTGTCGAACCGGCACTTCCGCCAATAAACATCAGTAACAATAAGATTATTTGCGAGAATAACGGCCATTTGCCGAAATCAGCGGTTGAAAATCCAGTTGTCGTAATGACAGAAGAAACACTGAACAGCACATCTCTAAACAACTTTTCAAGTGAGTCATAGGAAGAAAGCAAATTCAACCCGATCAGCATGACAGCACTGGCTACAATGCCGAGATACCATTTCAATTCTTCGCTCTTGAAGACTTGTCTGACTTGCTTGATCAAAATCATATAGTACAAGTTGAAGTTGACACCAAAAACCAGCATACCGATCGCGATAACGTACTGAATATAGGCACTGTCATAAGACGCAATACCCCCATTCTTGATGCCGAATCCACCGGTTCCAGCCACACCAAAAGCATGCAGCAAAGCATCAAATAAATTCATACCGCCGAACAAGAGCAAGATCACGACCACTAAAGTCATCGACAAATAAATCACATATAAGATACGGGCAGTGGAAGACAACTTGGAGACCAACTTGCCAAAAGTCGGACCAGGAACTTCCGCTTTCATAATATAAACTGATTCCGACTCAAATTGCGGCAATACAGCCAGTGCAAAAACTAAGATCCCCATCCCACCGATCAAATGCGTAAAACTGCGCCAAAAAAGCATCGAATGAGATAATGCTTCAACGTTGGTCAAGATACTGGAGCCTGTCGTTGTAAAACCGCTGCTTGTTTCAAAAAAAGCATCGATCAGCGAAGGGATATCACCACTAAAAACAAACGGCAGCGCACCAAAAAAGGATAACAAAATCCAAGAAAGAGAGACCACAACAAAGCCTTCTTTCGTTGTGATCCGTGTTTTTCGCGGCATTTTGCGGCTCGTCAACTGGCCAATGACCAGCAAAATGAGGATAACCGCACCAAAGCTCAAAGGATACTGCATAGGCTCTCGATAAATGAAACTGACCAGAAGCGGCAGCAGCAGCAAGAAAGCTTCTATCTGCAACAGTCTGCCAGTCGTAAATCGCACAATAGAAAAGTTCATTTTTTTACCTTCTTTACATTAAAATATCATCGATATCGTCAAATTTCTTTTCTTTTGTAATGACGATCACCTGATCTCCAGCTCTGATCTCATCTTGCCCGCCAGGCAGGATCAAGCGCGGTCCACGAATGATATAACCAATCAACAAGTTGGGTTTGGTCCGCAGTTCTTCTAAAGGTGTGCCGATCACTCGGCTGCCGATTTTTACTTTGAACTGGATCGCTTCTGCTTGATTATCTGCCAACCGATACAAGGCTTCCACATTAGAAACGACAGTATTGGTCAGTGAACGAACAAAACGAATAATGGTATTGGCAATCACTCGTTTTGGCGTAATAATAGCTTCCATTCCCAGTGTACCGAAAATTTTCAGCAATAACGTACGATTCACTTTGGTAATGATCTTGCTGATTTCCTTTTGCGAAGCAAATAAGGATGTGATGATATTTTCTTCGTCTACTCCAGTCAAGGAAACAAAGGCATCATAATCTTCTATTCCTTCTTCCTCCAAAAATTCTTGATCTGTTCCATCACCATGGATCACTTCGATTTCCGGGAAAGTCTCACTCAATGTTTGAGCAGCTGCTAGATCCCGTTCAATGACTTTGATGTTCATCTTGTAGCCTTTCAACAAATGGATCAAGTAATAGGTGATCCTGCCTCCGCCAACGATCAATACAGAATGGATCTTGCTCTTTTCTGAACCGACTTTTTTATAGAAACGACTGATATCTTTTCTTGTTCCGATCACGTAAACGTGGTCACCGGTTCTCAATGTGTTTTCTCCAGAAGGAATCAAGGTTTCGTCTCCTCTTTGGATAATGCTGACCAAGATATCTCCGTAAGTGTGACGAAAATCATTTAGCGATAGACCATTCAAAGGACTATTTTTAGAAATTTCGAGTTCAACCAAGTTGACACGATTATTTGCAAAGGACTGCAAACTTAGCACTGTTGGGAACTTGATGATGCTCGCGATGTTTCTTGCTGACTCGAGTTCTGGGTTGATCATTAAAGAAATGCCTAAACTTTCTCTTACAAAGTCGATATGCTTAGAATATTCTGGGTTCCGTACGCGTGCGATCGTAAAGTGCGCGCCTAATTTTTTCGCTAAGATAGCTGCCATGATATTCACTTCATCTTGAGGCGTAACCGCTATAAAAATGTCGCAGTCTTCCACATTGGCTTCCATTTGGACGTCATAGCTGGCACCATTCCCAACGATACCGGCAATATCGTTTTTACTGATCAAGGCATCCATTTTTTTTGCATCTTTTTCAATTAAAATAATATCATTTCCTTCAAAGGACAGTTCAGAACACAAAACTGAACCAACTTTTCCTCCTCCAGCAATTACGATTTTCATAGTTTGACTAGCCTCCAATAGCTGCATCTTTTATTTTTATCCGTTTGGTCTCACCTTTCAAAAAAAAGTCTGCTAGTAAGATGATAATAGGCGACAGAGATAAAAATAAAATCCTTATATTTTTGTACCTTTTTTTGTAAACATTCTCTTTTCAAGATTAAATGCAGACAAATTTATACCATACTTTTCAACCTAATGCAATGCTGTTCAGCATCATTATTTTTTCTTTCTTTCATCTCTTACAGTATACGAATGTTAATCGAAACACACAAACATAAAAAGCTTTTTGTATGTGTCAAGTTTTTCTCGGGCACCCTTTTACTAAGCTAGTTTAGGCTTTCTATTTTTGTACACTCATCAGCTACCGCACGGCTCTGCCGTTTGCTGGCCTATCTGTTTGGAGAACGTTCCCAAAACAAGGAACCTTCCCCAAGCAGACAGGAGTTAACGAAAACTTTTTACTAGTTGCCCCATTGCCGATGAATGAGCGGCATATAAGGGAATGGTCCCCTCTTTTGCACCGACTGACTGTTGTGTTTTTTCATGCAATATCGAGGATAAACGAACCAGTTGTTTCCGTTTGCGCTGTTGTCTCGTGCTCCTATTTTGTTGATGAAGATAGGCTTCACGTAACGTGTGATTTAACATGCCT
>NZ_FOQE01000009.1:0-517 GCF_900113675.1 Pisciglobus halotolerans
ATCGTTTCGATCAGCGGTCAAATGGTTTTGGTTTGATCGCTGATCGAAACGATGAGATACTCGCCCGCCGGAATCTCGAAAAAACTCTCGCAAATCGTGTCCGAGGTCTTGACTCAGACCCAACATAGGCGTATGCGTGAAATATAGTCTAAACCATTACTATATAGCTATAAACTTTGATGTGAGAGGGGGAAGATGAGCCCCCTTATCTCCATAGAATATGGTCTATTCTAATGAATAAGAAAAAAGATTGCATGTGCTGCTAAATTGCAGCAACAGCAATCTTTTTTGTATATCATGCTTACTTACTGAATAAATGGGAAATGTACTGCTGACAATGTTTAGCAGCATAAGTTGAATGCTATTGTGCTGCAACTCGTTCACAGGATAGGCTTCTGAGATCAAGTTCAGAGCAGAGATCGTTCAACTTGTTCACAGGATAGGCTTCTATGAACAAGTTCAGAACATAAAACTTTCAACTTGTTCACAGGATAGACTTCTGCGATCAAGTTCAGAA